>NZ_JAJFZL010000001.1:0-634987 GCF_020733635.1 Nocardia spumae | reverse complement strand
ACCCCGCCGACCAATTCCACCGATCGGCGCAGCCGGGCGCCGAACGAGACGCCGATCGAGATGACCGCGGCCATCGGCGCGAAGAACGGCTGCGGATGCCCCACCAGCCGATGTGCGATGAACCAGGACAGCGCCGCGCCGACCGCGCACTGAACGATCGGGAGAGCCGACCGGCGTAACCGCCGCCAGCTGGTGCGCATGCGCTGTTTACCGCTGTCGCGAACCGAATCGACGGTGATCGCGGTCGCGAACCGTTCCGAGCCGGTCAGATTCAGTCCAGACCGAGTTCGCCGGCGGCGCGGGGATCGCAATCCTCGAGCAGATCCAGGCAGCGGGCGTATTCGTCGTTCTCACCGATGACCTGGGCGGCCCGGGCGAGGGCCCCGACGGCACGCAGGAAACCCTGATTGGGCTCGTGGCTCCACGGCACCGGGCCGAATCCCTTCCAGCCGTTGCGGCGCAACAGGTCCAGGCCCCGGTGGTAGCCGGTCCGCGCGAACGCGTAGGCCGCGATCACATCCAGGTTCACCTCGGCCCGCCCCTCGGCGGCGCCGTCGACTCCGGCGCGGGCGAGGGCGTCCTCGGCCAGCTGTGCCCAGGCCACCGAGGCCGTCGGGTGAGCGGCCGCGACCTGCACCGGGTCCTGGTTGTCCAGCAGGGCCTGTTCGGCTTCCGTGTTTTCGGGAAGCAATACCGGCTGCGGTCCGAGCAGATCACCGAAGGAGGTCATGGGCTTCATTGTGCACCGCGCCCGCAAATCCTCGTCGGCCCGCATGTCCCCCTCCGGTGGAACGTCGCGATGAGAAAGGCGGCGCCAACGCGTCTGCTGCCTCCTCCGGGCCTTACCCCATTAGGCTGTGTCGTCGGAGACCAACAGTTGACGACCGACAGCTGATACTGAGCAAGGGGTAGCGCGTGTCCGACCCGAACGACGACCAGAAGCCGCAGCAGGGCGCCACCGGCGATCGCCCGCGTCCGGCTGCATCCGGCGCGGGTTCCGACCGGCCGGCGAAACCTGCCCAGCCGGGCGGCTCGGCCCCTGGTGGACGCGGTCCGGACAAGGGCGCCCCGGCCGACGCCGGACAGACCCAGCGGATCTCCCGCGATCAGCTACCGGGTGCCGCGGCGCCGACCGCTCCGCTGGCCTCACCGTCGGCGAAGACCCAGGTCATCCGCACCCCCGGCGCGAAGGACACTCCGGAAAAGACACCACCGGCCGAGCCGGAATCCGCCGCGGCGCCGGCGGGCGAGGCGAAATCCGGCGACAGCGACGCCGGCGCCACGAAGTCCGAGGGGACCGAGGCCGGCGAGCCGAACTCCGGCGACAAGGACCAGGCCGCTTCGGACGCACCGGCCGAGGGGTCCGCGGCGGATTCCCCCGCGACCTCATCGGCGGAAAAGAGTTCGCCGGCAACCGGTTCCGCCGCCGCGGGTAATGCGAAAACGGCCGCCATTCCCACGTCCGCGGGTGCGGGGAAGGGCGCCGCGGCGAAGGACGCGAACAAATCCGGCACGGACACGCCCGGCGCGAAGAACACCGGTGGCACGAGCGCTCCCGCCGCGGCGGGTGCGACCGGCGCGGCGGCGAAGGCCGCCGACGCCGCCGCGGATGCCGGCCCGGCCGCGAAAGCCGCCGCGACCCCGGCGAAGACCGAAGCGGCGAGCGGCTCCGATGCGGTCGCGGATGCCGTGGACGACTCCAGAACGGTCGCGCTGCCCAAGATCTCCCCCGCCTCCGGCGGGACATCGCGCCGACAGCCGGGCGGGCCGCAGCAGACCGGACCGGCAGCTGCCGCGAAGACGCCGAAATCTCCGGCGCCACAGAACATTCCGTCGGTATCGAACCCCTCCGACGAGGCGACCACCATCCTGCCGGTACAGCAGCCGGATCAGGCGATCACCGAGAAATTGCGCGCCGCGCCGGGACAGCAGGGTTCCGGGCCGGAGGGTGCGCGCCCGGATGGTCCGAACCGCCCGGGCCCCGGCGGCCCCCAGGGCGGTCCGGGACCGCAGGGCCCGGGCAGTACGCCCGGCGGACCCGGTCCCCAGGGCCGTCCGGCCGGTCCGGCCGGTCCGGCCGCGGGCCTGGGTGCGGCCGCGGCAGGCGCCGGTGCGGTCGCAGGCGGTCCACCACCCACCCGGGGACCGGCGGGCGGCCCCGGCCCCCGCGGTCCGCAGGGCCCGGGTGGGCCGGGTGGGCCGGGATACCAGGGCCCGAACGGTCCTGTGCCCCAAGGACCTCCGGCCGGACAGCGCCCCGGTGGCGCACCGTCGCCCGCCGATACCAAGATGACCGAGCCCGCGCAGACGCTGTCCGCGCCGCCGGGTGCCGCACCCCGCCCGATGCCGCCGCGCACGGTCGCCGCGCCGCAGCGGGTACCGGCCGCGGAACCGGCGGCCGAGGCCGCGGGCGGCGGGCCGGGACGCGGTAGGCGCGGACTGGTGCTCGCGGGTGCGGCCGCGGTGGTGGTGGTCGTCGCGATCGTCGTGGTGATCGCCATGGTCGCCGGCGGTTCGGACAATTCACCGGAAGCGAAGGTCAAGGGCGCGGTCAACAGCTACACGGATGCGCTGGCCTCCGGGAAACTGACCGATCTGCAGGCCTCGACCTGCGGCAAGCTGCACGACTTCTACCAGAACATCGCACCCGATCAGTACGCCGGCGTGCACCAGCTGGCAGTGGATCAGAAGAAGATCCCGAAGGTCGCCGGGGTGGATGCCGTGCAGATCACCGGCGACAAGGCCGTCGCCCAGGTCGACGTCTACACCGACGCCGATCCGAGCAGGTCGACGGCACGCTCCTTCGATCTCCAGCAGACCGACAGCGGCTGGAAGGTGTGCGATCCGGCGGCCGCGACCCAGTAGGTCCGGCTGATCCATGATGCTCGTCACTGCGCTGTGACATCGCGCCCGCGATCCGCGATGAACGTCACAGATACCTGGTCAGCGCTGCTGGGCGCCGATAGCATGGCTCGGATTGTCGACACCCACCGCTGACCGGATTCTCCGGAGGTGGGCGTCACCGCCGTTTACGCAGTAAGAATTCGAGCAGGGAGCAAGGGACATGCCGGAGCTGGCACCCGACGCGCCGGCATCCACGGCACTGGCCGGTCGGCATTACCGCATTCGGGACCACTACGAGGTCGGCCGGGAGAAGGTCCGCGAATTCGCGCGGGCGGTGCAGAACCACCATCCCGCCCACCACTTCGAGGCCGACGCCGGCAAGTACGGCTGGGATTCCGTGGTGGCGCCGCCGACCTTCGCTTCGGTGATCGGCATGGTCACCACGCGGGCCCTGCTGGACGACGTGCTCAGCGAATACGACCTGTCGCAGATCCTGCAGACCGATCAGACCTTCCACATCCACCGTCCGATCGTGGCCGGGGACGTCCTGCGCAGTGAGGCCGAGATCGAGTCGATCCGCCACCTGCGCGGCAACGACTTCATCACGGTGAAGGCGACCGTCCTCGATGCCGAGGGAGCCGTCGTCCAGGTCGGCGCCGCCACCCTCGTGGCCCGGCTCGGCGGCGCGGTCGATGCCGATATCGTGCGTCAGGTCGAGGGTGTGGTCATGCACCGCCGCGATCTCGGCGCCGCGGACCCCGAGGTCCTGGTCCCGATCCCCGGTTCCGAGGCGACCGCCGAACCCACCCGCACCCCGTCGCGCCGCGACACCGGTCAGAGCACCCTGCCGCGTTTCGACGACGTCGCTGTCGGCGACCAACTGCCCACGGCGACAATGCGTCTCACCCGAGGCGATCTGGTGAACTACGCCGGTGTCGCCGGTGACCCCAACCCGATCCATTTCAGCGATCACGCCGCCACCCTGGCCGGACTGCCCACGGTGGTCGCGCACGGCATGCTGACCATGGGCCTGGGCGCGCACTATCTGACCTCGTGGCTCGGCGACCCCGGCGCCGTGCGGTCCTACAGCGTCCGGTTCGCCGGATTCGTTCCGGTGGACGCACAGTCGCCGGCCTTGATCGACTTCTCCGGCAAGGTCAAGGCGCTCGATCCGGAACGCCGTACCGCGACGATCCTGCTGGGCGCCACCTGCGCGGGCAAGAAGCTGTTCGGCCGGGCGCTGGCCGAAGTCGCACTGGCCTGACCGATCGCGTGCCCGGCCTGAGCGGCTACCGCAGCCGGGCATGCATCAGGTAGACGTTGTAGTCGCTCCAGGTGCTGATGGTGAAGTAGAGATCCGACGGCGTCGACCACGGGTGGATGAATCCGCCGTAGAGCTCCGGATATTGCGCCGACACGTGCAACAGCGGCGTACTCGGCGACCAGTCGCCCTGGGGTGAATTCGATTCCCGCAGCACGATCGCCGTCTTCGCGGTGTCCAGGTAGCTCATCTGCCATTTTCCGCGCGCGCTGTCGTAGCGCACCGACAACTCACCGGCCGGACCGTCGACTATCGGTGTGGCGGAGTCGGATCCGCCGACCGGCGTCCAGTTGCCCTCGCGCCAGTACTGGTAGGCCGTGGTGTTGAGCACCTGCTCCTTCGGCACCCGGGCCAGGCCCACCGAACCGAGCCGGGTATTGGGTGTGCCGAACAGATAGACGTAATCGCCCTGCGGAACCATCGCCGACACCTGGAAATTGGACAGCCCGAAGATGTTGTCCCAGTGTGTATGTGGATCCTTGGTCCAGGTCCGCCCGTGGTCGTCGGAATAGGCGATGCCGCCGTAGTTGGTGTAGAAGGTGCCGGGGATGCTGTTCCAGGTCCGAATCGACATGTAGCTCATGAACTGCCGGATGCCGTCGGCCGAACCCTGGTGCGGCAGAGTGAAACCCGAGGTCGGGATCGTGGTGATCTCGATATTGTCCTTCTTGCGACTGGACAGCACCTCGGCGGCGTGGCACCGATCGTCGGTGACCATACGGTCGATGATCAGGCCCTTGTCCAGCTCCCGATTGGTGCTGAAGGCCAGTAGATTGCTGCGCCAGTCCTCCCCCATCCCGCCGGGCGGATGGAAACCGTGACCGACGGTGTCACCGAACGCCGTCGCGATCTCCCCGGGCGCGCTCTCCCACATGATGCCGAGGTCGGTGCCATTGACCTGCCAGCGTTTATCGGTGCGGTTCACCGAATTCGCGCCCGTCTCCTTGGAAACCTCGCGGACCGCACCCACCCTCGGCGCCGGCGGCGCGGCGACCCTGGGCGCCGGTTCCGTCGGTGGTTCGACCCGCGGCGGCGGGGGCGGCCCGGGCTCGGGCTCGGGCGAAGGCCCCGGCGGCAGGGCGAAGTAGAACGGCTGCGGCTTCAGCAGCACCTCGGGCAGACCCAGCCGGCTCAACAGGCCGGGGGCGGGTGGCGGGCCGTCGGTCAGATCGGGGCACGGGCTCGTGCACGGATCGACGGGCAAGTGCATATCGGTGCGGACCGGGGTCGCCGCGGGCGGGCGCTGATCGACGGTGACCACCGGATACGGAATCGGCACCTCCAAGGTCTTGGGCACCACCGACTCGTGGACGGGCACCGGATCGGACGCACACGGTCCGGTGCCGGGAACCGTTGCGGCCGGTTCTCTTTCGGGTTCCGCGACGGCGGCCGGCCCGGGCAGCCCGACCAGCAGTCCGGCACCGAGCAGCACCACACCGACCGAAGCCTGCACGCGCACACCCATACGGAACCCCTCGCGAATGCGATCGACTGTTTCGCCCGCGTCCTCACCCCGCTGGCATGATTCGCAGCCGACCCTACCCGGACGACGCTCGTCATCGGCGTTTACCGACGAGACACGAGTGTCATTCGGTTTCCGCCTCGAAACTCAGCAGTGTCGACCCGATCCGGATCAGCTCGCCGCCGAACAGCATCGTGCCGCCGTCCACGACCTCGTCGTCGACGTAGATCCCGTTCGCCGAGGCGAGGTCCTTGATCAATATGCCCGCCCGGCTGGGCAGTACATGCGCGTGATAGCGGCTGACCTTCGGATCGTCGAGAATCAGATCGTTGTCGGTCATACGGCCGATCTTCAACCCGCCCTTGGCGATCGGCACCGCCCGGCCGTCCGGCATCCGCAGCCGCCCGGCCCGGGCGCTGCGCGGAGTCTCGGTGACGGTTTCGGTCATCGCCTTCGCCATCCGCTCGACCTGAGCGATCGCCAGCGTATTGAGTGGCTCCTGGCGCAGGACCCGCTTCTCCAGTTCGACCAGCGCCGGTCCGGGATCGATCCCGAGCTCGTCGGCGAGCACGGTCCGGACCCGGCGGCAGGCCTCGAGGGCGTCGGCTTGCCGGCCGGACAGGTACAGCGCGGTGATCAGCTGCACCCACAGCGGTTCCCGCATGGGATGGGCCGTGGTCATCGACACCAGTTCGCCAACCACCGAAGAGGCTCGGCCGCAGGCGATCTCGGCATCGATGCGTGCGGATGCCACCAGCAGCCGCTCCTCGTCCATCGCGGTGGCGAAGGTGTCGGCGAAGCGGGTTCCGGACAGGTCGTCGAGCGCTGTGCCGCTCCACTGTTCCAGTGCCGCACCGAACATCCGCGACGCCGTCTCGTGGTCACCGGCCGCGGCCGCCTCGGCCGCGGCCTTGCGGGTGGTCTCGAAGCGGCCCAGATCACAATCGTCGTCGGCCACCTCGAGCCGATATCCCGAGGACTCGGTGCGCAATACCGCGGCCGGATCGATCCCCGAATTGCGCAGGGCCTTACGAATATTGGAGACGAACACCTGCAGACTCGCCTGATAGGAGTCCGGCGGATCCTCGTTCCAGACGATATCGGCCAGTGCCTGCGAGGACACCGCTCGCCGCCGGTTGACCGTCAGCGCGGCCAGCAGGGCCCGTGGTTTCGGCCCGCCCACCGCGACGGATTCCCCGCCGACCAGTAGTTGCACCGGGCCGAGCAGCCTCAGGTCGAGACCGGTCGGAGACGGTGTAACAGGTTGGGGGCCGGTCGGATTGCTCACAGGTCCCGCGCTTCGTGCCGGCCGGGTCGCTGCCGGACCCGGCGAATTGCCCATGTGCTCACAGCAAAGATCATCGCGTGCGGTCCCGCTCGGGACAACCGGCGATGGGGGGTGATGCGCCGAGGGTGCGGTGACCGGACGGTCACCGCACCCTCGGTCGAGCGCCGGCTCAGCCTACTTCGCGCTCACCGATTTGCCGGCCGAACGCAGGTCGTTGCAGGCCTCGACGACCCGCTCGGACATCGCGGCCTCGGCCTTCTTCAGGTAGCTGCGCGGGTCGTAGACCTTCTTGTTGCCGACCTCACCGTCGATCTTCAGCACGCCGTCGTAGTTGGCGAACATGTGGCCGGCCACCGGGCGGGTGAACGCGTACTGGGTGTCGGTGTCGACGTTCATCTTCACCACGCCGTATTTCAGCGAATCGTCGATCTCGGACTTCAGCGAGCCCGAACCGCCGTGGAAGACGAAGTCGAACGGCTTGGCGCCATCGCCCAGGCCCAGCTTGGCGGCGGCCACGCGCTGCCCTTCGGCCAGCACCTCGGGCTTGAGCACCACATTGCCCGGCTTGTACACGCCGTGCACATTGCCGAAGGTGGCGGCCAGCAGGTACTTGCCGTTCTCGCCGGCGCCGAGGGCGTCGATGGTCTTGGCGAAGTCCTCGGACGAGGTGTACAGCTTCTCGTTGATCTCGGCCTCGACGCCGTCCTCTTCACCACCGACGACACCGATCTCGACCTCGAGAATGATGTTCGCCGCGGCGGTCTGAGCGAGGAGCTCTCCGGCGATTTTCAAGTTCTCGTCGATCGGAACGGCCGATCCGTCCCACATGTGGGACTGGAACAACGGGTTCTGCCCGGCCTTGACCCGCTCGGCGGAGATGGCCAGCAGTGGCCGGACGAAGGTGTCCAGCTTGTCCTTGGGGCAGTGGTCGGTGTGCAGGGCGATCGTGACGTCGTACTTGGCTGCCACCACATGGGCGAACTCCGCCAGCGCCACCGCACCGGTGACCATATCCTTCACACCCAGA
Organism: Nocardia spumae; assembly: GCF_020733635.1. Classification (NCBI taxonomy): domain Bacteria; kingdom Bacillati; phylum Actinomycetota; class Actinomycetes; order Mycobacteriales; family Nocardiaceae; genus Nocardia; species Nocardia spumae. Next base: position 627,045 of record NZ_JAJFZL010000001.1, on the reverse strand, counting down.
CCGGAACCGAATTCGGCGCCGCCGGTGGAGAACTGGATGATGCCGTCACTGCCGGCCTCGGCGAAACCGCGGATGGCCGCGTTGATCGTCTCCGACGAGGTGCAGTTGATCGCGGGGAAGGCGAAGGAGTTCTCTTTGGCCCGACCGAGCATCTCGGCGTAGACCTCCGGAGTCGCGATGGGCACTGAGTGACCTCCGTAAGTGTGCTGCGAACAACAATTCTGTCAGTGCATACCCTAAGTTCACGGTCCGTCGCCGCGAAAGGCGGGATCAGGTCGTCGTGGTATCTCCCAGCCCTGTCCGAAAATCGCCACCTCCTGAGAGGTTCCCGTGAGGTTCGGTGCGATCGGTAGGTGACCGGTACTGTGGGGCCCGTGACCATGCTGGCCATAACGAACACTCTCGCCGACGGATTCTCCGTCAAGCAGCTGCTCGACCCCATGTACCTGCTCGAACACACATGGCTGTCGAATGCGGTGCTGCCTGCCATTCTGGTCATCGTCTTCATCGAGACAGGGTTGCTGTTCCCGATCCTTCCGGGTGATTCGCTGCTGTTCACCGGCGGTCTGCTCGCGGCGACCGAGAATCCCCCCGTCTCCATCTGGGTCCTGCTGCCCGCGGTGGCGCTCACCGCCATCGCCGGTGATCAGTGCGCCTATTGGATCGGCCGGGCCATCGGGCCGGCGCTGTTCCACAAGGAGGATGGGCGCTTCTTCAAACAGCGCTACATCACCGAGACGCACGCGTTCTTCGAGAAGTACGGTCCCAAGACCATCATCCTGGCGCGGTTCGTCCCGGTGGTCCGCACGTTCATGCCGGTCCTGGCCGGTGTGTCGAAGATGGACTACCGCAAGTTCCTGACCTTCGACATCATCGGCGGCGTGCTGTGGGGCGGCGGCGTCACGATCCTCGGCTACTTCCTGGGCAATGTGTCGTTCATCCGCGATCACATCGAGGGCATCTTCCTGCTGATCGTGTTCGTCTCGATCCTGCCCGCCATCATCTCGGTGGCGAAGAAGCTGCGTAATCACGAACCCGTGCTCGAGGTCGAGGAGCCCGAGTTGTCCGTGTCGACGAACGAACCCACGCACTGACACCATTGCCTGCCACCCCGTTACCCCTCGCTCTGGGCGGATTCGATCCCCTGCACTCCGCCGGGCCGGCACTCGTGTGGACCGTGGTCCTGGTCTTCGTCTTCCTCGAGTGCGCGGTGATCATCGGGCTGTTCCTGCCCGGCGATTCGATGTTGCTGACCGCGGGCATCATCTTCGCGTCCCACGAGACCGGGCACACCCAGGTGTGGGGTCTGGTGGTGGCGACCATGATCGCGGCGATCGCCGGTAATCAGGTGGGGTATGTGATCGGCGCGCGAACCGGCCATCGCCTGATCGCGCGGAAGAACGGCAGATACGTCAATGCCGAGAATCTGGCGCGGGTCTCCGACCTCCTGCATCGGCACGGGTTCGCGGCCGTGCTGGTGGCGCGCTGGATTCCGTGGGTGCGCACGCTGTGCCCGCTGGTGGCCGGCGCCGCCGGTATGGACCATCGCCGCTACACCGTGGCCAGTTCGATCGGCGCGGTGATCTGGGCGCCGATTCTGCTGCTGCTCGGCTATTACACCGGCGGCTATCTGAACAAGGTCTCGTGGCTGATGCCGACGGTGAGCGGATCGCTCGTCGTGGTGTTGATCGTCGGCACCGCCCTCGGACTGCGGCAATACCGCGCCGAGATGGCACGGCCGACCGAGGACTTCGATCTCGATCTGGAGTGCGCTCCGGGCGAGGAGCACGCGGACACGGTGCCGCTGCGCACCGTGCGGTCCGAGCGCACGGTATCCGCGAGTCACACCCGCATCGTGTGGACCGACCCGCGGCACTGATCCACCGGCCCTAGAGTCCGGCGGCGGTCACCACCTGCGCCGCTTCCATCAACATCCAGCCCGACAACTGCACCGACAGATCACGCTCGGGAGTGCGCGACGGGCTGACCGAACCACCCGGAGTCGGCCGTCCCGCACCGGCCGTGCCGTGCGGCAGCCGGGCAGGGATTGCCCAGTCGGGCCCGAACAGCGGATCCCCTTCCACCTCGAGCCGGTGCTCCCAGGCCGCGCGGGCCGAAACCTTGACGATCGCGGCGGCCGATTGCCGGGCCAGGCGCTGCGTCGCGTCGTCACCCGGCAGCATGATCGCGACCAGTGCCAGATATCGGGCCAGGATCCCGTTGAACAACCCGCCGTCGCCGCCACTGCCGCCGGTGATCACCTTCTCGGCCGTCATCCGCTCCTCGACCGCGTGCGTCAAGCGCACCACCCGCTCGGCATGACGGATGTCACCGGTGTGCACGGCGAGTTCGGTTTCCAGTCCGAGCACCACGCCCTGACAGTAGGTGAACGTCGGCCGTTCGATCCGGCCCCCCGGCAGATGGATGCCGTCGAGAATCAACCCGGATTCCGGATCACGCAGAGTCGCATCGATCCAGTCGGCGATCCGCGCCGCGCGATCGTGATGACCCAGCCGCGCCAAGGCGATGGCGGTGGGACCGTTGGCGGGCGCGTTGAAATAGTCGTCGCCCTTACGCCACGGCACCGCACCGATCTCCGGTTGCCAGCCGGCCGTCAGCTGCTGCTCCAGCGCACTCAGCCCACCGCGGAGCTCGGAGCTGCCTCCGCTACGCTCGGCACGCTCCAAAGCGATTGCGAGCCACGCCATATCGTCGTAATAGTTGTTGGTCCAGCCGGTGATATTGCGCAGCCGATGGGTGCGGGCGAGGGTGGCGACCCGCGCGGTGCGGTCCGCGGTCGCCGCGCGATCGACGGCATCGACCGCGCAGTCGATGAGATGCGCCTGCCACCAGTAGTTCCAGGTGAAGAACAGCCGCTCGGCCGGGGTCGCGGGCCAGCCGACCACCCCCAGATCGGTCCCGGGCAGCAGCCACAGCCGCCGCAGATGCCGCGACACGACAGCGGATTCGGCCGCGTCCGCTCTGCGTCCCCAGATTTCGGCGCCCGGCTCAGCAGCGGAATCGACTCGTGCGCGCCCCCGCCGCAGAGGCGGACGCGGTTGCACGTCGTCGCTCCGCGAGTTCATGGGTACATGGTGCCAGTTCCACCCTCGATTTCGCGCCCGATTTGTTACGCGATCGAACCGTATCCGCGATCTGCCGGGGAGATGTCCCATCGGCCGGTCACCGGTCCGGCGGTGCCACGGCGGCCCGGTTCAGCCGAGCGGCCAGCACGCGACAGCGCTCGCGGTACTCGGCAGGCTCCTCGATGACGAAATCCGCTTCCAGGACACCGAGATTGAGGATCAACCACTCGAAGGAGTCGACCCAGGTGGTCAGCAGGCACCGTCGCGCATCGATCGATTCGATATCGCAGTCCTGGAATCGCAGCATGTCGGCGACGGTCGATGCCGGCGCCTCCACGGTGGCCACGACTCGATGCCGGCCCGCGGTGAGCTCGCGGCGCAGATAGGCCGCGGCCGATTCCGCCGGCAGCGGCCGGGGTTCGAAATGCGTTCCGGCGCAGACGATATCGCTGACCCGATCGAGGCGGAAGGTCCGCCAGTCGGCACGATCACGATCCCAGGCCAGCAGGTACCAGCGCAGATGCCGATACACCTGCCGATAGGGCTCCACGCGGCGGTGCGTAGTAGTACCGCCGCGGCTGCGGTAGGTGAAGTTCAGATGCTCGTGGTCGACCGCCGCCCGGGCGACGGCCGCGAGCCGTGCCGCATCGACGACCGGCGCCTCGACGGCGGCGGCCTCCACCGTCGCCCGCACCGCAATCGTTCGCGCCCGCAGGCGTTTCGGCAACAACTGGTCGATCTTGCCGAACGCACGCGCCGCGGCGACACCGATATCGGCACCGGACGGTGGCGCGGCATCGCGCTCGGCGACGCCGGGCTCCGGCGATCCGGTGGCGGCGAGCATTCCCAGCCCGACCACGGTGGCGATCGCCTCGTCGTCGTCGAACACCAGCGGCGGGAGCGTACGTCCCGCCGAGAGCCGGTAGAACCCGCCCGGACCGGGCTGGGTCGTGACCGGATAACCGAACGCGCGCAGTCGCTCGACGTCGCGACGGACCGTGCGCGGACTGGTCTCCAAACGCGCGGCCAGCTCGGCGCCGCTGAAACTGCGGCCCGTCTGCAGATATGCCAGGAGGTCGAACAGCCGTCCGGTGACAGTCATACCCCCAGCATCCGCCAATTGCGGCCGGAAAGTGACCACATCTGCTCCTAGCGTCGGTTTCATGACCTCGATCCGCATCCGCGCCGCACGCACCAACAACCTCGACAATGTGGATATCGACGTACCGCGACGAAGCCTGGTGGTATTCGCCGGGGTGTCCGGCTCCGGGAAGTCGTCGCTGGTCTTCGACACCATCGCCGCCGAAGCCGGCTATCAGGTCAACGAGACCTATCCGCCGTTCGTGCGCAACCGGCTACCGCGCTGGGACCGTCCCGATGTCGATCTGATCGACGGCCTCTCCCCGGTGGTGGTCATCGACCAGAAGCGCCTGGGCGGCAACATACGCTCGACCGTCGGCACCATCACCGACGCATATACCTATCTGCGACTGCTGTTTTCACGTATCGGACAGCCCCATGCCGGGGAGTCGAACCACTTCTCGTTCAACGATCCGGCCGGAATGTGCCCGGCCTGTTCGGGATTGGGGGAAACACTGGTCACCGACGTCGAACGGCTGCTGGACCCCGAGCTGTCACTGGAACAGGGAGCGATTCGGCTGCCGGGTTTCGCACCCGGGCAGTACTGGTACCGCCGATACACCGACCACGATGCCTTCGACCCGGGCGTTCCGGTGCGAATGTGGAGCCCGGCCGCACGCGCGGCGCTGCTGCACGGCAGCTCCGCGGCGGCGCCGGAACTGGGTCTGCCCGCGGACTACGAGGGAGTGGTGGCCCTGTTCGAGCGAATCCACCTGCACACCGCGGACACCCTCTCCGACCGCAAACAGGCAGTGCTGCAACGCTTCACCCATTCGGGTCCGTGTACGGAATGTGGCGGTGAGCGACTGAACCCGGCGGCGCGCGCGGCCCGGGTCCTCGGCCGCGGCATCGTGGAGATGAGCCGGATGGAAATCAGCGAGCTGGCCGAGTTGATTGCCGATGTGCGGGCGCCGGAGGTAATTCCGGTGGTGACCGCACTGCGGGAGCGGCTGTGCGCACTGGTCGCGATCGGGCTGGGCTATCTGTCGCTCTCGCGGCCGACGACCACGCTGTCCGGTGGCGAATCGCAGCGCATCAAAACCGTGCGGCACCTCGGGAGCAGTCTCACCGAAATGCTGTACATCTTCGACGAGCCCACCGTCGGACTGCATCCGCACGATGTGCGATCGATGACCGACATCCTGAAATCGCTGCGGGACCGGGGAAACAGTGTACTGGTGGTGGAGCACGACCCGGCGGTGCTACGCGTCGCCGACCGGATCGTCGAGGTCGGCCCGGGAGCGGGCACCGCGGGCGGGCGGATCGTCTTCACCGGAGATTTCGACACCCTGCGCGCGGCCGATACACCGACCGGTCAGGGCCTGCGCCGGCGGCGTCCCCGGCGGAAACCGCGGATACCGACCGGAAAACTGAGGGTGGACAACGCGACCCGCAACAACCTGCGCGACATCTCGGTCGATATCGCGACCGGTGTCCTGACCGTCCTGACCGGAGTCGCCGGATCGGGGAAGTCCAGTCTGGCGCGGGAACTGACCGACCGTTATCCGGCCACGGTGGTCGATCAGCGCGCGGTCAGTACCAACCGCCGCTCCACCCCACTCACCTACGCCGGCATCGCACCGGCGATACGCCGGTTGTTCGCGAAGCGGCACGGTGTGAGCGAAGCGCTGTTCAGCGCCAATTCCGAGGGTGCCTGCCCGGCGTGCGGCGGTGCCGGGGTGATCTACACCGATCTGGCGTTCATGGACGGCAGGGAGACGCCCTGCGAAAGCTGCGGCGGCCGCCGATTCGGCGCTCGTGCCCTCGGCTACACCGTGGACGGGCTGAGCATCGCCGATATCGACGAATTGACCATCGCGGAGGCGAATCACCGGCTGCCGGTACCGGCCGTCGCCCGCGCGCTGCGCCACCTCGACGAGGTCGGCCTGGGCTATCTGCGCCTCGGCCAGTCGCTGACCACCCTGTCCGGCGGCGAATGCCAGCGGCTGAAAATCGCCAAGGAGCTCGCTCGCGCCGACAGCAACACCCTCTACGTCCTCGACGAACCCACGACGGGACTGCATCTGCGCGATATCGACACCCTGCTCGAACTGCTCGACCGCCTGATCGACAAGGGCAACACCGTGGTCGTGGTCGAACACGATCTCGATATCGTCCGGGCGGCGGACCGCGTCATCGATCTCGGTCCGGGGCCCGGACGGCACGGCGGCCGGATCGTCTTCGAAGGCACCCCGGATCAGCTACTGCGGTGCGCGGAGTCGGAAACCGCGGCCGCACTGCGCGAGCGGTGACCGCTACCAGGCGCGATCGAGATCAGCGTGTTGAGTTATCCACGCGTGCATGGCGATTCCCGCGGCCACGCCGGCATTGATACTGCGGGTGGAGCCGAACTGCGCGATGGACACCGTCATGCGCGCGGCCTGTTTGGCGGCCTCGGTGACACCCGGGCCCTCCTGCCCGAACAGCAGCAGGCAGTCGCGGGGCAATTCGACGGTCTCCAGCGGGACCGAACCCGCGACATTGTCCACCGCGACAACTGTCAGATTCGCGCCGTCGGCGAAATCGAGCAGTTCGGCGATATCGCTGTGATGCACGATGTGCTGATAGCGGTCGGTCACCATGGCCCCGCGGCGGTTCCAGCGGCGCCGGCCGACGATGTGCACCGCCGCCGCGGCGAAGGCGTTGGCGGTGCGCACGACGGTGCCGATATTCGCGTCGTGCCCGAAGTTCTCGATCGCGATGTGCAGCGGATGGCGGCGGGTGTCGATATCGGCGACGATCGCGTCCCGGGTCCAGTAGCGGTAGGCGTCGACGACATTGCGGCGGTCGCCGTGCGCGAGCAGCTCCGGGTCCAGCCGGGGATCGTCCGGCGGTTCGGTGCCGAATTCGGTACGCCACGGGCCGACTCCGTGCGGATGCTCACCCCATTCGGTGGGACCGGGTCCGTGCTCGTCCGCGCTCACGAAGATGCCGCCGCGGCGTGGAAGTGACCGTGGGGCATCGGCGTAGGCGGGTAGTGCACGCGGGTCATCGTAGCGGCGCGCGGCACCGGCGGATGCGCTCGCGGTAGCGTCGGGGCGAGAGTGGTGCTGTCCACACCGTCGATTCGCCGGTCTCCTCCCTCGCCCCGGGGGTGGGCCCGCGACCAGCATGGAACCTATGACCGAGACCTTCGCCGAACCGACGCTCGTCCTCGACCGTCCCGACGCGCCCCCGCCGACCGCGCGATCGGTGCTGCGGGCGATCCTGCGCGGCCCGTTCGAGGCGCGGACCTGGAAAGAGCTGGCCTATCTGATCGTCGCCGTGGTGCTCGGCGGAATCGTCATGGCCTATCTGTTCGCCGGGTACGGGGCCGGACTGTGGACCTCCCTCATCCTGCTGGGCATTCCGCTCCTGGCCGGCGTGCTGCTCGGCGGCCGGATCTGGGGACGGATCTACCGTGCGGTGGGCGCCACACTGCTCGGCGCCGACCTGCCCGCCCCGCCGGATTTCCGGCCGCAGCCCGGATTCCTCGGCTGGTTGCGCGCCGCCTTCACCGACCGCACCTCGTGGCGGGCACTGGCCTTCCTGATCGTGGAAGCGACGCTCGGTGTCTTTCTGGGCTATTGGGTGCTGATCGTGATCGCGATGACCGTCTTCACCGCCATCTCCCCGATCCCCTGGGTGCTGTTCCATCCGACCAATGTGGACTCGCGAGGTCGCGAACATCATTCGCTGGCCCAGTTCGGCGACTATTTCATCGACACCTGGCCGCGCGTGCTGGGGATGGCGGCGGTGGGGATCATCGGCTGCTTCGCGCTGCCGTGGATCGTGCGCGGGGTGTGCTGGATTCACCGCGCCCTGATGCTGGCGCTGCTGACGCCGACCGCGCGTGATCGACAGCTGGTCGAACTGCAGGAGAGCCGCCGTGTCGCGGTCGAGGACTCCGCGGCGACCCTGCGCCGGCTGGAGCGCGATCTGCACGACGGCACCCAGGCCCGGCTGGTCAGTATCGCCATGGCCCTGGGGCGCGCGGAGGAGCGGATCGCCTCCGGCGGCGATCCGGCCGCCCTGATCGCCGACGCCCGCGCCGGGGCCAAGGATGCCCTCGCCGAACTGCGAGAACTGGTGCGCGGCATCCACCCGCCGGCGCTCGAGCTGGGGCTGGAACCGGCCCTGGAGACGCTGACCGCGCGCTGTGCGGTACCGGTCGAATCGCGCGTCCACCTACCGCAGCGGCCGAGTCCGGCCATCGAGGCGATCGCCTACTTCTCGGTCGCCGAACTGCTCACCAATGTGGTCAAGCACTCCGGTGCGAATGCCGCGTGGGTGTCGGTGGCACCGGCCGGTTCGTCGACCATGATGGTGAGTGTGCGCGACAACGGTCACGGCGGAGTGCGGCAGCCGGGTGCACTCGCCCCGGCCGCACCCGACGATGCGCCCACCGAGCGCCTCGTGGGCGGCGGATTGTCGGGACTGGCGGCCCGCGCCCGTGCCGTCGACGGCACCCTGACGGTCGACAGCCCGGCAGGAGGCCCGACGGTGGTCACCATCACGCTGCCGATCGCGGGCCCGCGATGACCTCCGCTCCCACCGCACTGCGCATCGTGATCGCCGAGGACAGCGCCATTCTCCGGGACGGGCTGGCCGGATTGCTGAGCGACCGCGGGCACGAGATCGTCGCGATGGTGGGCGACGCGACCCGGCTCACCGATATCGTGGCCGAGACCCGGCCCGATGTCGCGGTGGTGGATGTGCGGATGCCGCCGTCGTTCACCGACGAAGGCCTCCTCGCCGCCATCGCCCTGCGCCGCTCGTTCCCGGGAACCGGTGTGCTGGTGTTCTCCCAGTGGGTCGAAACCCGCTACGCCACCGAACTTCTCGCCGGCGGCGCGGGTGGCGTCGGCTATCTGCTCAAGGACCGGGTGGCCGATGTGCGCGAATTCGTCGACGCCCTGCACCGCGTCGCGACCGGCGGCACCGCCCTCGATCCGGAAGTGGTGAGTCAGCTGATGGGCGCTGCGCGACAACAGGATTCACTGGCCCGCCTGACTCCCCGCGAGCGCGAGGTCCTGGAACTGATGGCCCAGGGCCTGACCAACGCCGCCATCGCGGGCGCCCTCACCGTCACCGAGCGGGCGGTGGAAAAACACATCGGCAACGTCTTCCTGAAACTCGACCTCCCACCCTCCGACACCCACCATCGCCGAGTCATGGCCGTCCTGCGCCTGCGCGGCTGAGGGCGTGCGAGGCGAGGCGGGCCGACCTGCGACAACCTGCTCCGGTGGAACTCCGGTGCCGTGCTATCGGCCGTGGAGATCCTGTCGCCGGGATCCCGACGGACCGACCGGGTCGCCTAAGTTCGCGGAGTACGCCGAGGCCGGTGTCGACCGGACCTATCCTGGAGATACACGCGGGTGGTGGAGGCGGTTATGGACCACGCACGCATACTTCGGACCGTACTCGGAGTCACGGTCGGGTACGTGATCGTGCTCGCGGTGTGGCTGGGGTGGGTACATCAGCACACACCCCCGGGTACCGAGCCGTATCAGATCATGGCACTGGTCGGGGCGTTCGGGTCGTGTGTGGGGATCGGGATGATGGTCGCGCAGCGGCCGTCGCGGTCGGACCGGCGGCTGTTGCGGCACGGTTTGGAGGGGTGGGCGATCATCGAGGGCGTGCACCCGTTGCGGCCCACCGATCACCACACCGAACTGACCGAACTCGATCTCGAGCTGACCGTGCCGGGGTCGGAAACCTACCGGGGCACGGTGGTTTTCGATGTGGCGCCGATCGATCAGCCGAGAATGCATGTGGGCGAGACGATCTCGATCCGGGTGGATCCGGCGGACCGCGATCGGATCATGCTCTGTCTCTGATGCCCGGCGGTATCTCCGAGGCCGGCGGCGGGCGGTGAATCAGTCGAAATGGGTGGGGGCCGTCAACAGATACTGGGCGCCGGCGTAGGTGGCCAGGATGAACGCCTCGGCGGCGCGGCGCGAACGCGGGGTGCGGGCGAACAGGCGCCGCAGCACGATCGAGCCGTCGGACAGCGTGAACAGCAGCGCCCCCAGAGCCAGCCGACTGCGCGGGTCGCGGTTCGGGACCACGGTTCCCGCAACGGTTTTCGCGCCCGGCGCCAGCGCCGGATCGGAGGCCAGCGCGGCCGCGGCGCCCAGCGTCGCCCCGTAGGCCGTCAGCGGCGCCGCGATCTTCGGAGCCCGGGCTCGCAGCAGCGCACCCGCCCCCAGCCAGGCCAGTACCCGGGGCGCCACCACCGCGGCCCGTGGCCGTCCACCCCGCCGCCACCACAGCGCGGAGTATCCGGTCTGCATGATCGCGAACGCGGAGGCGCCCGCGACCAGGCGCCGATCGTCGTCGGGATCGATCAGCAATACGTCACCGACGGTCGCCGCGGCCAGCGATCCCAGCAGCACCCGTCGTTCGGTGTCCGGTAGCGCACCGCCGCTGTGCAGGACATCGGCGGCCAGCAGCGGCATCATCAGCGGTTTCGCCGCCCACTGCCAGCGGTCACGGCCGGTGGCCGCACCGGCGACGGTCACCGCGGCGGCCGCGACGAACCCAGCACGGAAGGGGCGCGGCATCAGAAACTGGGCTCGATCGGCTTGGGCGGCAATGTGACCACCTGCCCGGCGTAGCTCAGTCCGGCCCCGAAGCCCAGCAGCAGGGCCAGCTGTCCGCCCTTCGCCTTACCGGTGACCAGCATTTCCTCCATGGCCAGCGGGATCGAGGCGGCGGAGGTGTTGCCGGTGTTCTCGATATCGTTGGCCATGGGGATATCGTCGGCCAGGCCGAGGTTCTTCTTCATCAACTCGTTGATGCGGGCATTGGCCTGATGGGGCACGAAGACCTCGATATCCTCCTTCGCCACACCCGAGACCTCCAGCGCGGTCGACAGCGCCCGTGGCAAGGTGACAGCGGCCCAACGGAATACTCGCGGCCCCTCCATCCGCAGCGCCATCCGGCCGACCGGCTCCTCGGCCGGGTCGGTGCCCTGTAGCGCCTCTGCCCTGTTCATGTATGCGAGAAAGTCGACGTCCTGGGCGATCGCCTCGGCGCTCTCACCGTCACTGCCCCACACCGTCGGGGAGATGCCGTTCTGGTCGCTGGGGCCGATCACCACCGCGCCCGCGCCGTCACCGAAGATCATCGCGGTGCCACGATCGGTCGGATCGAGCCCGACGGTCATGGTCTCCGCGCCGATCACCAGGACGTATTCCGCCGAGCCCGCCCGAATCAGGTCCGCCGCGACGCCGAGCGCGTAGCCGAAACCACCGCAGCCGGAAGTCAGGTCGAAGGCCGGGATGCCGTTCATCCCCAGATCGAAGGCCACCGAGGGAGCGCCGTGCGGGGTCAGCTTCAGCCAGCTGGAGGTGGCCAGGATCAGCGTGTTGATCTTGGAGCGATCGATCCCACTGTTCGCGATCGCGCGCTCACCAGCGGCGACCGACATACTGCGCAGGGTTTCGTCCTCGCCGATCCAGCGGCGATTGCGGATGCCGGTGCGTTCGAAGATCCATTCCGGAGTGGAATCCAGGACCTCACAGACCTCGGCGTTACTGACGACGCGTTTCGGCCGGTATGCGCCGATGCCGAGCATCGCAACATTTGCGCGACCCTCATTGACTGCAATGCTCACCACTGGTGACTCACTCGACCCTTCACGCTCGGACACAAGATGCGTCCAGGCTAACCCAGGCCCAAATGTCAGCCCAGAGCCAGATCCTTGAGCCCGAGGATCGAGCGGTATTCCAGCCCCTCGGCGGCAATGACCTGGTCGGCGCCGGTCTCACGATCCACGACGGTGGCCACGCCGGCCACGGTGGCGCCGGCCTCACGCAGGGCCCGCACCGCGGTCAGCGGGGAGTTTCCGGTGGTGGTGGTGTCCTCGACCACGAGCACCCGCTTACCCACGATGTCCGGTCCCTCGATCTGGCGCTGCATGCCATGTGTCTTGGCGGCCTTGCGCACCACGAAGGCGTTCAGCGGGCGGCCGGGCGCGTGCAGCATCGCCAGAGCAACCGGATCCGCGCCCATGGTGAGACCGCCGACGGCCTCGAAATCCCAGTCCGACACCAGCTCTCGTAACAGCGTGCCGATCAGCGGCGCCGCCTGATGGTGCAGGGTCGCCCGGCGCAGATCGACGTAGTAGTCGGCCTCCTTACCGGAGGACAGCGTCACCCGCCCGTGTACGACGGCGAGCTCGCGGACCAGCTCTGCCAATCTGTCTCGGTCGGTGGTGGATTCGATCATGTGGGTTTACGTCCTTCCCCGTGCGTTGAATATGCCTCGGTTGAGCCGGGTCACCGCACTGCGCGGAATCAGTCCCGCCACCGCGGTGAGCGCCTTGTACTGCACTCCGGGCACACTGATCACCCGGTCCTTCTCCAAATCCCGCAGCGAACCGGAGACCACCTGATCCACGTCGAGCCACAGCGGTTTCGGCAGCGACGACATCGCGATTCCGGCGCGCTCGTGAAACTCGGTGTGCACGAATCCCGGGCACAGCGCCTGCACCCGGACTCCGGTCCCGGCCAAGCCACCGGCCAGACCCTCGGTCAAGGATATGACGTAGGCCTTGGAGGCCGAATAGGTCGATCCGCGGCCGGGCACCAGCCCGGCCACACTCGCCACATTCACCACCGAACCCTTGGCCGCGGCGATCATCGGCGGCAACGCGGCGCGAGTCAATTGCAGCACCGCGGTGACATTGACGTCGAGTTGGGCCTGCAATGCGGCCGGCTCCACCGTCCAGAATTCGCCGGTGAGCCCGAACCCCGCGTTGTTGACCAGGAATTCGACGCCCGCGCCGAGCCGCTCGGCGACCCGGTCCCGGTCGCTGGCCCGCGCGAGATCGGCGGGCAGGACCTCGGCGCCGGTACCGAACCGGCGGCCCAACTCGTCGGCGAGCGCGCCCAGCCGTTGTTCGTCCCGGGCCACCAGTACGAGGTCGTAGCCGAGGGAGGCCAAGCGGGTGGCGTAGGCCTGGCCGATACCGGAGGTCGGCCCCGTCACCAGCGCGACCGGGCGGCCGGCTCCGGGAAGTTTGGCGGCGGCCGAATCGCCGGACGGTGCGGTAGCGGGGCTATCGGTCATGGATCGTCAACCACCTGGTGTCGGGCGGACAATTCGAACTCCCCGACACCGGCTCGTACAACGGACCGGTCACCGGGGTGCGGGGCCCTGATAGGGACGGAACCCCGGGTGGAACGGACCGCCAGGACGCTTCGGTAGCTCGTCCTCGGCCGGGGGATCGTCGAAATCCTCTGCGGCCGAATCGGGTTCGTCACCCTCAGCGTATTCCTCGGCGGGCGGCCAGTTCCGGCGAACCCGATTGCGCGGATCGGGCACCACCGCCAGCGCTGGGCGGCGCGGCGGTTGCGGCTCGGAGTCGCCCGCGATATCGCCCACCGGCGGCGCCGCGATGACACCGGACTCGCGATCGGCCGCGTCGTGGGTGGCCCGGTCGTCCGCACGCAGCGGCTCGGCCGCCTCACGGCGAACGGGACCCGCCGCCTCGCGACCGTGACCGGCTACCTCGTCCTCGAGCCGGCCGCCGCGCGCGTCCGGCTGGCGAGGCGGAGTGGGCCGAACCTCGTCGCGGGGACGGTCGTCACGCTCCGGGCGGAAGGTGCCGTCGCGCTCGGCGCGGAAGTGGTCGTCGAAACGATCGGGGGCATCCTCGCCGAAGCGGCCGTCGAACCTGTCGTCCGGGGCGTCGTCGACATCGTCGTCGAAGTGCTCGTAGCGGTCGCCGGGGCGATCGTCGTAGTCACCGGGACGACGATCGGCGGCGGGGATGATCGCCTCGCCGCGATAGCGGTCGCCGTACTCGGCATCGGCGCCACCGGGGCCGCCCTCGACACTCTGCGGGCGCGGGCGGCCCGGATCGTGCAGATCGGACTCCACGCGGCGATCGCCACCGGCCACCGGCGGCAGCACGTGCAGCAGACCGGACAGCCGCAGCACGGAATCGATCGCGGCCTCCCAATCCTTGGCGGCGGTACCGACCGGCAGCATGCCCAGGGTCCAGTTGCCCTCACTCCAGAGCTGCTGCACCGTCGACGGCAGCGTCTCGATGAAGTGGACCATCCGCTGATCCACCGCATGGCGCGCGATATCGGGGTTCGTCGCGAACACCACGCGATCACCGATCGCACCGAGCAGTTCCAGATCGGCGTCCTTGGGCGGAGAGGCGGTCTTGAGGCGGAGGTCGATATCGATGTCCGAGCCGATCTGGCGGCGCACCGCGACCAGCGTCGCGGCATCCTCCAGATCGAACAGGACGAACTTCTCGCCCTTGCGATTGCCGGAGACCACATCGATCGCGGACAGATACCCCAGTTTGGCCATCGCGCCCCGCCGCCAGGTGGATGCCAGCGACGGTTCGACCGAAACGTAGGTGTACCCCTGGGATTTGGCCCAGACCTGCCGTACGTGTCCGGTCCGCTGCCGCTGCACGCGATCGAAATACAGCAATACGATCGCACCCACGAGTGCGATCGCCGCGAGGCCGAACCAGATTGCTGCTGTCATCGCCCCCGAGTCTAGTTGGTGCGGACACGATTGCTCGCGCCCGTTCGCCCCGCGGTTCGCGACATACCGCGGCCCGCCGCCGACGTGCCACCGCGCACCCCGAGGTTCTCGCCCGGGTCACCACCCAGGCGAACATTCCCGAGACGGTACTGGTTGGCGAAACGCCGCCGGAGCGAAGCGCAGGCAGACCTAGCGCGGCAGCTGGGTGCTGATGATGATCTTCGCCGTGATCGCGCCGTCGGGGCCCTTGTCGCCCTGCACCACCACCATGTCCCCCTGGTGCAGGTCCGACACCTTTCCCGCGCCCGCCGAGATGATCTGGGTATCGGCGTTGGTATGCACGGTGACGGAGGATCCGAGCAGGGACTGGATCACGATCGTGGCGCCGTCGTTGGTCGTGACCGTCCCCATCGTCGCGCCGATGCCGTCGATATCGCCCAGGCCCGGAAGCTGCGGCAGGCTCGGCTGCGCGCCGGAGGGGTTGGGCGGGACGATCGGGACGCGGGTGGGGGCCGGACGACCGGTCGCCGCGTCGGTGGAGGACGAGGAGTCGTTACCGGCGAGGAGCAGTCCGGCGGCGATGCCACCGAGCACGACCAGGACGAATACCGCCGCGGTCAGGGCTATCCACAGACCGGTCCGGCGGCGCGGTGACTCGACCGGCAGTCCGGTCGGGCCGACCGCTTGCCGCCGGCCATCGGCCCCGGCCGGACCGGAACCGTAGGGGGGATATCCGCCGGATTCGCCGTATCCGGATTCGTACCCGCCCCACTGACTGTCGTAGGGCGGAATCTCCCGGGTGGCGTTGGGCCCCGGCGACTGCTCGAAGTACTGCCGGCCCTGATAGTCCGGGTGCTCCGGGAACTCGTAGGCCTTGGTCTGCTCGTAGGGCCCGGGATGTCCGTAGGACAGCGTGCTCTGATACGGCTCGGGGCTCCGACCGTAGGCTTCCGAGTATTCCGTCGTGTGCGTCGGCGTATCGCCCGGATCCCGGCCCGACGCACCGAGCTTCTCGGTCGGTGTATCGGGCGAATCCGGTCGCTGCGCCCACGGGTCGCTCGGATTCGTCATGCCCACCAGGGTAGGTGCAGACGCGCGGAGTGCGAGTCGGTTTCACTCACACTCCGCGCGTGCCGGGTCCTCATCGGCCTACGATCAGCCCGTCACCGTCGGGGGCGACGTTGACCTTCACCAGGTCACCGTCGGTAACCTCGCCGGCCAGCAATTCCTTGGCCAGTGAATCACCGATGGCCTGCTGGATCAGCCGGCGCAGCGGACGGGCGCCGTAGACCGGGTCGTACCCGCGCACCGCCAGCCAGAACCGTGCCGAATCGCTGACGTCGAGCTTCAGCCGCCGCTGCGACAACCGCTTCTGCAGCTGCGCCAGCTGGATGTCGACGATGTCCTCGAGCTGTTCCTCGTTGAGCGCGGAGAACATCACCACATCGTCGAGCCGGTTGAGGAATTCCGGTTTGAACGCCGACCGCACGGCGTTCATCACCATGTCCTTGTCACCACCGGCGCCCAGGTTCGAGGTCAGGATGAGGATGGTGTTGCGGAAGTCCACCGTGCGGCCCTGGCCGTCGGTCAGCCGTCCCTCGTCCAGTACCTGCAGCAGGATGTCGAAGACGTCCGGATGCGCCTTCTCGATCTCGTCGAACAGCACCACGGTGTACGGGCGTCGTCGCACCGCCTCGGTGAGCTGGCCGCCCTGGTCGTAGCCGACGTATCCGGGCGGGGCGCCGACCAGGCGAGCCACCGAATGCTTCTCGGAGTACTCGCTCATATCGATGCGGGTCATGGCGCGCTCGTCGTCGAACAGGAAGTCCGCCAGCGCCTTCGCCAGCTCGGTCTTACCGACACCGGTCGGTCCGACGAACATGAACGAACCCGTGGGCCGATTGGGATCGGCGACCCCGGCCCGGGCGCGGCGCACCGCATCCGAGACCGCGGTGACGGCTTCGGACTGCCCGACCACCCGATGCCGGAGTTCGTCCTCCATCCGCAGCAACTTCTGCGTCTCGCCCTCGAGCATGCGGCCGACCGGAATGCCGGTCCACGACGAGACCACCTCGGCGATATCGTCCGGGCCGACCTCCTCCTTGAGCATGACCTCGTCCTCGAGGCTGCCGCTGCCCGCCTTGCCGGCGTTCTTCTCGGCCTCGGCGAGCTGCTTCTCCAGCTGCGGGATGCGGCCGTAGCGCAGTTCGGCCGCCTTGCCGAGATCACCGTCGCGTTCGGCTCGCTCGGATTCCCCGCGCAGCGACTCCAGTTCCTCCTTGATGGTCCGGACCGAGTCGATGGCCTGCTTCTCGTTCTGCCAGCGCGCCATCAGCTGATTGAGCTTCTCGCGGTCGTCGGCGAGTTCCTGGCGCAACTTCTCGAGCCGCTGCTTGGACGCCTCGTCGGTTTCCTTGGCGAGTGCGACCTCCTCGATCTCGAGCCGGCGCACGGCCCGCTCGACCTCGTCGATCTCGACCGGCCGCGAATCGATCTCCATCCGCAACCGCGACGCCGACTCGTCGACCAGGTCGATCGCCTTGTCCGGCAGGAAGCGCGAGGTGATGTAGCGATCGCTGAGCGTCGCCGCCGCCACGAGCGCGGAATCGGTGATCCGCACGCCGTGGTGGACCTCGTAGCGTTCCTTGAGTCCGCGCAGGATGCCGATGGTGTCCTCGACCGACGGTTCGCCGACCAGCACCTGCTGGAACCGCCGCTCCAGGGCGGCGTCCTTCTCGATGTGCTGACGGTATTCGTCGAGCGTGGTGGCACCGACCAGGCGCAGTTCACCGCGCGCCAGCATCGGCTTGATCATGTTGCCGGCGTCCATCGCCGATTCACCGGTCGCGCCCGCGCCGACGATGGTGTGCAGCTCGTCGATGAAGGTGATGATCTGCCCGGCACTGGATTTGATCTCCTCCAGCACCGCCTTGAGCCGTTCCTCGAATTCACCGCGATACTTCGCACCGGCCACCATGGCGCCGAGGTCGAGGGAGACCAGCTTCTTCCCGCGCAGGGATTCGGGGACGTCGCCGGCGATGATGCGCTGAGCGAGGCCCTCGACGATGGCGGTCTTACCGACACCGGGCTCACCGATGAGGACGGGATTGTTCTTGGTGCGCCGGCTCAGCACCTGCACCACCCGCCGGATCTCGGTGTCGCGGCCGATGACCGGATCGAGTTTGCCGTCACGGGCGGCGGCGGTGAGGTCGGTGGAGTACTTCTCCAGCGCCTGATAGGTGCCCTCGGGGTCGGCCGTGGTCACCCGGGTGTTGCCGCGCACGGCGGTGAACGCCTCGCGCAGGGCGTCGGCGGTCGCACCGTATTTGAGCAGCAGCTGGGAGATATCAGAGTCGCCCTCGGCCAGCCCCACGACGACGTGTTCGGTGGAGACGTATTCGTCGCCGAGTTCGGTCGCCAGGCGCTGCCCGGCGGTGATCGCGGCCAGGGCCTCGCGGCCCAGCTGCGGCTGCGTGGTCGCACCGGTGGCGCGGGGCAGCCGGTCGACGATGTCCTGCGCCTCGCGTCGCACCGTGGCCGGGTCGACCGCGACAGCCTTCAGCAGGGGGGCGGCGATGCCGTCGGTCTGATCCAGCAGCGCCACCAGCAAGTGCGCCGGGCGAATCTCCGGATTCCCGGCGGCCGAGGCCGCCTGCAGGGCCGCCGTCAGCGCCGCCTGTGTCTTGGTGGTGGGGTTGAACGAGTCCACGATCACCTTCCTACGTGTCGTATCGCGTGGTTGCCGGTCGGGTTCGTGCCGGTCGGATCGGGACGAGGCGCCGGACGAACTCTTCTGGACATTTCAACGCGGTAGGAGTTGAGTCTGTTCCGCTCAAGTTTGACATATTTCGGGATTCCGCGACGGAATGTGCCCAACGCTACGCGCCGGTCCGGAACCCGAGGCCGCCGTCCACACGTTTCACCCGCGACAGTGCTGGGTAACGTGTTCCGCCCATAACCGTGCGACCACCGCCTTTTCAGGGATACTGGTCTCCGGAGGCCGGCGATCGCCGGTGGCACAGCCCGCGGCACGGCTGTCGGATCGACCCGGCGGCACCGTCGCCGGATCACACCGAAGGAAAGGAAGCTCGACGTCGTGGATGCGCGTTCGGCAGCGCTGGTCCGCGCAAACTTCCGGTCGATCACCGAGGCCCCGACCGGGCCCGAACGATTGATCAGCGCGTTTTACAGTCATCTGTTCGCAGAGTCCCCCGGACTGCGCGATCTCTTCCCGCACACGATGGATATGCAGCCGAAACGGGTGGTCGCCGCCATCCAGTTCGTGCTCGACCATCTGGAGAACTGGGATCGGGCACAACGGTTCCTGGAGCAACTGGCTCTCGACCACCGCAAATACGGGGTCGAGACGGAGCATTACGATGCCGCCGGGCGCGCACTCCTCGCTGCGTTCCACAACTACAACGGCCCCTTCTGGAGCCGCGAGCTGGAGGCGGGGTGGCGCGATATCGCCATTCTGGTCTCGGCTTCGATGGCCATCGGCGCCAATTCCGATACCTCGCAACCGTATTGGGAGGCGAAGGTGGTCGGCCACCGGCGGGTGCTCGACGATCTGTCGATCGTGCGCCTGCAATCCGAGGAGCCGATCCCGTATCAGGCGGGCCAGTACGTGCCGGTGTGCATTCCGCAACGGCCGAAGATGTGGCGGTACCTGTCGCCGGCCATCCCGACCAATCCCTACGGGGAGATCGAATTCCACGTCCGCAAGGTGCGCACCGGCTGGGTCAGCCCCGCCATCGTCGGTGAGGCCGAGGTCGGCGACATCTGGCAGATCGCGAGTCCGCTCGGCGGTCTGCACGTCGACACCGAATCGGGCCGTGATGTGCTGATGATCGGCTCCGGCACCGGCATCGCGCCGTTACGGGCCCAACTGATCGAGATGGGGCGGCGCGGCGTCAATCCCCGGGTGCACTTCTTCATCGGCGGTCGCTACCCGTGCGATCTCTACGATGTCGAGAACATGTGGCAGCTGTCGCTGAGCAATCCGTGGCTGACGGTGGTGCCGGTCTGCGAGAGCGAATCCAACCCGTGGTGGCATCCGCATCCGCCGGCCGATCCGCCGTTCGGTATGCACCGCCGGCTGATCGGGAATCTGGGCGCGCTGGTGGCCAGCTTCGGATCGTGGTCGGATCGCCAGATCCAGATCGCCGGTTCGGCGCGCATGATCGCCGACACCAAGCGGGCACTGCTGGCAGTGGGCACACCGGAGCACGTGATCATGACCGATCCCGTGTAAGTCGGGCGAGATGCGGCAACCGGTAGGCAACCGGGCACGGACGGCGTAACTTGGTGACGTGCCGGAATATGCGGAACCGGTATCGGTACAAGGGGTTTCGGGCGCGGGGTATCCGCGGGCCAGAGGAGGCATGGTGAGCGACCGGCTCGCAGCGGCTCGCCATGCCGACCGGGCGCGGATGTCCCGGAAATTACAGGAGGAATGGTGACGCTGGGACCGGACCAGACCGGGGAGATCCGGCTCGATGCGCCGACGGAGTGGTCATCCACCGTGGTCGGCCACCACCGATTGCGCCACGATCTCGCGGTGATCCGGCTGATCGGCGAGTTCGTCCCGTTCGAAGCCGGGCAGTCGGTGGATGTGCAGGTCCCGCAGCATCCGGGCATGCGCCGCCGGTTCTCCCCCGCGCTGCCGCCGTCGCTGGACGGCAAACTGGAATTCCATATCCGCACCGTGCCCGGCGGCTGGTGCAGCGGATCGATCGTCAGCGATACCCGGCCCGGGGACGAGTGGCGGATCAGCGCACCCGCGGGCTGGCTGACCGTGGATGCCGACACCACCGACCTCGTGATGATCGCCGGCGGAACGGGTTTGGCACCGATGCGCTCGCTGCTGCTGGACTTGTCCCGCCGCCCGCAACCACCACGCACCCACCTGTTCGTCGGCGGCCGCACCCCACGCGACCTCTACGCCTCGGACATGCTGTATCTGATGGCCGGTGACATGCCCTGGCTCACTGTGATTCCCGTGGTGGAACGCGCCGACGATCCGAACTGGGTCGACCAGTGGTACGAAAGTTGCCGCGTGGACGTCGGATTCGAGGTCGACGAGATGATGGAGGGCACTCTCGCCGACGTGGTCGGCGATATGGGACCACTGCTGCATCACCAGGTACTGGTGTGTGGGTCGCCGGGCATGACCCAGGCGACACTGGACCGGCTGGTGAATACCGGAACTCCGGCGGACGCAATCTGTTTCGACGGCTTCTGAGCTGTCACATCGGTTGGTCCAACGATCCGGCACTGTCCTGGATGCGACGTTTCGGCGGCGTGTGAGGTTCGATCGAGTCAGCTGTCCGGCTCGCCGCGGAGCTTTTTGCTGTTCGCGCACCCAATCCTTGTGCTCGGTGCCCTCGAAGTCCTGGCCGCCGAATCGGTCCGACAGGCGGAATCGTCGCTCTTCCGGCACGTCAGCGCGGGCTTTTCGAATGCAGCGAAGGCGGCATTGATCTCGGCCATTCCTTCGGGGGCGCAGCACATACGCTCACCGGCGGATCGTACGACGCATGACGCCTCGAAGAGCGAAACGGTCTGTTGCCGAACCGAATGCGGAAAGCGGTCCTCATCACGCAGTCACAAATCGGCTCCAACGATGCGGCTGATCTCGTGGATCGCGACAGCGCGGGAGCCCGCAGGGGATCGAACGCATACCAGGGTGAGGTGAAGCTAGACTCATCTGCACGTTTCGTCCGAAATGAGGGGGGGTAAATGACCGACACCTTCAGAGCAGACCTGGATCAGCTGAATCGACTCAGCACCTCGGTCCGCGATCTGGCACGCACCGTGGGTGAGGTGAAATGCGAGAAGGGCGCGGCGGAGGCGTTCAACACCGGTAAGCCCGGTGGTGTCATGTCAGCTCACGAGGCAGCGATCGCGATCACGAAGAACGTGCTGCACGACGCACTGGTCAAGGGCGCCAAGGCACGACTGGAGGGCGTTGCCGATGCGATGTCCACTACTTTCAAGGCCTATCAGGCCAAGGATGAGCACTCCCGGGACGCCCTTGTCGCCACCCTGCGCCAGAGCACGGGCGCCTGGACGTCGGGAGCGGGCCAGTGAGCCTCTTGCCCGACCAGATCCGCGCCTGGCGTCCACATGACCTGGTCGAGGTCGCCACCGAGTGGAACACACTGGCCGACAAGCTCGACCAGAAGTTCACCGACTACCACGACGCGTTGATCCGCACCTCCGACGGCGGGTACTGGGAAGGCGCCGGAGCCGACGCCGCACAACAGTCAGCGCTCGACGACCGCAAACACATCGGCGAGGCAACCGAAGCCGTCCGCGGCCTGGCCCGCCTGCTCAACGACCAGTGGTACGGAATCGAGGCCCCACTCCAGCGCGCCAAGACCGCACTCGACGCCCTGGCCCGCGAAGGGTTCCCCCTCGCCGTGTCCGCCCCGGTCGCGGACCACTACGAGATCAGCGACAACACCGTCATCAGCGGCAAACCCTGGGGCGAGTTGGACGCGGCCAAAAAGGCCGAGATACAACAACTCCTGTTCGACCTCACCGACGGCGCAGCGGCAGCGAAGTCCGCCAACGACGCGCTGTGCAACCAGCTCAACACCGCCGCAGCCGGGCTACCCGCACAGTTCACCAGCGCCTCCGCACTGGGAACCGACCAAGCCAAAGCCGACGCCACAGACCTCGCCGCGGGCACCATGAGCCCGGACGACATCGCCCGCTTGATCGACGCCGGACAACTGTCACCCGAACAGCTTGCCGATCTCCAATCCGGTGGCGCGGCAACGATACCCGCCTCCCAGATGCAATACCTCACCGAACTGTCACGATCCCTGGACGGCAAAAGCCCCCAGGAGATTGCCCAGATCATGGACAAGCTGCCGCCCGACGGACGTCAAGCCCTCGCCAATGCCTTCCAACTGGTTTCCAACGAGCGAGTCGACGGCGGTTCGGCGGGCAAAGGCAACTTCGACAAACTTCCCAAAGAGGTTCGCGACTCGCTGACTCGCAAGGATCTGGTGAGCCAGGACTACACCTCGCGCACCAAATCCATCAACCTCAACGGTGTCGCCGACAACCAAACCATCGCGAATATCGTTGCGGCAGGCGACGACCGCTACAAGCAGGGCAGCACGCTCGACAACCACCTGATGGATGTCGGCCGCCAATACCTGGACGCCCAAGTCAAACACGAGCAGAACCCGCACAAGAACCTCGAGGCCCTCACCGCCGACGGCTATGTTCCCACCAATGGCCGTGTGACAGAACCGATCTTCCAAGCAGTCGGCCCCGATAAATTCGCTGTCGAGGCTGCCGTCACCGACAAAGCTCACGGCAAGGATTTCGTCACCGATGTCATGACTCACGAATGGAGCGACGACGGCAAAGCCGCGTCGAGCATGTTCAAGTTCAATGATGGCGACGCGGTGGTGACGGACCCGAGCAACCGGGCCGACGTCGCGACGGCCACGCGCGCGGGCCACATCATGAGCAAGTTCGGCGAGTATGCCTCAACCGAGGATCAGTGGAAGAAGTTCGCCGACGTCGGTGGTAACCAGTCCGCCGGGGAAAGAAATCCGGATCTGGTTCGCCAGCTGTCCCACAGCATGTCTCCATACATCGACTCACTAGCCGGCCAACCGCGTGAAGAGCTTCCGGGATTCCGAACTCGTACCGACGACGGCAAGAGCTGGATAGACCCCGCAGATAACCAGACATACGAGGGTTCGGAACGGATGTTCGCATTGATGAACACCGACAAGGAGGCAGGCGAGCAGTTCACCGGTGCGGCAATCGATCGCATCCTGCAGAACGAAGCCGAGTACGCCCGCGATCCGCACCGACCGGATGCAGACTCCGACTTGGCGACTGCGGGACGAATCAATGCGCTGTCCGATCGCGGGCTGCAGGACGGTATCCAGGCTTCCAACGAAAACAAGCACGATATCGCCAAGGAAGCCTACGACCGCAAAGCCCGCGTCTACGATGCGCTCAAAGCCGGGACCCAGTTCGGACTCACCATGACCGGCACCACCAACCCTGAATTCGCACCGGTCACCGAAGCCACCAAGAGCATCATCGACGGAGGAGGCGATTCGCTCAAGAGCGCGATTATCGGGTCTGCTCCGGGGGATACCGAGAATGCGAAGCTCGTTGCTCCGAACTTCTCCCAGCGCAACTATGAAGTCTTGAGCCGGATGGAAATTCCTCCGGAAGTCCAGAAGAATTACTCGATCTTGTTCGATCATGGCGTACTGAAACCCTGGACAGTAATTTTAGGTGATGGCTCTTATGAAAACCGAGACAGAAGTGATGTAGTCGATAAAATGATGAGCGAAGTGGGAAATCCTCAGGTTTTCCGAAACGCTTATGACGACGTGACTCGCACAGCGGCAAGGCCCAAGTGATGAAAGTCCGCTGCCTCATCGCTCGTACGGCCATTACCTTTATGCTCGTTGGAGCAGCGGGATGTTCGTCTACAAAAACACCCCCGAATTCGGAGAATTCCAAACAAGAACCCGCGATCTCATATACGCATGTATGGTCCGCAGACCAGGGCATTGACCTGTTCTCCCGTGGAGCAGAGCTGATTCGTGGCACATTCGAGGCCGGTTACCTCACGCAGTTCGTGGGAGTCGGCAAGTCATACCCCGGCTACACCGAGGCGGTCGGCGAACCTGCTTCATGGCGAGACGAGAACAAGTCGGAGAGATGGGTATGGTCCGAACCGGATCCGTACGTCAAAATGATCAAACCCGGGACTTACTACAGCCATATCGTCAACTACTCGGCAAGCGACACGCAGATCACCGCAGATGTATGTAGCTACGGACTCTCCGTGGCGCACAGTTCCCATCCAGATTCCCCGTGGGTGCTGGACGACTCGGCGCAAGTTCAGCTAACGAATATCGGAAATACTCCCGGGTTGCCTGGAATCCCCGACGACGACCCGGCAGGACACGCCACCAGCGGCCATCGGTCACCCAACTGGAACATATTTGACAGTTGGCATGTTACCCGGATCAAGAAATACGCGGATGGCGCTATCCCAGCTGCATGCGCCGACTGGTGGATACAACAATTCCCCACCTTTTCGCGATCGCCGGACGGTAACTTCGTCACGTCACCCCCGGACTTTCAAATACCAATCCATCCTGTCGCAGTGCAGTACCCGGAATGGATCGGGCCGTCCGAACAGCGATAAGGAAGTCCCGAAGCACTGAAGTCGACACGACAATGTGCGGGATGGGAAACCCTCAGATTTTCCAGATGGCTTACGATGAACTCACTCGCACAGCCTCGAGGCCAAATAATGAAATTGCATCGCCGCCACAACATGACTTTTTCGCCCATCGCTCTCATGCTCATTCTGGCCGTGGGCTGTTCATCGACGAAACAATCCTCCCATGCGGAACATACCCAACCGGAGCCCGCGATTCCGTACACGCATGTATGGTCCGCAGACCGGGGCGTTGACCTGTTCTCCCGTGGAGCAGAACTCGTTCGTGGCACATACGAGGCCGGTCGTTACACGCGTTACGTGGGAGTCGATCGTTCCTACCCCGGCTACAACCGGGCCGTAGGCGCTCCAGTCTCCTGGCACAATGAAGACAAGTCGGAAAGGTTGGTGTGGTCCGAGATCAATGACCCTGCCAACCCAGGGAGATGGACCTTCTACAACTACATCACAAACTTCTCTGCCAGCGAAACCCAAATCTCTGCAGATGTGTGCAGCTATGTCATCCCATCGGCAGCGGGGAAGCCAGATTCCCCTTGGGTGCTGGACGATTCGACGCAAATTCAGCTGACAAACACCGGAAAAACACCTGGGCCGCCGGGAATTCCCGATGGCAACCAACCAGGACACGCCACCAGCGGCCACTGGTCACCTACCTGGAATATATTCGGCAGCTGGCAGGTCACCCGCATCAAGAATTACGTGAACTATGCCAACCCCGATGCATGTATGGATTGGTGGATACAACAATTTCCCACATTCACCCGTCCACCGCATGGCAAATTCGTGACCTCACCACCGGACTATCAACCCCCAATCCATCCTGTCGCAGTGCAGTATCCCGAATGGATCGGCCCGTCCGAACAACGATAGGCGTG
Source organism: Nocardia spumae (assembly GCF_020733635.1). NCBI lineage: Bacteria > Bacillati > Actinomycetota > Actinomycetes > Mycobacteriales > Nocardiaceae > Nocardia > Nocardia spumae. The sequence goes on along the minus strand of NZ_JAJFZL010000001.1, from coordinate 601,207 downwards.
ACAGCGTAGAACCACCCCAGCCAGAGCATCACCCGGGGCTCCCGCACTGTTGCGAGGATTTCTCATACGCGGTCATGCTCGAACCGCGATCCCTGAGGGATGAGGCTTACAAGAAAGAGTTCGAAGGATTCCAGTTCTGATCCGGTAGGAAACACTGATACCACAGGAGCAGTGCCCTAACTTGCTCGCACAGATCACCACGAACGCCCGGGAATCACTGAGGACCCCGGCACCCACCACCGACATTCGTCGGTAGTGGGTGCCACATCCGCTGAGCGCGGCTGGTCACGAGCGGTGGACGCGTCCTGCCTGCAGACCTGCGTTGAACGCATCCCACTGGTCGGCGACAAGAATCAGCGCCGGTCCGGTAGGATTTCTCGAAGCACGAACGCCGACAGGACCGTTGGTGAGCCAGGCGACCTCTACAAACTTCAAACCCTGTGTGTGGCAATAGTATTCGCCACCATCACGCGCTCGCTGTCATTCCCGCACCGGGATGGCATCGAGCTCGAGCAAGTTCGCCGTCGGCTCGAACCCGTGCCGGATGCCCTTACGCCAAGTCGAGAGCACCGTACGATGCGTTTTTCACGAAGGCGTCCCACTCGCCGGGAGTGAAAAACAACGCCGGACCGGCCGGGTTCTTCGAATCACGGACTCCGGTCAGTCCACCGTCCAGGAATGCTACCTCTACGCATTCCTTTGCTCCACCGCTGCGGCTGCTCTTGAACCAGTTCGCTTCGGACAGATCAATATTCATGCTTGCACTCCCTTGCTCCCACCCGCAACAGGTCCCTGGACGCGGCTTCACCCAGCGCTGCTTGTCGAAGCTGCGCATGAGCCTGTGCGTACCGTTCAACGATAGGTCGCCGGTCGGCATCCCGGCTGAATAGGGAAGTACCCGAACACTGACGTTCGGTCGAGTGCTGACATCGACCAGATGACGCAGCTGCTCGGCCATGATGTGACGGCTCCCGATAACACGATGCAATGCGCCCTCGGAAACCACCACGTCGATCTCGACCGGCATCCGCTTTCGAAAGATCAGATGCTGGCGATGTATTCGAGGCGCTACCCTCGCTTCGATCTCCTTGTCGGACTCGTCGGGAAACGCATCACGAACCAGCACCCGAGCATAATCGACGGTCTGCAGCAGCCCGGGCACGAGGTCGGGCTGATATGACGTCAACCGACGAGCCGCAGACTCGAGCCCCATGTACACACTGAAGGTGGGCGGTATCGAACTGCCGAACTCGTGCCACCACGACTTCTCCGCCGCCTCCTGCGCCAGCCCGCGCAGTCCATCGGCTTGTCTTCCTTCTATCCCATAGATTTCGATCAGGCCATCAAGATCGCGGATGCGAACTTTCTGGTTCTGCCCCTTCTCCAGACGCTGCAGGCTGCTCTTACCCCATTCCATCAGGGCTGCGGCATCTTCCAGGCGCATCCCGACTGCCTCACGGGCTTCACGAAGGTAGCGCCCCAACTGGCGGCGGGTGATGCTGCTGTCACGGTCGGTCATGGTGTTCCCCCCTTCGGGTGGTCATCGGCTCCCGAATCGGGAACCATTTCGCATGCGTTTCGGGAACCACCCTGCGCGTTCGCACCGATTTTCCGGGTCCCCATTTTCAGCCTCCACAAGGCTTCTACGCGCTGTTTCCTGTGTGCGGCCGAATCACCCCGCCGCCGCGTCGCCACTACGCGGACCGTGATCGCCACCGGATCGCTACCCCAACGACATTCGTGAGGTACCCATGAATCAATCGCCGGTTTCGGAACCGACCGATAGTGCGTACGGCAGACGCGACTTCTACCGAAAACGGTACGGCCTACCAGCCTCGGTTGAACCCTATGCTAACCGCATCGTCGTGAAAGTTGGTGTTATAGCAGCGATTACGATGCCGGAGCCTCTCGGCGGGCGTGTTTTGGACGCACTGACCGCACGCGGCACCGCGACCGGCCCGATCATCCTGCACACCCACAGCCGGCGATGGACCTTCCTGCTGGAACCGGATATCCCGTTCGAGGACTACGAACTGTATGCCGAGATGTATCGCCGCTCGGTCACCATCGCGCCGATCGGGGCCAGCGTCGCTCTGCCCGCGCCGACGGATCCCGAGGACGGCTATCGGGTGTGGAAACAACTGCCGCCCAGCGATTCTCGACCGTCGGCGGCTCTGGTGATCGAGCTCATCCGCGACTTCGCCCGGCAGCACTACCTCAGTGCGGGAGCAGACCTCGCGGCACCGGATGAGGTGAACTGATCATGTTCGTGATCACGACTGCGCTGATGGTGACCATGTGCGGCGTTCTCATCGGTGTCGGCTGCTGGTGGCCACCACGCGAGCCGGGCCTGACCGTAGCCACCGTCCAGCGACGGCTGGCATTCGAAAGTTACTGCCACCACCTGGAATCGCAATGGCCCGCGCGCACCGACACCGAACGCGACTACGAGCTGGTCCTGTCCAGACTGCATGAGATGTCGGCCGCGGATACCCGGCGGACGCTTGCACGGGAGTCGGGCCGCAATACAGGCCACCGGCTGGGAGCACGCCTCACCAACCCTTCAGTACTGCGACGGCACTCGGCTGGGTGTGGCAAACACTCTGCTGGTCCTGTCGCAGCCCGAACAGATCGTGCAAACCTCGACGAGATTCCGCGAAAACCCCATAATGAGGCGTGGTTTGCACGATTAGTTCGGGGATCACGTGGCCGGGGAATGCCGTTGCGGTATTGGGTAGAGGCGATCCGCCGTGATTCGCCGACCAGGAATCCGGGAGTAGGCCGTGAGTACACCTGCGAACAATGATCATCTTCACCGACGGCGTGAGCACACTCTCGAAGACCCCCGCATGACGCCCGCTGTGATGATCGCGTCCGAAGCTTCGCTCGCCGCGGCGGGTTCAGGCTGCAATGATGCACGGTATGAGCGCTCCCGACGGTCGGCGCGTAACGGCCGAAGAGTTCGCCGCAGGAGCAACCTCGGGCCTCGGTGACATCGAAATCGTGGACGGCCGTGTGGTCCGCATGATGGCACAGAGTGCGGTGCACAGCCGGGTGGTATGCAGATTGGCGGGGCTGCTGGAGGCGGCCAGGCGCGACGGGGGACCGTGCATGGTGGTCGATTCCGACGTGGCCGCCCGTTTCGCCGATGCCGAGTCCAGCGCGGCCGATCGGCGGTTGAACATCCGCTACCCAGACATCTGGATGCGGGACTGCGAGCCCTACGACGTGAATACCGTGCGGCAACACATTCTGCTGATTGTCGAAGTGACCTCGGAATCGACCATCGATGCCGATATCACCGACAAACGCATTCAGTACGCATCCGCGGGCATTCCGCGATATCTGATCGTCCGGCTCGATCAGAAGGAAGAACGGATCGAGGAGATCGAGGAATACCGCCTCGACTGGTCCGGCCGCCGATACCGGGCGCATGCGGTGCACCGACGGGTTCTGCTGCTCGACGAGCCCGTCGAAGTGACCATCCCCTTCGACGTTCTGGAACAGCCCTGAGATAGCGAACAGCGCTCCCGGGATGTCCGGGAGCGCTGTCGCACAGCCTATTTCGCCTACCGCCGTTTGTTGCGCGGTTGCCACACCACCAGAGCGGTGCTGTGCTGGGGCGGAACGGACCGGTGACCCGAGCGCAGCCGATCGACCTCGGCGGTCAGTTCACCCACGCGCTGCTGTAGCGCTTCGACCTGGTTGGTCAGTTCGATGATCCGTTTGACTCCGGCCAGGTTCACGCCCTCGTCCTGGGACAGCCGCTGCACTTCGCGCAACAGCTCCACATCCCGGGACGAATAGCGCCGCCCGCCGCCCGATGTGCGTTGCGGCGTAACCAATCCCAGCCGGTCGTAGGTCCGCAACGTCTGCGCGTGCATCCCCGCCAGCTGAGCCGCCACCGAGATCATGAAGTACTCGGTGCCGGTTGCCCGGTTCTTCGGATCACCGTTCATTACGCACCTGCCCAACCGGCACGGGGGTCGAACCCGCCGACCTTCTCCGCCTCCGCGTAGCGCCGCAGCGCCTCGGCGGCGTCGTCGTCCAGCTTCTGCGGTACCGCGACCTTCACCGTGACCAACAGGTCGCCGGCGCCGCCGCCGCGCTTGGGCACACCGCGCCCACGCACCCGCAACGTCCGGCCGTCGGCGGTGCCGGGTGGCACCTTGACCCCGACTCTGCCTTCCAGTGTAGGCACGGAAACCGTTGTACCCAGCACCAATTCGCTGTAACTGACGGGCAGCACCAGGGTCAGATCGTCGCCGTTACGGCCGAACACCTTGTCCTGGCTGACGTGCACGGAGACGTACAGGTCGCCCGCGGGGGCACCCCGCAGACCCGCCTCGCCCTGTCCGGCCAGCCGGATCCGCTGACCGTCGCGCACCCCGGGCGGGATACGCACGGTGATGGTGCGAGTCCGATTCTGGATACCGGTGCCATGGCAGTCGGTGCACGGATCGTCGATGATCGAGCCGGTACCGCGGCAGTCGTCGCAGGGTTCGCTGAACCCGAACGCGCCTTGGTTACGGCTGATCACGCCGCTTCCGTTGCAGTGCGGGCACACTCGCGGGCTGGTGCCCGGCTTGGCGCCACTGCCGTGGCAGGTGGTGCACGGCGACGGACTGGTCATCCGCAGCGGAACGGTGACGCCCTGTGCGGCCTCGCGGAAGCCCAGGGTCGTCTCGGTTTCCACGTCGCTGCCGCGCCGCGGCCGCGAGGTGGTCCGGGTACCGCCCCGGTTGAACAGGCCACCGAGGATATCGCCCAGGCCACCGTCGCCCGCTCCGGCGTTCGCGCCGCCGAAGATGTCACCCAGGTTGAATTCGTTCGAGAATCCGCCACCGCCGGTGTAGCCGCCGCCCGGGGCGTAGCCGCCGCGGCCGAAACCGCCGCTGGCGAACAACCGCCGAGCCTCGTCGTACTCCTTGCGCTTCTCCGGATCGGCCAGCACGGCATGCGCCTCGCTGACCGCCTTGAAACGCTCCTCGGCCTTGGTATCTCCCGGATTCTTGTCCGGATGCAGATCCCGGGCCAGCTTGCGGTAGGCCTTCTTGATCTCGTCGGAGGACGCGCTGGAGGAAATACCCAGCTCTTTGTAGAAGTCCTTTTCCAGCCACTCCCGATTCACCGGGCATCTCCTCCTTTCATGCCGTCGCGCGGCACAGCCGGCGGCTGTGTGTTACTCGGCACCGTCGGCATCTCGGCCGGCATTCGTAGTGTCCGATGTTCCGAGCAGATCCGCCACCCCGTCGGTGACGCCGACCAGCGCGTGGCGCAGGACGCGATCACCGAAGCGGTAACCCTTGCGCATGACCACACCGATCACCGGGTTGTGGCCCTCACCCTCGTGCTGCACGGCCTCGTGCAGGGTCGGGTCGAAAGGTTCACCCTCGACACCGAATTCCTCGAGGCCCTGCTTCTGCAGCGCGTCGGCGAGCTTGTCCGCGACCGACTTCAGCGGTCCGGACTCGAGATCACCGTGGGCGCGGGCGCGATCCAGATCGTCGAGTACACCGAGCAATTCGGTGACCACGCCGGCCTTCGCCGAATCGATGGCGGCCTTGCGGTCGCGGTCGACGCGGCGTCGGTAGTTGGCGTATTCGGCGGTCAGCCGCTGCAGATCAGCAGTGCGCTCCGACAATTCGGCGCTGATGGTGTCGGCGAGAGCCTCCTCGCCGGCCGAGGCCGCGGCGTCCTGGTCGGACGCCGCACCCTCGCTCACATCACCCTGCACTGCACCGTTCGGATCGATCTTGCGGTTGTCGACGATGGTGACCGGCTCCTCTTTCGGGTTCTGTTCGGTCACTTCTTCTCCGGCTCTTCCACGACCTCGGCGTCGACGACGGTGTCATCGGAATCGGAAGCGCCGGCGGCACCCTCGGCTCCGTCACCGGCCGCACCCTCGGCCGCGGAGGCGTCGTAGATCGCCTGGCCCAGGGCCTGCGACTCGGTGGCCAGCTTCTCCACCGCGGACTTCACCGCGGCGATATCGCTGCCCTGCAGTGCCTCCTTGGCTTCGGCGATGGCCGCTTCGACCTTCTCCTTGGTGTCGGCGGGCACCTTGTCGGCGTTGTCGGCGATGAACTTCTCGGTCTGGTGAACCAGCGACTCCGCCTGGTTGCGGGTCTCCGCCTCCTCGCGACGCGCCTTGTCCTCGGCGGCGTGCGCCTCGGCGTCCTTGACCATCCGGTCGATCTCCTCCTTGGACAGGCCGGAGCCGTCCTGGATCTTGATCGTGTTCTCCTTACCGGTGCCCTTGTCCTTGGCGGTCACGTGGACGATGCCGTTCGCGTCGATGTCGAAGGTGACCTCGATCTGCGGCACGCCACGCGGGGCCGGCGGGATGCCGGTCAGCTCGAAGGAGCCGAGCAGCTTGTTGTGCGAAGCGATTTCGCGCTCACCCTGGAAGACCTGGATCTGCACCGACGGCTGGTTGTCGTCGGCGGTGGTGAAGGTCTCCGACCGCTTGGTGGGGATGGTGGTGTTGCGCTCGATGAGCTTGGTCATCACGCCGCCCTTGGTCTCGATACCCAGCGACAGCGGGGTCACATCGAGCAGCAGGACGTCCTTGACCTCACCCTTGAGCACACCGGCTTGAAGAGCCGCTCCGACCGCAACCACTTCGTCAGGGTTCACGCCCTTGTTGGGCTCCTTGCCACCGGTCAGTTCCTTGACCAGTTCGGAGACCGCGGGCATACGGGTGGAGCCACCGACGAGCACGACGTGGTCGATGTCCTTGACCGAGATACCGGCGTCCTTGATCACCGACTGGAACGGCGCGCGGGTGCGGTCCAGCAGATCGGAGGTGATCTTCTGGAACTCCGAGCGGGTCAGCTGCTCGTCGAGGAACAGCGGGTTCTTCTCCGCGTCCACGGTGATGTAGGGCAGGTTGATCGAGGTCGACTGGCTCGACGACAGTTCGATCTTGGCCTTCTCCGCCGCCTCACGCAGGCGCTGCAGGGCCATCTTGTCTTTGGTCAGGTCGATGCCCGAGCTGGCCTTGAACTTGTCGACCAGCCAGGTGACGATCCGGTTGTCCCAGTCGTCGCCACCGAGGTGGTTGTCACCGGAGGTGGCGCGAACCTCGACGACGCCCTCGCCGATTTCCAGCAGCGAGACGTCGAAGGTGCCGCCACCGAGGTCGAAGACCAGGATGGTCTGCTCTTTGTCGCCCTTGTCCAGGCCGTAGGCCAGCGCGGCCGCGGTGGGCTCGTTGACGATGCGCAGGACGTTCAGGCCCGCGATCTGCCCGGCCTCCTTGGTGGCCTGGCGCTGCGCGTCCTCGAAGTACGCGGGCACGGTGATCACCGCGTCGGTGATCTCCTCGCCCAGGTAGGACTCGGCGTCGCGCTTGAGCTTCATGAGGGTACGGGCGCTGATCTCCTGCGCCGTGTACTTCTTGTCGTCGATCTCCACGGTCCAGTCCTCGCCCATGTGGCGCTTGACGGACTTGATGGTGCGATCGACGTTGGTGACCGCCTGGTTCTTCGCCGGCTGCCCGACGAGTACCTCGCCGTTCTTGGCGAACGCGACGACCGACGGAGTGGTGCGCGATCCCTCCGAGTTGGCGACGACGACCGGCTCACCGCCTTCGAGAACAGCGATGACCGAGTTCGTGGTCCCGAGGTCGATACCGACCGCACGAGCCATAGTGGGTTCCTCCTTGGTGATGTAACTGTGTGGGTGGTGCAGGGTGGGCCTGCTCGGCACGAAGGTCTCGCACCGGGTCGGACCTTGCCGTACCCGAGGGTCTTGCCGTACCTGACGGTTCGGCCCCTGACACCGCACGGAGCACGGTCCTCAGCAACACTGAGCGTGGTCGGCTCAATCCTGCACTCCGATCCGCTCGGAGTCAACCAGAGACTTGAGTCCATTACGCTCAACCTTGCGTTGATCAGCTCAACGAGCGGGGCCGGAAGTTCATTCCCGGCCGGACGGAAAATTTCGCGGATCGGATTCGAGGGACCGTGCCCGCCTCACCGGACGGCGCGGCGAAACCGCCCGCGACCTGCGCTTATCGCGGAATCACGTGGGTTTCTCACCCGGCCGCGGCGAGCACCCGGCCCGCGAGGTCCTGGTCGAGGCTCACCCGGACCAGCGCGGCCGCCAATTCGGCGTCGCGCCCCGCGCGGCTCAGCCGATCGAGGTCGGCCGGATCCTCGGACAGGTGCAGCAGGCCGGCGCCGCGGCGCGCCCGTTCGTCGAAATGCGGGCGCAGCCAGGTCCACACATCCTGAACCTCGCGCAGGAAGATGTCGGCGCCGGTCGGTCCGATGCCGTGGAACCGCTGCAGCAGCTCGGCCAGCCGGACCGGGTCTCGATCCGATTCCCCGACCAGTTCGCGCAGGTCACCGTGGTAGTGATCGAGGATCATCGACGCGTTGGCGCCGAGCCGGGTGGCGGTGGATTCGTCGTAGCGGCGATAGTGGCCGCGCCCCAGCGCGTCGACGAGCTCCTGCCAGTCGGCGTCAGCGACGCGCTGCGCGGTGCGGTATCCGCTCGAAACCAACTCGCGCGCCGCGGCCACCGCGATCCGCGCCGATATCCGGGTACTGAGCAATTGGGACAGCATCAGCAACTGGAACAGCGGGGCGGGCTTGTCGGCCAGCGATATCCCGGCCTCGGCGGCATAGGTGGTCCCGGCTCGGTCCAGCAGTTCCCGGGCGATCCGGTCGTCGTGCGCGCTCATCCCGTCACCTGCTCTCGTGGGTCCCGGCGATTGCTCTCGATGTGGTTCTACCCCGCGGCAACGGATGAAACCGCCGGCCCGCGCGCCACGTACCCGGCCTATCGGGCCTTGGAGACGTACAGCGGCTCACCGGCCAGGCTGGTCACCAGATAGCCACCGCGCGCGCCCTCGGTATAGATGGTGATGACGGGCTCCTTCCCGACGCCGAGCGTCGTGCGGTCGATGATGAGGTGACTGATCGGCGCCTGCGGCGCACCGACCGTGCGCGCGGCGCCGGCCATCAGCGCCGCCAGTTTCGGAACATCGATCGCACCGAGATCGATCGGCGCGAGGTCCGGCTCCCGGGTGCTGGTGGTCCAGGTGTCGAATTCGCCTTTGTAGGAGATCCTTTCGGACTTCGCCGGATCACCCTGTCCGGGTCGCTCGATCGACGCGTTGTCCGGATGCAGTGTGACATCGTCGGCCAACAGGTCACCGAAATGCGCGCGATAGGCGGCGAGGAAGGATTCGATACCCGCCGCGGTCGTCATATCCGCGGGAGCGGGCTTCCCGATCGGACCGCCCTCGCTGCTCACCCAGCCGCAGAACATGCCGATCAACGCCGCCCCGGCCACCACCGCGGCGGCCACGATCCAGCGACGCGACGACCGGCGCCGGGCTGGACTGACCACGGGCGAGTCGACCAAATTGGCCGGGATCTGCAGATCGTCGACAACGGCCTCCACCTCACCGAAGGTGCGCGCCCGCATCGCCGCGGCGGTACGGGTGGCATGTTCGGCATCGGTCAATTGCCCGTTGTCACGCGCGGCGTCCAGGAGTGCGCACGCATCCACTCGATCCGTATCGCGAACGCGCAGACCACTGTTGGCCGTCGATTCGTAAGCCGCCATCACATCCGCACCTATCTGCCGAACGGGTAGGCCCGGATCAGCTCACCGGCGGGGGTGGCCTCCAGGTAGCCGCTCTCGTTGAATTTGTTGCCGACATAGATGCTGATCGTCGGCACCTCGGTGCTGCTGTCGATGCCCATGTCGAGGTGGCTCACCGCACCGCCCTCGACCTTCAGCATCGGGACGGCGCGGGCGATCAGATCGGCCAGTACGGCCGCGTTCACACCGGCCAGATCGAAGATCGGTTTGTCGGCGGAGCGGGTCGTCGGCGCGCTGGTGGCCATGAAGCCACCGCGATACGAGTAGTCGACAACCCGATTCGGCTGTGCGGCCGACGTCCGGTCGATCGATGCGTAGTCGGGGAACAGGGTCACCTCGTCGACGGTGGTATCGCCGAATTTCGCCTGAAAGTCCCGGCGGAACTTCTCGAATCCCGCGGCCGTGGTGAGATCCGGGGTCTCGACCACGACGGGCGCCACCCGCTGCGGCACCGGCGCGGCCACCGGTTCGGGTACCGGCGCGGACCGATGCGTCAGCAGATAGCCACCCACCGCCGCGGCGACCGCCACCACCGCCGCCGCACCGGTGAGCCACGCCGCCCGGGTATTCGCCCGCGAACGCGGATCGATCGGCGATTCGGCCGGGCGCTGCAGATCTTCGGTCAAGGCCGCCAGATCGCCCAGGGTCTTCGCATCGGCGGTCAGGGCGGTCAGCGCCTCATGCTCGTCCGCGGACAACTGGCCGTCGGCCAAGGCGGCGTCGAGGGCGCGGCAGGTGCGGTCCCGATCCTCGGCCCGAGCCCGGATACGCGCCGGATACCGCCCTGTGCTCCGCGCGGCCCCCGGGCGGGGCGGTTCGGCCCAGCCCGCGACACCCGCGGGAGCTTGCAGATCCCCCACCAGCCGCCGCAGTTCCCCGATCGTCTTCGCGGCGTCGGCCCGGTCGGATCGATCGTGGTACTCGTCGGCGCCGAGCTGCCCCTCCTCATAGGCGGCGTCCAGCAGGGCGCGGACCCGAACCCGGTCCATATCGCGGGCCCGCATCCCCGGTGCGGCCGCACGCGGCGATTCAGGCATAGAGGACGATCGGGAGCTCACCCCTGGATGGTAGAGCGCCGGTGAACTGCGCAGGGCCGCATCGCACCGTTGAGGGATCCCGACAGCCGGCCGACCCGTCTGCGCGGGGTCCGCCTCACCGGAGGGCAACCCACGGATCCGGCTGTGCCACGAGCTCATTCGGGCAGTCGCCGGAGGCGCCGCCCCGAGGGGCCGGCTTCCGAGTGGAACCGGCCACAGTGGAGGTGGGCGAAGTCGCGGCAGCGCCACCCGACTGCGCGGTACCGTTCGAATATGAAGGCCGTGGTGTGTTCCGAAGGCAAGCTGGAAGTCGCCGACATTCCGGCACCGAGGCCCGGACCGGGCCAGGTGCTGCTGTCGGTGTCGCGCTGCGGGATCTGCGGTTCGGATCTGCACGCCCGTCTGCACTGCGACGATCTCGCCGAGCTCGCGGCGGCGACCGGCTACCAGAACTTCATGCGATCCGATCAGCGTGTGGTGCTGGGCCACGAATTCTGCGGGGAGATAGTCGAATACGGCCCGGACTGCCGCAAACGATGGGCGCCCGGCACCCGGGTGGTGGCGCTGCCGATCATCCGTAACGGGCGCGAGCCGGAACTGACGGGGCTGTCGCAGCGGGCGCCCGGCGGCTACGCCGAGCAGGTGGTCGTCCAGGAGTCGATGACCTTTCCGGTTCCCAACGGACTGTCGACCGATCACGCGGCGCTGACCGAACCGATGGCGGTGGCCTGGCACGCGGTGCGCAAGGGGCGGGTGGGGCGCAAGCAGACGGCGTTCGTCGTCGGCTGCGGCCCGATCGGCCTGGCGGTGATCAGCATGCTGCGCGCCTCGGGCGTGAAGAACATTGTCGCCAGCGACTTCTCACCACGGCGGCGTGAGCTGGCCCGGCAGTGCGGCGCCAATGTGGTGGTCGATCCGGCATTGGAATCACCGTGGCAGGCCAATCCCGCCAAGGGCCGGATCTCCGGCGTCACCGATGTGCTCAACCTCGGCTTCGACGCCATGGCGCGGTTGCGCAGTGTGCCGAAACTGCCCTGGTGGTATCTGTTCCGCATCGCCCACACCCTCGATGCCGCACCGACCGGTCCGGTCGTCTTCGAATGTGTCGGCGTCCCCGGCATGATCGACCAGCTCCTCACCGCCGCGCCGCCCTCGACCCGGATCGTGGTGGTGGGGGTGTGCATGGAGGTCGACCGGTTCCGGCCCGCGATGGCGATCAACAAGGAGATCGAGCTCCGCTTCGCCTTCGGCTACGACCCCGGCGAATTCCGCGACACCCTGCATATGCTCGCGGACGGCAAGGTCGATCCCGCGCCGCTGATCACGGGCACGGTGGGGCTCAGCGGTGTGGACAACGCGTTCACCGCACTGGGCAGTCCGGACAAGCACGCGAAGATCCTCGTGGATCCGGGTAGTTCAGTGATCGAGGTGTGACGCTCAGCGATCGAGCATCGGAAAACGTCCGGAGTTCAGCAGGCGCGCGATCGCGTCGAGCCGCGCCGGCGGCAGCGCGTAGTCGGGATGGGCGCGAAAGACCGATGCGGCGTCGTGCAAGCCGATCATCTGCTGTTCGGCTCGTTCGGCGGTGCGGCCACCGGCCGCGACCGGATGGGCCGCCAGGGCCGGACGATTCGCGTCGATCCGGCCGCCGGCGATCGCGGCCGGCACCCGGCGGGCACAGCGGCACGGCCCCGCCGGATTCACCACACCGCAGGTGGCGTTCAGGAAGTTGCCGAGCCGAGTTCTGGCTCGCTCCAGCCGTTTCCGATAGGCGGCGGCGGTAATGTCGAGGATCCAGGCCGCCTCGGCGGAACTCAGTTCGAAGACGTCGGCGAGGACGAACGCGATCCGCTCGTCCCGGCTCAGACACTGCAGCATCGCCTGACTGCACCCCAAACGCACCTCCCGGGTGAGCACGGTCGCTTCCGGCCCCCGGTAGTCGTCGTCGGCGAGCCCGGCCAGCAAACTGTCGCCGAAGACGTCGAGATCCAGCCGGGCCGCCTCCTGCGGACTGCGACGCCGCAGATTCAGCAGATAGTTCACGCCGATGCGATACGCCCAGGTCGACAGCTTCGCCTCACCGCGCCAGCTCGCCAGATTGCCGACCACGCGCAGCAGGATCTCCTGCACCGCGTCCTCGGCGTCGACGGGACGGCCGGTCATGCGCAGGGCCAAGCGGTACAGCGGATCCTGCAGCGTTCGCACGACCTCGGTGATCGCGCCGCGGTCCCCCGCGACGGCGCGATCGACCAGTTCGGTAGCGCGTCTGTGCTCATCGGCGGGGTCGGCGGTCATCGACCGATCGTCCGGCGATCTCCCGGACCGCGCAACCGCACAGGTCATCGAGTGCTTGTCAGCTCCCCGGCCGAATCCCGCCGGGTGGTGAGCCCGTGACGGCTCACCCACTCGGCGACCGCCGTGCCGATGGCATCGGGCCGATCCTCGGGCGCGTGATGTCCGGCGGGGCCGATGTTCGCGACCTCCACCGCGGCGAATGTGCGCCGCGCCCAATCGATCGACTCCTGCCCGCCCATCCCGACACCGTTGTCCACAGCCATCACCAGCTTGGGGATATCCGGGGTCGCGGCCATCCAGCGGCCGTAGTCCTCGATCACGGCGACGACATCGGCCGGTTCGCCGTCGAGCGGTAATTCCCTCGGCCACACCAGCATCGGCAGCCGCGACTCCGGCGTCGGGTAGGGGGCTCGATACACATCCAGATCGGCCGGGGTCAGGCTCTTCGCGCCGAACGGAAGGTTGAACTCGATGAACATATTGTCCTGCAAGATCATTCGCTCCCCCTCGGGTGACCGGAAGCGCCGGAACAGATCCTGACCCTGTTGCGGCAGATCCGACCAGGCCAGCGGCCGCAGGAAGGTCTCCAGCACCGCGATCCCGCGCACCCGCTCGGGATGGCGCGCGGCCCGGTCCATGGCCAGTGCCCCACCCCAGTCGTGCCCGACGAGCACCACCTCGTCCAACTCCAGCTCATCGAACCAGGCATCGAGATAGCGAGCGTGATCGGCGAACCGATAGCCGCTGTCGGGCTTACCCGATTCCCCCATCCCGATCAGATCGGGCGCCAGCACGCGGGTCAGCGGATCGACATGCGGAATCACATTGCGCCACAGATAGGACGAGGTCGGATTGCCGTGCAGGAAGACCACGGGCACCGTACCCGCACCGGTGTCGCGGTAGGTCATGAAGGAATCGAGTGTCGTCACGGTGGGCATGATGTGTCCTCGGATGGGATCGTCGACCGACGGTTTTCGGTCCTTACATCCGGTTTCGACACCCGAGGGGGAGCGCTGTGACAGCTCGTCGCCGTGACCTACGTCACGTGCGACCACTCAGCTCCGGAAGCGTGGCGGTCGCCGGACCTGCTGCAGTGGCGCGGTCTCCGGTTCCCGCAACTGCACCACCAGACCTTCCGCGCTGCGGACCGCGGTCAGGCACGCGTTGGTGGTGAGCTGATCCGCGAGGGGGTGGCGGGCGCGGGCCCGCCATTTGTTCACCGCCGCGACGGCACGGGTGCGCAGCATGTCCGGTGCGGAATCCACGGGTAGTCCGAGCCGCAGATGCGGCGCGATCCCGGCTCCGCCGATCAGGCGATGCAACTCCGCGAGATCGTCGGCGGGCAGGGGCAGTTCGTCGGTGCGCAGTCGGCCGAGCAATCGGAGTTCCGCGAATCCGTGCACATCCGCCAACAGCCTGTGGATGCGCGGTAGCAACTCGTCGGCACGAGTTCCCGGGTGCGCGGCCACGATGCGCGCGACCGCGGTCAGCGCCGAATGCGCCTTCAACTGATCGGCGCGCTGCGCGAATTGGGTATCGAGCACCGATCGCAACTCGTCCACACCGCTGCGCTGCGCCAATTCCGCCGCCAATGCGGCGGAATCGCGGACACCGAGCCGGATCAGGGTCACGGCCATCCGAATGCCGAACAGACCGAAGCGGGCGGCGAGGTGGGCGCGCAGTCGCGCCGGCACCGGCAGCGGCAGCTCCGGGTGCGAGAACCGGTCGGCCGACAGCAGCGCGACGCTCAGGTCCTCGGTCGACACACCGGCCAAGGCCTCGAAGGCATCGAATTCGCGTTGACGCAAGGTCGCGGCCGCGAAGGCGAGCAGGCCCGCGACCGGAATCACCTCCTGGCACAGGCCCGTTCGCTCCAGTTCGGTGGCGAAGCGGGCCGATACCTCCCGGGCCGAATGCAGGGCGTCGATACGGCCCGCACCGATCTCGTCCGCGCGGGAGACCACCCCGATCACTCCCAACGGACCCGAGATACCCTGCTGCTCTTCGTGTCCCGCACCGATGCGCTCGAGGAATCCGATATCGGCGGCGTCGAGGCGGCGCAGCAGATACACCACCGCGTCGGCCTCGGGCAGCGCCACCGCGGCATCCGGCTCCGGGGCGAGCAGCGTGGAGGTGCGCAGCGACACCTCACGCGACAGCGAGGACGTCCCCGGCGTATCGATGATGGTGGTCCGGGCCAGAGTGGCCGTCGGCCATTGCACGTCCAGGTGGTCGACCTCGTGATCGCCGGCGGTATTCCAGCGCAGAGCCGACAGATCGAAGCTCAGCCCGTGCGCACCGGGCAGGCCGTCGGCACCGGGTGTGCGGCGTACCGCCACATCGGCGTGCGCGCCGTCCGCGGCCAGGGCCGTCACCCGTGGCGCCGAACCGTGCCGGTACCAGGTCACCATCCGAGTGCACTCGGTGGCATCGGTCGGGGCGATGTCCTGACCCACCAGTGCGTTGAGCAACGTCGACTTTCCGGCTTTGAGCTGACCGGCCAGCGCCACGCGCAGCGGTTGTTCGAGGCGCCGCGCACAGTCGCCGAGCAGCCGCGCCGGGGCCGAATGCGGCGCGAAGGCCTGCCGCGCGGCCGCGACCAACAGGTGCGCTTCGCCCGCGATCCCGGGCGCCCGGTCGCTGACCTGGTAACTCACGCCGCTACGGTACCCGAGCGGGCCGGCGCCGCCGCCCGGGCGGCGGCGCCACCACTCGTTTCCCGGTGGGCACGGCCGGCTCAGGACGCGGGGGCGCTCGGCAGTACGGAGTCGGCGTAGCGCCGCAGTTCGGCCACCACCCGCAGCTGCCGATCGAGTTCCGCGCACCGCTGGTCGCGCTGCGCGGTCTCCACACCGGCCGCGTCCTGCGCGCCCTGCAGCGAATCGTTGATCGACCGCAGACTGCGATCGGCGATACCGGTGAAGTGATCGCGCAGGATGCGATGGATGCGGTGCAGGCGATCGCGGGACTCCTTACCCGCTTCGAAGCTCACGTCGTCGAGATAGCGGCGCACCGCCCCCTTCGCCTCGCTGCGGCGCCGGGCCAGCCGTTCCCGCTTGTCGTCGCGGAAGGCCTTGCTACCCAGCAGAACTCCCGCACCCAGCGACACCGGGTTGATCAAGGCCAGTCCGGCGACGGTACTGGCCAGCCCGACCATCACCATGCCGCCGTAGGAACCGCGCATTCCGACGAGCAGTTTGTGCCCGAGGCCGAGATCGGGTTCGAGATCGGCGAGCGTCACCGCGGCCACCCGTGTCTCGCCGGCCGCGGATCCGGACCGCACCGAGGGCAGATCCACCGCACCGAATTCGAGGAAATGGGCGGCCACCCGCTCGGCGAGATGGATCGCGCGCTGGTGGGTCCACAGCAGGTTGTCGCCGACAGCGGTGTCGGTGGTCTGCGTCAGCCACTGCTCGAGCTGCTCCCACAGCCGGCCCGGATCGTTGTCGTCGATCCAGTCCTCGGCTGTTCTGCCGATGGTGCGCAACCGATCTCGAAGATCGTGGTCGATATCGCCGGCCAGATCGGTGATGCCGTCGCCGAGGGTCTGCTGCCAGGCCGCCGTGCGGCGATGCAGATCCTCCGCCTGCGCCTTCGCGGTTCGCAGTTCCCGGATGGCCGCCGCACCGCGCGCGGGGTCGCGCAACGCGACCAGTTCGCTGCTGAGCGCCAGCGCGAGATGTTCGGCGGCGGCGGAGATGTCGAGTGCCACCGCGCGCCGGGCGGCGGCCTGATCCCGCGCCACCACCTGTTCGCGCAGGAAATCGAACAGCACCCCGAATCCGGATTCACGGCCCAGCTGTTGATCCTGCAGGCGCACCGCATGACTGCGCAGCACCGACGACACCGGAACGATCGGCAGCACCAGCCGATGTCGCTCCAGATGGGATCGGTCCGCCTCGAGCACCTGACGCCAGTGCGGGTACAGATCGATCTTGCTCAGGACCAGCGCCACCGCGGGGCACAACTGCCGCACCTGGCGCAGGAACTCGACCTCGGGTTCGGTGAGTTCGGTGGACGCGTCCGACAGCACGAGCACCGCGTCGGCCGCCGGAGCGAGCGCGAGCACCGCCGCCGACGTGGCCGTCGCATGGCCGCCGACCGGCGGGGTGTCGATGACGACGACGCCGTCGGCCAGCAGCGGATTCGGCAGCTCGACCTCCACCCGCAGCACCCGGCCGTGTGGCGACCGCGCGCCGACGGCGCGAATCTCCTCGAGCGGCACCGGTATTCGCCGGAGATCGCGCTCGTCACCCGAGGCGCCCGCGATCACCAGCTGCGCGCGGGCCTGGGAACCGTGCGCGAGCACGATCGGCACCGTGGTCGTCGCATCGTCGCCCACCGGGCTGATCTCGAGATTCAGCAGGGCGTTGACGAATTGACTCTTGCCCTGATTGCCCAAGCCCGCCACCACGATCCGGCGGCGGGGATCGCGGATCCGGTCGGCCAGCACCTCGAGCCGGCCGACCAGATCGTCGCGATCGGCGGCACGGGCGGCGGCGATGGTTTCGGCGAGAATGCGCGACAGCGGCGAGGCCGGTGCCTCCGCGGTATCCGCCGCGACCACAGTGTTCATATCCGTTGCCACCCGATCCCTTTCGTCGTCCGCACGGTGATCAGTGCAGGAATCCGCCGGTGATGTCACCGGCGGCATGGGTATCGGTGACCGTCGACGCATGACCGGAGGTATCGCCGAACAGGCCCGAATCCGCGTGCCCCGCAGTGTCGATGCCGCCACCGAGCGAGCTGTGGGCACTTCCCGACAGCGTGCTGTCGATACCGGATCCGAAGGCATGGGAGACGTCCACGCCCGACCAGGTCCCGGCTGAGCCGCCCAGTGCGGAATCGCCGCCCGGCCCGGCGTGCGCGGTGCTCGCGGCCGTCGATCCCAGATCGCCGCTCGCCGAGCTCGCGGCGGACGACGCGGCATCGCCGACCGAGTGCAGCCCGGCCCCGGCCGCACTCGACAGCGCCGACGAGGTATCGGTTCCGGCATGCAGCCCGGAATCGGCCGAGCCGGACAGGTTCGTCGACAGTCCACCGCCGAACCCCGACAACGCGGTCGATGCGTCGGCACCGGTGTGCAGAGCCGAATCGGCCGAGCCGGACAGCGAACTCGACAGGTCACCGGCCGAATGCAGACCCGATGCGGCAGTGCCCGACAGCGATGTGGAGAGATCACCGGCGGTGTGCGCGCCCGCCGCCGTACCACCGGACAGCGCACCGGACAGGGCGGAACCGATCTGCGAACCGCCGTCGATCCCGCCCTGCACCCCGCTGGTCAGGCCGGTCTCGAGCCCGGTGGAACCGGTCGCCGCCGCACCCAGCCCGGCATTCGCGGCACCGTCCAGCACGGCGCCCACATCCGTGCCGGCCTGTGCGGCGCCGCCGAGAGCAGCGCCGAGATCGCCGACCTGCGTGGCGCCGTTCAGCACGCCGCCCAGTCCCGCACCGGCCGCGGCAACGGCGGCTCCGGACAGACTCGTCTCGAGTCCCGCGCCCAGCCCGGTTCCGGCGCCGAGCGCGCCACCGATCCCCGCACCGGCCGCACCGCCGAGTGCGGCACCGAGACCCGCACCGGCCTGGGCCGCGCCTTCGAAGGCGCTGCCCACCTGCGCGCCCAGCCCGGCGCCCGCCTGTGCGGCACCGCTGAGCGCGCCACCCAGCTGCGCGCCGAGGCCGGCGCCGGTATCCGCGGCAACGTCGATTCCGGACTGGATACCGGCGCTGAGCTCGGCGGACAGGTTCGCACCCGCTTGGGTGACGGCATCGGCGACGCCGGTCGCTCCGGCCGAGAGACCGAGGTCTATTCCGACCTGCCCGGACCCGGACACCGCGGTGCCCAGGCCGACCGCGACTCCGGTCAGCGCTCCGAGCCCCGCGGTGAGACCGGCTTCGAGCCCGGCACCGACCGACGCCGCGGCACCGAGTCCGGTGGCCAGGCCCGCGCCTAGATCCGCCCCCAGGCCGCCGCCCGCCCCGAGCCCGATGCCCAGTCCGGTCCCGGCTTCGATGCCGGTCTCACCACCGAGCGCGGCACCCGCGCCCAGATTGGCCTCGGTGGTCGCGGCCGCGGTACCGCCGGCGCCGGCCGCGACGCCCGCACCACCGCCCGCCGCCACGATGGCCGCCAGCTGCGAGCCGCCCGTGACCAGGGCGGATTCGGCGACCATCGGCGCGACGGCGGCGATGTCCTCCGGCGTCACGGCCTCCAGTCCGGCCGCGCACAGCGATTCGGATGGATTCGCGCAGTAGCCGACCGCGGCCTCGTGGTCGCGGAGCAACGTGAGGATGAATTCGAGAATGGCGTTGGGGGTCATCGCAGATCGTCTCCTGGATCGGCGGACCATCGGGCGATCCGCAGCAGTCGAATTGCCTTTCACGCTAAGAACGCCCGGCGTTACGTGAATCGGGGTGAATCCCTCAATTTCCACAATGGGCGCGATAGGGGAATCCGCGACATTAGGGGAATTTCCCTGAACCTCGCGGATCGGCGGTAACGCCCGCACTCCGGCAACCGACACCGGTGTTAGGTCGTGACGACCGCGAATTTCAACGACAGGGGTTCCCGAATGACTCAGGGCCTGACGCTCGGCATCACGGTCGGGTCGTCGCGCACAGTGGCCGCGACCGGCTCCGCGACCGCGAGCGCCGACCCGGAAAATATCTCTGTTCACATTCGCCGGCATCGCGCCGGATCGATGCCGGAATTGTCGGAGAATGTGTTGTCCCGCGTGGGCGATCCGGTCGACATCCTGCTGCCCGACGGTTCCTCGGTTGCCGCCGCCGATCTCGTGGCGGACACGATCAGCCAGGTCGTGGCCGATTTCGATCCGGTGTCCGCGGTCGCCACCGTGCCCGCGTGGTGGTCGGCGCACACCGTCGAGGCCCAACGGCAGGCACTCGCGCGGGCCGGATCCGATGCGGTGGTACTGGTCCCGGAACCTCTCGCCGCACTGCGCCGGGCCGAAGCCCGGACCGCACTCCCGCCCGAGACCCCGGTGGTCGTCTACGATCTCGGCGCGACCGGCACGACGGTGTCGGTGGTGGGTTCGGGCCCACACTCGGGCCTACTCGGCGAGCCTGTTCGCGCGACCGGCATCTCCGGCGCGGAATTCGATCTCCTGACCATGCGCTACGTGCTGGCAAACGCGTTGGGAGAAAGGGATTTCGACCCCTTCGACCCGGTTGTCGAACAAGAATTGGCGGTCCTCAGAAACCGTTGCGCCGCCGCCAAACACCACCTTTCCGCCAATACCGCGACGACCGTCCCGGTGCGGCTGGCCGGCACCGCCCGTGACGTCCGGCTGGTCCGCGACGAGTGGGAGGACCTGCTCCGCGCCCCGCTGACCGAATCGATGGCGCTCGTGCACGAGGCGGTACGGCGGGCGGGTATCGGCATCGACGAGGTCGGGCGAATCCTGCTCACCGGCGGTGGCGCCTCGATCGGCCTGCTGACCGAGGTGGTCTCCGGCGCATTCGCCGTTCCCCTGGCCCCGATCGACGATCCCGGATCGATCAGCGCGCGCGGCGCCGCGCTGCTCGCCGCGGATCTGTGGTCCGAAACCGAAGCCGCCACCCCGGCGACACAGGCGCTGGCGGTCTCGGAAAGCGCCATCCCGCAGATCGTTTCGGATGAGGTCCAGACGACGGCGCCGGCCCCGATCGACGCCCGGACCACGATCGAACCGCCGCCTGCCGATACCGCCGCCCCGGGCGGTTCCGGCCGGTGGCGGCGAGCCACCTTCCTCGCCGGAGCCGCGATCGCGGTGGGTGCGCTCGCGACCGGGACCCTGGCCTTGGGCACCGCGAGTGGCCCCTCGTCGACACCCGCGCCCGCGGCGGCCACCTCGGTGGCGCCCACGACCGCCTCCGCACACTCGGCCGTTGCGGGGGTCGTTCCCGTGCAGGATGCGAAATCCGGTGCGCCGCAGGTCGATTCGTCCGGCCGGAACCCCTCCGTCCCAGGTGCCGCCGCGCCCAACGCGGCGACGGTGAACACCCCGGCGGCCGATGGCCCGGGCACCGTGGCGGCGCCGAACGCGGCGGCGCCCGCCCCCGCGGCGGACGTGCCGGCGCAGAACGCACCCGCTCCCAACGCACCCGCACCGAACTCGCCGTCACCGCAGTCGCCCCCGCAGACGGCCGCACAACCGCCATCGGTGCCGTCGGCGCCGTCGGCGCCCTCCCAGCCCTCGCAACCGAGTGCGCCCGGCAGTTCGCTGGGCAACACCCTGAACAACGGGTTGGACCAGGTCGGCAACACCGTCGGCACCGTGTTGCAGGTGCCGGGCAAAGTGCTCCCACACCAGGACAACTGAGGAAACGAGGACCGTGGCCGGTACCGTGACGCTCGCACTCGGCGCCCTGCCCGGCGCCCGCGACATTCTTCGTGAGCTGGATTCGGAGTCTCCGGATCCGCTCGTCTATCTGATCCGGGGCCGCTGCGGTACCGGGAAGTCGGAGTTGCTCGCCGCCATCCGGAATCGATTGCGCCGCCGGGGTATCGGCTGCCGCGACGACGCGAGCGCGACGACACCCGCGGACGCCAACTCCGCGGTCATCGTCGACGATGCCCACACCCTGGACCAGTTCCAGATGGACAAACTGTTGGCCGCGGTGGAATCGGATTCCCGCACCCTGATCATCGCCACCCGGCCGCAGCCGCACGACACCGCGCTGCGCGCCCTGTCCGATGCGGTGTCGCGGCGCGGCCGGATTCTCGAGCTCCGCCCGCTGAGCTTCTCCGATATCGGCCCGTTCGCACGGGAATTGGGAATGACGGTGCCGCGTCCGGTCGTCGAACACGTCCACCGGCTCACCGGCGGCATTCCGGGCGGCGTGACCGCGGCGCTCACCGCTGCCTGCGCCGCCCGGATGGACGGCGGTATCGAGGCGGTCGAGGAGGCGGTAACCGCCTGGGCGCGCACTCTTCTCGACGACACCGAACCTCGGCTACTGGAGGTTCTCGCCGTCGCCACCACCGGCGCCGGTCTGGATCCCGGCGAACTGGCCGACGTGCTCGCCATCGACGAGGACGTCGCGATCGGATTCGTCGACCGGGCCCGTGCCGGCGCCCTGATCACCGATGCCGACCTGCTGCTGGCGCCGGCCATCGAACCGCTGCGCACCCTGGTCGGCGAGCGGCGCTTCGTGTCGATCCAGCGACGTCTGCTCGCCGCCCGGCTGGAGTCCGGCCTGCTGCGCGACCACACCGCGCTGTTGCTCGCCGAATCCGGTGTGCGCGATGACCGACTCGCCGAATTCCTGCGTGCCGCGGCCGAGAACGCCGGCGACGAGGCGAGCCGCTACTACACCGCGGCGGTCGCGGGAGGCTATCCCGCCCAGGCGATCGCGATCCCGCGCGCGACCGCGGCGGTGCGTGCCGGTGACGACGAGGGGGCCCTGCGCTTGGCCGAGCCGGTCCTGGACGCCGACGACACCACCGATGCGCAACTGTCGGCCGCCGTGCGGATCTGCGCGAACATCCAGGCCCGGCGCGGACTGGTCGATCGCGCGGCGCACCTGTACTCCTGGCTCGCCGCGACCCGCTCCGACGCGGATCGCAGCGATGCCGCGGCGGTGTTCTACTTGCGTGGCGCGGCCGACGAGGCGATCGCGGCCTCGGGCGCGGCGGCACAGCGGCCCCCGACCGAGACCAATACCCGTGCCGACCGCTTCACCACCGCACTGGCACAGACGGTCACCGGACGATCCCGCGGTGCGGCAACCGCTGCCGCGGCCGCCCTCATCCAGCTCGCCCGCACCGAGACGATCGCGGACCGGATGCTGCCGTGCCCACCGGTGACGGCCGCGACCCTGCTCTGCCTGAGCATGGGCGAGCCGCGCCGCGCCGCCGACGCGCTGCGTGACGCGCATCCCGCCGATCCACCGGTCCGGGTCCTGACGGCGTGGACGGCGATGCTCGGCGGTGACGAACAGCTCGCCGCCGAGACCCTGGTCGGCCTGGCACCCGAGACGCTGCCACCGCGCGATCGTCTGCTCGCACATGGTGTCCGGGTGGGTCTCGCCCGCCGCGCCGGTGATCCGGGCGTCCTGCAGCGGGCCTGGGAAGCGGCCCTGCCGACCTGCGACGAGGTCGATGTCGATCTGCCCGCACTGTTGCCGATCGGGGAACTCTGGCTGGCCGGTATCCGGCTCGGCGATCAGGAGCGGATGAACCGGCTGGTGGAGGCGGCACGAGAGGTGTTGCACCGCTGCGGTAATCCGCCGGCCTGGGCGAACGTCTTCCACTGGTACGAACTGCAGGCGGCCATCGCGCACGAGCGCCCCGACGAACTGATACCGCCGGCGCGCCGGTTGAAATCCGCTGCGCAGGAGGGTGATCCACACGCCGCGATCCTGGCCGACGCCGGACGCACCTGGGTGCTGGTCCTGCGCGGCGAGGTCGCCGAGGATCGGGTGACCGCGGCGGTGCGGCGGCTGGCGGCGATCGGGATGGTCTGGGATGCCGCCCGGCTGGCCAGCGAGGCGGCCCTGAGTTCCCGGGATCCCGCGACGGCCACCGCACTGCTGAAGCTCGCTCGCACAGTCCGCGCCGACGCCCGGCCGTCCGCGGTGCCCGATCGGGCGCTCGCACCCGACGGGGCTCCCGCCGATTCGGCCGTGTCCGTACTCAGCGACCGCGAACGCGAGGTCGCCGAGCTGGTCCTGCTGGGCCTTACCTACCGTGAGATCGGCGCTCGGCTGTACATCTCGGCGAAGACGGTGGAGCATCATGTCGCGCGGATCCGGCGTCGGATCGGGGCCGGATCCCGGTCGGAGCTATTGTCGATGCTTCGCGCAATGGGGCACGGTTCGCCTGCCGTGTGATTCCCGCGCTCGAGACACCGAAGCGAGGTATTGACGATGGCCACAGGGGTGGGCCTGCGGATCGCCGAGGACGAGTGCATCGCGGCGATAGTCGCCAGTGGTGGCGAATCCGATGACACACCCGAACCCCTGTACATCACCCGCGAGTCGGTTCTGCACATGTCCGACGACGGGGATACCGCGCTCGGTGGTGAGGCGCCCCCGGGCCATTCCCACTCGATCACCGGATTCGTCCGCGCTGTGGGCGATCCCGCCGGTATCCCGGTGGACGCGGGTGAGGCCTACCGTGCCGAGGATCTGCTCGCGACCGCCATCTTCTGCCTGATCAACCTGGCCGCCGATCATTTGAACGGACCGGCGGAGTTCTACGCGACCCACCCGGCCGACTGGCCGCCCGAGCATATTCGCGGTGTGCGCGAGGCCCTGGACTACCTGGGCCTGCGCTCGGTGGTCCTGGTAAGCGAGGGCGATCTGCCGGCGGCCGAGGACGGCCGAGGCCACGCCCGCGATGCCGCCCGCGCCGCCTTGGCCGCGGTCCTGTCGACCCCGGCCGGCGCCACCCCACCCGATCCGGCCGGCGCCGAGAACGCGCTGGTGGTCACCGATGTCCTGCCCGCGGTACCGGCGCCCGCCGCCACCGCGCAGGCATATTCGGCGGCGATTCCGGTGCCGCAGGAAACACCCGTACCGGAGCCGATGACCGTCGCGGCCACCAAGGCGGCCCCGGCGGAGGTACCGGCCGAACCGAAGAAGAATCGCCGCACCCCGCTGCTGATCGCCGCGGCCGCCGCACTGGTGGGCCTGGCCCTCGGCGGGGTCGCCGCCGCTGTACTGCTGCCCGGGGACACCGCGTCACAGCAGCCCGGCACCTCGGTCTCCGGTGAGGCCGAGGCGCACCCGTCGATCACCACCACCGTCCAGGCGCCACCCCCGCCCCCGCCGCCGGCCACCGCGGTCGCACCGGAACCGGCGGCGCCGGAATACACCGAGGCGCCGACGACCACCACCACGCCGGCACCCCCGCCGACGAGCACCGTCGGCCGGACTCCGACCACCACACCGGAATCCACCACCCGGCAGCGGCCCTCCACCCGACCGCGAACCACCACGACCACCCCCGACCCGTTCGATTCGGTACCGGGCTTCGAGTGGCCGTCGGGTGTTCCGGAACCGTGGAAATCAACTCCCTGATGGTTTCGTAGCGAAACTCACGCCGTTGTGCCCTAAAGTGATGCGCTGACCGGTCGTAGGCGTACTACCCGCCGGAGGAGCGGTCTGCTTGATCGTCGAGGGCTGTTGCCACCCAATGGTTTACCGCCCACGGGTGGCCGGCACGAAATGTGCCTGACGAAGGGACTCCATGCGCAAGTTGGCGGCGCGTCGCGCCAAGGTCGGACGCGCCTCGGTGGCACGCGCGTCGGTGAAAGCAGCGGCTGCCGCCCTCGCTTCGGCCCTTCTTCTCGGCCCGTGGATCGCCACCTCGCCGGCCCTCGCGGATCCGGCCGTGGCCCAGCTGCCCGCCGATCAGCTGCCGCCCGAACTGGTGCAGGCCATCGGCCGCGATCTGAAGATGTCGCCCGCCGAATATCTGGACCGCGCCGCCCGCGCACAGCAATTGCGTGACTACGCCCACGGATTCCGCTCCGAACATCCCGAAGCCTTCGCCGGTGCCTGGATGGGCGCCGACGGTAAGCCCATCATGGCGGTCACCTCACTCGACGCCGCCCGGATCGCCAACTCCGCCGGTTATCAGACCCGCTTGGCGCCGATTTCGGCCGATAATCTGGAGACCTCGCTCGATCAGCTGGTCAAGTGGGTCGGCGGGCTGCCGCGCGAGCTGTCGTCCGGAATCAACTCGGTCGCCATCGATTTCCTGAACAGCCAGCTCGTACTGACCATGGCCAACACACCCGCCGGACATCTGCTGAACCTGCCGACCCTGATCGCCAACATCAAGGTCGTACTGTCGCCGGACGGCGGCGGTCCGGTCGAACACCGCCCGATGGGGGGTGACACCTACATCAGCGCTCCCACCTCCCTCGACGATTCCGCGTTGAAGTCGGTGGATGTGTGCTCGTTCGGATTCAACAGCGTCGACGCCGCCGGGAACGCGCTGAATATCAGTGCCGGACACTGCGATCCGAACCTGGGCAAGGGCGACGGCACGGCCGGTGTCTATCTGCCCAATGTGCGCAATCTGAAGGCCAGCCAGCAGTTCGGCACCTTCGTCAAGGCGCAACTGGGCGGCAATACCGGACTCGACTACTCGGTGATCAAACTCAACGACAAGGCCGTGGGCGCGGGGATGGACCAGCCGTCGGTGCGCGGCGCCAACGGCACCACCGTGACGGTCACCGGCACCGCCGAGCCGATCACCGGCGCTCCGATCTGCAAGTCCGGCCAGTCCTCGACGTTCACCTGCGGTTACGTGGTCGCCGATCGGGTCGAGACACAGTTGTTCACCACGGAGGGCGAATCCAAGACGGTCCGCGGTTTCGCGAGTTCGGCCTGCACCCTCGGCGGTGACAGCGGCGGCGCCATCGTCTCGGGCACCCTCGCCCTGGGTATCACCAGCGGTTCCAACGCCGCCGACGCACCCGATTGCCGGTCCGCGAACATGGATCTGGCGGCCTACGGCGGTACCGCGACGCTGGGCATCCCGATCCGGCAGATCCTCACCGATATCGACGCCAATTCCGGCGGCGGGCTCGGCTCGGGAATCACCGTCCGGACGCGGCCGAACGCCGGCTGATTCCGGGGTCGCGCGGCTGGTCTACCGGTGATGTCGCGTGCCCGCATATCCGGTACTCCGGGTGTGGTTACGGCCGAACTCCGCGACAAGTAGGCATAGCCGCGCAAACCCCATATAGTCGCCTCATGCTCCTGCCACGCATCCGACTGTCGTCCGCCGCGGGACGAGCCCCGCGCACCCGCCTCCGTAGCGCGGCTGTCGCCGCCTCGGCGGCGGTTCTGGTTCTCGGGCCGCTCGCGGCGACCTCGTCCGCCGACCCGGCGCCCGCTCCGGCCCCGAACCTGCCCGCCGACCTGATCTCGGCAGTGCAGCGCGATCTGAAGATCTCGCCGCAGGAGTATCTGCATCGCGCGGACGTGGCCCAGCACCTGGGGACCTTCGCGACCACCGCACAGCGTCAGTTCCCGCAGGCGTTCGCGGGCGCGTGGCTCGACGACGCCGGCAAGGCCGTGGTCGCGCTGGCTCCGGGCCAGGGGTCCGACGACGCCAGGAAGTCCGCGCAGGACGCCGGATTCGCCGTGAAGGACGTCGCCAAGAGCCAGACCGTGCTCCGCAGCGAGAAGAACGCTTTCCAGCAGTGGCTGTCGGGCCAGCCGGAGGCGGTCGTGCAGGCGGTGCGCGGAGTGGTCGTCGACACGGTCAACAACAGCATCGCCGTGCGCGTGGACAAGGCCGGTGTGCCGATGCCGGGCTTCGTCGACCCGGCGCACGTGATCGTGATGGCGGCGCCCCCGGTGGGCCCGCCGGAGTCCGATCCGCAGGCGCAGCCGATCGCCGGTGAGCAGCCCAACGCGCCTCGTGCGGGCGGCGACGCCTACGCCTCGGTGGCCGGCAAGATGCAGCTGGTCTGCTCGACCGGCTTCAACGGTGTGGACCGCAACGGCAATCCGGTGAACATCACCGCCGGCCACTGTGATCCGAACATCCCGGCCGCCGGCACCGCGAACGCCCCGGCCATGTTCGAACTGCTGCCGGGCAACCACGTCGGCGCGCAGCTGGGCACCTTCCAGAAGTCGGTGCTGGGCAACCAGGACTACTCGATCGTCTCGATCGATGCGGGCGCGCGGGACCGCTTCGCCAACAACCTGGTCCGAGTGCCGGGTGCGGCGCCGATCGCGATCACCGGTGTGGCGGATCCGGTGGTGGGCGCCCCGGTCTGCAAGTCGGGTTCGCGCACCGGATTCAGCTGCGGCGTGGTCAATGCCGTGGATCAGACCGTGCAGGTCGGCGACCGGGATCTGACCCAGTCGTTCTCGGCGAACATCTGCGCGCTGCCGGGTGATTCGGGCGGCACGATCGTCACCGGCACCATGGCCCTGGGCATTTCCAGCGCCTCCTCGGTGGCCGACTACCCGATCTGCGAGATCCCGAACCTGATCGGCGCGCTGACCGGCGACGCCCCCCAGCTGTTCGCGCAGCCGGTGAATCAGGTGCTCTCGGACAACCCCGGCCTGCGGGTTCGCACCAACTGAGCTATCCAGCCCGACGAAGGCCCGGCGGCACTGCCGGGCCTTTGTCGTGTTCCAGGCCCCTTCGCGCCGGAGGTGAGGCAGCTCAGCGGCAGTATCCGGGTGGTACTGCGACAGCGGTGGCTGGTGCATGCTGGAAATATGTGTCTGGTTTTACTCGGGTGGCGCGCACATCCGGATCTCCGGCTGATCATCGCGGCCAACCGAGATGAGTTCTACACGCGCCCAACCGAATCGATGCGGTGGTGGCCGGAGCGTCCCGGCCTCCTGGCCGGCCGCGATCTGGGCGCCCCGAGCGGCGTCCCCGGTACCTGGCTGGGGCTGGTTCCGGAGGCCGGGCGGTTCGCCACCGTCACCAATGTGCGGGGCCCGGCCGAGGGGCGCACCGATGCCCGCTCCCGCGGCGCCCTGCTGATGGACTATCTGAGCGGGTCCCCGGCGCCGGAGAAGTTCGTCCGAGCCACCGCGGCCGATACCGACGACTACAACGGATACAACCTGCTGGTCTCGGATCTGGAGACGCTGTGGTGGCACAGTAACCGCAGCGGGAACACACCGCTGGAACTGCCGCCGGGCCTGCACGGACTGTCCAATGCCGCGCTGCTCGGATCGGCCGGCCCCGGTGCGGCATCGCTCGAGGTCCGCACCGATACCGGCGCCGCCGCCTGGCCGAAGGTCCGCGACGGATTGCGCGATCTGGACGCGGTCCTCGGCTCCCGGGACGTGAACGACTATTTCGACGTGCTCGCCGACCGCACCATCGCGCCGGATACCGAACTGCCGCACACCGGACTGCCATGGGACCGTGAGCGATCGGTCTCGGCCCGCTTCGTGGCCGACACCTGGCACGGAACCCGTTGCAGCACGGTGCTCCTGGTCGGCGAGGATGGGCAGTTCGTCATCGCCGAGCGATCCTTCGCCGAACTCGGCGAACCGCTCGGCGAGGTGCGCTTCAGCGGCCGGGTGGCGCTGGATCGCGCCCGGGAGGATTGAGACCGACCGCGCAGACGCCGACGGCCCGCCTCCCCGGGGGAAGACGGGCCGTCCGGTGTTGGTGCTGTGTTACTTGGGCTGGTTCGCGGGCTGCTGCTGGGCAGCGGCCTGCTGACCGGCCGGCTGCTGACCGCTGGCCGCCGCCATGGCCGCATCCGACCACTGGGTGGTGCCGTCGGCCGCCTGCATGGTGCTGAGCAGGTCGACACCTGCGGCGACCAGGGTCGGGCCACCGGCCGCGACGGTGCCGACGATGCCGCCGACACCGGCGCCGGTCACCAGACCGGGGATGCAGCCGACGGGCAGCGTGACGACACAGCCGATTGCCGCGCCGATCGCGGTGCCGACGAAGCCGCCGATCGCGGTCGCCAGGCCGAATTTCGTGGCGAAGTCGCTCATCGCCCGCTGATCCTCGATCGGCGAGGCGACATCCTTGAGCACCGGCTTATCGGCCTTGATGGCCGTCTGCTGACCGGCCTTGGTGTCCACGACAGCGGCCACCGGGGCCGCGGCGACCGGCTTGGTCAGATCGACATTGCCGGGCTTGTCCGGGGTCAGTTCCAGGACGGTGCCGGCTTCCTTGAGCACCGACTTGACCGGAATCGGTATCCCCGCGATGCGGAAGTCGACCGGCATCTCCAGCGCGACATTGCCGGCCGGATCCTTGATGTCGACGACCTGCTGTTTCTGGTCGGGAGTGGCACCTTGCTTCTCGACGAGTTCGAACGTGCCGTTCTTGAGCTTGGTGACAACCGTCTTGTCGACCAGCTTGGCCGAGTAATCGATACCCGGCTTCGCGGCGTCGGGCGCAGGCGCCGGAGCCGGCACCGGGTCGGCGTTGGCGGTTCCCAACGCGGCGGTCATTGCGCCGATGACCATAGCGGCGACCGCAGTACCTCTGCGGAGCTTCATTCGGTTTCCAATCCGTCATCAGGGTTTGCCACACGCAACTTCTCCGCGAGAGCCCACGCATCCATCAGGCTGCGAAATCCCGATTTCAAACCCGACGGACCTCCCCGAGCAGTGTGAAGGTGCACACAGCAAGCAGGACGCCGTGAGCTTAGTCGAATTCCCCGACAGAAAGCGAGATTTGTTATGCGCCCTAACAATTAGCGCGGAATTTCCTGACGATTCGGACCCGGGTCGACTAAGCCTGTCCTGGCTCGTCGGACGGATTTGCCGGGATTTACCGTATGAGTCGACCGCGGCCACACCGAACCCGCAGAACAAGGCGTGAGTCCGGTCACACCGCAGCCGCGAATGGGCCACACCACCTGCGCTGGGTCATTCGCGATCATAGGGTGGACAAATAAGTTACCGGCGGGTAACTTACTGCCCGTTACGATACGTGCAACCAACGGCGACCTCAGCCCGGTCGCCGAAATGCTCGTGGAACCGAAGGAAGGTCGCGACATGAATGCCCTGACAGTGACGCTGGGCACGATTGGAGCGCTGCTCAGCCTGGTGGCTTGGGCCGCGTTCATCAGCGGCGCGTGGAAGATCGTCAGCGCGATCCGGGTCGGTCAGCCCGCGCCAGATCGCTGGCGGCCGTTCTTCCCGCGTTTCAAACAGATGCTGGTCGAGTTCATCGCGCACACCCGCATGAACAAATTCCGGACGGTGGGCTGGGCCCACTGGCTGGTGATGATCGGCTTCCTCGCCGGCGCTCAGTTCTGGTTCGAGGCCTACGGTCAGACCTTCAAGCCGACCTTCGCCTGGCCACTGATCGGCAATACCTGGTGGTTCCACCTCGGTGACGAGATCCTGGGCATCGCGACCGTGGTCGGCATCGTCGCGCTGATCATCATCCGCCAGCTGAACCATCCCCGTGTTCCACAGCGTCTGTCCCGCTTCAGCGGCTCCAAGTTCGCGCCCGCGTACGTGATCGAGGCGATCGTCCTGTTGGAGGGCATCGGCATGGTCATGGTGAAGGCGGGTGTGCTCGCTCTCGAAGGCGAACACCACTGGACCGACTTCTTCACCGGGCAGATCGCCGAACTGCTTCCCGCCAACGTGACGATGGTGTCGATCTTCGCCTTCGTCAAGCTGATGTCGGGTATGGCGTTCCTGTACTTCGTGGGCCGCAACATCACCTGGGGTGTGGCGTGGCACCGGTTCGCGGCCTTCTTCAACATCTACTTCAAGCGCGAGGACGACGGTGGCGTCGCCCTCGGTGCGGCCAAGCCGATGATGTCCAAGGGCCGCGCCCTGGATATGGAGAACGTCGATCCCGATACCGACACCCTGGGCGCCGGCCGGATCGAGGACTTCTCCTGGAAGGGCTGGCTGGACTTCACCACCTGCACCGAATGTGGCCGCTGCCAGAGCCAGTGCCCGGCGTGGAACACCGCCAAGCCGCTGTCGCCGAAGCTGCTGATCATGTCGCTGCGCGACCACGGTGCGGCCAAGGCGCCGTATCTGCTCGCGGGTGGCCGCAAGGATATGGGCGGCGACGAGGTCGGCCTGGTCGACGCCGAAGGTAAGCCGGACGAGGCCGCGCTGGCCCGGATCTCCGAGGCCGCGCGCGCCGAGGCCGAGCGTCCGCTGGTCGGTGGCGAGGACGTCAGCGGCATCATCGATCCCGAGGTGCTGTGGAGCTGCACCACCTGCGGCGCCTGCGTCGAGCAGTGCCCGGTGGATATCGAGCACGTCGACCACATCATCGATATGCGCCGCTACCAGGTGCTGATCGAATCGGAGTTCCCGTCCGAGCTCGCCGGGCTGTTCAAGAACCTGGAGAACAAGGGCAACCCCTGGGGCCAGAACGCCAAGGACCGGCTGAACTGGATGTCGGAGCTGGACTTCGACATTCCGGTGTTCGGCCAGGATGCCGAGACCTTCGAGGGGTACGAATACCTGTTCTGGGTCGGCTGTGCCGGTGCTTACGAGGACCGGGCGAAGAAGACCACCAAGGCGGTCGCCGAACTGCTCGCCACCGCGGGTGTGAAATTCATGGTGCTGGGCGCGGAGGAAACCTGTACCGGTGACTCGGCCCGGCGCGCGGGTAACGAATTCCTGTTCCAGCAGTTGGCGATGCAGAACATCGAGACGCTGAATTCGGTGTTCGAGGGTGTCGAACAGTCGAAGAAGAAGATCGTCGTCACCTGTGCGCACTGCTTCAACGCGCTCAACAACGAGTACCCGCAGGTCGGCGGCAGCTACGAGGTCGTGCACCACACTCAGCTGCTGAACCGTCTGGTGCGGCAGAAGCAGCTGATCCGGGTCAAGCCGGTGTCGGAGAAGGTCACTTACCACGACCCCTGCTACCTGGGCCGGCACAACAAGATCTACAACGCGCCCCGTGAGCTGATGGCCGCCTCCGGCGCGGCCGTCACCGAGATGCCGCGGCACGGTGAGCGATCCATGTGCTGTGGCGCCGGTGGTGCCCGCATGTGGATGGAGGAGCAACTCGGTAAGCGGATCAACCTGGACCGCACCGATGAGGCACTGGCGGCCCTGAAAGACGCTGCCGGCGGTTCCGATTCTGGCCTGATCGCCACCGGCTGCCCGTTCTGCCGCGTGATGCTCACCGATGGCGTGACCGCTCGCAAGGACTCGGGTGAGGCCGGCCAGGCCGTCGAGGTCGTCGATGTCGCGCAGCTGATGCTGAATTCCATCGAGCGGGTCGAACCGGCCACGCTGTCGGAGAACCTGAAGGTGATCCAGCAGCCGAAGCAGGCTCCCGAACCGGTCGCTGAGACACCTGCCGAAGCCCCGGCCGAGGCCGAAGTGGCCGAGGCGGCAGCGGAACCCGCCGAGCAGGCCGCACCGGCTGCCGGGAAGGGCCTCGCGATGAAGGGCGGCGGCAAGGCACCCGGCGGTGGCGGCTTGGCCATGAAGGGCGGCGGTAAGGCACCGGGTGGCAAGGGCCTGGCGATGAAGGGCGCGGCCAAGGCTCCGGGCGCCGGCGCGCCCGCGGAGACGGAGGCCACGGAGACCACGGAGGCCACGGAGACCTCCGAGGCGCCCGCCACCCCGACCGCCAAGCCCGGTGGCCTGGCCATGAAGGGCCCGGCGAAGGCACCTGGCGGCAAGGGTCTGGCCATGAAGGGCGCGGCGAAAGCCCCGGGCGCCAAGGCGACTCCGGAGCCCGCGCGGGAACCCGCGGCGGAAGCATCCACGGCCGAGACTCCGGCCACGGAGAGCTCCGAGGCGCCGGCCGCGCCGGCCGCCAAGCCGGGCGGTCTGGCGATGAAGGGTGCCGCCAAGGCTCCCGGTGGCAAGGGCCTGGCCATGAAGGGCAAGGCCAAGGCTCCGGGCGCCAAGGCGGCCGAGGCTCCGGAAGCCGAGGTCGCGAATACCGCCGCACCGGAAACCGCTGCGGCCGAGGCACCGTCGAGGGAGACGACATCGGATGCGGCGACTCCGGCCGCCTCCGGTCCCACCGAGACCAAGCCCACGGTGGCACCCAAGGGCTTGGCGATGAAGTCCGGCTTCAAGCGCCCCGGCCCGAAGGCTCCGGGTGCGGCGAAGCCCGCCACCGAGCCCGCTCCCGCAACGGAATCCGATAGCGCCGGCAACGGCGCGGGCGCCGCGCCGGCGAGCGCGGAGCAGACCCCGGCGACCCCGGCGACCCCGGACGCCGAGGATTCGACCGCGAGCACCGAATCGGCCGGCGCCGAGGGCAACGGATCCGTGGCGCCCCCGGCCGCCAAGCCGGGTGGCCTCGGCTTCAAGGCCGGAGCGAAAGCCCCGGGCCGCAAGAAGTAACACCGCGAACCGAGTCGGGGGCGCTGCCGATACGGCAGCGCCCCCGATCTCTTTCACCGCCCCCGATCTCTTCACCGCCCCCGATCTCTTCACCGCCCCCGATCTCTTCACCGCCCCCGATCTCTTTCACCGCCCGCGCTCTCCGAACAGTCGCGCGGCAGCCGCCACCACCTCCGCATGTGGCACCTCTCGGACCTGCCGGCCGATATTCCATCGGTGTCCGAACGGATCCTCGACTTGGCCGTGCAGCTCCCCCCAGAACGTCTCCTGCAGCGGCGTCCGGACTTCGGCACCGGCGGCTACCGCCGCGGCGAATGCCGCCTCCGCATCGGCCACCTCGAGCGCGAGTACCACCGCGGTGCCGCCGATGGACGGCGGCGCGAGCACACCCATCTCCGGAAATTCATCCGCCAGGTGCAGCCGTCCGTCCCCGATGCCGAGTACCACCGACATCAACCTTCCGTCCGGGGTCGGAATTCGGCTGAGCTCCTCGGCTCCGAAGGCCCGGTGGTAGAAGGCGGCGGCACGGTCGGCGCCCGCCACGACAATATGCGCTGTGATCGACATGGACCGAAAAGTAGGCCGATCGGAATACCCCGGTCTTGAACGTTATTGATGTCGGTATGAGCGCGTCGGCCGTGGAACAGGTCCGGATCCGGCGTCCGCCGGACGCGGGCCGCATCCTGCTCATGGCCGGTCGAACGACGGGTTACGGGATCGAACCGCGCGGGGAGTACGTCTTCGGCGTCGTCGCGGGGGAAGCGATGGTCGCACGCCGGGGGCGGGAACGCCGGACCGTCGCACCGGGCCGAGTGGTCGCCTGGGATCCGTCGCACGCGCATTCCGGCACCTCGGTCACCCACCGGCCGTGGTCGTGCCGTCTGATGATCGTCGAGCTCGCCGATCTGGCGCATCTCGGCGGTGAACAGGACGTACTGGCAGACGTCGCCTTTCCTGATCCGGTTCTCGACGATCCCCGGCTCGCCGCCGAGTTCGTCCGGCTGCACCACGTGCTGGAGAAGCCCGCGACAAGGCTCGAGCGTGACGAACGGCTCACGGTATGGCTGCACACCGTCATCGGGCGCCACTCGGCGAAGCGCGGGTCACCGTCGACCACGCGCATGCGCGATGACGGGCCGTTCCGGCTCGCTTGTGACTATCTCGGCGACAACTCCCCGCGCAATATCGGTCTGGACGAACTCGCCGGCGCCGCGGGTATCGATAAATTCCGCCTGATCCGTGTTTTCCGTGAGCGCACGGGAACCACTCCCCACGCCGTGCAGATCGCGCACCGCATCCGGCTGGCCCGCAGGCTGTTGGAGAACGGTTACCCTCTCGCGGACACCGCCACCGCTACCGGTTTCGCCGACCAGAGTCACCTGCATCGCCATTTCCGGGCGAGCACGGGTATGACGCCCGGCCGGTATCGGGATCGGCTCACGGCCGAGCGCCGCGCCGCGGGTAGTCCGAAACCGGTTGGCCGGCCGCCCCTTTCGGGAACGACCGGCCATCGTGCGGATCGAACTGCTTGATTATCCCGTGGGCTGCTGGGCCCACTTACTGGTTCCCGGTGCGGCCTGCAGGGTGCTGACCAAATCCATTCCGGCGATGCCCAGCGCGGGTCCGCCGACGGCGATGGTGCCGAGGATGCCACCGATTCCCGCGCCGGCGATCGCGGCCGGAATGCAGCCGACGCCCAGCAGCGGCAGGCCCAGGACACAGCCGATGACGCCACCCACGACCACGCCGATGGCGGTGCCGACGAATCCGCCCACCGCCGTGGCGATTCCGAACTGAGTGGAGAAATCGTTCATCGCCCGCTGATTCTCGACCGGCGACGCGATCGGCTGGACCACGACGGGGTGATCGGTGGTCATGGTGCGCTGCGGAGTCAATTCCAGCACGGTGCCGTTGTTCTTCAGCACCGGCTTCACCGGAATATCGGAGTGCTCCACTCGCACGTCGGTGGGCAGTGACACTACGGTCGCGCCGTGGGAATCGGTGACGGCATAGGACTTTTCGTCCTGCGCCAAGTGGAAGGTTCCCCCCTGCAAGGTCGCCACGACCGTTTTATCCACGAGTTTGACCGAGTATTTGATCCCGGACTGATCCAGCGCGGGAGCCGGATCGGCGTGGGCGGTGGTCAGCCCGGCGGTCATTGCGCCGATCAACACGGCGGACGCCGCGGTGAGGCTGCGGATTCTCATTCGAATTTCCCATTCCGTCATCGGATTTCGGCGTTCGCCCCCTCGACGAACACCGCCGCCCTGCGGATCGGGTGATTCCGGCCGGAGTCACCACTCAGCGTCACGCAGGTGCGCCCGATACACTATGTGACCCGCGCGCGCAGGCGAAGCCCCAATACTGGGGATAATCACAAATGCGGAATTCGGATCGGGTACGACACCCTGGCGCCCCGATCCGCGCCGTGAAAGTTACTTGTCGTCAGCCCATTTGGTGGTGCCCGGGGCCGCGGACAGCGTATTGATCACATCGAACCCGGTGATCGCCAATGCGGGCCCGCCGATCACGATCGTGCCCAGCACTCCGCCGATTCCGGCGCCCGCGACGGCCGCCGGAATGCAGCCCAGACCCAGCAGCGGCAGGCCGAGAATGCAACCGGTGATGCCCCCGACGATGGCGCCGACGGCGGTCCCCAGGAAGGTGCCCACCGCGGTGGCGATACCGAAATTGGTGTCGAAGTCGTTCAACGCCTTGTGGTTCTCCATCGCGGAGGCGATCGGCCGCACGGCACTGCCGGGGTGTTCGACCGTGACGGTGCGCTCGGGAGTCAGTTCGAGCACGGTGTCGTCGTGGCCGATAACCGATTTCACCGGAATCGCGGTGTCGGCGAGCCGGATCTCGGTCGGCAGGGAGACGACGGTGGCACCGTGGGCATCGGTGACGGCATAGGACCTGCCGTCCTCGGCAAGCCGGAAGGTGCCGCCCTGCAGGGTTGCCACCACGGTCTTGTCGACGAGCTTCACCGAGTACTTGATGGCCGACGGTGCGGGCGCGGGGCCCGGATCGGCATGCACGGCGGCTGTGCCGGCGGTCAGGGCGCCGACGACCAGAGCGGATACCGCGGTAAGGCGCTGGAGCTTCATCGGTCAATCGTAAACAGTGTCGTGTCACAATTGGGCCGAATCTGAAATATCTCATGTTCCGAATCCGGGTCCGCCTCCGACAGGCAACGAGACGGACCCGGATCCGCGGCAGCGAGAACCGGTCTGCGGGTTCAGTCCTCGCCGCCTCTTCCCACCGCCAGTGCAGTCGTGACGACTTTCGAAAGGGGTGGAAGTTCGAGATCGGGCGCCGGCGCCACAATCCAGTGACAGCCCTCGCGGGTCCATCGACCCAGGCTGGTGGGCATCATGATCTCGCCGCCGACCGAGGGAATGCCGATATCGAGGCGCTGCAATATGTCCGAGACCTGCCCGCCGGGCCGGCCGTCCGGAATCACCAGGAAACTCCAGCGGGCCCGCCGGGCCAGCACCGGACCGCACCCGCCGTGCTCGGACAGTGATCCGCACACTCGTTCGGCACGGTCCGACGGCAGATGAACGATACCGACGCTGCCGGTGACCGGCAGCGTCACGAAACCGCCACGCTGGATGCATGTCAGACCGGCTCGGTGCCGATAGAACATCACCCAATCGTCGGCGGTCCTGAGCTTCTCGACATTCACGGCGACTCCCTCTATCCATTCAAGGGTCCCGCCACTGCGTCGGCCCCGAAACGCCCCCACACGCGCCCAGCACTGCCCTTTCACTGCCCAAACTTCGTAGACCTGGGAATTCCCGGATACCAGGTCGATTTCGGATGTGGCTGCGATCACCGTCCGCTCGTACTCTGGAGACCAGTTCGCGCGGAAGGGATGACATCGTGGTCCGGCAGTGGTCAGGTAAAGAAGCCCGTGCCCTCCGCGATGCCAAACGAATGAGCATCAGGGAGTTCGCGGCCCATCTGGGAGTACACGAACGACTGGTCTCCAAATGGGAGGCCGGGGGTGCCAGAGTGCATCCGCGCCCGGTCAACCAGGCCGCGCTGGACACATCATTGGCCAGGTCCGACGAAGTCGTGCGGGCACGGTTCGCGGCAATGATCGATCAGCCCGTGGTCGATCATCCCGAGCCGGAATTCGAGGTGCGCCACCATCATTCGGCGCACGGCAAGTATTCGAGCGACGCGGAACTTTTGGCACTCGTAGACGCCGGTGCAATGAGAGGTGATGCGTTAGCCGAGATTTCGGAGAGGGATCTGATCATGGCGGCTGCCCACGAAGCCAGCGAGCACGCCGGTCGCGCCGAGGCCACCAATGTCGGCGCCTCCGCGCTGGAACAGCTCGACGCCGATGCCACCCGCATCGCCAGAGAGTATGTCCATGTGCCGCCGGTTCCGATGATGGTGGAGATGCTGCGGGTGCGCCGGCGCGTGTACCGACTGCTCGAGGGTCATCAGAAGCCCGCGGACACAAGCCATTTGTATCTGCTGGCCGGAACGCTGTCGGGCCTGCTGGCCAATGCCAGTACCGATCTCGGTCATCTCGACGCCGCCGGAGAACAGGCCCGGGCGGCCTGGGCCTACGCGGAACTGTGCGGCCACAACGGTTTACGCGCCTGGACACGCGGTATGCAGGCACTGATCGAATACTGGTCCGAACGTCCGCGCCGCGCGGTGATGCTGGCGCAGCACGGCCAGCGGTACGCGGATTCGGTGACAGCCCAGGTGCGCCTGCACAATATCGAGGCGCGCATCTGGTCGAAACTGGGCAGCGCCACCGACGCCGAACGCTGCATCCGGGCCGCCGACGCCGCGCGAACCGGCAACACCACCGACGAATTGCACGACGAGACGGGTGGTGTTTTTGGCTTCCCCGAGGCCAAGAGCCACTACTACGCCGGCGCGACCTACATCCATCTCGGTCAGGCGGAGCCGGCGCTCACCGAGACCCAGCGCACCATCGAGTTGTACAGCGGCGGCCCGCGCGAGCAGCGCTCCTACGGCGCCGAGGCACTGGCCCGCGTCGACAATGCGGCGGCCCAGCTCATCAACGGCAGCCTCGACGGCGCCGGAGACGCGCTGAGCCCCGTCCTCGAACTGTCCGAGGACCGGCGCATCGCACAACTCGAGGAGCGGCTGACCGGATTGCGGCGCCGCATCGCCACCCCGCAGTTCCGGGATGCGGTCGAGGCCCGCCGCCTCGACGAGCGGATCGAGGAATTCTGCGGCACCACCGTCACCAGCGGGATGCTGCCCGCCAATCCACCGGCCTGAGCACGAGCCCGTCGGCGCCGGCGCGTTCACCCGGCGCGGCGCCGCCGCGTTCACCCGGCACGGCGCCGGCGCGTTCACCCGGCACGGCGCCGGCGCGTTCACCCGGCGCGGCGCCGCCGACGGGCCTCCGATAAGCACTTGCGACGCGGTGGCACCATTGATCGGGTGAGCCCTACCAGCCAGTCACCGCATCAGCCCCCACGGATTCTGGAGCAGTCTCTCAAGCTCCAGAACGTTCTCTACGAGATCCGCGGACCGGTACACGCACATGCGGCACGGCTGGAGGCCGAGGGACATCGCATCCTCAAGCTGAACATCGGCAACCCGGCGCCGTTCGGATTCGACGCGCCGGATGTGATCATGCGCGACATGATCGCCGCGCTGCCGTACGCGCAGGGCTATTCCGAATCCAAGGGCATTCTGCCCGCGCGGCGCGCCATCGTGACCAGGTACGAACTGGTCCCCGGCTTCCCGGAATTCGACGTCGACGACGTCTACCTGGGCAACGGCGTCTCCGAGCTGATCACCATGACCATGCAGGCCCTGCTCGACAGCGGTGACGAGGTGCTGATCCCGGCCCCGGACTATCCGCTGTGGACCGCGATGACCAGCCTGGCCGGCGGTACCGCCGTGCACTATCTGTGTGACGAGTCCAACGGCTGGCAGCCCGATGTGGCCGATATCGAATCCAAGATCACCGACAAGACCAAGGCCCTGCTGGTGATCAACCCGAACAACCCCACCGGCGCGGTGTACTCGACGGAGGTACTGCAGCAGCTGGTGGACCTGGCGCGCAAACATCAGCTGCTGCTGCTCGCGGACGAGATCTACGACAAGATCCTCTACGACGACACCAAGCACATCTCGCTGGCCTCCCTCGCCCCCGACCTGCTGTGCCTGACTTTCAACGGCCTGTCCAAGGCCTACCGGGTCGCGGGATACCGGTCCGGCTGGCTGGTGATCACCGGCCCCAAGGAACATGCGGCCGGATTCCTCGAGGGTATCGATCTGCTGGCGTCCACCCGGTTGTGCCCGAATGTGCCCGCGCAGCACGCCATTCAGGTGGCCCTGGGCGGATACCAGAGCATCGAGGACCTGATCCTGCCCGGCGGCCGGCTCCTCGAACAGCGCGATGTCGCCTGGGAGAAGCTCAATATGATCCCCGGTGTCTCATGTGTGAAACCCAAGGGCGCGTTGTACGCGTTCCCGCGGCTGGACCCCGAGGTCTACGAGATCCACGACGACGCCAAATTGGTGCTCGACCTCTTGCTGCAGGAGAAGATCCTGATGGTGCAGGGCACCGGATTCAACTGGCCGCAGCACGACCACCTGCGCATCGTGACGCTGCCGTGGGCCAGAGATCTGTCCGTGGCGATCGAACGATTCGGGAACTTCCTCTCCAGTTATCGGCAGTGATCAGGCCGAACCCCGGTAAAACAAACCGGGAGTACGGAAACCAGGGGTTTTAGAAGATTCGCTAGTGCAAACATCGGATTTTTGTGTACAGTAGTCCTCGGCACTCACAGTGCCCGGCCGAGCCGCCTACCCCCCCTGGGCCGCTCGGCCCTGGATTCGACCGCCTACCCCCCTGGGCCGTCGGATCCCTTCGGGCGGCGGAGACATCCCCCTGCTCTCCGCCGCCCGCTCCCACTGTTTCGCCATGCCACCCGCACCGCTGATCTCGCGCGAGCACATGGGTCACTCACCGGATACGGACCGACGGAACCGGTCGACCGAACCGCCGGCCGCCGACGCGCAGGAGCCCGCGCCTCTGTCGGGCCGAAATTCGCGGAGAGGCGGACGGTCGAATACGGCCGAAAGGGACGACGCGGCGGTCCGCCCTGCTGTTGAAAATGAAATCCTTTAAGCTCGGCGCGGTGAGCGAGCATCACCACCACCATCACGATCATTCCGGGCCGATCGCCATCGGGGCCACCGCGGCGCGGGTCGTGGTCGGTCTGCTGACCGGGATCGGGGTGATCGTGGTGATCGCCATGATCTGGATGTGGCCCAGTCATCAGCATGTGGATATTCCGCTGCCGATGCAGAACGGTGGCGGCGGCGCGGTACAGACCGAGGCCGGCACCGTGGTGATGCAGGACATCGGCCCCTGCGGCAGTGCCTCGAACGGGCGCGCGTTCGCCGACACTCCACAACCACCGCCGACCAATGCCTACACCTGTCAGCGCAGTCTGGTGTCGATCGAATCGGGACCCGGTAAGGGCAGCCGCACGCTGCTGGAGATCGCGCCCGGGCCGGGACAGCCGGATCTGCACGCCGG
Organism: Nocardia spumae; assembly: GCF_020733635.1. Lineage (NCBI taxonomy): Bacteria > Bacillati > Actinomycetota > Actinomycetes > Mycobacteriales > Nocardiaceae > Nocardia > Nocardia spumae. Next base: position 559,939 of record NZ_JAJFZL010000001.1, on the reverse strand, counting down.
CGATCACATTCGCCTGGTCCGGCAGGACGATCCCTCCGGGACCACCGTCTACTCGTTCGACGACTATTCGCGCGGGATGCCGCTGCTGCTGATCACGCTGGTCTTCGTGGTGGTGATCGTGGCGGTGGCGCGGTGGCGCGGACTACGCGCGGTACTGGGTCTGGTGTTCGCCTTCGGTGTGCTCGTGGTGTTCATGCTGCCCGCACTGCTCGACGGACAACCCGCCCTGCCGGTCGCGCTCGTCGCGGGAGCGCTGATTCTCTACGCGGTGCTGTATCTGGCGCACGGCATCAATCTGCGGACCAGTTCCGCGTTGCTGGGCACGCTCAGCGCGATGCTGCTCGCGGCGGCGCTGTCCTGGGTGGCATTGAAGATCACTCACCTGACGGGTCTATCGGAAGAGCAGAACACCAACGTCGCGACCTATATCGATCACGTCAGTATCACGGGGCTGTTGTTGGCGGGCTTCATCATCGGCTCCCTCGGTGTGCTCAACGATGTCACCATCACCCAGGCATCGGCCGCATTCGAACTGGCCGACATCGATAAGGGCGCCACTCGCCGGGAGGTGTTCGCGGCCGCCATGCGCGTCGGCCGCGACCACATCGCCAGCACCGTGTACACCCTGGTCCTCGCCTACGCCGGCGGCGCACTGCCATTGCTGCTGATGTTCTCGGTCGCCGGCCGCTCCATCCGTGATGTCCTGACCGGCGACGCGGTGGCCATCGAGATCACCCGCTCCGCGGTCGGCGGCATCTGTCTGGCCCTGTCGGTACCGCTGACCACCGTCATCGCCGTACTGCTGGCCCGCCCGTTCGGACAGCGCGCCGATGTCGACGACGAGCCCGAACCGCGACCCCGGCGCGCCCGGACCCCGGTTCCGGCCGGTCGGCGCGGCGGCAACGACGCCGACACCACGGGTAGCCACCGGCGCGTGCCCGACGGCGCCCGGCCATCCGCCGGGCGACGCCGCGACGCGGAGACCACGGGCGCCCGCCGACAGGTACCGGGCCGCAGCGCGGAACGCACCGGCGGGCAACGGCGTGTCGACCGCGGCGCGGAGACGACCGGGAGCCACCGGCGCATTCCGGATCGAGCGTCCGAGGCGACCGGCGGCCACCGGCGCACCGACGGCCGAGGCGCGGAGAACACCGGCGGGCAGCGGCGTGCGGAAGGCTCCCCCGACACGACCGGCGGCGCCCGCCGTATCCCCCGCCGTCCGCCTCGATCGGGCGAACCGCCCGAACGTTCACGCCCCAACCAGAATTGGCCCACCACACGCGACCCGCACCCCGACCGCCATCCCACCGGCGAGGGCCCGGGTCGCGCCCGGCCCTCCTGGCCGACAACCGGTTACGGGGACTGAGCTCCCGATCGGACAGGTGTGATCGGCCCGGACCGCGGCGCGGGCGCGGATACGAACAACGCTGTCCAGCAATCGAATTCGACGAAACTCGATCAGTCGACGGGTAGGCCCATCGCCGTGAGTACGCGATCCGCGTAATCCGGCCCCAGGGGCGCCCCGCTGATCAGCAGGCGGTAGTACAGCGCGCCGTAGATCAGGTCGACCGCGGCTTCCGCGTCGAAGTCCGAGGGGAGTCGGCCGCCGGCGATCGCGGCCGACAGGACCTCGTTCACCTCGGCACGGCGGCCGGCGATGAATCGCTCCCGCAGTGCCGCGGCGAGTTCCGGATCGTGCTGGGCCGCGGCGACCAGTGCGACGAACGGCCGGCGCGCATCCGGATCACTCATGAGGCTCGCGACGCGACGGACCGTGGTTCGCAGCCGGGTCAGCGCATCACCTTCGGCGGGGACGGTCATGCGCGCGGCGAAGGCGTCGGTGAACGCGTCCATCAGTACCGCGGCTTTGGTCGGCCACCAGCGATAGATGGTGTTCTTGCTGACCCCCGCGCGGGAGGCGATCTCGTCCACGCTCAGCCCGGGTAGTCCGCGATCGGTCAGCAGATCTCGCGCCGCCGCGAGCACCGCCCGGCGCGATCGTTCGCTCCGGGGCCGCCCCGGCCCGCGCCCATCCTTCGTCTCCGCCATGGCACGAGCCTACACTTTTGGATACGATACGATCAGTATCCAAAATATAGCCTGTCGAGGAGCACACAATGAGGACACGCAAGGTGTGGCTGGTAACCGGCGCATCGTCGGGATTCGGCCTGGCGCTGACCCGGGCGATCGCGGCCGCGGGCGGGCGGGTCGTGGCCACGGCCCGGGACCCCGAGGGCGCGCACTCCCTGCGCGAGGTGGCGTCCGCACATCCCGGGCAGATCGTGATCGCCCCGCTGGACGTCACCGACCCGGAACAGGCCCGGCGGGCGGTCGCGCGGGCGAAGGCGGCTTTCGAGCGGATCGACGTCGTGGTCAACAATGCCGGCTACGGCGTATTCGGCGCGCTGGAGGAGATTCCGGACAGCGAGGTGCGAGCGGTATTCGAAACCAACGTCTTCGGGTCACTGAACGTGATCCGGGCGGCGTTGCCGGTACTGCGCGAACAGCGCGGTGGTCACCTGGTACAGATTTCCTCGATTGCCGGTATCACCGCCCCTTCCCCCGGCCTGGGGCTCTACGCCGCGACCAAATTCGCGGTCGAAGGTATGAACGAGGGGTTGATTCGCGAGGTGAGTCACCTGGGCATCGGCGTCACCATCGTGGAGCCGGGCATGTTCGGCACCGGTTTCGTTGCGGCCCTGGGCATGACGCCTGTCCGGCATCCGGACTATCGAGCCAGCGTCCAGGCGGCCCACGATCGGCTGTCACAGCTGGGGCCCGGCGTCTACGGCGACCCGGACGACGCCGCACGGCAGATCATCGCCGCCGTCGACTCGGCCGATCCGCCGCTGCGGCTGCCGCTGGGGCAGGATGCGATCCACGCGATCCGCACCAAGCTGACCGCCGAACTCAGCGCCCTGGATGCCCGGGAGCCGGCCGCGCAGGGCGCCGGGTAGCGCTCTGCGGCACGGCGAGTATCGGCGGACCGAGGGGCCGAGGAGGGCGTGATACACCCGCCGAACCCGGGCCGGGAATCCGGGTGGCAGGTGTACCCGAATGCCGCTAAGGTCGGTGCGTTCTGTCGGCACGGTGCCGATGGAAATCTTCAACGGGGGTGGGCCACATGGCGTTCCGCAAATCGACCATTCAGAAACAACTGGCCGCGAAGCTGGCCGAATTCGCACCGCAGGGTGAGCAGATGCAGATCGCCTTCCAGGCGATCACCGGACCGAGCCCGTGGGTGGACGATCTGCCCTACGTCCGGTTCGCCATGTTGTTCGTGCGCAAGTACTACTTCGTGGTGCTGACCAATACCTCGGTCGTCATCGTGGAGGCCAACAAGTGGAGTGGTCGGCCCGCGAGCCTGGTCTGCGCCGAACATTTCAGCACGGCCCTGTTCACCGAGATGCAGATCAATACGATCTGGTCCAAGGTGTACTACCGGCTGCCGCACACCGGCACGCCGGAGCGCCTGAACGTGCATCGCCGCTGGCGCGAGGAACTCGACGCTCTGGTGGCCCGGCTTCCGCAGCGCCCCACCGTGGCCGCCTGACGAACCGCTGTTTCCTTCGGATCGAGGCGAGCGCTACTGCCGCGGTTTCGGTCCGGGGAACTGCGGCAACACATTCGGCGGGATGGTCGGCACCACGATCGGGGGCAGCCCGGGGACGACGATCATCGGCGGGCCGGGCGGCGGCGGCGAGCCAGTGGTCGTCGGCGCCTGCCACTCGGGGCTGGGCGCCACCACCGAGGCATTGGTGGCATCGGTCGTGGGCGGCCCCGCGGTCACCGACGGGGTCCGCACAGCGGGAACCTGCACCGACGTCGAGGCGGAGGTGTTGCTCTGGGAATCACCGCTCAGCACCGATTGGCCCCAGCCCAGGCTGATTCCGAGGGCCGCGACGACGACCAGAGCACCGACCGCGACTCCGGCGATGCTCAGTTCGCGTCGCCTGCCGGCGGGGCCACCGCCCTTACCGCGCAACAGTTTCCGGCCCCGCCCCGCCGAACTGTCCGCGAGCCAGACCGGCGCCAGCTGCACGGTGTCGTCGGCTGACCCGGTACCGGGCGCGGACACCGGCGGAACGGATGCGGGGGTGGCCACCCGGGCGGGGCGCGCGAGCAGCGCCGCACCGCGCACGATGACCGTCTCCGGATCGGCGGGCACCAGGACGGGCATCCCCATCCAGCGCTCCAGGATCCGCGCGATCAGCGGGATCCGGGCGCAGCCGCCGATGACGAACACGGCCTGCACAGCCTGCTCGGACCGCGTGATGACATCGCGGGTCATCCGGGCCGAGGACTCCACCGCCAGCATGATCAGTGCTTCGAAGTTCTCCTGCGACAGCAGTACCAGGCCGTGTTCGGACGGCACCGCCACCGCGGTGGTGCTCGACAGCTGCTCCTTGGCCTGCCGGCACATCCCGTCCAGCGCCGCCAAACCCTGCGCGGTGGGTGGATGTTCGATCCGGCCCGAGGCGATCTGCTGTTCGCGGATCAGCGAATCCAGATAGTCACCACTGATATCGCTGGTGCGTTCACTGTGGCCGACCTGCCCGGACGCGACGTCGACCACGCTGACGGTGAGCCCGGAAGCGCCCAGATCGTAGAGGGCGACGGTGCGATAGCCCTGCAGTTCACCGGTGGCCCGCAGGAATTCCCGCGCCGCCGCCACTTCGGGAACCAGCTCGTAGTTGGTGAGCTGCCGGCGCGCGAGCGCCGACCGCAGCATGCGCGCATGCTGTTCGCCGCGGTAGGCGATGGCGGTGGCGGCGATATCCGGCGCCGAACCCAGTACCGCGCCGACGGTTTCGGCGGCCACATCGTCCATCGACTGCTGCTCGCCGACGGGCAGTGCCTGTACATCGAACCCGGTGGCGACGAACCGTTCGGCGGAATTTCCGGGATGCGGGTGTGCGACACGAATGGCACCGGCCCCCACCGAAACCCCCAGTACCGAACTCATCTGCCGCCCACCTCGTTTCACGCCTCACGACCGGTATGCCCCGGCCGCCACCCGACGGCTGCTGCCGGGCCGTTCGGGGGTCTCCGAGCCGCCACGACCGGGCCCGATGCTCATGCCGCAGGGTGCCTCACTGTACCCGGCTCCCGCCACCCTACGGCGTGCCGAGTCCCGCGTACACCCATCCCGCGTCCGTCCAGCGGGACCGCTCGAGGCAGTTGCGGCCGTCGATGACGGAGCGGCCGCGCACCACCGTTTCCAGATCTCGTGGCGACAGCGCGGTGAACTCCGCCCATTCGGTCAGGACCAGCACGACATCGGCACGATCGCAGGCCTCCGCGACCGAGGTGGCGTAGTTCAGCGTGGGGAAGACACGGCGCGAATTCTCCAAGGCCTTCGGGTCGTACACGGTGACCACGGCGCCGTGCAGCTGGATCATTCCGGCCACGTTCAGGGCCGGTGAATCGCGCACATCGTCGGACTCGGGTTTGAACGCCGCGCCCAGTACCGCGACATTGGCCCCGAGCAGTGATCCGCCGCAGGCCTTGGCGGCCATATCGACCACCTTGGTGCGGCGGCGCATATTGATGTTGTCGACCTCACGCAGGAAGGCCACCGCGTGGTCGGCGCCGAGTTCACCGGCGCGCGCCATGAAGGCGCGGATGTCCTTGGGCAGACAGCCGCCGCCGAAGCCGAGTCCGGCATTGAGGAAGCGGCGGCCGATGCGGGCGTCGTGGCCCAGCGCATCGGCCAGCACGGTGACATCCGCGCCGGTGGCCTCGCACACCTCGGAGACCGCGTTGATGAACGAGATCTTGGTGGCGAGAAAGGCATTGGCCGATACCTTCACCAGCTCCGCGGTGGCCAGATCGGTGAGCAGGAACGGCACCTGCGCCGCGATCAGGTCGGCGTAGATCTCACGCACCTGATCGCGCGCCCAGTCCGCGCGCTCGCGCCGGTCGTCGACGCCGAGAACCAGTCGGTCGGGCCGCAGGGTGTCGCGGACCGCGAAGCCCTCGCGCAGGAATTCCGGATTCCAGGCCACCTCGACATCGGTCCGCGCCCGGGTCCGCATCCGGCGGCCCAGCTCCGCCGCGGTGCCGACCGGCACGGTGGACTTGCCGATCACCACCGCCGGCCGCTCCAGCAGCGGCGCCAGGGAATCGGCCACGGCGTGCACATATTTCAGATCCGCGCCGTACTCCCCCTTCTTCTGTGGTGTGCCGACTCCGAGGAAATGGGCATCGGCATGTGCCGCGGCCTCCTCGTAGGAGGTGGTGAAACGCAACCGGCCGAGATCCAGGTTGCGGCGCAGCACCTCCTCGAGTCCCGGCTCGTAGAAGGGCACGACGCCGTCGGACAATTTGGCCACCTTGCCGGGGTCGATATCGACCCCGAGCACCTCGTGACCGAGCTCGGCCATGCAGGCGGCATGGGTGGCTCCCAGATATCCCGTCCCGAACACCGTCAGACGCATAATCGATTGATACGTGCCCGGCATGGCCGGTCCGCATCCACGAGGCGAGGCCGCAGGCAACAGTGGGTGTACAGGGGGAAACCGCTGCCCATCAGCGAATTCACCAGCACATACCATCGCAGGGTGCGGAAACGGTGGTGGTTACGCGGTGCGGTGGGCGTGCTCGTGGTCCTCGCGGTGGCGGGCGCGGCACTGTGGCCGGTGTACGTGCGGCCGCGCACCGACCGTCCGCAGCCGGCCGACGCCATCGTGGTGCTCGGTGGCGCGCACGACGGGCGGGAGGAACTGGCCCTGCGCCTGGCGCACGACGGGTACGCGCCCCAGGTCCTCTTCTCCGATCCCTACGACAGTTCGCCGCTGATCAATCGAATCTGCCACGGCGGCTACAGCTTCCGGGTCGCCTGCTTCGACCCGGATCCGCGCACCACCCGGGGTGAGGGGCGGGAGCTGGCGGCCCGGGCCGCCGCGCAGGGCTGGCGGCGCGTGATCGTGGTGACCTTCACTCCGCATATCTCCCGCGCCCGCTATGTACTCGGAAAGTGCTGGGGCGGTGACATTCTCGTGGTCGACGCCGCACCGCACATCGGGGTGGGGCGATGGGCCTACCAGTACCTCTACCAATCGGCCGGCTACGTCAAGGCGGCGTTCGAGGACTGCTGAGCCGTGTCACCGCGGTGCGGGACCGGAACGGGCCAACTCGTCGAGGCGGTCGCGGATCCGGCGTATCCGCTGGTCCGGGGTGACCGGTGGCGCCCAGGCCGAGACCGACAGGGCGTACAGGGCCGCCGCGTCCGATACCGGCGGCCGCCGCGTCCGCAGGGTGACACCGAGATCCGGTCCGTATCCGAGATCGACCGCGGTCCGGTCGGACCGGAATTCGATGCGGCGCACGATCGGCACCAGTGCGCAGGCCGCCACCTCGGGGGCCAGCCGCAGTACCAGTGCGGCGGGCAGGCCGACGATCACCGTCGATGCCGCGATCACCGGACAGGCGACGAGGATCCGGCTCACCGCACTCCAGCCGACGCCGACCGGGCGGGCCACCCGCCGAGTCAGTTGCCCGGTCAGCCACGCTCCGGCCGCGGCCGGACCCGACAGGAAGATCCGCTCCAATCCCACCACCGGCAGGTTGTAGACGCGGAATATCAACTGGCATAAGGCGGTCCGGTGACGCAGACGACCGCCGAGTGCCTGCGCGAGCACCGCTTGCAGTTCGGTCGGCGGCCGGTCCGGGGTGGACACCGCGATCATCCGAGGCGGCAGCGCGAGATCGCGGCCGTCGGTGCGCACCCACAGCGAATATGCGGACGCCGCCACCCCGGCCCGGGCCGCCACCTGCTCCCAGGCCGACCACAGGGCGGGCTGCTCGTCGTGGATCGGCGCCCGCACCCCGAACCGCGATGCCACCCACGGCCGCTCGGCGATCGGAAAGGCGCCTACAGCGACGGCCACACAGATCAGCAGCCAGACGATCGCCAGGATCCCCGGAACTCCCAGCCCCAGCGCGAGTCCGAGGCCGTAGAGCAGGACCGTGAGTACCGCCGCGGACGGTAGCGCGGCGAGCAACAGCCCCGTCCAGGCCCGGATCCGATCGGCCACCGAGCACCGCACGGCGGCGCTCGGAGCGGGTGGATTCACCTTCGCAGGTACGTCGGAGGTCATGCACCACGGTAAAGGGAGGCGGCAAATCCGCACGTCGCGGGGTGTTACACGGCGGTAACCGGCCGGCAAAACGGACACCACATCCCGGCTGCACCCTCGAGGGGCCGTGCTGAGCGCGGAAACGATGAGGAGTAGATCGTGGTAGATGTGCAAACGCGTCCGGCGACAGCTGTCGCCGCGACGAAGGAAACCCTGGAGGACTACACGCTGCGCTTCGCACCGCGCAGCTATCGCAAGTGGAGTCCGGCCGTGGTCGGCGTCTCCGCACTGGGCGGTATCGCCTATCTCGCGGACTTCTCGATCGGCGCCAATGTCGGCATCGCCAACGGCACCGGAAACGCTCTGGTCGGGATCGGGATATTCGCGGTGATCATCATGATCACCGGCTTTCCGCTGGCCTACTATGCCGCGCGCTACAACATCGACCTGGATCTGATCACCCGCGGCAGCGGATTCGGCTACTACGGCTCGGTGATCACCAATCTGGTGTTCGCCTCGTTCACCTTCATCTTCTTCGCCACCGAGGGTTCGATCATGGCGCAGGGGCTGAATCTGGGCCTGCACATACCGCTGTGGCTCGGCTACCTGGTCTCGACGCTGCTGATCTTCCCGCTGGTCATCTACGGTATGAACACGCTGGCGAAACTCCAGGTGTGGACGACGCCGCTGTGGCTGCTGCTGATGGTGCTGCCGTTCGCGTTCCTGCTGATCCGCCATCCGGATTCGATCGATTCGTTCTTCGCCTACGGCGGTAAGGACGGCAGCGGGGTCAGCCTCTCCGGTGCGCTGCTGGCCGCCGGTGTGTGCCTGTCACTGATCGCCCAGATCGCCGAACAGATCGACTATCTGCGCTTCATGCCCCCGAAGACACCGGAGAACGCCCGTAAATGGTGGGGCTGGATGCTGCTGGCCGGTCCGGGATGGGTGATCTTCGGCGCGATCAAACAGGTCGTCGGACTCTTCCTGGCGGTGTACCTGATCGCGAGCCTGCCGGGTGCGCAGGACATCGCCAATCAGCCGGTGCACCAGTTCCTGGAGATCTACCGGGATATGGTCCCGTCCTGGCTGGCGATGACCCTCGCGGTGGTGCTGGTCGTCATCTCGCAGATCAAAATCAATGTGACCAACGCCTATTCGGGCTCCCTGGCGTGGACCAACTCCTTCACCCGCGTCACCAAGACCTATCCGGGGCGGCTGGTATTCCTCGGCGTCAATCTGGCGATCGCGCTGGTCCTGATGGAAGCCAATATGTTCGACTTCCTCAACGACATCCTGGGCTTCTACGCCAACTGCGGCATCGCCTGGATCGTCACCGTCGCAACCGATATCACGGTCAACAAGTATCTGCTGAAGCTCTCGCCGAAGCAGCCGGAATTCCGGCGCGGCATGCTCTACAACTTCAATCCGGTCGGCCTGGTCGGATTCGGGTTGTCGGCGGTGCTGTCGATCATGACGTTCTTCGGCCTGTTCGGCTCGGCGCTCAAGCCGTATTCGCCCATCGTCGCCGTGGTGATCGCACTCGTCGCGACCCCGCTGACCGCGGTGGTCACCAAGGGCAAGTACTACCTGCGCCGCAGCCACGACGGTATCGAGCTGGATATGTTCGACGAGCACGGGAATCCGTCGGGTGCAACGCTCACCTGCCACGTCACCGGCATCGATTTCGAACGCCCCGACATGATCGCTTCCGCGGTCCCCGGACCCGAGGGCGAAATCCAATACATCAGTTCATTGGCGCTGTCCACGGACAAATCGGGAAGCCACGTACTGCCCCCGCAGTAACCGGCGCACGATCACGGCGAATGCCGCGTCCGCTCCCGCGGGCGCGGCATTCGGTCCGTTTCAGGACTCCGCGGAGGGCGGCACCGCGTTCTCGGGCAACGGGAAGTTCAGATAGGCGCGGGACGGGGTGGGACCGCGCTGACCTTGATATTTCGATCCGGCCGCGGCACTGCCGTACGGATGTTCCGAGGGGCTGCTGAGCCGGAACAGGCACAACTGGCCGATCTTCATTCCCGGCCACAGCGTGATCGGCAGATTCGCCACATTCGACAATTCCAGCGTGATGTGACCGCTGAAGCCCGGATCGATGAAACCGGCCGTGGAATGGGTGAGCAGGCCGAGCCGGCCCAGACTCGATTTACCTTCCAGCCGCCCGGCCAGATCGTCGGGCAATGTGCACACCTCGAGCGTCGAGCCGAGGACGAATTCGCCCGGATGCAGGACGAACGGTTCCCCGTCGCCCGGTTCGACCAGGCTGGTCAGTTCGTCCTGCCGTTGCGCGGGATCGATATGCGTATATCGGGTGTTGTTGAACACCCGGAACATTCGATCCAGCCGCACATCGATACTCGACGGCTGAACCAATTTCTCGTCGAACGGTTCCAGCCCGAGCCGCCCGGCGGCCAGCTCGGCACGAATGTCGCGATCGGATAGCAGCACGGCGGTCAGCCTAGTAACCGCGTCGCGGTGATTCGCATCCGCACCTCACCGAAGGTCCGGGCCGATCACCGCCTCACACCGCGGTGGCCACACCGACCGAGGCGGCGTCATCGGCCGGCCGCGGCCGCCGCAGGCCCACGGCTATCACCGCGGCCACCACACAGACGACGGCGGCACCGAGCCAGATGTCGTGGAACGAGTCGAGCGGATTCGAGCCCACCTGCGCGCTCAGATAGGACACGCAGGCAGCCACTCCCAGGACGCCACCGAGCTGGCGCAACGCGCTGTTGAACGCCGTCGCGGTGGCGAAACGCTCACCGGTGACCCCCTGGACCGACCCGGTCGCCAAACTGGGCCACACCAATCCCACGCCGATACCGCTGATGATCGCACCCGGCAGCCAACCGACCGGAAAATCCGCATGCGCGTCCGCCAGCAACGCGTAGCACAGCAGGCCGGCGCCGACCAGGACCGCGCCGGTCGACGCGATGAAACGGCCGCCGAACCGGTCGTAGAGGAGGCCGGCCGGTCGAGCCGCGAGGGTGGAGAACAACGGCGCGGGCGTCATGGCCAGCCCGGCCCGCAAGGTCGAGTAATGCCACACGGAAGTGAGGAACAGGACGTTCGTGAGCAGGTAGGCGTAGAAGGCCGCCGCGAAGACGAAGGTGCTGGCGCTGGCCACGGCGACCGTCCGGTCGGCCAGAATTCTCGGCTCGATCAACGGCGCCGGATGGGTCGCGCATCGGCGCGCGACCACGAGGATCAGCACCACCCCGGCCAGCAGCGCCGCCGCGGTGCGCCAATCCGTCCAGCCCCAGTCGTTACCCTTCACGATCCCGAGCGCGATCAGGCCGAAACCGCCCGCCGAGCACACAACGGCGATGCCGTCCGGATTGCGGCGCCCGCCCGCTTCTTTGGCCTCGTCCAGCCACAGGACCGCGGCGACGACCGTCAGGATCCCGATGGGGACGTTGACCGCGAAAACCAGCCGCCAGTCGGCGATGTCGATGAGAAATCCACCGAGCGCGGGCCCGATACCGGCGGCGAGTGCGGCGGTAGCGGCGAACAGCGAGACCGCTACCCCGCGCCGGTTCTCCGGGAAGGACGGCAGCAGTAACGCCAGTGCGGACGGAACGATCAGCGCCGCGCCGACCGCTTGAAATCCGCGAAAGACTATGAGGAACAGGCCATCCGGCGCGACAGCGCACATCAGCGAGGTCACCGCGAACACGCTGAGGCCCACCACGAACGACAATTTGCGCCCGAAGCGATCCGCGTAGCGCCCGGCCGGGATCAGTAGTGCCGCGAACACGATGTTGTAGATATTCATGATCCACGACAGCGATTCCAGCGACCAGGAAGAGAAATCCGCGTGGATACTGGGGAACGCGATATTGACGATTGTCGAATCGAGGAAGGCGATGAAGCCCGCCATCGACGTCACTGCGACAACGGTGACGGTCCCCGCCTTGCCGGCGGGCCGCTGGGCCACGGTGTCTTTCATATCCATCGCACTTCCTACACCGTGTCCCGCGGGGACCGACGACGACTCCGAATCGAGTCGAACCACAGAGTAGGAAAAGCTCGATACCTGTCAATGGATCTATCGCCAACAGTGAGAACAGCCGGATGTCCCCCAGTGACACCGGGGCCGATATCGAAACCTCAGGTAACCGTCACGAAAACACCTGTTCCCAGGAATGGCACAGGCAGAAACCGACCGTTAAGTTCAGCCCATGAGTTCAGCATTTCCGCGTCTGCTCTCACCGCTCGAGATCGGGCGCGTGACGCTGCGCAACCGCGTGGTGATGGGTTCGATGCACACCGGCCTCGAGGACCGGAATTGGCATATCGACCGCCTGGCAGCCTTTTTCGCCGAACGCGCACGCGGCGGCGTGGGGCTGATCGTTACCGGTGGCTACGCTCCCAGCCGCGAGGGCTGGCTGTGGCCTTTCGCCTGCGCACTGCTGGACGAAACCGATGCCGAACGGCATCGCGCGATCACCTCGGCCGTACACGAGGCCGGCGCCAAGATCGCTCTCCAGATCCTGCACGGTGGGCGCGATTCGAATATTCCGGGCAATCTGGCGCCCTCACCGATCGCTTCGCCGCTGACGGCATTCGAGCCGCGCGCATTCAGCGAGGAACAGATCGAATCGACTATCGCCGATCACGTCCGCTGCGCGGAATTGGCGGAACTCGCCGGATACGACGGCGTCGATGTGATGGGCGGCGAAGGCTTCCTGATCAATCAATTCCTGGCCCCGCGCACCAATACTCGCACCGATGACTGGGGCGGATCGGCGGCTAATCGGCGACGGTTTCCGATCGAGGTCGTCCGGCGCATCCGGGCCGCGGTGGGCGAGCGGATGTTCATCATGTTCCGGATGTCTCTGGCCGAATTCGTCGAGGACGGGCAGACATTCGACGAAATCGTCGAGCTGGCGCGAGAATTGGAAGCCGCCGGGGTAGACGTCATCAACACCGATATCGGCTGGCACGAGTCGCGAGTTCCGACCATCGTCACCTCCGTACCGCGCGCTGCTTTCGTCGATTACACCGCGAAAATCAAACAGCACGTGCGGATTCCGGTCTGCGCGTCGAATCGCATCAACATGCCCGAAATCGCCGAGCAGATCCTCGAAGACGGCAACGCCGACCTGATCTCGCTGGCGCGCCCACTGCTGGCCGACCCGGAATGGGTCGACAAGGCCGCTTCGGGACGGGTCGACGAGATCAACACCTGCATCGCCTGCAACCAGGCCTGCCTCGACCACACCTTCACTCGTCAGACCGTGTCCTGCCTGGTGAATCCGCGCGCCTGCCACGAGACTCTGCTGCAACTGCTGCCGACCCGGCACACCAAACGCGTCGCCGTCGTCGGCGCGGGCCCGGCGGGCCTGTCCGCCGCCATCGGACTCGCGGAGCGTGGCCACCACGTCGAGTTGTTCGAGTCCGAAGATCACATCGGCGGCCAATTCGATCTCGCTCGACGCATTCCTGGCAAGGAGGAGTTCGACGAGTCCCTCCGATACTTCCGGCGCAAGCTCGAAATCACCGGTGTCACAGTGCATCTGAACACCCGCGCCGACGCGGCGGGACTCGCCGCCGGCGACTGGGACGAGATCGTGGTGGCCACCGGCGTTCGTCCACGGACCCCGGATATCCCGGGTATCGCCCACCCGATGGTGCTGTCCTATCCGGAGTTGATCCGCGGTGATCGGCCGGTCGGCGACCGTGTGGCCGTGATCGGCGCGGGCGGCATCGGTTTCGACGTCAGCGAGTTCTTGACCGTCGGTGCGAGCTCCGCGCTGGACTTGCGCGAGTGGCGCAGGGAGTGGGGTGTCACCGACGACCCGCGTGCCCGTGGCCAGCTGACCACCCCCGTGCCCGCCGCGGCCGTGCGCACAGTGACTCTGCTGCAACGGAAGTCGGGTCCGTTCGGGCTGTCGCTGGGCAAGACGACCGGCTGGATCCATCGCGCATCGGTGGAGGGCAGGGGCGTCGAGCAGATCGGCGGAGTCAACTACGAACGGATCGACGACAACGGCGTGCACCTCAGCTTCGGTCCGCATCGTGAGGGGCATCGGATGATCGCGGTCGACAACGTGGTGATCTGCGCGGGTCAGGAATCGGTCTCCGACCTCGCGGAGCAGCTCGAAAGCCGGGGTGTGCGAGTACATCTCATCGGCGGGGCCGAGGAGGCCAAGGAGCTCGACGCCAAACGCGCCATTCAGCAGGGGACCGAGCTGGCGGCCGCGCTGTGAGTCGCCGATAGGCGATGCGGCCCAGGGCGAAAGACTCTGGGCCGCATCGTTTTCAGGCGCCGGCGCCGCCGATCCGGACGAAGGTGGCGGTAGCGGTCGCGTAGATCTTGTCCGAGGTGTCGACGAGGCGGGCTTCGGCGGTCGCGGTGGTCCGGCCGACGTGCACCGCCTCCGCGACCGCCCGCAGCGGCCCCTGCAGGTGCGAAACCCCGCGCAACAGACTGGTATTCATATTCACGGTCGTGATCATGGATTTGTCGTCCACCGACAGCTGGACCGCACCCCACATCGCGACATCGAGAACCGAGGTGATCACGCCGCCGCCGACCACCCCGAGGAAGTTCACGTGCCGCTCGTCCGGGGTGAGACTCAATGTCATGTGACCGGGTTCGGCATCGACGACCCCGATATTGAGCACCGTGGCCAGCGGCGGCAGCGGAAGTTCACCGGACCGCAGCCGCTGCACCAATTCGTCTCGCGACAATTGCGCCAGGCTCAGTACGGCGACCGAGGGATCCTCCCATTCCAGCCGAAGCGTCCTGGTGCCGTCCGCGATCTCCACGGTCCCGGTGTCCTGCTGTGTCATGACCTTCCCTACTTTCCGGCGATCTGCTGATCGATGAGCGCGAAGAGCTCGTCGGCGCTCGACGCCGCTTCGACGGCGACACGATCGTGATCGCGTTCGACAACGGGCTCGGGGTCGGGGTCGGGGGCGAATGCGCCGAGGGCCTCGTCGACGGTCGCGGTGATGCGCTGGGCCAGGCGCGTTCTGTCGTCGACGGATTGCACGGCCGTCAACAACGAACGCAGTGCGGCGATCTGATCGTCGATCGCCGAGGTGGCCGAGGACTCCTCCCACTGCGACCGCAACAACTTCGCGACGGCCGCCGCGGTCGGATAGTTGAAGACCAGTGTCGACGGGAGTCTCGTACCCAGCTCCTCGGCGAGCCGGTTGCGCAGCTCGACACCGCCGAGGGAGTCGAATCCCATATCGCTGAACGGCCTTTCGGGATCGACCTCGGCCGCCGATGGATACCCCAGCACCGCCGCGGCCTGTTCCCGGACGAATGCGAGCACGATCTCGTCCCGCTGTTCGGCCGCGGCGGCCGACAGCCGCGCGGCCAATCCGCCACCCGAGACGGTGCCGGTGACTTCCCGCCGCACCCGCACCGGCACCAGGCCGGTCAGGACATCGGCCAGCAATCCGGCACGGGCCTGCGCCCCCAGCGTCGGCTTGTCGAATCGGACGCACGCGAGTACGGCCTCGCCGGCGACGACCGCCGCGTCCAGCAGCGCCGTCCCGTCGTCGTCACCCAACATGCGCAGACCGATCCGCTCCAGCCGCGCCAGCGTGGCACCGTCCATCTCACCGGTCATCCCGGTGTCCTGGTTCCACAGGCCCCAGGCCACCGACAGCGCCGGCAACCCCGCCGCGCGGCGCGCGTGCGCGAGTCCGTCGAGGAACGCGTTCGCCGCCGCGTAGTTGCCCTGCCCCGGTGATCCGAGAATCGCCGCGGCCGAGGAGAAGACCACGAACGCGGACAGTGCGTGGCCGCGCGTCAGATCGTGCAGATTCAGCGCGCCGTCGATCTTCGGTGCCAGGACCCGATCGATTCGGTCCGCCGACAGATTCTCGATCGTGGCATCGTCCACGAGGCCGGCGGAATGGATCACCGCGGTCAGCGGATGCTCCGGTGCGATCGAGTCGATAACGGCCGAGACGGCCGCCCGATCGGCGACATCACAGGCCTCGACCCGGGCATGGGCTCCCCGCCGGGCCAGGTCGGCGATCAGCTCGGTGACGCCGTCGGCCGCCGCGCCGCGCCGCGACAACAGCAGCAGCTGCCGCACCCCGTGCCGGTCGGCCAGATGCCGGGCCGTCAGCGCTCCCAGTCCACTGGTACCGCCGGTGATCAACACCGTCCCGTCCCCGAACACGGGTGCGCGATCCGAATCCGTTGCCACCTCGCCACTCTCGACCAGACGAGGCAGATAGATCCGCTGCTCCCGCACCGCCGCGTGGGCGTGGCCGGTCGCCATGACGCGGCGCACCAGTTCGGCGCTCACCTCGCCGTCGTGATCGAGCACAACGATCCGCCCCGGCTGTTCGGACTGGGCGCTGCGGATCAATCCCGTGACGGCGGCGCCGTGCAGATCCACCGGCTCACCGTTCAGCCCCGCTGCCCGGCGGGTCACCACCAGCAGGCGCGTGTCGGCGAGGCGATCGGCCGACAGCCACCATCGCAGCAACTGCCACGCACGGTGCACCGAGGCGCGTACGTCGGCGGGCCGGACATCGCGGTCGCCGGCGGAGCCGACCGCTTCGGGGACGGTCCAGACGATCAGGTCCGGTACGGTCTCGGCCTCGGTCGCTTCGGATATCTCGGCATAGTGCCGTTCTATTCCGGGAATCCGGGCGTCGCCCACCGTCGCGACCGTTCCGCCGTACACCGAGGCCGGTGCGGCCTCGGACTCGATCCACCGCAGGCGCAGCGGTGACGCGTCCGGACCGCTCTTCGACAGGTGCACCGATCCGATATCGATGGGCCGCGATCCGACCGCACCGACGGTCAGCACCGTAGCGCCGCCCTCGTCGACGACATCGACGCGCACCTGCCCGTCGGCACCGCGGGTGATCCGCGCCCGCGCCGCCGCGCCGCCCGGACGCCACAGTCGCATTCCGGTGAAGGAGAACGGCAGCGGAATCCGCCCGTCGGGCACCTCGGCGATCAGCTCGTCGAGCGCGGCGTGCAGGCAGGCGTCCAGCAGTGCTGGATGGATGGCGTAGGTGGACAACGCCTCTCGCGTCGAATCGTCGAGCGATACCTCGGCGAAGGTCTCGGCGCCGCGGGTCCAGATCGCGGTCACCCCCTGGAAGGCAGGCCCGTAGCCGAACCCTCGCTCCGCCAGCCGGTCGTACAGCTCGGCGCCCTCGCCCCGCGCGGCGCCGGCCGGCGGCCACGCCCCGACGTCCCACCCGGACACCGGGTCACCACTGCCGGTCAGCACTCCGGTGGCATGCAACACCCAGGAATCCTGCTCGCCCGCTTCCGGACCCGCGGCGCGCCGGGAGTGGATTCGCACATCCCGTCGGCCGTTCTCGTCCGCGGCCGCGATGCTCACCTGCAATTCGATCTCGGTGTCCTCGCCGATCACCAGAGGTGCGTTGAGTAGCAGCTCATCGACGACACCGGTGTCCAGTGAGGCACCGGCGCTCATCGCCATCTCCGCGAAGGCCGTTCCGGGCAGCAGTACCGAGCCGAATACCGCGTGATCGGCGATCCACGGGTGGGTGCGGGTAGAGAAGCTCCCGGTGAACAGCCACTCGTCCCTGCCCGCGAGCGGAACCGCGTGCTGCAGCAGCGGATGACCGAAGGATCCGGCGCCGGTATCGACCGTCGGCTGCACCCAGTAGCGCTGACGCTGGAACGCGTAGGTGGGCAACACTTCCCGGCCGCCGGCGCGTTCGGGAACCAGCGGGCTCAGGTCGACCTCGGCTCCGGCCGCGAACGCCTGGGCGAGACAGGTGACGAATTGCACCGTCTCGTCGGCCGACCGGCGCGACGACGCCACCACCGCGGATTTCGCCGCCATCCGGCCGGCGTCGGCGAGACACTCTCCGATCATCGCGGTCAGCACGGCGTCCGGGCCGACCTCCACGAACCGGACCACACCCGATTCGACCAGGCTGCGCACGCCCGGAGCGAAACGCACACAACTGCGCACCTGCGACACCCAGTAGTCCGGCCCGCGAACCTCGTCGCCGGCCCGCGCGCCCGAGACGTTCGACACGATCGCCAGCTTCGGCGTGTGGTAGGTCAAACCCGCTGCTACCGCACGGAATTCGTCCAGGATGGGTTCCATCAGCACGGAATGGGAGGCATGCGAGATCCGCAATCGCGTATTCCGGTGCCCCGCTTCGGTCAATCGCCGCTGGATTTCGTCGACGGCCTCGGCGTGACCGGAGAACACCACCGACTCCGGGCCGTTCACCGCCGCCAGCGACACCCGGTCCTCGAAACCGGTCAGCAGCCGCACCGCCTCGGCCTCCGATATCGCCGCCGCGTGCATCGCGCCGCCCGAAGGCGCCGAGCCCATCAGCCGGCCGCGCGCGGACACCAGGACGCAGGCGTCCGCGAGCGACCACAATCCCGCCACATGGGCCGCGGTCAATTCGCCCAGCGAATGGCCGGTGACCACATCCGGTGTGAGACCGAATGATTCGAGCAAGCGGAACAGCGCCACCTCGTAGGCGAACAAGGCCGGTTGCATCCAGTCCATCCGGTCCAGCACGCCCTCCGGATCGGTGAACATCACCTCCAGCAGGGAACCGCCCAGGTGCTGGTCGAACTCCGCGCACACCTCGTCCAGTGCGGCCGCGAACACCGGGAATGCCCGATACAGATCCGAACCCATTCCCACCCGCTGCGCGCCGCCGCCGGTGAACAGGAACGCGGTCGTGCCCGAGGCGGCGACACCGTCGGTCACACCCGCCGCCGGAGAACCGGATGCCAGCGCGGACAGGCCCGCCAGCAATGCGGAATGATCACCGCCGACGACGACGCCCCGCCGGTCCAACAGCGCCCGCGAATCCAGCAGCGACCGCGCCACCGCGCCCGGATCCGCCGACGGGCGATCGGCCAGCCAGGTCCGCAATCGTTGCGCCTGCGCCCGCAGCCCCGCCTCGGATCGCGCCGAAACGACCAGCGGTACCAGCGATGTGCCGCCACGCGCGACGTCGGCGATGGTTTCCGGCGCCGCGGCCGGCCGTTGGGGTGCCGCGGGCGCCTCCTCGATGATCACGTGCGCGTTGGTACCGCTGATGCCGAACGACGACACTCCCGCTCGGCGCACCCGCGACCCGGCCGGCCACGGTTCCGGCTCCGACAGCACCCGGACCGCGCCCGAGGACCAATCCACATGTGGCGACAGTTCATCGGCGTGCAGCGTCGCCGGCAAACGCTCGTGCCGCAACGCCTGCACCATCTTGATCACGCCGCCCACGCCGGCGGCCGCCTGGCTGTGGCCGATGTTGGACTTCAGTGATCCGATCCGCAGCGGTTCGCCGGCGCGACCCTGCCCGTAGACCGCGATCAGGGCCTGCGCTTCGATCGGATCGCCCAGCGTCGTCCCCGTCCCGTGCGCTTCCACCGCGTGCACGTCCCCGGCATCCACTCCGGCATCGGCCAGCGCGGCCGCGATGACCCGCTCCTGCGAGGGGCCGTTCGGCGCGGTCAGGCCGTTGCTCGCACCGTCCTGGTTGACCGCGCTACCGCGCACCACGGCGAGGACATCGTGGCCCAGTCGACGTGCGTCGGAGAGCCGTTCGACGACCAGCACCGCCGCACCCTCCGCCCAGGCCACACCGTCGGCGGCGGCGGAGAACGATTTGCACCGGCCGTCCGGGGCCAGGCCGCGCTGCCGGGAGAACTCCACGAAAACCGTCGGGGTAGCCATGACCGTCGCGCCGCCCACCAGCGCGAGCGAACTCTCACCCTGGCGCAACGCCCGGCAAGCCAGGTGCAACGCCACCAGCGACGACGAGCAGGCGGTATCCACTGTCATCGCGGGGCCTTCCAGCCCCAGGGTGTAGGCCACTCGCCCGGAGACGACACTCGCCGCGGCGCCGGTTCCGACATAACCCTCGGTCTCATGTCCGGCCTGCCGGGTGAGGACCTCGTAGTCCTGGTACATCACACCGGTATAGACACCGGTGTCGGTGCCTCGCAGCGAGGTCGGGTCGATGCCGGCCTGCTCCAACGCCTCCCACGAGACCTCGAGCAGCAGGCGTTGCTGCGGGTCCATCGCGGTCGCTTCCCGGGGGCCGATACCGAAGAATCCGGCATCGAAATCCGCGACGCCCGTGAGGAATCCACCCTCCCGCGCATAGGACGTCCCCGGATGTTCGGGGTCGGGATGGATCAGTCGATCCAGCTTCCAGCCGCGATCGGACGGGAACTCGCTGATCGCGTCGGTACCCGAGGCCACCAGATCCCACAGTTCGTCGGCGGACGCCACACCGCCGGGATATCGGCAGGCCATTCCGACGATCGCGATGGGCTCATCGACCCGGGTCCGGCGCGGTGCCCGGCTGACGGACGCACCGTCGCCGGCTATCCGCGCACGCAGATACCGGGCGACCGCCGCGGCTGTCGGGTGGTCGAAGGCGAGGGTCGAAGGAAGTCGCAGTCCCGTGGCCTTGGTGAGGCGATTACGGAACTCCACGACACCCAGGGAATCGAAACCCATTTCGCTGAAGGGCTTTTCGGCGTCGACGAGGTTTCCCGACGCGTGCCCCAGCACCTCGGCGACCTGATCGCGTACGAAGGCCAGCACGATCCCGTCGTGCTGGTCCGGCGCGGCCCCCGCCATCCGCCGGGCCAGATCGCCACCGCCCTCGGCGCGGCGCGATCGAGGGACCAGCGATTGCAGCGCACCCGGGAGCAGGCCCGCGCGAGCCTGCACCGACAACGCCGCCGCATCGAAGTCCACCGCGGCGAGGTACGGGGCGCCCGCAGCAGCGGCCAGATCGAACAGTGCGAGTCCGTCGGCGGCGGCCAGTGCGCGAAAACCCATGCGGGACAGCCGGAGAATCGCCGCCGCGTCCAAGTCGGCGGTCATGCCGCCGTCGCTGCTCCACGGTCCCCACGCCACCGACACCGCGGGCAGGCCCGCGTTCACCCGCCGGCGCGCCAGGGCGTCCAGAGCCGAATTCGCCGCCGCGTAGTTGCCCTGCCCGGCCGAGCCCAGTACCGCCGCGATCGAGGAGAACAGGACGAAGGCCGACAGGTCCAGATCCAGCGTGAGCTCGTGCAAGTGCAGTGCCGCATCGACTTTCGGCGCGAGCACACGATCGACCCGTTCGGGCGTCAGGGTATCGACGGTGCCGTCGTCGAGGAGGCCCGCCGCGTGGATGACGGCCGTCAGCGCCGGCCCCTCGGAGATCTCCGCCAGCATCGTTCGCACGGCGGCGCGATCACCGACATCACAGGCCAGCACTCTCGTGCGGGCGCCGAGCTCGGCCAGCTCGGCGACGAGTTCGGCGACACCGTCGGCGGTCGCACCGCGCCGCGAGACCAGCACCAGCTCACGCACTCCCCGCTCCGCGGCCAGATGGCGAGCCACCCTGGCGCCCAGACCGGAGGTGCCGCCGGTGATCAGCACCGCGCCCGAACCGAAGTTCGCCGGCTCGGCGGTATCCACGTCGGCGTGCGGAGTGAGCCGCGGGGTCAGCAGGACGCCCGAACGCTCGGCCAGCTGTTCCTCACCGGAATCGAGCGCCGCCGAGAGCACCGCGGCGCCCACCTCGGCGCCGCGGGCGGCGTCGAGCAGCACGATGCGACCGGGATGCTCCGATTGCGCGCTGCGCAGCAGCCCCCACGCCGCCGCGGCGGCCGGATCGGGATCCTCCCCCGGCATGCCCACCGCAGCACGGGTCACGACGACCAACCGGGTCTCGGCCGCGGACGGCCGGCGCAACCAGGAGCGCACCGTCGCCAGCGCGGTGTGCACCGCGCGATGCAGAGTCTGCGCGGATACCGTCGCCGACGAATCGGATTCGTCTTCGCCGGCGTCGGCGAACCACGCCACCGCCTCGGGGAGGGTCCCGTCGATCGCCTCGATCTCGGCTCCGGCATCGGAGTCCGGTCCGAGCACCACGATCCGCCGCGACTGCGCGGCCGTCCGGGCTTCGACCGGAACCCACCGCAGATCGTAGAGAGCCCGGCGGCCGATGGACCGGTCCTTGCCGAGCGTCCGGCTGTCGACCGGCCGGGCCCGCAGCGCCTCGACCGTCGCCACCGCGGCGCCCGTGTCGTCACGCAGTTCGAGCCGGACGCTGTCGCTGCCGGTGCGGCGAATTCGCGCCCGCACCGCCGACGCTCCGCGCCGGTACAACCGCACGCCGTGGAACGAGAACGGCAGTGGCACAGTTCCGTTCGGCAGATCCGCGCCGAGTTCGTCCACGGCGGCATGCAGTGCGGCGTCCAGCAGTGCGGGGTGCAGGCCGAATCGGGGCGCGTCCGCGGCGATCTCGGCGGGCAGCGTCACCTCGGCCAGCACATCGGCACCGGCGCGCCACAGCCGGCGCACCCCCTGGAACGCGGGCCCGTACCCGAGCCCGCGCGCCGCCAAATCGTCGTACAGCGCATCCGCCGGGCTCGCTTCGTCGTCCGCCCACGGTTCGGCCTCCGCGACACCGATCGGATCGTCGTCGGGCAGGCCCGCGAAAACACCGTGCGCGTGCGTGATCGCGCCCGCACCGGTGTCCTCGTCACCGGCGGGCCTGGACGTGACGACGAATCGCCGCCGTCCGGCGTCGTCGGGGGCTTCGACGCTGATCTGAATATCGATCTCGGCCCGGCCGTCCAGCCGCAGTGGGGCCTGCAACACCAATTCGTCGACGATGTCGACGCCGAGCCGGGCGCCGACCGTCGCCGCCAGCTCCACGAATCCCGTGCCCGGCAGCAGGATCGCGCCGAAGACCGTGTGATCGGCGATCCACGCCTGCGATGTCGTCGACAGCCGTCCGGTGAACAGCCACTCGTCCTTACCCGCCACCGCGACGGCCGCGCCCAGCATCGGGTGGTCGATCGACAGGAGACCGGCACGGCGCACGTCACCGAGGCCGTCGACGGGCGGCAGCCAGTAGCGCCGACGCTGAAATGCGTAGGTGGGCAACGGAATGCGCCGGTCGGATCGGTCGGCGTACAACCTCCGCCAGTCCACATCGAGGCCCGAGACGTGCGCGCCGGCCAGGAAGGCGATGAACTGCGCCGCCTCGTCCGCACCGCGCCGGGCCGCCGCCGCGACCACCGACCGGTTCTCGATATCGGGAGTCTCGGCCAGGCATTGGCGAGTCATGGCCGCCAGCACGGCATCCGGGCCCACCTCCAGGAAGCGCCGCGCCCGGGCGGCCACCAGCGCGTCGACACCGGGAGCGAACCGCACCGCGCGCCGAACCTGGCGCACCCAGTAGGCCGGGTCGCTCAGCTCGTCGTCGGCGACGAGCGCACCCGTCACGTTCGACACGATCGGAACCGACGGTGTGCGGTAGGTCAAACCTGCGGCGACCGTGCGGAATTCGTCCAGCATCGGCTCCATCAACACCGAGTGGAATCCGTGGCCGACCCGCAGCCTGCTGGTCTTGGCACCCCGGCCGGCGAGCGCTCGCTCGATCTCGCCGATTGCTTCCGCGGCACCGGAAAGCACCACTGCCGCAGGGCCGTTCACGGCGGCGACCGATAAACGATCGCCGTAGCCGGCGATCAGCGCGTTCGCCGCGTCCTCGGATACCGCCGCCGCCAGCATCGCCCCGCCTCCGGGCAACGCGCCCATCAACCGCCCGCGCGCCGCGACCAGCGCGCACGCGTCCGGCAGCGACCACACACCCGCGACATACGCCGCCACCAACTCGCCGATGGAGTGGCCGAGCAGCAGATCCGGTACCGGGCCGAAGGATTCGATGAGCCGGTACAGCGCCACCTCGAAGGCGAACAGTGCCGGTTGCGTGAACTCCGTGCGATCCAGTAGCTCCGAGTCGTCCGCGGCGAACATCAGATCCCGCAGCGACCGCCCGAGCAGCGGATCGAAGACGGCGCATATCTCATCCAGCGCGCTCGCGAACACCGGGAAGGCCGCGTACAGGTCCTTGCCCATCCCAGGGCGTTGCGCACCCTGACCGGTGAACAGAAAGGCGGTGTTGCCGGGGACGACGCGCCCGCGGACCACCTCGGCCGCGGACGTGGTTGCGTCCGCCAGGGCGCCCAGCCCGGCCTCGAGCTCCGCGCGGCCGCGTCCCACGACCACACCACGCCAATCCAGCCGTGCCCGTGTCGTGGTCAGCGAGTACCCGATATCGCACGGGTCGGCATCGGGCGTGCCGGCCAGCCACTGCCGCAAACGATCGGCCTGGGCCGCCAGCCCCGGTTCGGAGGCCGCCGACACCGGCCACGCCACGATGTCCGAGTCGATCGCCGGGCCGGAAATCGTTGCCGCGGAATCGGTGTGCTCGGTCCGGTCCGGGGACTCCTCGCGCACCGGATCCGCCGGTGCCTCCTCGAGGATGACATGCGCGTTGGTGCCGCTGGCCCCGAAGGAGGACACGCCCGCTCGGCGCGGTCGATCGCCCGCGGGCCACGCCGCACTGTCCTGCAGCAGCCTCACCGTGCCGGCCGACCAGTCCACATGCGGCGTCGGCGCATCCACGTGCAAGGTCTTGGGCAGCAGGCCGTGGCGCATGGCCTGAACCATCTTGATGACACCACCGACACCCGCCGCCGCCGAGGTATGCCCGATATTCGACTTCAGCGACCCCAGCCACAGCGGCGTCTCACTACTGCGCGCACCGTAGACACCGATCAGCGCCCGCGCTTCGATCGGGTCACCGAGCATGGTGCCGGTGCCGTGGGCCTCCACCACGTCGATATCCGCCGGCTTCATCCCGGCATTGGCCAGCGCCTGCGTGATGACGCGTTCCTGAGACGGGCCGTTCGGCGCGGTCAGTCCGTTGCTCGCGCCGTCCTGATTGACGGCGCTGCCGCGCACCACCGCCAGCACGGTGTGGCCGAGCCGTCGCGCGTCCGACAGTCGCTCCAGCACCAGCACGCCGAGACCTTCGGAGAAGCCCGTCCCGTCGGCGGCCGCCGCGAATGCCTTACACCGGGCATCGACCGACAGCGCGCGCTGTCGTGCGAAGGCGATCAGCAGCGACGGATCCGACATCACGGTGACACCGCCGGCCAGGGCCAGCGAGGTATCACCGTTGCGCAACGCCTGGCAGGCCAGGTGCAGGGCGACCAGGGACGACGAGCACGCGGTGTCGACCGAGAGGGCCGGACCGGTGAGACCGAGGGTGTAGGCAATGCGCCCCGACAGCACACTGTTCGAAACACCGAGGTAGACATGGCCTTCGGTCTCGGCGGTGATCGCCGGTGAACCCACCGCCGGTCCGTAGTTCTGGTGCGCCACCCCGGCGAACACACCGGTGTCGCTGCCCTGCAACGACAGTGGATCGATCCCGGCGTCCTCCAATGCCTCCCAGGACGCCTCGAGGATCAAGCGCTGTTGCGGATCCATCGCGGCGGCCTCACGCGGACTGATCCCGAAGAAGTCGGCGTCGAAATCGGCCACCGACTCCAAGAAGCCACCACGGCGGGTGTATATCGTGCCCGGTACATCCGGATCGGGGTCGAACAGCCGCTCCAGATCCCAGCCCCGGTCGGTGGGATAGTCCCCGACGGCATCCACACCACCCTCGACCACCCGCCACAGCTCCTCCGGTGACCGCACATTCCCCGGGTAACGGCACGCCATACCGACGATCGCGATGGGCTCACGGGCACGGTCGTCGAGCTCGCGCAGTTGTTGCTTGGTCTCGTACAACTCCAGGGCGGTCTTCTTCAGATACCGGCGGAGTTCGTCGTTGTCGGCCATCGGTGGGGCTCCTGCTCGTGCCAAGTCAGCTGAGGTTGTCGATGAAGTCGAAGAGTTCGCTGTCGTCCGCGGAGGCGATGGCGTGTGCCGTGTCCTCGCGGTCCACGCCGGCGGGCGGGGTGTCCGGTTCGGGGGCGACGAGCTCGCCGCCGTCGAGCTCACGCCACAGCGCCAGCACTCGGTTCGCGAGTTCCGCACGGTCCGCCGGCGAGATATCGGCCGCCGCGCAACTGCGCGACAGCGATTCGAGCTCCGCGGAGATCCGCTCGGTGGCGTCGTCGGCGGGCACGAGCTGCGATCGCAGGAATTCGGCCAGGGCCGCCGGGGTCGGATAGTCGAACATCGCGGTCGCCGACACCGGCACGCCGAGCGACGATTTGAGCCGGTTGCGGAACTCCATGACGCCGAGCGAATCGAATCCGATATCGCTGAACGCCTTGTTCGCCGCGATGAAGTCCGCGTCGTCGTCGCCGAGTACCGCCGCCGCCTGAGCCCCGATCACGTCGAGAACGATGCGGGTCTGCTCGGCCGTCGACCGTCCGGTCAGCCGTGCCGACAGATTCGGTGACCCGCCCTGGGGGTTGCTCACCCGGCGGCGCGGCGGCCGCGCCAAGCCGCGCATGACCGCCCGCAGTTCGGTACGGCCCAGCTCGTCCAGCGCACTCCGGTCCAGGCGTACCGCGGCGAACGCCGGTCTCCCTGTCGCCAGCGCGGTATCGAACAGCGTCATACCGTCCTCGGCGGTCACCGGGACGAAACCTTCCCGGCGCCAGCGGGCGAAGTCGGCGTCGCCGAGACCACCGGTCATCCCGGTGCTCTCCTGCCACGGTCCCCAGGCCATCGACGTCGCGGGCAGGCCGATCGCGTGCCGGTGCTGTGCGAGCGCGTCGAGGAACATATTGGCGGCGGCGTAATTCGCCTGTCCCGCACTGCCGATCACACCCGCGATCGAGGAGTAGAGCACGAACATCGACAGATCCAGATGCTCGGTCGCCTCGTGCAGATTCCACGCCGCGTCCACCTTCGGCCGCAACACCGCCGCGATCTGCTCCGATGTCAGGCCCGTGAGCAGGCCGTCGGACAGCACCCCGGCGGTGTGCACGACTCCGGTCAGCGGGCGATCCGCCGGAATCGACGCCAGCACCGCATCCAGCGCATCTCGATCCGCCACGTCGCAGGCGAGGACCTCCACCCGCGCGCCGAGCGCGCGCAGTTCGTGGCACAGTTCACCGGCTCCGGGGGCGTCGGGTCCGCGTCTGGTCACCAGCACCAGATTGCGCACCCCGTACCGAGAGACCAGGTGCCGAGCCGCCACCGCACCCAACCCACCGGTACCACCGGTGATCAACACCGTCCCATCCACCCGCAACGGCGCCGGCACCGTCAACACGTTCTTACCGACATGACGAGCCTGACCCAGATACCGGAACGCCTCCGGCGCCTGTCGCACATCCCACGCCGTGATCGGGGAATGAGTCAGTACCCCGGATTCGAACAGCTCGACCAGGGACCGGAGGATCTCGCGCAACCGGTCCGGATCCACGTCCATGAGCATGAAGCCGTGGTAGTGCACGCCGGGATGTTCGGCCGCGACCTCGGCCGGGTCACGCCGGTCGATCATGCCCATCTCGATGAAGCGGCCGCCGCGCGGCAGCAACCGCAACGACGCGTCCACGAACTCACCCGCCAGCGAATCCAGCACGATATCCACACCACGACCACCGGTAACCCCGAGAAACTTCCCCTCGAAACCCAGACTCCGCGAATCACCGATCTCCGACTCACCGAAACCCAAGCCACGCAACACATCCCACTTCGGCTCACTGGCCGTCGCCAACACCCGCAACCCCAGATACCGCGCCAACTGCACCGCCGCCATACCCACACCACCAGTCGCCGCATGCAACAACAACGTCTCACCCGACCGCGCCGCAGCAAGGTCGACCAAGGCGTAATACGCCGTCGCGAACACCGCCGGCACCGACGCCGCCTGCGCGAACGACCAACCCACCGGCATCGGCGCCAGCAACCGCCGATCAACCACCGCCACCGAACCGACACCAGCGACGAATCCGAAAACCCGGTCGCCCACCGCGAACTCGGACACATCCGGAGCCACCTCGACCACCACACCGGCAGCCTCGACACCGATGCGGGCGGCCGGATCCGGATAGGTACCGAGCGCGACGAGTACATCCCGGAAGTTGAGGCCCACCGCACGCACACCGACCCGGACCTGACCCGCTCCCAGCGATGCGAACGGCGCCGGATGATCGCGCAGGCCGAAGTTCTCCGCCGCCAGGGTTCCCTTGCCGAGCAGACTCAACGCCCAGTCCCGGGAGTCCGATCCCACCACCCCGACCAGCTCCGAGCCGATCCCGACATCGCGGCCAGCACCGTCGACACGCTGCAGCCTCGGCGCGTGCGCCGTCCCCCGGCGCACGGCCAGCTGCGGCTCGTCTCCGATGCTCACGGCCGATACCGCACCGTCGCGATAGTCCGCCCAGGAGTCGACATCGACGAGGAGGATCCGGTCCGGGTACTCACTCTGCGCGCTGCGCAGCAGACCCCACACGGCCGCGGCGGCCAGATCCACGGACTCGCCGGGATGCACCACCACCGCCTGCCGGGTCACGACGACGACGAGGCGATCCTGGTCGAGCAGGTCCCGCACCCGGCCAGCCGACGCGATCACCGAATCTCGCACCGCCGCAGGCACACTCGCCGTGGGTACCGTGCCGGGCAGTCGCACCACCGTCACCGCACGGCCGGACACCGTCACGACCTCGTCCTCCTCGAAAGGGCTCCAGACGGCGGAGTCGTTGTGCGCCGGTACCGGGACGGTGATCCAGTCCAGGCCGTACCCGGCGGCGCCGGACCGGTCCGGCGCCGCACCCAGCGCCGCCACCGGTAGCGGGCGCAATGTCAACGCGCCCATCCGCGCCACCGGCGCGCCCGTGGAATCGGTGAGCCACACCGTGATTCGCTCGGCGCCCGAGCCCGCCTCCGATACGGTCGCGCGCACCCGCACGGCCGTCGCACCCGTCGCGTACAGCGCGACGTCCTCCCAGGAGAACGGCACGGCGATCGTGCCGGACGGGGTGGCCGGAACCAGCCCGCCCAGGAGCAGCGCGTGCAGTGCGGCATCCAGCAACGCGGGATGCAGATCGAATTCCACGCCCGCCGATCGGGCTGCCTCCGGCAGCACGACCTCGGCGAACACCTCGCCCTCACGCCGCCACAGCGCGGTCAGGCCCTGGAAGGCCGGACCGTACTCGTAGCCCAGCTCGGCCAGCTGCGGATACCAATCGATCTCGACCGCCGCCGCTCCGGCGGGCGGCCAGCTCATCGCAGCGGCGTCGGTTCCGAAGACGTCTCCGGCGGAGTCCGGCCCGGCCACGACCGTGGCGGTCACGTGGCGAACCCAGGGAGCGGAATCCGCGTCGGCCGAATCGTTGTCACCGGTCGCGCGGGATCGCGAGTACACCGATACCGTCCTGGCTCCGGATTCATCGGGGCCGCTCGCCACCGCTCGCAGTTCGACGGTTCCGGCGGGCGACACCGGCAACGGCGCCTCGATCACCAGTTCCGCCAGCTGTGGGGCTCCGACCGTCGACCCCACGTGCAGGACCAGTTCCACGAAGGCCGCGCCGGGGAGCAACGCCACGCCGGCGATGGCATGATCGGCCAGCCAGGGATGCCCGGCTCGGGACAACCTGCCTGTGAACACCACATCCTGGGAATCGGGCAGACCTACCATCGCACCGAGCAGCGGATGCCCGGCGGCGTCGAGTCCCGACTGCCACACGTCCTGGCCCCCGGCCGGTGCCAGCCAGTACCGACGGCGCTGAAACGCGTAGGTGGGCAGCGATATCCGATTCTCGGCGGGTCCGGTGACCAGCGCCGTCCGGTCCACCGGCAGTCCGACCGCATCGGCCCACGCCAGGGCGGAGACGAACTGGACGGCTTCCTCGGTCCCACGCCGGGCGGCCGCGACCACCGTGGCCTCGGACTCGACGGCCGGGCTCTGCGCCAGGCACTGCCGAACCATCGCGGCCAGCACGGCATCCGGCCCGATCTCCAGGAAGCGCCGCACTCCGGCGCCTACCAGCGTGTCGACACCCGGCGCGAAGCGGACAGCCCCGCGCACCTGTGACACCCAGTACTCCGGATCCGTCAACTCGGCCCCGGCCTGTGCCCCGGATACGTTGGACACGATGGGCAGAGTCGGCGGCCGATAGGTCAGGCCCTGTGCGATGCGGCGGAATTCGTCGAGCATCGGCTCCATGAGCGCCGAGTGGAACGCATGGCTCACGCGCAGCCGCGAGGTCTTGACGCCCTGGGCGGCGAAGCCCGCGGCGATCTCGTCGATGGCGGCCGCATCGCCGGACAGCACCACCGATGCCGGGCCGTTGACCGCGGCCGTCGACACCTGGCCGCCGGTTCCGGCGAGTACTGCGGCCACCCGTTCCTCGGGCACCGCCACCGCGAGCATCGCCCCGCCTCCGGGCAGTGCGCCCATCAACCGTCCGCGTGCCACCACCAGCGCACACGCGTCCGGCAACGTCCAGACTCCCGCGACATACGCGGCGGCGAGTTCCCCGATCGAATGTCCGATCAGCACATCCGGGACCACTCCGAAGGACTCCGTCAATCGGAACAGCGCGACCTCGAACGCGAACAGCGCGGGCTGGGTGTACTCGGTGCGATCCAGGAGCGCCGCACCGTCGGGGTCGAATACCAACTCCTGCAGCGACCGGCCGAGTAGCGGGTCGATATGGGAGCAGACCTCGTCGAACGCCGCCGCGAACGGGTCGAAGGCCGCGTACAGTCCGGCGCCCATGCCCGGGCGTTGCGCACCCTGCCCGGTGAACAGGAAGGCGGTCCGGCCCGATCCGGCGCCCGCCTCGATGACCCCCGGCGCGCCGGCCGCGAGATCGGCCAGCCCGGCGAGCAACTCGTCTCGATCACGACCGACCACCGCGCCGCGCCGATCGAACCGGGCCCGCGAGGTAGCCAGGGCGGAGGCGATATCCGCTACCCGGGCCTCGGGATGGTCGAGTACCCACTGCCGCAACCGATCCGCTTGCGCGCGCAGGGCCGACTCGGACTTCGCCGACACCAGCCAGGGCACCGCCACCGGAGACGAATCCTCGGTCACCGCGGCCACCGGTGCCGGTGCGATCGCCGGTGCTTCTTCCAGAATCGCGTGCGCATTGGTCCCGCTGATGCCGAACGACGACACCCCCGCCCGCCGGACCCGGTCGCCGGACGGCCACGGCCGCGCCTGCGACAGCACCCGCACCGCGCCCGCCGACCAATCCACGTGCGGACTCGGCTCTTTCGCGTGCAATGTCTCCGGCAACATCTCGTGCCGCAGCGCCTGCACCATCTTGATGACGCCGCCCACGCCCGCCGCCGCGATGGTATGCCCGATATTCGATTTGATCGACCCGATGTGCAGTGGCCGGTCGCGATCACCGCCGTAGGCGTTGATCAGGGCCCGGGCCTCGATCGGATCCCCGAGCGTGGTGCCGGTGCCGTGCGCCTCCACCGCATCCACATCCGCGGCGGCCACACCCGCATCCGCCAACGCCGCCGCGATCACCCGCTCCTGCGACGGGCCGTTGGGCGCCGTCAGACCGTTACTCGCGCCGTCCTGATTCACCGCCGTCCCGCGTACCAGCGCCAGCACGTCGTGACCGAGACGCCGCGCGTCCGATAGTCGCTCCAGCACCAGCACACCGACGCCCTCGGAGAAGGCGACACCGTCGGCGGCGGCGGAGAACGCCTTGCAGCGCCCATCCGCCGCGAGCCCGCGCTGCCGCGCGAAATCCACATAGAGGTAGGGACTGGCCGCGACCGAGACACCGCTCGCCAACGCCAGCGCCGACTCGCCCAGCCGTAGTGCCCGGCACGCCTGGTGCAGTGCGACCAGCGACGACGAGCAGGCAGTGTCGATGGTGACGGCGGGCCCCTCGAACCCGAAGACGTAGGACACCCGGCCGGAGATCACGCTGTGTGTGGTGCCGGTGAGGCGATACCCCTCCAGCTCACCGGTGACCCGATCGGAGTAGCCGGACGAGCTGGCCCCGACGAACACACCGGTGTCGCTGCCGCGCAGCGTCGTCGGGTCGATTCCGGCATCCTCGAACGCTTCCCACGACGCTTCCAGCAGCAGCCGCTGCTGCGGATCCATCGCGGCGGCCTCGCGGGGGCCGATACCGAAGAAGCCCGCGTCGAAATCGCCTGCGTCGTCGAGGAATCCGCCGCGCCGGGTGTACGAGGTGCCGGGCCGATCCGGGTCCGGGTCGAACAGCCGGTCCAGCTCCCAGCCGCGATCCGAGGGGAAGTCGCCGGTGGCGTCGACACCGGACGCGAGCAGCTCCCACAGCCGCTCGGGCGACGAGGCACCACCGGGGAACCGGCAGCTCATGCCGACAATGGCGATCGGGTCATCCGCCGAGGCGCGGCTCGGACCGCGCTCGACGGGCGTGTCCGCGACAGGTGGGGCGATCAGCGATTGCACCAGCTTCGCCATCGCCGTCGCGGTCGGATAGTCGAATACCAGGGTGGACGGCAATTGCAGACCGGTGGCCTCGGCCAGCCGGTTGCGGAACTCCATGGCGCCGAGCGAGTCGAATCCGATGTCGCGGAACGGCTTGTCCACGGCGATCGAGTCCGCGCCGGCGTGACCCAGCACAGCGGCGGCCTGGGCACGGATCATGTCGAGAACGAAGCGGTCCCGCTCGTCCGCCGAGCGATCGCGCAGCTGCGCGGCCAACTTCGGCGAGTCGGCCGCCGCACTGTCCGCCCGGCGACGCGACGGCCGCATCAGGCCGCGCATGATCGGTCGAGTGTGTCCGGACCCGGCTTCGGCCATCGCGGACCGGTCGAGCCGGACGCCGACGAATTCGCCGGCGCCACCCGCCAGGGCGGCGTCGAACAATGCCATGCCGTCCTCGTCGCCGAGCGGCGCGAACCCCGCTCGCCGCAGCCGGGCGATATCGGCCGCACCGAGGGCGCCGGTCATACCGGTGCCCTCCTGCCACAGCCCCCATGCGATGGAGGTCGCGGGCAGACCGGTGACGGTTCGCTGGTGGGCGAGCGCGTCGAGGAAGACATTGGCGGCGGCGTAATTCGCCTGTCCGGGGTTGCCGATCACACCCGCGATCGAGGAGTAGAGCACGAACATCGACAGATCCAGATGCTCGGTCGCCTCGTGCAGATTCCACGCCGCGTCCACCTTCGGCCGCAACACCGCCGCGATCTGCTCCGGGCTCATCGTGTCGAACAGGCTGTCGGACAACATCCCCGCCGCGTGGACGACTCCGGTCAGCGGGCGATCCGCCGGAATCGACGCCAGCACCGCATCCAGCGCATCTCGATCCGCCACGTCGCACGCGACCACCTCGGCCCGGGCGCCGAGGCCGAGCAGCTCGGCCCGCAGTGCGGCCACCCCCGGAGCCTGGGGTCCGCGTCTGCTCACCAGCACCAGATTGCGCACCCCGTACCGAGAGACCAGGTGCCGAGCCGCCACCGCACCCAACCCACCGGTACCACCGGTGATCAACACCGTCCCATCCACCCGCAACGGCGCCGGCACCGTCAACACGTTCTTACCGACATGACGAGCCTGACCCAGATACCGGAACGCCTCCGGCGCCTGTCGCACATCCCACGCCGTGATCGGCGAGTGGGTGAGCACGCCGGACTCGAAAAGTGCCGCGACAGCGGTCAATATCTCGTGTAGCCGATCGGGCGCCAGCTCCGGCAGTACGAAGCTCTCGTAGCGCACCCCCGGGTGTGCGTCCGCCACTTCGGCCGGGTCACGCAGATCGGTCAGACCCAATTCGATGAAGCGGCCGCCGCGCGGCAGCAACCGCAACGACGCGTCCACGAACTCACCCGCCAGCGAATCCAGCACGATATCCACACCACGACCACCGGTAACCCCGAGAAACTTCCCCTCGAAACCCAGACTCCGCGAATCACCGATCTCCGACTCACCGAAACCCAAGCCACGCAACACATCCCACTTCGGCTCACTGGCCGTCGCCAACACCCGCAACCCCAGATACCGCGCCAACTGCACCGCCGCCATACCCACACCACCAGTCGCCGCATGCAACAACAACGTCTCACCCGACCGCGCCGCAGCAAGGTCGACCAAGGCGTAATACGCCGTCGCGAACACCGCCGGCACCGACGCCGCCTGCGCGAACGACCAACCCACCGGCATCGGCGCCAGCAACCGCCGATCAACCACCGCCACCGAACCGACACCAGCGACGAATCCGAAAACCCGGTCGCCCACCGCGAACTCGGACACATCCGGAGCCACCTCGACCACCACACCAGCAGCCTCGACACCGATCGTCGCCGTCGCGTCCGGGTACATGCCGAGCGTGACGAGCACGTCGCGGAAGTTCACCCCCGCCGCGCGCACGCCGACCCGGACCTGACCGGGCTCGAGCGCTCGCGATCCGGCCGACGTTTCCGTCAGCGCCAGGTTGTCGCCGGCCAGCGTGCCCCGGCCGAGATGGGTCAGCGTCCAATCCTTGTCCCGCACCACGTCACCGGCCCGCACGGTATCGCCGACGCCGCGCCGCAGACGCGGAACGTAGGCAGTGCCGGAGCGCAGCGCCACCTCGGGCTCGGCACCCAAGGCCAGGGCTCGTGCCACGTCCTGTCGGTAGCCGGCCCAATCATCCACGTCGACAAGCAGAATGCGGTCCGGGTGCTCGCTCTGCGCGGTGCGCAGCAGACCCCACGCCGCGGCCGCGGGCAGATCCACGGGCGCCCCGGGATGCACTCCCATCGCCGCGCGGGTCGTCACCACGATCAGCCCGTCTCGCGTCAGCAGCCGTCGCACCCGGGCCGCGAGATCGGTCACCACCGCGCGCACCGTCGCCGCCGTGTCGCCCGCGACGTCCACCTCGTCCACGCGGATCACCGTCGCGTCCAGATCGCCGACGGCGACGGTTTCACCGTCCTCGCCGCGACTCCAGACTGCGGGCGCGGTGGGCTCGGTCTCCGCCGCCACGACCCAATCGATGGAATATCCATTGCCGTCGGTCCGCGGCCGGCCTGCCATCAGCGCATCGGTCGGCATCGGGCGCAGCATCAGTGCCCCGACCTCGGCCACCACCGTGCCGGCGGTATCAGCGAGGGTCAGCGCGATCCGGTCATCGGCCGGCCCCGACGCCACCGCCCGGACGCGCAGCACGGTCGCACCAGTCGCGTACAGCGCGACCTCCTGCCAGGAGAACGGAACCGCGACCTCCCCGACCCTGGTGGCGGGGGCCATGCCACCCAGCAGCACAGCGTGCAACGCGGCATCGAGCAATGCCGGATGCAGCGCGAATTGCGCTGCCGCGGAACGAGCGAGCTCGGGTAGCGCGACCTCCGCGAACACCTCGCCGTCACGTCGCCACAGCGCGGTCAGCCCCTGGAACACCGGTCCGTACTCGTAGCCCAGCTCCGCCAGCTCGGCATAGGCGTCATCGATCGGGACCGCGGTCGCGCCGACCGGCGGCCAGCTCGCCCCACTCGCATCGCCGGGCGTCTCGGCCTCAGGTGTCATCGACGCGACCGCGTGGCGCACCCACTGTTGTTCCTCCACACGGGAATACACCGAGACGGAGCGGAAGCCGGCGGGGTCGGCGCCGCTCGCCACCACCCGCAACTCCACGGCCGCGGTGGGCGGCAGCGGCAGCGGCGCCTCGATCACCAACTCGGCCAGTCGCGGGCATTCCACCACCGATCCGACGTGCAGGACCAGTTCCACCAGGGCGGCGCCGGGCACCAGCACCACACCCGACACCGCGTGGTCGCCCAGCCACCCGTGACTACCGCGTGACAGCCTCCCGGTGAACAGCACTTCCGGGGAATCCGGCACCCGCACCATCGCGCCCAGCAGTGGATGACCGGCGTCCTCCAGTCCCGACTGCCAGACGTCCGGCACGGTATTCGGCCGCAGCCAGTACCGCTCGTGCGCGAACGCGTAGGTGGGCAGATCCACCCGGGCGGCGGCCGGAGCCAGCGCTCGCGCCGACACCTCGATCCCGGCGCAGTGCGCCTGCGCGAGTGCCGAGGTGATCTGCTCCGGACCGCCCCGGTCGCGCTTCAGGGTGCCGACGGCGACTACCCGATCGGCCATGCCGATGGCGCCCGCGGTCAATTCGACACTCATCGTCAGCACCGGATGGGGGCTCACCTCGACGAACGCGTTCACGCCCGCGCGCTGGAGCTTTTCGATCGATTCCGCGAATCGCACCGGCTCGCGCAGACCGCGGTACCAGTAGGACGCGTCCAGCGTTTCGGTATCGATGTACTCCGCGGACACCGTCGAGAAGAAGGGCACCGAACCAGCGGTCGGTGTGACCGCGTCCAGCTCCGCCAGCACCCGATCCCGAATCGATTCCACCGCAGGCGAATGCGATGCGTAGTCCACCGGAATTCGCCGGGCCCAGACACCGTCGGCAGCACAGCCCGCCAAGAATTCGTCGACCGCCGTCGCCTCTCCCGACACCACCGTCTGACCGGGGCCGTTCATCGCCGCGATAGACAGCCGGCCGCCGAACCCGCTCAGCCGCTGCGCGACCGTCTCGGCGGACGAACCCACCGACGCCATGCCACCGTCCCCGGCCAGATGTTCGGCGACCACGCGGGAGCGCAGCGCCACCACTCGCGCCCCCTCCGACAGCGAAAGCCCGCCCGCCACCACGGCTGCCGCGATCTCACCCTGTGAGTGCCCGATCACCACGGCCGGTTCGACCCCGCTCGCGCGCCACACCCCCGCCAGCGACACCATCACCGCGAACAAGGCGGGCTGCACCACATCCACCCGCTCCAGCGACGCTGCTCCCGGCTCGCCGCGCAGCACCGCCGTCAGCGACCAATTCACGAACGGTGCCAGCGCCGCTTCACATTCCGCGATCGCATCGGCGAACACCGCGCTCGCAGTGAGCAATTCCGCCGCCATTCCGGGCCACTGGCCGCCCTGGCCGGGAAATACGAAGGCCACCCGGCGCGTCGCCGCGCGGCCCACCACGACTCCGAGCCCATCGGACGAGGGGCGCGGCATCTCCGCGATGCCGCGCAACCCGGATATCAGATCGCCCGGTTCTCGCCCGACAACCGCGCCACGCCATTCCAGCTGCGCCCGGTGCCGCAGCAAGGAGTGCGCCACCTCCGCCACCTCCACCGCGTCCCGCGAATCCAGCCATTCCGCGAGCCGGACCGCCTGCTCCCGCAATGCCTCCGGACTTCGCGCCGACACCACCCAGGCCGTGTCGGCCAACCGGTCGACATCCGTATCCTGTTCGGCGACAGTGGATTCGACCGGCGGCGCCTCTTCCAGAATCAGATGCGCGTTGGTGCCGCTCATGCCGAACGACGAGACACCCGCGCGCCGAACCCGGTCACCGGCCGGCCACGGCTCCGATTCCGTCAACAGGCGCACCGACCCCGCCGACCAGTCCACATGTGGTGTCGGTGCGTCGATGTGCAACGTCTTCGGTAGCGTCTCGTGCCGCAGCGCGGCCACCATCTTGATC
The DNA here is from genome assembly GCF_020733635.1 of Nocardia spumae. NCBI lineage: Bacteria > Bacillati > Actinomycetota > Actinomycetes > Mycobacteriales > Nocardiaceae > Nocardia > Nocardia spumae. The sequence goes on along the minus strand of NZ_JAJFZL010000001.1, from coordinate 522,634 downwards.
ACTCCGCCGATGCCCGCCGCCGCGACGGCATGGCCGATATTCGACTTGACCGAGCCGATTCGCAGCGGCCGTACCCGATCGGCTCCGTACGCCGCGATCAGCGCCTGGGCTTCGATCGGATCACCCAGCGTCGTCCCGGTACCGTGCGCCTCCACGGCGTCCACGTCCGCGGCCACCACGCCGGCGTCGGCCAGCGCGGCCGCGATCACCCGCTCCTGCGACGGACCGTTCGGCGCGGTCAAACCGTTACTCGCGCCATCCTGGTTGATCGCACTGCCGCGCACGAGCGCCAGCACATCGTGACCGAGACGCCGCGCATCCGACAGCCGTTCGACCACCAGGACGCCGACTCCCTCGGACCAGGTCACGCCGTCGGCGGCGGCGGCGAACGCCTTGCACCGCCCATCCGCGGCCAGACCTCGCTGCCGGGAGAAATCGACATACAGCGACGGGCTCGCCGCGACGCTCACACCACCGGCCAGGACCATCGACGCCTCGCCCCGGCGCAATGCCTGACAGGCCAGGTGCAGCGCGACCAGCGACGACGAACACGCGGTATCGATGGTGACCGCGGGGCCCTCGAGCCCGAGCAGGTAGGCGACGCGACCGGAGATGACGCTGGGAGAGGTTCCGGTCAGGCGGAAGCCCTCGTACTCGCCGGTCACCGCGCGCGAGTAGCCCGAGGATCCGGCACCCATGAAGACCCCGGTGTCGGTGCCGCGCAATGCGGTGGGATCGATTCCCGCGTGCTCCAACGCTTCCCAGGCGACCTCCAGCGTCAGCCGCTGCTGCGGGTCCATCGCGGCGGCCTCGCGCGGGCCGATACCGAAGAAGGCCGCATCGAACGCACCCGGATCGTTCAGGAAGCCGCCTTCGCGGGTGTAGACGGTCGACGGCTTGTCCGGGTCCGGATCGAACAGCCGCTCGAGGTCCCAGCCGCGGTCGGTCGGAAACGGAGTGATCGCGTCGACTTCCCCGGCGACGAGGTCCCACAACTCCTCGGCCGATCCGACACCGCCGGGGAAGCGACAGCCGATTCCGACGATCGCGATCGGCTCCTCGGAGTGGTGCTGCCGAACCGGCCGCGCCGCGACGAGTTCCACTCCTTCCGCACGGGCGCGCACGAGCCGGGCAACCGCACTCGGCGTCGGGTGATCGAACATGAGCGTGGTGGGCAGCGCCACCCCGGTGACCCGCACCAACCGGTCGCGCAGTTGAACTCCGCTGACCGAGTCGAAGCCGAATGCCGTGAACGGCAGATCGGGGTCGATGGCATCGGACGATTCGTGGCCGAGAACCGCCGCGGCCGCCTCCGCCACCATGCCGAGCACCAGCGCGTCGCGGCGCTGTTCCGGAAGTGCGGACAGTCGTGCCGCCAGCGGTCCCTCCGCCGCCGCGCGGCGCCGCCGGATCGGCTCGGCGTCTGCCGCCGGCCGTGGATCGGCCGCTACCTGGCCGGCCACCTCGACCGGGTGGGCGACCAGTGACTCGATGGTGAGGATCGGCTCGTCGTCCTCGGTGACCGCGGTCGCCCGGAAGGTGGCCTCGCCGAGTCGGTCGATGCGGACCCGAGCCACCGTCGCGCCCGCGCGATACAGCCGAATGCCGTTGAACCGCAGCGGTATCGCGATGCTACGAGCGCCCTCCCCCACGGCGAGCAGGTCCGCCGCCGCGTGGGTCATCGCGTCCAGCAGCGCCGGATGAATCACGAACCGGGCCGCACGATCGCCGACCGTCTCGTCGAGCGACACATCGGCCAGCACATCGTGCGCCCGCTGCCGGGTCGCGGTGACGCCCTGAAATGCCACCCCGTAGCGAAATCCGCGGGCGGCCAACCGGTCGTAGAGCGCGCCGGCCGTGTCTTCCTCGATCCCCAGCGAGGGCCACTGCACGTTCGCCCACGACGGCACGCCCTGCGGCTGTGGGGTGAGCACACCGGTCGCGCAGAGCTGCCACCGGGCGACCGCGCCCACGGTGTCGGAATCGGGCCGGGCGTGGACGGTGCAGACGCGGCGCCCGCGCTCGTCGGGCGCCGCGATATTCACCTGAATATGCAGTGCCGCGAGGCTGGACGGCAGTGCTGCCTCGACTCGCAGTTCCTCGACCGCCGCGCAGCCCACCTGCGCACCGGCGCTCAGCGCGACCTCGATCCAGACCGCCGCGGGCACCACCGCGGAACCCGCCGGCCGATAGTCGGCCAGCCAGGGGTGGGTTTCGGGTGCGAGACGGCCGGTGAACAACCACTCGTCGCGGCCCGCGACCGGTACCGCTGCCCCGAGTATCGGGTGATCGGTCGCGATCAGCCCGACGCGGCCCACATCGGCCGGACCCGCCGTGGCCTCCGGCGTCCAGCACCGGCGGCGCCGGAAGGCATAGGTCGGCAGGTCCACGCGAGGCGCGGGCGGAGCCAGCACCTCCGCCACCGTGTCGACGCCGGAGCAGTAGGCGCGGGCCAGCGCGGTGGCGAACTCGTCGGGTCCACCGTGGCCGCGCCGCAGGGTGCCGATCGTCGCCGTCCGGTCGGCGCCCACCGATTCCGCCGTCGACTCGATCGCCGACACGAGAACCGGATGCGGGCTCGTCTCCACGAATGCGGTCGGCTCCGACCGCAGCAATACTTCGATCGCCTCGGCGAATCGCACCTGTTCCCGCAATCCGCGGTACCAGTAGGCTGCGTCCAACTCGGCGGTGTCCACGAAGTCGGCGGTGACCGTGGACAGGAACGGAACCGAACCGGTTCCGGGGCGAATCGGCGCCAGATCGGCCAGCACCCGATCCCGGATCCGTTCCACCGCGGCCGAATGCGACGCGTAGTCCACCGGAATCCGCTTCGCCCACACGCCGTCCGCGGAGCACCGCGCCAAGAACTCGTCCATCGCCGCGGCGACGCCCGATACGACGGTCTGTCCCGGACCGTTCACAGCGGCTACGGACAGTCGACCCTCGAATGCCGCCAGCCGGTCCGCCACCGAGCCCACGGGCAGCCCGACCGATGCCATCGCGCCGGAGCCCGCCATCACCTCCGCCACGGCCCGCGACCGGGCGGTCACCACCCGGGCGCCGTCGGACAGGGACAGACCGCCCGCCACGACCGCGGCCGCGATCTCACCCTGCGAATGCCCGACCACCGCGGCCGGTTGCACGCCTGCGGCCTGCCACGATCGAGCCAGCGACACCAGCATCGCGAACAGGACCGGCTGCACGACATCCACCCGCTCCAGTGACGCGGACCCCGGTTCTCCCCGCAGTACCTCGGTCAACGACCAATCGACGAACGGAGCCAGCGCGGTCTCGCACTCCGCGATCGACTCGGCGAACACCCCGCCCGCCGCCAGCAGCTCCGCGCCCATTCCCGCCCACTGGCTCCCCTGCCCCGGGAACACGAACACCACGCGGCGCGGCGCGGCGCGACCGGTCACCGCACCGGACTCGATCTCGGCCGACTCGCCCTCCGGATCGGCCAGCGCGGCCAGCCCGGCGCCGATCGTGGCGAGGTCACGCCCCACTACCGCGGCCCGGCAGGCCAGCGGCGTGCGGGTGCGCGACAGCGAATACGCCACCTCGGCGACCCGGATATCCGGATGCGCCGCCGACCATTCACGCAGCCGAACGGCTTGGTCTCGCAACGTCTCCGGACTCGGCGCCGACAGCATCCACGCGACCGGCAGCGAATCATCCCCTGCCACCGCCGATGTCGTCGCTTCGATGGCGGGCGCCGCCGCCGGCGCCTCCTCGATGATCACGTGCGCGTTGGTGCCACCCATGCCGAACGACGACACACCCGCACGCCGTAGCGCCGCGGCGGGCCAGGGCCGCGCGCTCGTCTGCACCCGTAACCGGTTGGCGTCGAGGTCGATTCGTGGATTGGGCGCCCGGAAGTTGAGGCTCGGCGCCAGCTCGCGGTGCCGAAGGCACAGGACGGTTTTGATCAGTCCCGCGATACCCGCGGCACCCTCCAGGTGACCGATGTTGGTTTTCACCGAGCCGACGGCCAGTGGCTCGTCGGCTCGGCGCGCCGCACCGTAGGTTTCGCCCAGTGCGGCCGCCTCCACCGGGTCACCCGCCGGGGTGCCGGTGCCGTGGAGCTCGACATAGTGCACCGAGCCGCCGTCCACCTCGGCCGCCGCGAGGGCGGCGCGGATGACCGCCGACTGAACCGCGGCGCTCGGCGCACTCAGCACCTGGCGATCGTTGCCGTTGTTGACGGCGCTGCCGCGGATGACGGCGTAGATCCGGTGCCCGTGCTCGACCGCGCGCGCCAGTGATTCGACGACGATCATGCCGCCGCCCTCACCGCGGACGGTCCCGTCCGCGCGTTCGTCGAAGGTGTAGCACCTGCCCGATACCGAGTGCGCGCCGAATTGCTCGTACCGCTCACCGCCGAGCGGCGAGAGGATGAGATTCAACCCGCCCGCCAGGGCCACCTCGCATTCGCCGCGCCGAATCGATTCACTCGCCAGATGCACCGCGACCAGCGAGGAGGATTGACCGCTGTCGACGACCAGGCTGGGGCCGGTGAAGCCGTAGTGGTTCGAGATGCGGTTGGCGACGACACCGCGCCCGACCGCCCACAGCGAATGCCGGCCGATGCCGGATTCACCCCGCGACGCCGCCATTTCGGCGAAGTCGGTGCCGGTGCATCCCAGGAACACCCCGGCCCGCAGCGCGGAGTGATCGCCCAATCCGGCATCCTCGAGCGCCTCCCAGCTCAGCTCCAGGCCGAGCAGCTGCTGCGGGTCGAGGACCCGCGCCTCGTTCGGCGGCACACCGAAGAAGTCGGCGTCGAATTCCGTTGCCGACTCCAGGAATCCGGCCGTCTCACCGATGCCCGGACGGTCGCCGGGGGCCGATCCGATGGCATCGCGCCCCTCGCGCAGCAGTCGCCAGAACTGCTCGAGATCGGCAGCGCCGGGCATCCGGCACGACATTCCGACGATAGCGATGTCATTCGCTCGTTCGACCATGGGAATTCCTCTGTCTCGCCCAGCCGGCGCCGTGTATTCGGACGTCATCGGTCACAACTCCGCTAGCCAGCGCCGGATCTCGTCCGCGGCGGTGGCGCAGGCCGAACCGATGATCGAGAAGTGATCCGCGTCGATCTCGACCGTCTTGCCCGTGTGCAACCACGCGGGCACGGGCTCGGCCAGATCCAGTCCGGGCAGCTGTCGGGCAGCCCGCAGATCGAAGGTCGGCGCGGCGATCGAGAGCGGCTGCCGTTCGTCGAACAGCTGCGCGTATTTCGCCATCGCGACCAGCCCGTGATCGCCGATCTCGGTGACCCCGTCGGCCAGATCGAGCACGGACTCGATGGCGCTCGACAGAACTCGGCGATTCTGCTCGGCGTCATCGGGCGAGTAGGTGTCGAGCAGGATCACCGCCGACGGTCCCCGCCCGGCCTGTTCCAGGCGATGTGCCAGCGCATGCGCTATGGCGCCGCCGGCGGAATAGCCGACGAGTACATGCGGCCGCGGTCCGTCGACCCGCTCCACCGCGGCGGCCAGCGAATCCAGCAGGACATCCCAGGATTCGGGCAGCCGCTCCCCGGGCCGAGTGCCCGGCAGACGCAGCGCCGCGATCGTGCGATCGCCGCCGAGTTCCCGTGCGAGCCGGCCGAATTGGTGAGGCCCGGTGCCGACCACGAAGGACGGCACACAGATCAGCGAGGCATTCGACCGGCCTCGGCTCAGCGGGATCGGCTGCGACTCGCCGCCGCCGGCGCCGAAGGTATCGACGAGTGCGGCACTCGCCCGCAGCATGGGCAGCGCCGCGTCGACCCGTCCGCGTCGATGGGCGGCCAGTACCAGTTCGGTGAGGCCGCCACGGGTCCCGATGTCCGCGGGTGCCACCGTCGGCGCCGCCGCGGCGGCCGGCACCATCTCATCGATTCTGGCGCAGAGATATTCGGCCAGTGCCGCCGCCGTGGGATGGTCGAAGACCAGAGTGGACGGCAGTGCCAGCCCGGTCGCCTTGGCGAGCCGGTTGCGGAACTCGACCCCGGCGAGTGAGTCGAAACCCAGCTCCGTGAACGGCGCGCCCGGGTCGATGACATCCCCGGATCTGTGTCCGAGACTGGCCGCGACATGATCGCGTACCGCCGCCAGCACGATGTCCGCGTGCTCGGATTCGGTTGCGGCGGCGAGCTGTCCCGCCAGCGATCGGACACCGGCCGCGCGACGCGGCGCGGCGGTGACCAGGGAGCTGAGCATCTTGGGCAGCGTGCCCGCCGCCGCCTGGGCCGACAGCGCCGCGAGGTCGAGACGCACCGCGGCACCGGTCGGTGCGTCGGCGGCCATCGCGGCGTCGAACAGCGGCATCCCGTGCGCGTCGTCGAGCGGGATCAGGCCCTCCCGGCGCAGGCGGGCGATATCGGCCTCGGTCAGGGTGCTCGTCATGCCACTGGCGCCACGCCAGGGCCCCCACGCGATCGACGTGGCCGGTAGGCCGTGGTGGCGCCGGTGCTGGGCGACCGCGTCGAGGAAGGCGTTGGCCGCCGCGTAGTTCGCCTGTCCCGGACTGCCGATCATTCCCGCGAACGAGGAGTAGAGCACGAACATCGACAGGTCCAGGTGCGCGGTGGCCTCGTGCAGATGCCACGCCGCGTCGACCTTGGGTCGCAGTACCGTCGCCAGTCGCCGCTCGGTCATATCGGCCAGGAGTCCGTCGTCGAGCACGCCCGCGGTGTGCACGACTCCGGTGAGCGGATGCTCGGGCGCGATCGTCGACAACAGGCCGTCGAGCGCCGCCCGGTCGGTCACATCGCAGGCCACTATCTCGGCGTGTGCGCCGAGCGCGGCCAACTCCGCGGCGAGGTCCGCGGCGCCGGGCGCCGCCGGACCTCGCCGGCTGAGCAGCAGCAGGCGGCGGGCCCCGTAATCGGTGACCAGGTGCCGGGCCACCAGCACGCCCAGTCCGCCGGTTCCGCCGGTGATCAACACGGTGCCTTCGGGCCGCACGGCGAGGCCGCCGTCCTCGGATGTGCCACGACGAACGACCGGACTCGCCGGAATCACCCGGGGCACGTAGGCCACACCGTCGCGCACTGCCAGCTGGTATTCGTCCGCGAGGCGCACCGCCGCGGCGACACCACCGCGATGATCGCCGGCGCGATCCAGATCGACGATCGTTATCCGGCCCGGGTTTTCGTGTTGCGCGCTGCGCAGCAGACCCCACGCCGCCGCACCCACCGGGTCCACCTGCCCCGCGGCCGGCACCTCGGCCGCGTCCCGGGTCACCACGACGATCCGCTCGTACCGTGCCAGGAGTTCGGGCACCCGCACCGACAGGTCCCGCAGGGTCGAATGCACCGCGCCGGGCACGTCCGCATCCGCCGGTATGTCGGCGAGCCGGACCACCGCGACCGGTACCCCGCCGACCGTCACCGTCTCGGTCTCCCCCGCGAAACCCCAGCGCTCGCCGGCGAGCGGATCTCCGGAGTCCGGCAGCGCCACCGGCGTCCAGTGGAGCCGGTATCCGGTCGCGCCGAACTCCGGTGTGCCCGCGGCGCGCAGAGCCTCGACCGGGATCGGGCGCATCGTCAACGCCGCGATCTCGCACAGGGGTTGCCCACCGGAGTCGCTGAGCAGCACCGTTATTCGACGATTGTCCTGGCCCGCGGCACTCGGCTCGGCCGCGGCCAGCCGGACCCGCGCCGATACCGCTCCGACAGCGTGGATGTCCACGTTCTCCCAGGAGTACGGCACGAAGATCTCACCGTCGGCGGGATCTCCGGTCAGCCCCGTGAAGCGAATCGCGTGCAGCGCCGCGTCCAGCAGGGCCGGGTGCACACCGAATCGCTCGGCCGAAATATGCTCCTGCTCCGGGAGATCGACCTCCGCGAAGACCTCGCCACCGCGCTGCCAGACCGTGGTCAGTCCGCGGAACAGCGGACCGTGTCCGTACCCGCGTTCGGCGAACTCCGCGTACATGTCGCCGATGTCCACCGGTAGCGCGCCGGGTGGCGGCCAGCTCGACGCGAGCGTTTCCGGCGACGACGGCGACTGTGCGACAAGGGTTCCCGTCGCGTGGCGGATCCACTCGGCCCGTTCCCGCGTGCCATCGGATTGCCGACGCGAGTACACCGACACCGTCCGCGCCTCGGCGTCGTCCGGGCCGCTCGCGAGCACTCGCAGTTCGACGGCGCCCTCGGCGGGCACCGCCAGCGGCGCGGTCACGACCAGCTCGGCCAGTCGCGGCGTGGCGGTCATCGCCCCGATATGCAACGCCAACTCCGCGTAGGCCGTTCCGGGCAGCAGCACCGTCCCGCCGATCATGTGATCGGCCAGCCACGGATGAGTCGCGAGCGACAGCCGTCCGGTCGCCACCAGACCGTCGGAGTCCGGCAATCGGACCGCGGCGCTCAACAGCGGATGGTCCACCCCGTCCAGACCCGACGTCCGAACGTCACCGGCGCTCTCGGCGGCCGCGAGCCAATACCGCTGGCGTTGGAACGCGTAGGTGGGCAACGGAACTCGGCGCGACGAACCCCGCATCCGCGACGACCAGTCCACCTTCTGCCCGGCAACGTGCGCGTGGGCGAGGAACGTGATGAACCGAACCTCCTCGTCGGCTCCGCGCCGGGCCGCCGCCGCGACCAGCCATTCGGCCGTGACCACGCCGTCACCGTCTCCGACGCAGCGGCGGATCATGGCGGTGAGCGAGGCATCGGGCCCGATTTCGAGGAATCGGCGCACACCGGTACCGACGAGCGTCCGGATTCCCGGTTCGAACCGGACCGCGGACCGAACCTGCGCCACCCAGTACTCGGGATCGGTGAACGCCGCGTCCGTGGTACCGGTCAGGTTCGACACGATCGGCAGGAGCGGCTCCCGGTAGGTCACTGTCTCGGCGACCGCCCGGAACCGCGCGAGCATGGGTTCCATGCGGGCGGAATGGAATGCGTGACCGACCCGCAGGCGCGTCGTCTTGCGCCCGCGCCGCGCGAGCAGCCGTTCCAACTCGCCGACGGCGTCGATATCACCGGACACCACCACCGATTCCGGCCCGTTCACCGCCGCGATCGATACTCGATCCCCATACCCCGTCAGCAGCTCGATCGCATCGGCCTCGGACAGCGATACCGCCAGCATCGCCCCGCCCTCCGGTAGCTCGCCCATCAACCGGCCGCGCGCCGCCACCAGGGCACACGCGTCCGCCAGTGACCACACACCCGCCAGATAGGCCGCGACCAACTCGCCGATCGAATGCCCGATCAGCGCATCCGGGACGATCCCGAACGACTCCACCAGCCGGAACAACGCCACCTCGAACGCGAACAACGCCGGCTGCGTCCACTCCGTCCGATCCAGCGCGCCGTCGGGGTCGGCGAACATCACCTCCCGCAGCGACCCCGAGAGACGACGGTCGAACTCCGCGCACACCTCGTCCAGCGCGGCCGCGAAAACCGGGAACGCCCGGTACAACCGCGCACCCATCCCCGCCCGCTGCGAGCCCTGGCCGGTGCAGACGAACGCCGTCTTCCCCGCCGCGGTCGTCCCGTCCACCACGCCGGCCGACGGCGTGTTCGCGGCCAGATCCGCCAGGCCCGCGAGCAACTCGTCGCGGTCCCGGCCGACGACCGCGCCGCGCCACTCGAACTGGGCGCGGGTGTCGATCAACGAGTGCGCGACGCCGTGCCGATCGACCTCGGGCCGCTCGACCAGCCACGCCCGCAACCGGTCGGCCTGGTCTCGCAGGCCCGCCTCGGATTTCGCCGACAGGAGCCAGGCGACGACGCTGTCGTCGTCGGTGTCGGTCTCCGCGCCCGGCCGGCCCTCCCGCGCCGGCGCGGGCGCCTCCTCCACGATGACGTGCGCGTTGGTTCCGCTGATGCCGAACGACGACACCCCGGCCCGGCGCACTCGCTCGCCCGCGACCCACGGCTCCGCCTCGGTGAGCAGCCGCACCGCGCCCGCCGACCAATCCACATGTGCCGAGGGGACATCGACATGCAGCGACTTCGGCAACATCTCGTGCCGCAGCGCCTGCACCATCTTGATCACGCCGCCCACGCCCGAGGCCGCGACCGCGTGGCCGATATTCGACTTCAGCGATCCGACCCGGACCGGCTCGGTGCGGCCCTGCCCGTAGGTGGCGATCAACGCCTGCGCCTCGATCGGATCGCCGAGTGGCGTGCCCGTGCCGTGCGCCTCCACCGCGTCGATATCGCCGGGCTCCAGGCCGGCGGCGGCCAGCGCCGACGCGATCACCCGCTCCTGCGACGGACCGTTCGGCGCGGTCAGGCCGTTCGACGCGCCGTCCTGATTCACCGCCGAGCCCCTGAGCACGGCCAGCACCTCGTGCCCGAGTCGGCGCGCGTCCGACAGCCGTTCGATCGCGAGCACTCCCACACCCTCGGACCAGCCGACGCCGTCGGCGCTGTCGGAGAACGATTTGCAGCGCCCGTCGGCGGCCAGCCCGCGCTGGCGCGCGAAGTCCACATACAACTCCGGACTGCCCGAAATCGTGACACCGCCGGCCAATGCGAGCGACGTCTCACCGTTGCGCAGCGCCTGGCACGCCAGGTGCAGCGCGACCAGCGACGACGAGCACGCCGTGTCCACGGTCATGGCCGGGCCCTGCAGGCCGAAGACGTAGGCGACGCGACCCGAGGTCACGCTGTCGGAGTTTCCGGTCATCCGGAAGCCCTCGTATTCACCGACGACCCGCTCCGCGTACCCGGAAGGAGTGGCGCCGACGAACACTCCGGTGTCGCTGCCGCGCAACGATGTCGGATCGATGCCCGCGTTCTCCAATGCCTCCCAGGCGGTTTCGAGTATCAGCCGCTGATGCGGATCCATCGCTGTCGCCTCGCGCGGGCTGATTCCGAAGAAGCCGGCATCGAATGCGGCCGCGTCGGAGAGGAATCCGCCTTCCCGGACATAGGTGGTGCCGGGTTCGTTCGGGTCCGGATTGATCAGCCGTTCCAGATCCCAGCCCCGATCCGTGGGAAAGGGCGTGATCGCGTCCGTGCCCGAGGCCACCAGCTCCCACAGCTGTTCCGGGGATTCGACACCGCCGGGATAGCGGCAGCTCATGCCGACGATCGCGATCGGTTCGTCGGCCCGGACCCGGCGCGCGGTCTGCGCGGGCCGCTGCCGCGTGGCGGGCGCGTCCCCGATCCGGGCAGCGAGCAGGCTCGCGACCGCCTGTGCGGTGGGATGGTCGAAGACGAGGGTGGACGGCAGCGCTATGCCTGTGGCCTTGGTGAGCCGGTTGCGGAATTCGACACCGGCCAGGGAATCGAACCCGAGTTCGGTGAAGGCGATCTCGGCATCGATCTCGGCCGCGGAGGCATGTCCGAGCACCGCGGCCGCCTGTTCGCGAACCACTTCCAGCGCCACCGCGGCACGCTCGTCCGGCGCGGCGGCGGCCAGCCGGCCCACCGGCGCGGATCCGCTGCCGCCCTGCGCGCGAGGGGTCGCCACCAGCGAGCTCAGCACCTTCGGCAGGGCACCCGCCTCGGCCTGTTCGGCCAGTCCGGCGGGATCGAATTCCGCACCCACCACCAGCGCCGCGTCCGCGGTGACCGCCGCGTCGAACAATGCCAGACCGGTCGTGTCGGTGAGGGCGTGGAAGCCCAACCGCCGCAACCGTTCCAATCCGACCGCGCCCAGTTCGCCGGTCATGCCGCTGTCCGCGTTCCACGGCCCCCACGCCACCGATACCGCCGGCAGACCTTGTGCCCGCCGTAGCCGGGCGACCGCGTCGGCGAAGGCATTCGCCGCGGCGTAGTTGCCCTGTCCGGGTGAGCCCGCCAGCCCGGCGACCGACGAAAACACCACGAACGCGGACAGATTCGTGTCCCGCGTGGCTTCGTGCAGCGTCCACGATCCGTCGACCTTCGGGCGCAGCACCCGGTTCACCTGGTCCGCGGTCAGGTTCTCGACGGTGCCGTCGTCGACCACGCCCGCGGAGTGCACCACCGCCGACAGCGGGAACCGCGATGGCATCCCGGCCAGCAGCGCCGCGACGGCATCCCGATCCGCCACATCGCAGGCGGCGACGTCGACCTCGGCGCCCAGTGCCGACAGCTCCGCGATCAGCTCCGATACCCCCTCGGCGTCGCGTCCGCGCCGCGAGGCCAGCAGCAGTCGGCGCACGCCGTACTCGACCGCCAGATGCCGCGCGACCAGGGCGCCGAGCCCGCCGGTCCCGCCGGTCACCAGCACTGTTCCCGTTCCGAACGGTGCGGCCGAACTCGGTGAATTCGATTGCCGACCGAAGGAATTCGCCAGGCGGCTCAGCCGTGGCGCCGACAGCCGGCCGTCGCGCACCGCGATCTGTGGTTCGTCGGTGGCCAGCGCCGCCGCGATCGTCCGGGCATCTATCTCACCGTCGACGTCGAGCACCACGATGCGGCCCGGATGTTCGGCCTGCGCACTGCGCATCAATCCGGCTACCGCGGCCGCCACCGGATCGGGCGACTCGTCCGGCAGTCCCAGCGCGTGCCGGGCGAGCACGACCAGGCGGGATTCCGTACCCGCGTGCGCGGACCACGAACGCACGAGGTCCAGGGCCCGCAGGACAGCGCGCCGACCGGCGTCGGCGGGTTCGTCCGGCTCGTGGTCGCCGACCTGCCAGATGATCGTCTCCGGTAGCCCGGCGGCCACCTCCGACCCGGTGAATTCCTCGAGTCGGCGGTCCACACCGGCCACGACGGCCTGGCCGAGAATCGCCATCGACTCGCCACTCGTCGACGGTGCGGCCGGTCGCAGCGGCACCCACTGCATCCCGTGCAGGGCTACGACGGCGGTGGCGGACCGAACCCGCTCCACCGTGCGCCGCTCCACCGGATGCACCGTCATCGAATCCGCGCTCAGTACCGGCTCGCCGGTCTCGGAGACCACGTCCATGCGAATCCGATAGCTGCCCAACAGCATTGCCCGCAGCCGGACCGGTCCGGAACCGGTGCGCGCCATCGACACGTCGCCGAAGGAGACCGGCAGCGGCACCCGGCCCGCGGGCAGATCGTCCCAGACGAAATCGAGCGCGGGATGCAGGCAGGCGTCGAACAAGGCCGGATGGATTCCGTAGCGGGCGGCCTGCCCGGCCGTGGCCTCGTCCAGCGATACCTCGGCGAACACCTCGTCACCGCGGCGCCAGGCCGCACGCATCCCACGGAAGGACGGGCCGTAATCCATTCCGGCCTCGGCGATTCGGCGGTACAGCACCTGCTCGTCGATGGGCTGCGCGCCCTCGGGCGGCCAGCTCCGATCCCATCCGGTATCGGCGACGGCCGGGGCCGGCGCGGCGGCCAGGACACCGCTCGCGTGCGGAATCCACGCCTCGGCGCCGTCGCGATGCTCGGGCCGGGAGTAGATCGTGAACGGCCGCCGACCGTTCGAATCGGCCTCGCCGACCGCGATCTGGACATCGACCGCGGTCTCGCCGAGGGCGAGCGGAATATCCAGCAGCATCTCGTGAACGACCGCGACGTCCAGCCGCACGCCGATCGCCGATACCAGCTCCAGGTAGGTCGTCGCCGGGACCACCGGCGTCCCGAACACCACATGGTCGGCGATCCACGGCTGCCGGGCGAGCGACAGCGTTCCGGTGAACAGCCACTCGTCCTTACCGGCCACCGGCACCGCATCCAGCAGCACCGGGTGATCGACACCGCCTGCCGCGACCCGGCCGGTCACGTCCAGCCAGTAGCGGCGGCGCTGAAACGCGTAGGTCGGCAACGGCAGTCGGACGCGAGACCGGCCCGCGAACAACGGCTCCCAGTCGACCTCGATGCCGGCGTTGTGGGCGTCGGCGAGGAAGGTGAGGAATTGAGTCACCTCGTCGGTGCCGCGGCGTCCGGCCGCGGCCACCGCCGAACTCGATTCGATATCGGCGGGCAGGCACTGCCGGGTCATCGCCGCCAGCACGGCGTCGGGACCCAGTTCCAGGAACCGCCGGACGCCCATATCCACCAGGGTGTCGACGCCCTGGGCATAGCGGACGGTGTCGCGCACCTGACCGGCCCAGTACAGCGAGTCGGCGAACGCTTCGCCGCCCACGATGCCGAAGACATTCGATATCACCGGTAGCAGCGGGCTGCCGTAGTTCAGACCGGCTGCCAGGGTTTCGAATTCGGGGAGCATGGGCTCCATGAGCACCGAGTGGAAGGCGTGGCTGACCCGCAGCCGAGAGGTTTTCACACCCTGCGCGGCGAGAGTCGACTCCAGTTCCGCGATCGCCGCCTCGTCGCCGGAGATCACGCTCGACGCCGGGCCGTTCACCGCCGCGATCGAGAGCCTGCCGCGGAATTCGGTCAGTTCGGAGACCGCGCGCTGCTGTCCGAGCGCGACGGCGAGCATGGCACCGCCCTCCGGCAGGGCGCCCATCAACCGGCCGCGGGCCGCCACCAGGGCACAGGCATCGGCGGTCGACCACATCCCCGCCACATACGCGGCGACCACTTCGCCGATGGAATGACCGATCAGGACATCGGGAGTGATCGCGAACGATTCGACCAGTCGCATCATCGCGACCTCGTAGGCGAACAGGGCGGGCTGGGTGAACTCGGTGCGATGCAGCAACTCCGCACCGGCCACCCCGAAGACGATGTCGCGCAACGAGTTCACGGCCGGCGGGAAGTCCAGTAGCCGATCGAATTCGGCACACAGCTCGTCGAACGCCGCGGCGAACACGGGAAATGCCGCGTACAGCCCCGCGCCCATGCCGGCTCGCTGCGCGCCCTGTCCGGTGAAGAGGAAGGCGGTCCTCCCCGCGCGCGGAGCCCCTTCCGCCACCGCTGTCCCCGGCGTCGATCCGGCCAGCTCCGCCAGACCGGCGAGCATGCTCTCGCGATCACTCGCCACGACCGCGCCGCGCCGATCGAATCGCGTGCGCGTGGTCAGCAGCGAATGCGCCACGTCGACCGGATTCGCCTCCGGATGCGCCGAGACCCAGTGATGCAGCCGAGCGGCCTGCGCCCGCAGTCCCGCATCGGATTTCGCCGACAGCAGCAGCGGCACCGCCTCCGATGCCACGGACGGGGTGGTGGTGGTCGCGACCGCCGTGGGCTCCGCGCCCGCGGGCGCCTCCTCGATGATCAGGTGGGCGTTGGTCCCACTGATACCGAACGACGACACCCCCGCTCGGCGCACCCGCTCCACCGAGGCGGGCCAGGGCCGCTCCTCGGTCAGCAGTCGCACCGCACCGGCCGACCAATCCACATGCGGTGACGGCGAGTCCACATGCAGGGTGCGCGGCAGCATCTGGTGCCGCAACGCCTCCACGATCTTGATCACGCCGCCGACACCGGCGGCAGCCTGCGAATGCCCGATATTCGACTTCAGGGACCCCACCCACAGCGGGTCGGTGCGGCCCTGTCCGTACGTGGCGATCAGGGCGTGTGCCTCGATCGGATCCCCGAGCGGGGTGCCGGTGCCGTGCGCCTCCACCACATCGACATCGGTCGCGGCGAGCCCCGCCGCGGCCAGTGCCGAAGTGATCACTCGCTCCTGTGACGGACCGTTCGGCGCGGTCAAACCGTTGGACGCGCCATCCTGATTCACCGCCGAACCCCGGATCACGGCGAGCACCTCGTGTCCCGCCCGCCGCGCGTCCGACAGCCGCTCCAGCACCAGTACGCCCACGCCCTCGGCCCAGCTGACACCGTCCGCCGCCGCCGAGAACGCTTTGCAGCGGCCGTCGCGCGACAGTCCGCGCTGCCGGGAGAACTCCACGAACATGAACGGCGTCGACATCACCTGGGCGCCACTGGCCAGCACCAGTGAGCTCTCCCCCTGGCGCAGCGCCTGGCAGGCCAGATGCATCGCGACCAGCGATGACGAGCAGGCCGTATCCACGGTGACCGCCGGGCCTTCCAGCCCCAGCGTGTACGCCACCCGGCCGGAGAGCACACTGCTCGTCGAACCGGTGCCGATATATCCCTCCGCGGCCGAGCCCGCCGCCTTCGCGATCTCCTCGTAGTCCTGATAGGAGACGCCGGTGAACACTCCGGTATCGCTGCCGCGCAACGATGTCGGATCGATGCCGGCCGCCTCCAGTGCCTCCCAGGACGCCTCCAGCAGCAGCCGCTGCTGCGGATCCATCGCCGCCGCCTCGCGCGGGCCGATGCCGAAGAAGCCGGCATCGAAATCGGCCATCCCACTGAGGAATCCGCCGTGTCGCAGATAGGAGGTGCCGGAGTGATCGGGATCGGGGTCGAACAGGTGCTCGAGGTCCCAGCCTCGATCGGTCGGGAAATCGCCGATCGCATCGGTGCCCGACGAGACCAGTTCCCACAGCCCCTCCGGTGAACTGACACCTCCCGGATATCGGCAGCTCATCCCCACGATCGCGATCGGCTCGTCGGTGCGGACCCGGCGCGGTGCCCGCGCGGCACGCCCGGCGCCCGCCTCCTCGGCATCGCCGACCCGGGAACGGACGAAAGTCGCCACCGCCGCCGCGGTCGGGTAGTCGAAGACCAGGGTCGAGGGCAGTTGGACGCCGGTGACCTTGGCGAGCCGATTGCGGAATTCCACTCCGGCAAGGGAATCGAAGCCGAGTTCGGTGAACGGCGTCGCCGGATCGATGGCATCGCCCGAGATATGCCCCAGCACCCCGGCGACCTGACCGCGGACCACCTCCAGCACGATCGCCTCGCGCTCGGGCGCCGCGGCCGCGGCCAAGCGGCGTGCCAGGGTTCCACTGACATCGGCGGCCCGCCGAACCGGCACCGTCACAATGGAATACAGGATCCGAGGCAGCGATCCGTCGCGCGCCCG
Source organism: Nocardia spumae (assembly GCF_020733635.1). Classification (NCBI taxonomy): domain Bacteria; kingdom Bacillati; phylum Actinomycetota; class Actinomycetes; order Mycobacteriales; family Nocardiaceae; genus Nocardia; species Nocardia spumae. The sequence goes on along the minus strand of NZ_JAJFZL010000001.1, from coordinate 505,913 downwards.
GTCCGCCAACGCTTCGGTGTCGAAGTCGGTGGCGACGACCATCGGCGCCGCCGCGGCGACCGCCCGGTCGAACAGCGCCAGCCCGTCGGCGGTGTCCAGCGGCCGCACACCGAGCCGGCCCATGCGCGCCATGGCCACGCCGTCCAGACCGCTCGTCATACCGTTGCCCTGATTCCAGGAACCCCACGCGATCGATACCGCGGGCAGTCCCCGGGCCTGCCGGTGGGCGGCCAACGCGTCGAGGAACGCGTTCGCCGCGGCATAGTTGCCCTGCCCGGAGGTGCCCACGACTCCCGCCACCGAGGAGAACAGCACGAATGCCGACAGCTCCCGGTCGCCGGTCAGCTCGTGCAGATGCCAGGCGGCGTCCGCCTTCGAGGCGAGGACCCGGTCCAACTGCTCGGCGCTCAGGGTCTCGATGGTGGCGTCGTCGAGCACACCGGCCGAATGGATCACCGCACTGGGCGCGAATTCCTCGGGCAGTCGTGTCAGCAGCGCCGCCAACGCCGACCGATCGCCGACATCGCAGGCCTCCACCCGCACCTGCGCGCCGGCCGTGGTCAACTCGCTCGTCAGCTCGGCGACGCCGTCGGCACGCTCACCACGCCGCGACACCAGCACCAGCCGGCGCACACCGTGGGCCGCGACCACATGTCGCGCCACGTCCGCGCCCAAACCACCGGTGCCACCGGTGATCAGCACCGCGCCGGCGCCGAAGACGGGTGCCTCGGGCTCGGCCGCCACGGTGGTGTGGCGACGCAGCCGCGGCACCCGCAGGCCGCCGTCGCGGACGACCAGTTGCGGTTCGTCCGATCCCACCGCGGCCGCGATCTGTTCGACCGTCGGATCATCGCCGACCCCGGCGTCGAGGAGGACGAAACGACCCGGGTGTTCGACCTGCGCACTGCGCACCAGCCCCCACACCGCCGCGCCTACCGGATCCGGCTCCTCCCCCGGCAGACTCGCCGCACCCCGGGTCAGCACCACCAGGCGCGCATCCTCGGGATACTCCCGAGATTGCCACGCCTGCAGCACCTCCAGCGCCGAGCGCAACACGTCATGAGTGCGGACCGGGACGTCCACCCCGGCGGGACCCGCCGCGGGCGACCACACCACGACCCGCGATGCCTGGTCGCCGTCGAACACTTCGCCGAGCGAGGCGGCGCGCTGCCGCGCACCCGTGACACTCGCCGCGCCCAGCAGTGCGACCGACGGTGTCGACGCGGGCGCTCCCGAGGGCACCGGCACCCACTCGAGATCCGTCAGCGACGCCCGGCGCACGGTCCCGCGATCGAGTGCCGCCACATCCACCGGCCGTGCGGTCAGCGCATCCGTGCTCAGTACGGGTGCGCCACTGTCGTCGATCGCCGCGACCCTGATCCGTCCGGCGCCCGATCGTTCGATCCGGACCCGGACCGCGGCCGCGCCGGTGCGGTACAGCCGCACCCCGGCGAAGGAGAACGGCAGCGGCAGCCGGCCGGCCGGCATATCCCGCGCGAGTTCGGTGATCGCCGCGTGGAAGGTGGCGTCGAACAGGGCGGGGTGAATTCCGAATGCCGATGCCTGCTCCGCTGATTCGGCCGGTAGCGAGACCTCGACGAGCAGATCGTCGCCGTCGCGCCAGATCGAGGTGACACCCTGGAAGGTGGGGCCGTAGCCGAATCCCAGCTCGGCCAGCCGATCGTAGAGGCTGTCCGCCGGCACGGGCTCGGCGCTCGCGGGTGGCCAGCTCTGCGATTCCGGCCCACCGGATTCGACCCACGCCGGAATGTCCTCGGCCGCGGGGGCCAGCACTCCGGTCGCGTGCGACACCCATTCGACCGCTCGGCTGTTCGCGTCCGCGACGGCGCGGGAATGGATCACGAACCGTCGGCGGCCCGCGTCGTCGGCCGGTTCGACGCCGAGCTGAATGTCGATCGCGGTGTCGTCGCCGAGCAGCAACGGCGCTTCCAGCAATAGTTCCTCGACCGATTCCAGGCCCAGCCGGGCTCCTGCGGCCAGCGCCAGTTCGACGAATCCGGTCCCGGGCATCAGCGCCGAACCGAAGACCGCGTGCTCGGTGAGCCACGGGTGCGTCGCCGACGACACCCGGGCGGTGAACAACGATTCGTCCCGGCCCGCCAGAGCGACGACACCGGTCAGGATCGGATGGTCCGAGGATCCCGACGACGCGTCGCGCAGCGGCTGCAGCCAGTAGCGCTGCCGCTGAAACGCGTAGGTGGGCAGCGACATCCGGCTCAGCGACCGGCCCGCGAACAGCGGGCTCCAGTTCACCTCGGCGCCCGCGCCGTACAGCAGTGCCAGCATGCCGACGAACTGCGTGACCTCGTCGGCCGCGCGCCGCGCTCCGGCGCCCACCACAGATTCCGCTTCGATCTCGGGCTGTTCGGCCAGGCATTGACGAGTCATGGCCGCCAGCACCGCATCCGGTCCCACCTCGACGAAGCGGCGGACCCCGGCCGCGACGAGCGCGTCCACACCGGGCGCGAACCGCACCCCGCCGCGCACCTGCTCGACCCAGTAGCCCGGATCGGTGATCTCGTTCCCGGCGAGCTCACCGGAGATGTTCGAGATCATCGGAACGGTCGGCGCCCGATAGGTCAACTGCTCCGCGACAGTGCGGAATTCGGCGAGCATCGGGTCCATACGAGCCGAATGGAACGCGTGACTCACCCGCAGCCGCGAGGTTCTGACGCCCTCTCCGGAGAGCAGTCTTTCGACCTCCGCGACGGCCGCGTCCGCACCCGACAGCACCACCGATCGCGGACCGTTCACCGCGGCCGGCGACAACCGATCACCATAGGAGGCCACGATGTCGAGGGCCCGCTGCTCGGAGACGGCCACCGCGAGCATGGCGCCGCCCGGAGGCAACGCACCCATCAGGCGACCGCGCGCGGCCACCAGCGCACACGCGTCCGCCAACGACCACACGCCCGCGATATGCGCCGCCGCCAGTTCACCGATCGAATGTCCGATCAGCACATCCGGCCGCACCCCGAACGATTCCACCAACCGGTACAGCGCCACCTCGAACGCGAAAAGCGCGGGCTGCGTCCACTCCGTTCGGTCCAGCACACCGGCGGGATCGGTGAACATCACCTCTCGTAGCGATCCGCCCAGACGCGGATCGAATTCGCCGCAGATCTCGTCCAGCGCGGCCGCGAATACCGGGAACGCCTGGTACAGAGCCGAACCCATACCGACCCGCTGCGCGCCCTGTCCCGTGAACAGGAAGGCCGTCCGGCCCGGCCGGACCGTCGCGTCGACAACATCGGCGCTCGGCGCTCCCGCCGTCAATTCCGCGAGACCCGCCAGCAGCTGTTGCCGATCGCGGCCGATCACCGCGGCGCGCCGATTCCACCGCGTCCTGGTCTCGATCAGTGTGTGCGCCACGCTCCACGGATCGGCCTCGGGGTGCTCGATCAGCCACTGTCGCAGGCGCCCGGCCTGGGCGCGCAGCGCCGCGTCGGACTTGGCCGACACCAGCAGGGCGAGCACATCGGCTTCGGGGCGGGCCGCTGTGGGGTCGTGGTCGTCGCCGGTCGGCGCGGACTCGCCGGCCGCCGGCGCGGTCGCCTCCTCCAGGATCAGATGCGCGTTGGTGCCGCTGATACCGAACGAGGACACACCGGCCCGGCGCACCCGTTCGCCCGCGGGCCAGGGTTGCGCCTCGGTCAGCAGGCGCACCGATCCCGCGGACCAGTCCACATGTGGCGAGGGCGCGTCCACATGCAATGTCTTGGGCAACATCTCGTGCCGCAATGCCTGGACGATCTTGATCACTCCACCGACACCGGCAGCCGCCTGCGAGTGTCCGATATTCGATTTCAACGACCCCAGCCGCAGCGGCTGGGCGCGATCCCGGCCGTACGCCGACAGCAACGCCTGCGCCTCGATCGGATCACCCAGTGTCGTGCCGGTGCCGTGCGCCTCGACCGCGTCCACATCGGCCGGGGTCAATCCCGCCGCGGCGAGCGCGGAGGCGATGACCCGCTCCTGCGACGGACCGTTCGGCGCGGTCAGCCCGTTCGACGCACCGTCCTGGTTCACCGCCGAACCCCTGACCACGGCCAGCACGTCGTGGCCCAGCCGCCGCGCGTCCGACAGCCGCTCGAGAACCACGACCCCCACGCCCTCGGACCAGCCGACCCCATCCGCCGCCGCGGAGAAGGACTTACACCGTCCGTCACGTGACAGGCCACGTTGGCGGGAGAATTCGATGAACAGGAACGGAGTCGACATCACGGTCACGCCACCCGCCAGCACCAGCGAGGTCTCGCCGCGCCGGAGTGCCTGGCAGGCAAGATGAATGGCCACCAGCGAGGAGGAGCACGCGGTGTCCACGGAGACCGCGGGGCCCTCCAAACCCAGCGTGTACGCCACCCGCCCGGAGACCACGCTGCCGGTCGAGCCGATACCCGCGTACCCCTCCGCGACCGGTCCCGCCGCCCGTGCGGTGTGTTCGTAGTCTTCGTACATCACTCCGGCGAAGACACCGGTATCGCTGCCGCGCAGCGATGTCGGGTCGATGCCCGCGTTCTCCAAGGCCTCCCACGAGGCTTCCAGCAGCAGCCGCTGCTGCGGATCGGTCGCCGCGGCCTCGCGCGGACCGATCCCGAAGAACCCGGCGTCGAAATCGCCGACATCGCGCAGGAAAGCACCGGCTCGGGTGTATACCTTGCCGAATCGATCGGGATCGGGGTCGTACAAACCCTCCAGGTCCCAGCCCCGGTCCGCCGGAAACGCACCGACGGCGTCGGTTTCGGAGGCGACCAGATCCCACAGTTGTTCCGGCGATTCCACACCACCCGGATAGCGGCAGCTCATCCCGACGATGGCGATCGGCTCATCGATCTTGTCCCGCAGCCTGGTCAGGTCGTCGCGCGTCGTCATCAGCTCGACGGTGACCTTCTTCAGGTACTCCAACATACGATCGGACGAATCACCGGCGCTTGTGTCCACGTCTCACATCCAGGGTTTTCGGGGTCGGCGAAAAGACCCGGCGACGCGGAGAGCGTCGCGGGCTCACGGAGGTACGGAAGTGCATCGATGATCGATCGATGCGTCGTCGAATCGGCGAGTGGGCCGGCGCGGGACCGGCATGTGGGTGCCTCGGCTCAGACCGTCGTCGGTCTACAACGATCCGCCGAAAAATGTGGCGGCACTGAATTGCTCGATGGTTACCGAAACGTCACAAAGGTGAACTTCTCACCCTGGCGAGAAGAACATCAGCACCCTCGACAATGGTATTCGGTCCGACACCCGTGGCGGACGCCGCAATTCCCCCTGTTGAGAAGACAGAATCATCGCACACCAAAATCTTTCTCCGCCAAGCAAAACCCGCAGGACGACCGTCCAAGTTTGCGAGCTGAGCGTTAGCCTGCCAGTCCACACGGCTTCCCGCAACCGCTACTAAACCAATCAGTATTTCGGTCGATCCGGACAATCGACACGGGCCGATCCGGACCGGCGTCGAGGGCCTCACGATCTCGAAAACGCTCCCCGATCCCGGCCGGAGCGAACCGGATCCCTGCCCCGTCTTCCGAATGAAAGCCGTTGTGCTCTATCATTTTTCGACGAGGGTCGAATTCTTCTCCGCGATATCGGCGGCGGCCCCGCGACGGCGTCCCACCGCCGCATCGGGTGGCCTCACCCAGCGCGCCGTCACTGCGTAAGTATGCCTACGTACCCGCCGGATGGACGGCGAGCAACGTCGCGATCACCGCCCTTTCGGCGCACGGCATCCGCACCGCGAGCGCCGGGCGGCGGCGAAAGATTTTCCGGAACTCGCGCCCATCCGACATGCTGTGCATCTCGAACCTCTTCCTATGCGAATAGGGACGCACTATGACCGGTGATCCGAGATCCGCCTCGATACGCGTGGCCGACGCCAACGACTCACCGTCCTGCCCGGCAGGCGGCGCCGACCGAGCCGCGGCGCAACGCGAGCTGGCTACCCTGCTCACGGCAGTCGCCACCGGAAGCCGCGACGCGTTCACGCGGTTCTACCGCGCCACCAGCCCCCGCGCTTTCGGCTTGGCACTGCGCATATTGCGCAGTCACAGCGCCGCCGAGGAGGTCACCCAGGAGGTGTACCTGCAGGTCTGGTCGTCCGCCGAGCGTTACGATGCATCGCTCGCGAGCCCGATCGGCTGGCTGATGATGATCACTCATCGGCGCGCCGTGGACCGGGTGCGCACCGAGGAGTCGTCGACGGTTCGCGATCGGGTCTTCGGTCACGCTCACCTCGGGCGCGACCACGACACCGTCGCGGAGTCGGTGGGGCAGCGACTGGACGAGCAGGCGGTCGTCACCTGCCTCGACAGCCTGACCGCGGTACAGCGGGAAGCGATAGTCCTGGCCTATTACAGCGGCCGCACCTACCGAGAGGTCGCCGAACAGCTCGACGCGCCGCTACCCACCATCAAGAGCCGTATGCGAGACGCGCTCAAGCGGCTTCAGAACTGCCTTTCAGGGGTTGCCTCCCATGCCTGACGCCTCCGACCACGATCTCCTCGAGCTGGCCTACCCGTACGCACTGGACGCCGTGAGCGACACCGAGCGGGACGCCATCGAGCAGCGACTGGCCACGGCCGGCCACGACATCGGCCGGGCGTTCTCCACGCTCGCACGCGGTGTGCGCGACACGATGGGCGCGTTGTCCGTCCTGGATGCGGTATCGCCCGCACCGGAACTGGAATCGCGAATCCTGGCCGGCCTCGATCGGACCGGCCGCACCGGCACCGACGCGGCGGTGCCGATCACCCGCGTCCTACACCGTCCCCGGCTGCGCCGGCTGGCCGCGGCGGCCGCGGTGGTGATCGCCGCCGGAGTGGGCGGCGGCATCCTCGCACAGCAGCACGCCGCACAGGATGTCGGCCGCCCGAGTGCGGAACAGATCGCGCACCAGCCCGATTCGCGTACCGCGAGCACGTCGATCGCCGCCGGGGGCAGGCTCACCGTGCGCGCATCACCCGGCATGGGCGCCGCGACAGTCGCTTTCGAGGGCGTCCCGGTCGCCGCCGCCGGCCATGTCTACCAGTTGTGGGTGGTGCCGCCGTCCGGGGCGCCGCACTCGGCCGGCGTGCTGGACCGCATGCCCACGGCCGCCGCGCCACTGGTGACCACCTACCACAGGGGCGACACCCTGGCCGTCACCGTGGAACCCGCCGGTGGCTCCCCCGTCCCGACGACCACCCCGATCTGCGCTGTTCCGATGAGCTGACCCCCGTTCGGATCGTCCGGTCGGCCCGGACGGTTTCGTCTCGCAGATCATCACGGGCGAGGAATTCACGACCGAGGCGAACGTCAAGGTCTCCTGAGTTCTGTCGCGGCGGCCCGCCCCACCGGCGGGCCGCCGCCCGACCGCCCGGCGATCGCCTCCGCGGCGAGCAGGGCGTCCAGATGGGTACGCGACCAATCACACAGCCGATGCACGGTGCCGAGCAGGTCCACACCCGCCGCGGTCAGGGAGTAGTCGACCCGGGGATTGGCGGTGTGGTGGTCGTGGCGGGCGACGAGACCGTCGGCCTCGAGCGTGCGCAGCGTCCGGGTCAGCATTTTGTAGCTGATGCCCTCGACGGTCCGGTGCAGTTCGGTGAAGCGACGCTCGCCGGCGCCGATCGCTTCGACGACGGCCAGGGCCCATTTGGTGGACAGTGTCGCGAAGATGTGGCGTGCCACGGCGGCGGCCCGCTCCCGCTCGTCCTCACTCATCGGGTACCTCTCACCTGAAAGTGCGTACTTACCCAGGGTAGGGATCGACCGTAGCGTTCGAACGGTGCGAATCCTCAAAACGTATGCGCGCCTGTTCGTCACCGATCCGGACCGGGCCGTGCCGATCTACGAACAGCTCGTCGGCGCTCCCGCCGACCTGCGATTCCGATTCGAGCGGGCCGAGATCGCCGCGATCGGCGACTTCCTCGTCGTGGCCGGCCCCGACGAGGCGATCGCCGGGTACCGCGACACGATCGGCCCGGTCATCGTCGACGATCTGACGGCCGTACGGGAGTTCCTCGCCGGTATCGGCGGCACGGTACTCGGCGAGCCGGTCACCTCACCCACCGGCGACGTCCTCTACGCCCGCCATCCCGACGGCACACAGATCGAATACGTGCAGTGGGCCGACGACATCCGAATCCACGTCCTCGGCCACTGAGACCGGAGGCCGTGATCGCCCCCGGTCTACCGGCTGACGGTCAATCCGTAGGTGGTCAGGATCGATTGAAGCGCCGGGTTGAACTCGGGCACCCGGATTTCGATGCCCGAATCGGCAACTGTCACAAGCCCCTTGGCGGCTCTGGCGTGCTGGGTCCGGCGGATCCAGATGGCCCAGCAGTCCCAATCACTGCCGTGCCGGGACCCGTAGGCGATCCCGTGGGCGAGACTGCCGTCGTCGAGGGTGATCGGCCAGATCCGGGTGGAAATGGCTGTGGTGATCCATCGTTCGCGCCCGCGCAACTCGGCGACGGTGATCTCGGTGATGCCGTGCTCGACCAGAGTTCTCGGCGCGAACCGCGTGATGGCGGCCAGGCTGGCGGCCGACTCGATGTCTATGAACCATCCGAGCGTCGGCAAAGTCAGGTGGTAGAGCCTGAATTCACGCAACCAGGACATGGCGAGTTGCCGGGGAGGCCGGAACCCGGAACTCTGCCATTCCTCGGCGATCAGCGAGTCGAGCTCGTCGTCGGAACCCACGTCGTCGAAATACGACGAAGCGGGAGCGGGCATTCGGCGTTTGAGTGCCGCCAGCAGTTCGCCGTACGCGCCGCGCTCGGTGCTGGCGGCATAGACGGTTTGCTGGCCGGCTACGTCGTAACGGTTCCACTCCTCGCGCGGCTCCACACCGGAAGAGCCGCGCTGGACCGGATTGAGCGGACCGTACGACTTCTTGGCCAGGCGATACACCCGCCGATGAGCGGCGGGAACGAGAGTGAAGCCAGTTGTCGTGCACTGCCGAGCATCTCGAATGTCGCTTATTGACACCGGGTCCCCTCATCCGACAAGCCGTATGAGTAGAAGCTTATCGAACGAGCAGCTAACTCCGGCGGCGGAGTGTCCGGATCAGTGACCGGATCCTTCCACGAATAGAACTGCGGCAGCGATGGTCTCACGGAAACGGTCGGCGCGGATGGCCAGCGCGGGCGACTCCTCGTCGAGCGTCGGGTTCGCTCCGATGAACCACGACCGCGCCACATCGGGATCCTCGGAGGTGGCGAGGATGATCCAGCATCGATGTGCGATCTGTAGCCGCGCCAGCGCGGCGTCCCGCGGGGTCGGCCCCTCGGAATGAGCCCACTTGTGCGGCAACTTGCGATCGCGCACCCCCGCGATCAACGCGACGAGGGTCGGCCCCAGATTCTGCACGAGCTGCCGCGCCAGTTCGTGCGGACGCAGCCTGGCGGTGTCTATATAACTGGTGACAGCGACATCGTTGAGAGCGGTCATAGATTCCACACCCTTCAGTGCACGAGCCAGCCACCACGGGAGGATCCCATCCAGAATAGCCTCTAATGCCACCCAAATGCAACCACTTCTGCTACCTTGAAGCCTCATCCGAGTCGTCGAACCCCCGGCAGGAATCCTGTCCCCATGCGCCTTCCGTTCCAAAACCGCGCGCGCGGCAGCGGTTCGTCGGGCCTGCACAGCCCGCAATCACCACCCGCGGATGCCGACGCGCTGGCGGTGAGCCTGCACTACCTGGTCCATTACCGGAACGAGTACGAGCGTTCCCGCCTGGTGGTGAAGACCAGGGCCAAACGGGTCGTCGTGTGGACCGCGGTAGCCAACGGCATCATCGCCGTGCTCGGAACCGCCATCGCCGCCTTCGACGCACCGTGGATCGGGCTGCTCAGTACCGGCCTCGCGGCATCGATCGGCGTGATCACGGCGTGGGACGGGCTCTACCGCCATCGCGAGATGTGGGTCCAGCGCAGCGTGATCCTCGGCCAGCTGCAAGCGCTGCTGCGCGGGGTCGAGCTCAGGCGGGCCCAGCACGAGGATCCCGACCGGCTGGCCCGCGAGGCCATGGTGCAGTTGAACGCGATCCTCGAGGAAGATCTCGAGGCGTGGACCTCACTGCGCCGGACCCAGCCATTGACTCGCGATATCGAGGGCCCCGCCCTGGACCGGTGACCCGGCGGCGGTTTCACCCCGCGCGGGTGATCCGGCCGCGCCCCGGCACGGGCAGGCTACGGTGCTGTCCGGTTCGGAATCGTGCTCGGTGCGGAGGCGACGATGGGGGCATCATCGCGGGCGGTCGGCGTCCGTCTCTCCGGGGTGATCGTTCTGCTGTGCGCCGTCGCCTGGTCTGGTCTGACATCGGGTGTCGCGCAGGCCGACTCCCCGCTGTGCGCGTGGCGATTCATGTCGAACGACACGGTCCTCGACGTCGCCTTCCCGGATGCCGAGGCCACCTATTGGATGCTGCCCTTCGCCCTCGGCGCCGGTGACTCGCTCGAGCTGTCGGGCACCTATCCCGCCGCGCGCTACTTCTCGCTCAACACCTACGGAACGAACTTCGACACCGTGGACACCCTGCGGGACAACCAGATCGCCGCCGATCCGGGGAGCGACAATCCGTTCGTGGATTCGGCCGCGACGGCTACCCCGGCCGCGGAGCGCCGATGGCACGCCCGGCTGGTCACCGGCCCCGCCGACCACAGTCGCAACGAGATTCGGGCGCTGCCCGCCGGACAGCGCGCCCCCATCGGATTCCTGATCATCCGGGTCTACGTGCCGACCGATCCGACGTCGCCGAGCGGCGGGGTTCCACTACCGGATGCCACGCTCCACGTCGCCGGCGCCACTGTCGCAAGTCAGCCTTGCGCGCGGATCTTCGATCCCAGCGCCTACCCGGGTCCGATCGCACAGCTGGCGACCGCCGGTTTCGACCAGGTCATCGCCGGTGCGGCGGCGGGCGCGTTTCCGGGCAACGTCCCCGAGGCCACCTTCGTGAATCCGGCGAGTACATCCGGACTGTTCCCGAACGGCGACAACAAGTACATCGGCGCGGGCCTGACCTATGAACCCGGACGTCTGGTCGTGGTGCGCGCGAAGGCGCCGAGTTTCCCCGACTCGCGGGCCGGGCAGGCGCCCGCCGAGCCGGGCCGTCAAGTCCGGTACTGGTCGATGTGCCAGAACGATCTGATCAGTCCGTATCCGGTGGTGGCCTGCGCGGCCGACTTCCGGACCCGGCTGGACGCCGACGGCTACTACACCTACGTCGTGGCCGCACCGGAAGATCTACCCGCACAACCGGATCCGTCCGTCACCGTGCTGCCCTGGGGCCGTACCGACGTGGCGAAGAAGGTGCTCTTCCTGCGCTACATGCTGCCGAGCCCGGATTTCTATCCGCAATCCATCCAGGCATCACAGGACAGCGGCAGCGATCCGGCCGCCACGATGGGCCCCTACTACCCCGCTGCCGCCTATTGCAGCGCGGCCACATTCGCCGCCGCGGGCGCCGCGGGATGCCTGCCGGTCGCGCGCTGACGGTCCGCCGGGTCAGTTCTGCCGGGGCAGGAGTTCGGCGGCGAACCGGTCCAGGAACCCGTCGGTCAGCGAACCACCCGCCGGGACCACCACGAATTTGCTCAGTCCCGCTTCGAGGTAGCCGTCGATGAGCCGGTGCAGATCCGCCCAGCTCCCGGCCATAAGATCGGCCGGATCGAGATCGGCGCGCTGCTGCCCGATCCGCGCCGACAGTTCCGCCGGGACACCACTTTCCGCGAGCAGCAGGGTGATGCCGAAGTGGTCGGGCTCGATATCCCGTCCGGCCGCGGCCGCCTCCGCGTTGATCGCGGCCACCCCTGCCGCCGCCTCGGCCGGGGTCAGGAAACTCCCCAGCCAGCCGTCGCCGTAGCGCCCGATGCGGCGCAAGGCGCCCGGTGCGCATCCGCCGAGCCAGATGTCGGGTGGGCGAACCGGGCGATTGCCCACACTCGCGCCACGCACGGTGAAGTAGTCACCGGCGAAATCGACGTCATCGGTACGCAATACGGTGCGTAACAGCCGCAACGATTCGTCGAAGACCGCGCCCCGCGGTCCCGCGACCGGGAACAGCTCCTGCTCACCGGGCCCCGCCGGGCGCAGCCCGAATACCGGCAGTACCCGCTTGGGGGCCAATGCGGCCAGCGACGCCAACTGCTTGGCGACCAGGACGGGATGGCGGCCGGGCAGGATCGCCACCGAGGTCCCGACCTTCAGGCGCGTCGTCCGTGACAGCGCGAAGGCCATCCCCACCACGGGATCAACGGCCGGGGAGTAGACGAGTTCGGACAACCACAGCGAGTCGATCCCCGCGTCCTCCGCCCGATCCACCACCGCGGGCAACTCCTCCGGGGCGGTCGACGAGCTGGTACCCACACCGAACCGGATTTTCATCGCGCGTCTCCTCCCGAGGCCGGGACGGTCGTCGCCACCACTGCCTTCGATCGACTGACAACGCTCGACAGCGGACCGATATTTCGCCTGGCCCGCCGGTGTTCCGGCGCCGCCGCAGGAGCCGGAAGCGGCTCAATGCACCCCGCTCCCACGACGGCCGTATCCGAGACAGCGCCCGGCCGAGCCGACAACTCGTCCGAGCACCATCGTGTATTCGGAGCTCCCGCCGTCGCGGATGGGCCGCTGCGCGCATCGGATCGATCGGCCGATGCCGTTGTCCGGCCGGGGGATTCGACACCACCACTACGCGGACGGCCGAACCGCTAGCCGCGCACCTCGGGGAACTCGGCATCGAGTACCTCATGATCGGCATCGACCAGCGGCAATGCCCCGAGCTCGCGGCGGCGGTCGGCCGCGCGCGCCGAATCGCCTGCGGCCAGGTGGATCTCGGTGAGGACGGCCAGGGCGCGGGCGCGGTCGAGTGGGGTCGCGGTGGAGGCGAAGCGGCGCAGCCCGACTTCGAGCACCCTGGTGGCGGCCGCATCGTCGTTCTTGAAATCCCGCAGGATGCGCGCATTGTCGAGCACCCGCGCCAAACCGCTGAGCGTGCGGGAGCCGCCGTACTCGATATCGGGTTCGTCGCGCTGGATGTAGATGATCGAGTTACCGGCCGGGTCGACCACGCTGAACCGCGTCTGGCCCGGCCGGAATCGGGTGATCCGCGGCGTCCCGCGCCCGGGGATCCGGCCGAATCGCTCCCGCAGTCCGGCGCTGAACTCCGCGTGCCACCGTCCGGCGTCGTCGATCATCACCAGACAGCCCACGCGCGCGGCCTCCGCACTGCCCGCCGCTTCCGGCATCGGGCCGAAATGCACCTGGCAGCCGTCGCGTTCGACCACACCGTAGGCGTACGGCCGCGTCTGCTCATAGGTCACCGTGTAGCCGAGCGCCCGATAGAAGTCGACGGTGACCGGGAGATCACCACTCCAGAGGACCGGAACCGAGATGGCGCCCACAACCCCTCCTGCACCGAAGTAATCAAATTTGACTAGTCGAGCGTACGAGCGATTTCCTGCGGAAGTCAAATTTGAATAGCATGGACGCGGCACGAAGGGAGTCGATATGTCCGCCGTCCGCCTGCTCGTTCTGGGAGTGATCCGGCTCCGCCAGCCGACCTACGGATACGCCGTGCGCCGGGAACTCCTGTCCTGGCGCGCCGACACCTGGACCAATGTGAAGCCGGGGTCGATCTACCACGCGCTCAAACAGCTGACCGCCGAGGACAAGCTGCGCGCCGTGCGCACCGAGGACAGCGAGCTGGGCCCCGGACGCACCCTGTTCGAACTGACCCCGGCCGGCGAAATCGAATTCTTCGAACGCCTCGAGGCGGCTCTCACCAGCGTCGACATGGAGGAGCACGGCGCGGGTATCGCCTTCATGCGGGCACTGCCCAGAGCACGCGTGATCGAGTTGCTGACCCGGCAGCGCCGGTCCACCGCCGAGGTCCGTGACGACCTGCTGGCCATGGCGCCCGAATTCCCCGATCGCTACCAGGCCCCGCACTCACCGGATCTGCTGGAGCTGTGGAGCGGGCTGTTCGGCAACTTCACCGACTGGACCGCGCGCCTGCTGGAACGGCTCGAAGCGGGCGAGTACCGCATGGCCGACGACCCACCCCGATCCTGATCCGGTCCACCCGGCCGCGGCCGTAGCAGTCGGCCGGGCGCGGACACGATGGCCTCGACCCGAGCGCGAATCTCCCCTCCAGCGGATTCGCGATCATTGCCGAGCGCGTACGAAAAACGTTAGACGCCAACGCCTCCGATTTTCGGCAAGATTCCGGCGCATTCTGGCAAACGCGCGTTACCCGTACAGCTCCGCGCGCATCTGATCCGGGTTCTTGCCGTAGTGGCGCTGGAACGCCTCGCGAAATCTGCGGGTCGTTCCGAATCCCGTCTCGCGGGCGACCGCATCCAGGTCCACCGGCAATGGTGAGGACAACCGCCGGCGTGCCCGCTCGAGCCGGATGGTACGCAGCAGCGCGGCCGGCGCGAGGCCCGCCGATTCCTTCAACGCGCTGTGCAGTGTCCGCGGTGAACAGTCGCACATCCGGGCCACGGCGTCAGGGGTCAATCGGCTGTCGGCGGCGTGCACCTCCATGATCTCCCGCGCTCGCGCGGCGAGGTTCGCGTGTTTGCCGGCCGCGACGACCCCGGCGGTCTGGTTGAGCACCCCGTCGAGCAGCATGAGCGCGCTGGAGAACGCGACGGCGAAATCCACTGCGGTCCACTCACCGTGGCCGGTGTGCAACTGGCCGATCTGGGTGACCAGCGACCGCACCAACGGCCGATGTCCATTCAGCGCGAGCGGGGCCCGTCCGGCGCGCGCCATATCCACCGACGTTTCCGGGACGGTCATGATCAGCGCGCGCAGCGGCTCGTCCTGACGCATGATCAGCGGGGAACCCCAGTGGAAGAAGGCCAGTCTGCCGGGCCGGACGATCTCCGCGGAGCGTCCCTGCGCGAACTTGAACTCCCCGTGCAACGGGATCAGCACCCGATATCCGTCGTCGCCGTCCCGTCGCACATCTCGTGCGGTTCGGCGGTAGTGCACGGGGTCGGAGTCGAATCGCACGAGTTGCATCCGGCCGACCCGCTGCGCGGTCGTCGACCAGGCGAAGTCTCCGGCGGTCTCGGCGACCGCCAATCCGACCGACCCCTGCCGGGTACGAAGGTAGTGGTGCCAGTGCTCGATTCGGTCCGAGTGGGTCTGGTCGGGCTCGGACGATTCCTCCTCCCACCAGTACTCCGACTCCACGACATTCCCCTTCGGCAGCTCGAGAATGTCTCCGAAACTACCAAGCGGTCTGCACCGGCGCAGTGCGTCGACGACCTGGTGAACTACCGATGCCACCGGTCTACCTAGACGGTCATGCTGGTGTCGGCCGCGCGCGGCCGATCGGATCAGGACCGGGATCGGACAGTGAGGGAAAGGCAGGGTATGCGCATTCGGAGGATGGTTATCGGTGGCGTCGCGGCGGTCGCCGCACTCGCCGGGGTGGTCGCCGGACCGGCCGGACCGGCGACCGCGAACTCCACGGGCTTCGGCACATTGCAGACGCTCGGAAGTATCTGCTGGGGCGGGGTGAACAGTTTCGCCGGACCGGCGTTCAACCGGGCTGGAGCCGTCTCCGGTCAGCTGACCTTCGACAACTGGACGCCGACCTTCGGGCAGCCCTGCACGGTGGGGGTCGCGGTGAACTGGCGAAATCTCGACAGCGGCGCCACCGGCGGCTATTCGAGCGTGCTCACCGGTAACGGCTCCTTCGAAGCGCATTCGACGCAGTTCGAGCTGCCGACCGGACCGGGCCGGGTGGCGCTCACCCTGACCACCGATCGATTGAACCTCCCGGTGCAAGGCATCGAAATCGTTGTGCCCTGATCCATTCCGCGGGAGTCGGCCCGCCTGCCGACGGGCCGACTACCCTGCTGGTTGTGCCAGCACAACGTCCTTCACGTAGCGGTGCCCGCCCCACGGTGGCCAGCGATTTCGTCGGACGAGAACGCGAGCTGGGCACGATCGCGGTGTCGTTCCTGTCCGGTACCCGGCTGATCACCCTGATCGGATCCGGAGGTATCGGTAAGACACGGCTGGCCACCGAGGCGGTGCAGCGCTATCACAAGGCGAGCCGAGTACAGGTGCACTGGGTGCGGCTGGCACGGTTGCCCGCCGGCTCGGATGCGTCCGCCGTCGCCGAGGAACTCGCCCATTCGATCATCGATGTCGACTTCTCGAGCCGATCGACCTGGGACGCGCTGGTCGACACCTTCACCGGAACCGACGCCGCCCGGCGTACGCAGACGATCCTGGTGGTCGACAACTGCGAACATGTCATCGACGGCGCCGCCGCGGTCATCACCGGCCTGCTGGACGCGGTACCCGGGTTGACCGTGCTGGCCACCAGCCGCGAGGGAATCGGCTGGGTGGACGAACAATTGGTGCCGGTTCCGGCGCTGTCGCGGGCGCAGGCACTGACCCTGTTCCGGGCACGGGCGGAACTGACCGGCCATCCCGTCGCCGGAGATGAGGACCTCGCGATCGCCGGCTCCATCTGCCGGCATCTGCACAACCATCCGCTGTACCTCCGGCTGGCCGCCGCGCGGCTGAGCCGGCAGCCGCTTCCGATGATCCTGCGTGATCTCAGTGGCGCGGACGGCGACCGGCGGCTGCGATGGTCACCCGGCCCCCGTGCCGGAGCCGACCGAAGGCATTGGCGCATACACGATGTCATCGCCTGGTCGTTCGATCTGTGCGAGGACGAGGAACGCGTGCTCTTCGAGCGGCTGTCGGTCTTCGCCGCCGGGTACGACGACGACCCGGAGGACGACAGCGGTACACGACGCCGAGAGGTGGGTGCCGAACTCGAAGCGATCGAGACGGTGTGCACCGATGCCGACGGCTCCGGAATCGACCGCGACGAGATAGCGGGACTGCTCGAGCGGCTGGTCGATCGCTCGCTGGTCACCATGCACCGAACCCGCGACGCGGTCCGCTACTCGCTGTTGGAGACGCTGCGGGTCTTCGCGCAGCAGCGGCTGCGTGAACGTGCGCAAGGGCGGGAGTGGGAGCGGCTCGCGGCCAGGCACCGCCGGTACTACCGGGACAAGGTCGTGCGGGCCGGCGCGCAATGGTTCGGCCCCGCCGAACAGGATCTGCTGAACTGGGCGCGCGCGGCATGGGACAACCTGCTGACCGCCATGGACAGCAGTCTCGCCACACCCGGGGAGTCCGCGATCGGGCTCGAGATCGCGACCGGGCTGATCGCCCTGCGGGTTCCGTTCTTCACCGGATCGCTGCGGGAGGCGCGTGGCTGGGCATTGCGCGCCTTGGACACCACCCGGGACATCGAGCCGCGTCCGGTCGAATTGCATACCGCCGCACTGGCACTCACCGCATGGATCACCATGTGCCAGGGCGTCCACGCCGAGGCCGCGCGGCTCCTCGACGAATGCGTCGCCCTGTGTCTGCCGGATGAGCGGACCACCGCGAGGTGGCGACGCGATCCGGCGGCCGATCTCGGACTCCCGGCGACGGTCGACTTCGCACGCGGCGCCCAACTGCTCTTCGCCGGCGATCCGGATGCGGTGCCGGTACTGGCCCGCGCCCGTGCGCGATTCAGCGACTCCGGCGATGCCGGCGCGTCCGCGATGAGCGAGTTGTTCCAGGCGCTGGCGGCCGGACTGCTCGGAACACGCACACAGGCACTGGAGATCACCCGGGGATATCTCGAACGCGCCACCCGAGCGGGTGCCGGCTGGGCTCGGTCTTGGGCCGAGCTGGCTTTGACGATCGCACTGACCAAACACGGCGATCCACGAGAAGCACTGGCCATCGGGCGCAGCACGCTGACGACTCAGCTGTCCATGGGTGATCAGTGGGGTGCGATCTGGGCGGTCCACTTCCGGATGTGGACACTGGCTCGGCTGATCGCCGACGAACGCGCCGAGCGCAGCGCCCAGGCCGACTCGGTCCGCGGCGCGGCAGCGGAGATCGCGCATCTGGCAGGCGGAGCCCGCGCCGTCCGCGGGAGGATGGGCGTGCACATCGACAATCTCGGACCGTTCGCGACCGAAACCGCGCAGGCGGTGGCCACCGCGCGAGATGTGCTCGGCGACAAGGCTTTCACCGCCGCCGAACGCGAAGGCTCCATGCTGCGAGTCGAATTCGACGAAGTGGCCCGACTGGCGCTGGGCGCCCTGTCGTTGCGCAAGCTGACCCTCGATCATCCGGTTCGGCGGCACCGCCCGTCCGGATGGAACGAGCTGTCGGCCGCGGAACACGACGTGGCCCTCCTCGCCGCGGCGGGTTGGACCAATACCGCGATCGCGGCCAGCCGGGGCAGTTCGTACAAAACCGTCGACGCCCAGATCGCCTCGATATTCAACAAACTGCAGATCAATTCCCGAAGCGACATCATCGCCTTCGTTCCGGCCGACGCCGGCGGCGCGGTCACCGCCGCGGCCGCGCGCAGGCCACCACGACGCAGACCACGCTAGGCGTGCCTCGGTCACCCGGGCTGAACGCGAGCGCGGGTGGGCACCTCCCGGGCAAGGGACACGGCCACCGCCCCGAGTAGTGTCCCGGTCACCCGGCGCTGCCACACCACCCAGCGCGGCCTCGTCGCGACGAGCCCCGCGATCGCACCCGCCGCCAGCACGATGAGCGCGTTGACGGTCGTGCTGACCGCAATGTGCAAGCCGCCCAAGATGAATCCCTGCTCGACGACGTTCCCGCGCTCCGGATCGATGAACTGCGGGATCAGCGCCAGATACATCACCACGGCCTTCGGATTCAGCAGGTTGGTCACCAGTCCCATCCGGAACAGCTTCACGGCCGAGTCGCGCGGTATCACCCGC
Organism: Nocardia spumae; assembly: GCF_020733635.1. Classification (NCBI taxonomy): domain Bacteria; kingdom Bacillati; phylum Actinomycetota; class Actinomycetes; order Mycobacteriales; family Nocardiaceae; genus Nocardia; species Nocardia spumae. The sequence goes on along the minus strand of NZ_JAJFZL010000001.1, from coordinate 487,113 downwards.
GTCTCGAACAATCCGCGGCCACCCGCTCGCAACGCCTGCCACGCCAGATACGCCAGATAGACCGCGCCGGCCGCCTTGCAACCGATATACAGCCATGGCACCACGACGAACACGACCGCCAGGCCCAGGTTGGTCATCATCACGTAGATCACGAACCCGACTTCGGTTCCGGCGAGCGATATCCAACCGGCGACGCGCCCCTGACCGATACTGCGTGACACCAGATACATCATGTTCGGTCCCGGAGTCAGCACCATTCCCAGAGCTGTCACCGCCACCCCGGCCGCGGCGGCACCCGAGATCACCATGGCTGCATGATCGCCGGTGCCGTGTCCCCCGGCAAAGGAATAAATCGTTCGATGTTCATCGCGCCGCGGCCCCGTTGAGACGAAGCCTGCTGCGTATCGCGCCAGCGGCGCAGGCGATTACCCCGAGCCCGCCGGCGAGTGTGAGCGCCCCGACATGTTCCCCGAGGATCAGTGCCGCCCAGCAGATGCTCATCACCGGTTGGACGAGCTGGACCTGGCTGACGCCGGCCATGGGGCCGATCGCCAGACCGCGGTACCAGGCGAAGAAGCCGAGATACATGCTGACGGCCGACAGATAGGCGAAGCAGGCCCAGTCGGCGGCCGTGCCCGACGGCGGCTGACGAACGACAGCCACACCGGCAAACATCAGCATCAGCGGCAGCGAGAGGATCAGAGCCCACGACACGGTCTGCCAGGACCCGATCTCGCGGGCGAGCAAACCGCCTTCCGCGTAGCCCACGGCCGCCGCGAGCACCGCACCGAACAGCAATAGGCCCGCACGATGCACGCCACCGAGGCCGCCGCCGTGTATCAGCGCGAACATGACCGCGGCTGCCGCGCCCGCGAGGGAGCAGATCCAAAAGACTCGCCCCGGTCGCTCGCCGGTGCGGACCACGGCCGCTACCGCGGTGGCCGCGGGAAGAAGCGCTACCACAACGGCGCCGTGACTGGCAGGCGTCACCGTGAGCGCATACGACGTGAGCACCGGAAAGCCGACGACGATGCCGGCGGCCACCACGGCGAGCCTGCCCCACTGCGCGCCCGACGGTGGTGCGGGGCGAGTGGCCGTCAGGACCACGCCCGCCAGCACCGCGGCGACCACCGCGCGCCCTGAGCCGAGGAACAGCGGCGAGAGCCCACCGACGGCGGCCCGGGTGAACGGCATCGTGAAGGAGAAGGCCGTGACACCGACGAACCCCCACACCGGCCCGGTGGATCGGGAGGATAGCGGTGAGCGCATTTTTACGGTAGCGCTACTATGTATTGACATGTTCAACGATAGCAGTACGCGGATTGCCGATGGCCTACGGGCCTGGGTCTCCACTGTCGCTCCCGGCGCCCGGCTGCCCTCCACGCGACAACTGGTGGCCGAGTACGGCGCGGGTCCGGGAACCGTTCAGAAGGCCCTTCGCACCCTGGTCGCCGAGGGCCTCGTCGAAAGCCGTCCGGGGGTCGGTTGTTTCGTTCGGACTCCGCGGCGGGTGCGTCCGCAGGATTTCGGCTGGCAGACCGCAGCTCTGGGGACGCCGCGCCGCAGGTTGTCGAGTCCGGGTGGAACCCTCCGCCTCGCGCCGCCCGACGCACAGGCTTTGCATTCCGGCTATCCCGAGCCGGATCTGTTGCCGCAGCGGCTTATTCGGGCATCGCTGGCGCGCGCGGCCAGAGGGCCGGCGGCAACCTCACTGCCTGCCTCGACGGGGCTCAGCGACCTCCGGAACTGGTTCGCGGCCGAGCTGGCCGGTATGACACCCGCCGGCCTGGCCGCGCCCACGGCCAACGATGTCGTGATCGTTCCGGGCAGCCAGAGCGGACTGACTTCGATATTCCGCGCGTTGGTAGCCCCCGGCCAACCGCTACTGATCGAATCGCCGACGTACTGGGGCGCGATCCGCGCCGCGCACCAGGCCGGCGTCCGGCTGGTTCCGGTGCCGAGCGACGCGCACGGACCCGATCCGGAAGGACTGGACCGCATCGTTCGCGACACCGGCGCCAGGGCCTTCTACGCCCAGCCGAACTACGCGAATCCCACTGGGGCACAATGGTCGTCCGATCGCGCCGAGGCCATCCTGGGGGTCGTCGAATCCCACGGAGCGTTCCTCGTCGAGGATGACTGGGCCCACGATTTCGGGATAGACACCGACCCACAACCGGTGGCGGCCCACGACACCGCGGGACACGTCGTGTATGTCCGGTCGCTCACCAAGAGCATGTCGCCGGCGGTGCGGATCGGCGCCGTCATCGCTCGCGGTCCGGCTCACGCACGGATCGTGGCGGATCAGTCCGCCGAGTCCATGTACGTGAGCGGGCTCCTCCAGCAAGCCGCGCTCGAGGTCCTCACCGATCCCGGCTGGAAGACCCACCTTCGCCGACTCCGTAGCCAATTGCGCCAGCGCCGTGACCTGCTCGTCGACAGCCTGGCCGAGTACGCCCCGCAGCTTCTGTTGGACCATGTCCCTCCGGGCGGCCTTCATCTGTGGGCACGACTTCCCGATAATACGGATACCGACCGCCTCGTCCGTGACTGCGAGGCGCGCGGCGTTTACGTGGCCTCCGGTCATGGCTGGTTCCCCGCCGAGCCGTCGGGCGACTATCTGCGCGTGAACTTCTCCGGCCCCGACCCGAGTGGATATCCGGCAGCCGCGCAGGTCATCGCCGCCGCACTGGCCACCCGGCACTGAGCCGACGCTCGGCGCGTGCCGGTCCGAGTGGTGTACGAACGGGCGACACGGGTATGGCGTCATACGTTGGCCGCCAATTCCAGAGGAGGACCATCATGACGACAGTTACCGAATCGGTCGACGTCCACGTTCCGGTCACGACCGCGTACAACCAGTGGACCCAGTTCGAATCGTTCCCCGAATTCATGCAGGGGGTGAGCCGAGTCGAGCAACTCGACGACACCCACACGCACTGGACGGTCGAAGTGGCCGGAGCGACAAGGGAATTCGACGCGCGCATCACCGAACAGCATCCGGACGAACGCGTTTCGTGGACCTCCGAGATCGGACCTCAGCACTCGGGTGTCGTCACCTTTCACCGGCTCGACGACACCACGACTCGCGTGACCGCTCAAATGGACATCGATCCCGACGGTTTCGTGGAGAACGTCGCCGACAAGCTCGGCGTGCTGGACCGCCGGGTCAAGGGTGATCTGAAGCGGTTCCGAGATTTCATCGAATCGCGAGATCGGGAAACCGGTTCCTGGCGCGGAAATGTGGGTCGGCCGCAGCCTTGACCACCGCGCGCGACCGACTGCCGCCGAATGTGACGACCACCGATCCGCACCCGCGCAGCCTGCGCCGCTCGAAGTCATCTACCTGCTAATTTGCGCGGCCAGGCTCCGGGTCTGCTATCTTCTCTGCAGCGCCCCTGTGGCACCGGCCGGTGTAGTTTAGTGGTAGAACATCAGCTTCCCAAGCTGAGAGTGCGGGTTCGATTCCCGTCACCGGCTCTCTCTCGAAAAGACCCATCGATCAGGGGTTTTCGAACTTCCCACCGGATTCCTGCAGCGTCCTCGACCCTGTTCAGCCGACCGGTGGCCACGAGAGCAGCGGGAGCCCCGGGAGTTGCGGCATCGCGCTACCGGTGGCCGGGAGCGGCGGCACGGCCGGGCCCCGGTCGAAATAGTCGTCGTCGTAGTCGTTGTACCGGTTGTACTCGTTGTACTGGTTGTACTCGTCGTGCCGGTCGCGGTGATCGCTGTCGGGCCACTGTGGACGCGGACGTCCCGGCTTGGGCGTGGATTTGGGGGGGTTCGGCTTATCGTGCCGGCGCGACTCGGGCTTACCCGGTCGGTGCGAATCGGGCCTATCGGACCTGTGCGAATCGGGCTTACCGTGCGCGTTCGAATCGGGCTTGTCCAGTAGACCGGTGGCATCGATGCCATCAGCGTATTCGAGGGCTACCGGGTCGGCCGCCGCGGGCACAGCCACAGCGCCGATCGGCATCAGGACGAGCGCGGATGCCGCGACCGCGCTCGCGAGGGAGCGCCGCACCACGCGGCCGGATATCGCTGAGTTCATTCGTTTCCTACTCGGGTGGATTCATCCAGGGGAGCCGCCGACGACGTCCACAGACTCACCGCTATATATCGTGCCATCATATAGCGGCACATCGAATTGCGATACGTTTTCGCGATTCCCGCCCGCCGGGCCGGCCTCGGAGAACCGCTGCCGATAAAGATCGCGCAGGAGGTTAGTCGAGCCGATTCGTGGCTACCCCTCCCGAAGAGTCCGGTGTCGACGATGTCCGACGACCAGTTCGAGGCCGGCACGCGACACAGACAGTTCGCACCAACCCCAACCGATCACGACGACGGTGGAAGGAAACCGAACAGATGCTGATGCTCACGCCCAACGCCATCGAGGCCGTCCGCACCATCACCTCCGCAGACGGCATGCCGACCGAAGCCGGACTTCGCATCACCTCGACCGACGGGGCCGAAACATTGCAGGTCGCGGTCGCCGCGGGTCCTGCCGAACAGGATCAGGTGCTGAACCCGGAGGGTCCGCGAGTCTTCGTCGACGAGCAGGTCGCCGCCTTCCTCGACGACAAGATCCTCGACACCGGGCTCGACCCGAACGGCCAGGGCACCTTCATCCTCGCCGAGCAGACCCCGGGCGCGTAACCGGCACCCAGGACCCTCGGAATCCGCCGCGGACGTGCTGAGAGCTCAGCACGTCCGCGGCGCCGAGTCCACGAGGTGTACGCCCGAGACCGCCGACACCTTCTCGCAGCTCCTCCAGCGCGGTCAGGCCGGTGCCACCGTGAGGGCGATCCGCCCATGACCGTGTGCGCCCCTTCGATCGCTCCACCACCGGGCGACTCCCACGCCGCGATAACGCGGCACCCGCGACACATCAACCGAATAGTTGCCGCTTGATCCGACTTGTCCGTATGTAGTTTGCGGAAGAATCGGGATTTTTCGTTATTTCGTTGTCGGGCAACACATTCGACACAGGTAAGGTACTGTGCTTCCGGCGCCGCGAGCCGGAGCGTCGTTTGCTCTGATAATTGTTGTCGTACAGCGGAATCGAGATACGCGCGTGAATCACAAGGTCTGGTTGCTGGGTCGATCCGCGACCGTCGGTACTCGGATGCTCGGCGAGAAGATTCTGGGACCGAAAGCGCGCGCCCGCGAGGATGTGCCGATCTCCGGCGATCATCTCACTCCCGAATGGCTCACCGCGGTTCTGTGCGGCGATATTCCCGGCGCCGAGGTGACCGCACTCGAAACATCCAACGGCAGTAGCGGCACGTCGACACGGGTCGCGATCCGGGTCGAGTACAACGATGCCGGGGCCGGGGCCGGGTTGCCGACAGCGTTGTTCGCCAAGACCACCACGACGTTCGCGCAGCGCATCCTGCTGGGTGGCGGAAAGATGATCGACGGGGAGACCCGGTTCTTCCGCGACTTCCGGCCCGCGGTCGATATCGAGGCGCCGATCGGATACTGGGGGGCGTCCGATCCGGCATCGTGGCGGTCGATCGCGCTGATGGAGGATATCGCCGCGACGCGCGGAGCGGTCTTCAGCGAGCCGACGGCGTCGATCACTCGCGAGCAGGCCGAGGACCTGGTCCGCAACCTCGCCCGGCTGCACGGCACGTTCTGGGAATCCGAGTCGATCGAGGCGCTCAACACTCCGGCATACATGCTGGACGTGTACCTCTCGGCGATCGATATGAAGAAGCGGTGCGAGGTGGGGCTCCGGCGCGCGGAGGAGGTCGTCCCGGAGGCGTTGCACGGTCGCAGCGAACGACTGTGGGCAGGTGTCGAGCGGGCGGTCACCATCGCGACGGACGACATTCCCCCGACGCTGCTGCACGGTGATCCCCATATCGGCCAGACCTACCGAACCGACAGTGGCCGAATGGGTTTCGTGGACTGGCAGGTCGTCATGCGGGGCGGCTGGGCACATGATTTCGCCTATACCGTGAATTCCGGATGCGAGCCGGAAGACCGCCGGGTGTGGGACAGGGACCTGCTCGCGGCCTATCTGGACGAGCTGGGGCGGGCCGGCGGTAAACCGCCCGCATTCGAGGATGCCTGGCTGCTCTATCGGCAGCAGTCGATGTTCGCCTACGCCGCTTGGGCTTTCACGATCGGCCGCGCGAGCTATCAACCGAGGATGCAGACGGACGAGACCTGCCTGACATTGTTGCGCCGCATCACCACGGCGATCGACGATCTCGATTCGCTGACCGCCCTGGACGTGTAACACCCACACCGGAGCGACGTGGCGGATCGCGAAATTTTCTCTGCCACAACGCTTTCGGACGAACAGTCATCGCATTGCGTCGGGTCACCCCGGCCAGGGTCGTCCGGGGTGGTCACGACACAGATTCAGCGCGCCATCCGACAACTGGAGTAGTTGATGAGTACGTCGCAGTTCCCGACCCGCCCGCCGATGTGCCCGATTTCCCACAGCTCACCGACCAGCAACGACGGTCCGCGAGTGGCGTTGCACACCCCGGACTTCTCCGATGACCCGCACCGGGTCTACCGCGAAATGCGCAGCCGGTACGGCTCGCTCGCCCCGGTCGAACTGGCTCCGGACGTTCCCGCGACGCTGGTGATCGGGTATCACACCGCGGTCCGAATTCTCAACGACCCCGAGCACTTTCCCGCGGATCCACGCCAGTGGCAGCAGACGGTCCCCAGAGACTGCCCGATCCTTCCGCTGCTGGAATGGCGGCCGATGGCCAGCAGAAGTACCGGCGCCGATTTTCACCGATATCGGCAGGCCATCACGGCGAGCATCGACGCCGTGGATCTCTACGCGCTGCGCGAGGCCGTCGAAAAGTCCGCGCTGCCCCTGATCAACCGCTTCTGCGAGGACGGCCACGCGGAACTGATCACGCAGTACATCTATCCGCTCGTCTTCGAACTCGTGAACTTCATGCTCGGCTGCCCGCCGGAGATCGGCGGTCAGGTCGCGGCCGGTACGGCCGCGCTGCTCGAAGGTGTCGACGCGGAGCAGGGCAACCGCATGCTCGGCGAGGCACTGATGAACCTGGTGACGCTCAAACGAGCGGAGCCCGGCAACGACATCACCTCGGTGCTGCAGCAGCACGGCTCCGCTCTGGACGACATCGAAGTCTCGCACCACATCTCCCAGATCTACGGCGCGGGAATCGAATTCGAACTGAATCTGATCGCCAACACACTGCTGCTCGTCCTGCGCGACAGCCGTTTCGGCGGCAGTGTGCTGGGCGGGAATCTGTCCTCGCGCGACGCGGTGGACGAGGTCTTGTTCGACGATCCCCCGCTGGCGAATCTGCTGATCACCTACCCGCGTCAGCCGATTCTCATCGACGATGTCTGGTTGCCGGCCAATCAGCCGGTGGTGATCAGCATGGCGGCCTGCAACAACGATCCGGCGATCCGCGGCGACGATATGACCGGCAATCGGTCTCACTTGGCGTGGGGCATCGGCCCGCACGCCTGCCCGGCACAGTCGCTGGCCTATCTGATCGCCCAGGACGCGATCGACCAGCTCCTGGACGCGCTGCCCGAGATCCGCCTCGCGGCGGACGACGGTGCGACCAGCCGACGTCCGGGGCCGTTCCATCGAGCACTGACGGCGCTGCCGGTGACCTTCCCGCCCACCCCACCGCTGAATATCGACAACGTGCCCGGGTAGCCGCGACCGGTCCGGGAATCGGCGCCTAGTCCGGCCAGATCGGGGTGCGCTTGTGCAGGAAGGCGTCCATTCCCTCGCGGGCGCCGGGCAGCTGGGAGGCCGCGGCCATGACCTCCACCGCGAGGGTGTAGGCGTCGGCTTCCGGGCGGTCGAGCTGGGCGTAGAGGGTGCGCTTGCCGAGGGCCTTGCCGGCTCGGCTGCCCCGGGTGGCGCGGGTGAGGAGGTCGTCGACCGCCGCGTCGAGGTCGGCGTCGGGGACGGCACGGTTGATCAGGCCCCACTCGGCGGCGGTGGCCGCGTCGACCGGGTCACCGGTCAGGGCCAGTTCCATCAGGCGTTTGCGGCCGATCGCGCGCGCCACGGGGACGGCCGGAGTGTGGCAGAACCACCCGCCCTTACCGCCGGGCAGTGCGAATCCGGCCGATTCCGCGGCCACGGCGAGATCGCAGGAGGCGACGAGTTGGCATCCGGCGGCGGTGGCCAGCCCGTGCACGCGCGCCACCACCACCTGCGGCACCGCTTCGACGGTGGTCATGACCTGCGTGCAGAGCACGAGCAGATCGCGGACGCCGAGCAGATCGCGAGCGGCGACATCGGCGAAATCGTGTCCCGCGGAGAACACCGGACCGTTGGCCGCCAGCACGATACCCGTGGCATCGGTGTCCCCGGCCGCCCGGAAGGCCGTCAGCAATTCGGCGAGATGATCAGCCGAGAGCGCATTGCGCCGATCCGGTCGGTTCATGGTGATGCGCACGGTGTCGCCGTCGCGCGCGAAGAGAATGTGCTGGTACTCCGTTGTGGCCATACTCCACGGTAGATCGCGTGACGGCCACCCGCCCGGATCGGCGCGGAACCGTCCGGTCGCGGCGGCGTCACCGGCCCCTCCGGCCGACGAATCCCGTTGGCCGGAGGGCTCTTTCGCGCAGTGAGCTACTGCGGGGAGGCCACGCATTCGGTGGCGATCTTCTGGGTGGCCGCCCGGGCCTTGTCGGAGTCGTCTTTACTCAGACCGCCCATGGAACCATCGGTGACCTGCGCGGTGTTACCCGGTTTGGTCATCTTGCGCAGCCCTTCCTGGGAGATGCCCTCGTCCACGTAGAGCTTCGCGGCGCAATCGGCGAGCTTCGCGTCCTTGAGGCCGCTGGACTGCAGGGACTTCGACAGGTCGGCCTGGGTGATGGTCGGCTGCGAGTCCTTGTCGGAGCTGCAGGCGCCCAGCAGTGGCAGCGCGATGCAGACGGCGGCGATCAGCGAAATCCTCAACTGTTCCTCAATTCTCAGGCGTATCAGCTATGGCGACACCCCCGGCACGACCGGGCGCGAGGCGCGGTGGTGATACTGCCGCATCACGCGGCGTCGCGACAGTCCGAGTCCGTGAAATCGGAGGCTTCACAACGGCGATTTCCCGGCCCGGCATCTGTTGGCGTTACGCCAATGATTGCTAGGGTGTCCCCGTTCCTCGTCGACGTCCGAGTCTCGGTGCGGGAGTATCGAAATGCTGTTGAATCATCACCGGGCCGGCACCGGTGCACCACTGGTCCTGATCCACGGCGTCGGCAGCCGCTGGCAGGTGTGGGAACCGATCATCGAGACGCTGGCCGCAGGCTTCGATGTCATCGCGGTCGACCTTCCGGGATTCGGGGAGTCCGCACCACTACCGCACACCACGGTCGACACCCTCACCGACGCCCTGCACGCCTTCCTCACCGAACAGGGCATCGAGCGCCCGCACCTGGCGGGTAACTCGATGGGTGGATTGATCGCGCTGAATCTCGGCGCGCGCGGGATCGCGCGCTCGGTCACGGCGTTCTCGCCGATCGGATTCTGGTCCGATGCCGGGCGCATCTGGTGCCAGCAGGCCCTGGGCCGGGCCGCCACCCTCGGCAAGGGGCTGCGTTCGCGGTTGCCCGCGATCCTCGGCACACCGGCCGGGCGCACCGCGTTCCTGAGCATCGTCTTCGGCCGTCCGTGGGCCCTGGACACCCGGACCGCGGTGGATACGGTCGACGGCGTGCTGCGCGCGCCCGGCTTCCGGCCCGCGCTGGCCTCCTTCGATACGGCCAAACTGCGCGACGGCGGACGCTTGGGCCGCGTCCCGGTCACGATCGCCTGGGGCAGCCGCGACATCCTGCTCACCTACCGCACCCAGAGCCGCCGGGCGCGGCACTGGCTGCCCGAAGCCCGTCACGTCACCTTGCCCGGCAGCGGCCACACCCCGTTCTACGACGATCCGGCCGGCTGCGCGAAGATAGTGCTCGAGCAGGCCGCTACCGGCGGGTAACGTCGGTGGGGCGATCCGATCAGCACGGAGTGAGCGATGAGCAACGTATCCCTGACCTTCGACGGTGATCGCGCCTACGTCGAACTCGACCGGCCCGAGAAGCACAACGGGCTCACCCTCGAGATGCTCAACGATCTCGTCCGGGTGGCCCGGGTGATCGGCCGTCGCGGCGATATTCGCGCCGTGATCGTCTCCGGAAACGGTCCCAGTTTCTCCAGCGGCCTGGATATCGCGAAGGCGATCGGCGATCCACTCACCATCGTGCGCAATTTCCTGCCGATTCCGTGGCTGGGCACCAATACCTTCCAGGAGGCCTGCTGGGCTTGGCGGCGGCTGCCGCAGCCGGTGATCGCGGCTGTGCACGGCCATTGTTTCGGCGGCGGCCTGCAATTGGCTCTGGCTGCCGATTTCCGTTTCGCGGCACCGGATTCCGATTTCTCGGTGATGGAAGTCGCGCACGGACTGATTCCCGATATGTCGGGCGCGGTCACGCTGTCGCGCCTGATCGGCGCGGACAAGGCACTACTTTTGACGATGACCGCAGATCCGGTCGACGCGGCATATGCCGAGCGCATCGGCTTGATTACGCAGGTGTGTGGCGATCCGCGCGCCGAGGCGGAGAAATTGGCGGATCGCATCGCCGCCCGTCCGGCTCCGGCGGTGACCGCCGCGAAACGATTGTTCGACCGGACCTGGCAGGCCGGAACCCGCCGCACACTGGGCATCGAGCGGGCCACTCAGATACCACTGCTCGTCCGTCAGGCGCTCGGTCGTCGGTAGATCCGACAAGGAACACTTCGCCGACCCGGGAATTACCCGAAACCAGGTCCGGGAAACCCCATTCCAGGCAATTCGCTGTTAGCATTCTCACACTTTGCCAGCGAAGCCGATGATCGTCGGGGGTCAGCATCGGCGTGAACGGGAAGGGCCACAGATTTGTCCAAGACCGTATCCGTCCTGCTGTCTGCGATAGCGGGTGCCTCGGCCTTGCTTCTGACCGTGACCACACCGGCGGCCGCCAACCCCAACGCCATCAATCCGATCCCGGTTCTCAACGGCACCAACGGCCTGCCGAATCTGGGCGGCCGCTCCCGGGCGATATTCCAGGTGACCGGGCTGGCGAGTCCGAACGCCACCGAGAATTACAACGTGCTCGGTACGGATCTGGGGATCATGTGGGACAACGGCAGAGGTGAGATGCTCACCGCCTTCGGCGATACCGCGGGAGTCGGCTTGCCGAATCTGCTCGCCGGAAGTTTCTGGGCGTGGCGCAGCAATATCCTCGTGCGCAGTCATACCCAGGATCCGTCCGGCGGTATCTACTTCGACAGCGCCGTCCGGGATATCTTCGGCCAGGCCCGAGATCTGATTCCCAGTCCGAAAATCCCTTTCATCGAGATCAGTCGTATCCCGACCGCGGGTATTTCCGTCGGCGGTGTGCAGTACATGAGCCTCATGTCGGTCAAGAGCTGGGACGACGTGGGCCAGTGGACCACCAACTACTCCGGGCTGGCCGCCTCGGCCGACAACGGGGAGACCTGGGCGGACCTCGACTTCACCCGGCGGCCCGACGAGGGCGGAAACGCGAACTTCCAGATGAACGCCTTCGTCAAGAGTGGCGGCTGGGTGTACGAATACGGCACGCCGTCCGGACGCAATCACGATGCCTTTGTCGCGCGGGTCCGTGAGGACGCCATTCAAGACCTCGGCGCATACGACTATTGGGACGGCGGCGGCTGGCGGCACAACGATGTGAACGCCGCGCGACCGATCACCGGCGGGGTCGGCGAGATGTCGGTGATGTGGAACGACTACCTCGGCCAATTCATCATGCTGACCACCGATCCGTGGAATTCGGTGGTGCTGCGCCGGGCACCCTCGCCGGAAGGTCCGTGGAGCCCGCCGGAGGTGCTGATCGATACGCGCGAATTGCCGACCGCCTACGCGCCGTCGATCTTCCCGTATCAAACCGGGCGCGATCTTTATTACCTCACCACGGTGCACAGTCAATACAACGTGATCCTCATGCACACGACACTGTAATTTCACGTTTCCTGTACGACGCCCGGCCGGGTTGCCCCCTCGGCCGGGCGTCTCCGGGTAGTACGGCCCAATACACTCGTCACATGGACGCCGCCGAATGGGACGCGCGCTACGCGCAGAGCGAATTGGTGTGGGGCGCACCGCCGAATGCGACGGTCGTGGAGCATATTTTCGGTCTGGAGCGCAGAATTCGACTGGTGCCCGACGCCCCCGGACAGGCCGTCCCCGAACTACCCCGCGCACTGGATCTGGCCGCCGGTGAGGGCCGGCACGCGCTGTGGCTGGCCACGCACGGCTGGCAGGTGCGCGCGGTCGACTTCTCCCAGGTCGGCATCGACAAGGGCCGCACGGTGGCCTCGCGGCTGTCCCGATCGGTGCGCACTCGGATCACCTGGCAGTGCGCCGATGTCACCGATCTGCCCGGTGCGGAGATCGACGGTCCGTTCGAGTTGATCCTGGCGGTCTACATTCACCTGCCCGCCGCACAGCGGCGGACGATGTTGCTGGCGGCGGCCGAGCGCCTGAGCCCGGGCGGCACCCTGCTCGTACTCGGTCACGACACCACCAATATCACCGACGGCTACGGCGGCCCACAGGATCCCGCGATCCTGTTCACCCCCGACGACGTGATCGCGGATCTCGCCCCGGCGGAAGACGTTCGCATCGATGCCGCGCAGCGGGTGCTGCGCGAAACCGAGGGCCGCGACGCCATCGACGCCCTGGTCGTGGCCACCCGCACGGTTCCCGATCTGGAGACACAGGCGGTGGAAGCCGCCCCCGAGGACTGACGGGGACGGCGCGCCGCCCGCTACGACCCGGCGCTGCCGGAAGGCAGCGGCGCCGGACCGTGCTGCCGGTCCCGCCGATCCCGGCCGAACCGGTCGTCGCCGAAGCGGTCCCGGCCGAAGCGGTCGTAACCGAAAAGGTCGTAGCCGTCATGGCCGTAGCCGGAGCGGTCACGGCCGGAGCGGTCGTAGCCGAACGAGTCGTAACCGTCGCGGCCGAATCCGGAGTGGTCGCGACCGAACCGATCGAAACCATCCGCACCGAATCCGTCCGCCCCGAATCCGTCGGCGCTGCACGGCGGTACGCCGCAGGAGGCGGCCTGTGCGGTACCGACGGTCGCGAATCCGAGTCCGGCGACCGTGGCGAGCGCCACCGCGAAACCGGCTACCGCGCGTCGACGATCGGCCGACAGCGGTCGAAACCCTGAGCTCATGGGCATGTCTCTCCTCTCGAAAACCCGACCGCGGTCCACGTTATCGGCGCCGACGTGAGCGCACATCGGGGTTCTCCCGGAGATATCACCGAGAAAGGTTGCCGCTCAGCCCAGTTCGGCCCACCGCCGCAGCCACGGCTCCACCGTGTCGGCGATGAGGTCGAAACCGCCGCGGAAGGAATGCGGCTGGCCGGGAACGACGGTCACCGCGGCGGCATCGGCGGCGTCCGGGATGCCGAACGGATCGCGCTCACCGTTGATCACCACCACGTCGAGATGTGCGGAGGCCGCGAGTAGTTCGGCTCGCCGCGTCTTCTCCGGCTTACCCGGCGGGTGCAGCGGAAACGACAGCGCCAGTACACCTTTCGCACCGGCCTCGACCGCCGTGCGACAGGCGACACGGGCACCGTTGCTCCGGCCGCCCTGGATCAGTGGGCGACCCGGCGCCCGCTTCCGCAGCGCCGCGACGATCTCCAGCCACGCCGCGTCCTGGACCGTCGCCGATCCGGGCGCCCGCCGTCCGGCCACGCGATACGGCTGCACCACCCGGGCGACCACCCCGCCCAGCGCGACGGCACGGTCGGTCACCGCGAGCAGATCCTTGGCCTCGACGCCGCCTCCGGAGCCGTGGGTCAGCACCATGAGGAAGCGCTCACCCGTACCCGCCGAGATCTCGATCTCGGCAACCCCCGCATTCGTCTCGATGCGCACACCCACACGGTAATCCCTGGTTGCCGCGGTCCCGCCCACGGTCAGCCGGCATCCACGGTGTCGGCCACACATCGGAATCCGATATGACTCATTCCGGTGTCGATCATCTGCGGCCGCCGCGCGGCGGGGCGATAGCGGCGGCAATAGCTGTCGGCGCACAGGAAGGAGCCGCCCTTGATCACCTTGCGCGGTACGCGGAACTGCGGTTGCCGGGGGTCGTAGCTCTGCTCGACGGCCGCGCCGCGCGGATTTCGTGGAACACAGCAGCCGCCGCCCGCATGACCCGTGGAATACCAGTCTCCGGTCCATTCCCAGACATTGCCCGCCATATCGAACAGGCCGTAGGCGTTCGGCGGGAAGGATCCGACGGCGGCGGTCTGTCCGTACCCGCTGTCGGGACGCCACGGGAAATCCCCGTGCCAGTAGTTGGCCAGCCGGGCGGTACTGGATTCGCCCTCGTCACCCCAGGTGAATTCGGCCCCGGCGAGGCCACCGCGCGCGGCGGCCTCCCATTGCGCCTCGGTCGGCAACCGGCGGCCCCGCCATCGGGCGTAGGCGTCGGCGTCCTCGTGCGCGATGTGGACGACGGGATGATCGGCGCGCCCGGCGAGGGCGGAATCCGGACCCTCCGGATTCCGCCAGCAGGCGCCTGGTGTCCACCGCCACCACAGATTCAGGTGGCGCAGATCCACCGGTCCGGACGTGCGCGTGAAGACCATCGAACCGGGCCGCAGATTCTCCGCCGGCGCCCCCGGGAAGTCCGCCGGATCCAGCGGTCGTTCGGCGACGGTGACATATCCGGTCGCGGCGACGAACCGTTCGTATTCGGCATTGGTGACCTGGTGGGTCTCGATGGCGAAGGCGTCGACGGTGACCGCATGTGCGGGCCGTTCCTCCGGATAGTGCCGATCGGAGCCCATCGTGAAGGTCTGCGCCGGAATCCGGCGCAGGTCGGTAGCGAGCGAAATATCCACGGCGCGTGCGTCTCCTGGCTCCGCCTGCGGCGGTCAGCTCGGTTCGGGGGCGAAGATCTCGCGCCAGTCATTCTTCATGCTGACGACCGTCCAGCCATGGCGACGCGCGTGGTCGAGCGCATCCTCGGCGCCGGCGACGTAGTCGAATTCCCGGTCGGCGTCGTCGTGCAGGATCAGCATGCGCAGGGCCCGCGAGCCGGGCGGTTCGGAATACGACAGCATCGGCAGATCGCCATTGGAGTTGCCCACCGACAGAATCGGGCGGCGGCCGACGCGGCTCCAGATCCGAATCGGCTTCTCCGGTCCGTCGTCGAAGAAATCCATCGCGGACTTGTACAGCAGATCGGTGCGGCCGTCGCGTTCCCGATAGGTGATTCCGAGGGCGCTGCCGATCACCCGTTCCGGCGGCACACCGTAGAGCGCGCCGGCGACCGGGCGCATGAAATCCCGGTCCCCGCCGGAGGCGATATAGGTGGTGAACCCGGCCGCCTCCAGATACCGCAGCAGATCCACCATGGGAGTGAATCCGCAGCCGCGGTACGGGCGCGCGAGGCTCGGATGGTCGGCCTCGTCGAAGAAGGCCGCCACCCGCGCGTCGTAATCCTCCACGGTGATCTCGCCGAAGGCGCGGGTCACCGCTCCCATCAACAACTTCAGATCCGTGTCGTCACCGCGATAGTGCTTGACCATCGCGGCGCCGAGCCATTGCAGGTCCTGCTCGTAGGCGGCCTTCCAGGGCTGTTGTCCGCGCAATTCCGGTTCCCGCCCGGCCAATTCGCCCATCCGCCGGATCGTGAAATCCAGCTGAATGGGCATCGGTTTCTCACACCACAGGGTGCCGTCGTTGTCGAAGACCGCGACCCGCGCCGCCGGTTCCACATAGTCGGGTCCGGCGCGATCGGTGATCCGGGCGACGAAATCGACTATCGCCGACTTGGTTTCACCCTCGTGCCAGGTGTCCAGCCCGCCCGTCACGGTCAGTCCCGGGCGAGGAAGTCGTGCAGTTTGGCGACCGCGTGGTCGATGGTGAAGCTGGCCGGTTCCTGCCGCGGCGGAAAATCCTTGAAGGTTTCCAGGAAGGCGGTCGCGATCGCGACACCGTACTCGGCGATGTAATCGTGATCGAGGAACCAGTCCCAGTAGGTATTCGACGTGATGTCGGCTCGCTCGAACGGATCGGTACGCAGATTGAAGAGCTTCGGCACTCGCAGGGCGGTGAACGGCTCCGCCCAGATCCCGAGCGTGCCCGTCTTGCGCTGCTCCATGAAGACGATTTTCCAGTTCTCGAAACGGATCCCGAGCACATCGCAGTCGTCGGAGAAATACACCATGCCGCGCCGGGGGCTGTGTTCCGCCTCCCCGGTCAGATAGGGCAGCAGGTTATAGCCGTCGATATGGACGCGGAAGGTTTTGTCCCCGACCGTATGTCCCTTCTTCAGCTTGTCCACGATGTCGGGCTCGCCCGCGGCAGCGAGGAAGGTCGGCAGCCAATCATGGTGCTGCACGATGTCGTTGGATACGGTGCCGGCCGGGATCCGCCCCGGCCAGCGGATCATCTGGGGCACCCGGAAGGCGCCCTCCCAGTTGGTGTCCTTCTCACTGCGGAACGGTGTGGTCGCCCCATCGGGCCAGGTGTTGGCGTGCGGGCCGTTGTCGGTGCTGTAGATGACGATGGTGTTGTCGGCCAGGCCGAGCTCGTCGAGCGCGTCGAGCACCCGGCCCACATTGCGATCGTGATCGATCATCGTGTCGTGGTACGAGGACTGCCAAATACCCGCCTGCCCAACACTTTCCGGCTTCGTATGGGTACGGAGGTGCATATGGGTGAAGTTCAGCCAGACGAAGAACGGCGTACCGGCCTTCTGCTGGCGGGTCAGGTAGTCGACGCAGGCCTCGGCGACTTCTTCGTCGATGGTCTCCATCCGCTTCTTGCTGAGCGGCCCGGTGTCCTCGACGCGCTGCTTGCCGACGCGCCCGAACTTCGGATCCTCGGTGGGGTCGTCCTCATCGGTCGCCCACGAATGGATGACCCCGCGGGGATGCAGGAGGTCGTACAGGCGCGGATAGGTGTCCTTGTGTGGATAGTCCGGCAGCTCGGGTTCCTCCTCCGCGTTCAGGTGGTAGAGGTTGCCGAAGAATTCGTCGAATCCGCGCGCTGTCGGCAGGAACTTGTTGAGGTCGCCGAGATGGTTCTTGCCGAACTGACCGGTCGCGTAGCCCAGCGGTTTCAGCAGTTCCGCGATGGTCGGGTCCTCCGGAGCCAACCCGATGCCGGCGCCCGGCATGCCGACCTTGCTCATCCCGGTCCGGTACACGCTCTGACCGGTGATGAACGATGCCCGGCCCGCCGTGCAGCTCTGCTCACCGTAGGAATCGGTGAACCGCATGCCCTCGTCGGCGAGCCGGTCGATATTCGGGGTGCGATACCCCATCAGACCGTCGCTGTAGCAGCTGAGATTGGTGATCCCGATGTCGTCGCCCCAGATCACCAGGATGTTCGGCTTCGAATCCGGCACAGCGGCCTCCTCAGGCGCAGATGAACTACCCTGCCGAAACCCTGCCTCGCCACACCCCGCCGCACATCACCCACCAGGGGTGACTCGCGATGCGAACATCCCACCGGCCGAAATCCTGTATACCGCGTCACATCGCCCGGTCAGCGCTTTCCAAGCGCATTACCCATCGGTAATATACGCTGTAAGTTACCCGCGAGTAGACGGCGGAGATTCCGGCTCGACTACCCGGTGTGGAGACACATGGGCGGGAACGGCACACACCGACCGCACCGACTCAACGGAGAGTGAGTACAGAGATGGGCCACTACAAGAGCAACGTTCGCGACCTCGAGTTCAACCTGTTCGAGGTGCTCGGCATCGGTTCGGTGCTGGATTCCGGCGCCTACGGTGACCTGGACACCGACACGGTCAAGAACATCATCGACGAGGTGCGCCGCCTGGCCGAGGGACCGGTCGCCGAGTCCTTCGCCGACGCCGACCGCAACCCGCCGGTGTTCGACCCCAGCACCCACAGTGTCTCGATCCCGGAGTCGTTCAAGAAGTCCTTCAAGGCGTACGAAGAGGCCGGTTGGAACAAGGTCGGCCTGAACGAGGAGCTGGGCGGTCTGCCCGCGCCGCGTTCGGTGGTCTGGGCCCTCAACGAGATGATCCTGGGCTCGAACCCGGCCGTCGCGATGTACGCCGCCGGTGGCCCGTTCGGCCAGATCTTCTGGAACAACGCCACCGACGAGCAGAAGAAGTGGGCCGAGACCGCCGTCGAGCGCAACTGGGGCGCCACCATGGTGCTGACCGAGCCGGATGCCGGTTCCGATGTCGGCGCCGGTCGCACCAAGGCCGTACAGCAGG
This sequence comes from Nocardia spumae, assembly GCF_020733635.1. Taxonomy (NCBI): domain Bacteria; kingdom Bacillati; phylum Actinomycetota; class Actinomycetes; order Mycobacteriales; family Nocardiaceae; genus Nocardia; species Nocardia spumae. Next base: position 468,851 of record NZ_JAJFZL010000001.1, on the reverse strand, counting down.
AAGACGGCACCTGGCACATCGAGGGTGTGAAGCGCTTCATCACCTCCGGTGACTCCGACGACATGTTCGAGAACATCTTCCACCTGGTGCTGGCCCGCCCCGAGGGCGCCGGACCGGGCACCAAGGGTCTGTCGCTGTTCTTCGTGCCGAAGTTCCACTTCGACTTCGAGACCAACACTCTGGGCGAGCGCAACGGCGTCTTCGTCACCAATGTCGAGCACAAGATGGGCCTGAAGGTTTCGGCCACCTGTGAGGTCACCTTCGGCGGCCACGGCGTGCCCGCCAAGGGCTGGCTGGTCGGCGAGGTCCACAACGGCATCGCGCAGATGTTCGACGTGATCGAGAACGCCCGGATGATGGTGGGCACCAAGGCCATCGCGACCCTGTCGACCGGTTACCTGAACGCCCTGGACTACGCCAAGCAGCGTGTACAGGGTGCGGACCTGACCCAGATGACCGACAAGGCCGCGCCGCGCGTCACCATCACCCACCACCCGGACGTGCGCCGTTCGCTGATGACGCAGAAGGCCTACGCCGAGGGCCTGCGCGCCATCTACCTGTACACCGCCGCGCACCAGAACGAGGACATCGCGCAGCTCGTCTCCGGCGCCGACAAGGACCTGGCGTTCCGCGTCAACGATCTGCTGCTGCCGATCGTCAAGGGCGTCGGTTCCGAGCGGGCCTACCAGTACCTGACCGACTCGCTGCAGACCTTCGGTGGTTCCGGCTTCCTGCAGGACTACCCGATCGAGCAGTACATCCGCGACGCGAAGATCGACTCGCTGTACGAGGGCACCACCGCCATCCAGGCGCAGGACTTCTTCTTCCGCAAGATCGCCCGCGACCGCGGTGTGGCGCTGGCCCACGTGGCCGGGCAGGTGCAGAAGTTCATCGAGTCCGAGGCCGGTAACGGTCGCCTGAAGGCCGAGCGCAAGCTGCTGGCCACCGCGCTCGAGGATGTGCAGGCCATGGCGGCCACCCTGACCGGCCACCTGATGGGCGCCCAGGAGGACACCAAGGAGCTGTACAAGGTCGGCCTGGGTTCGGTGCGATTCCTGATGGCCGTCGGTGACCTGCTGGTCGGCTGGCAGCTGCTGCGCCAGGCCGAGGTCGCGATCAAGGCCCTCGACAACGGCGCCACCGGCAGCGACGAGGCCTTCTACACCGGCAAGATCGGTGTCGCGCAGTTCTTCGCCCGCAATGTGCTGCCCGAGCTGACCTCGGTTCGCACCGTGCTGTCCAACCTGGACAACGACATCATGGAGCTCGACGAAGCGGCCTTCTGATCGCCGTCGGCAACAGATGGACAACGAGGGCCCTGCCTCCCGCGACGGGAGGCGGGGCCCTCGCCCATTACCCGCGCAACGCGGGCGGCACCGAGCATCCGAAAGCGTCGCGGGTAATAATGGCCGGGCTGGAGTAACCCCCGGGGGTCGGGTGTGCCACGCAGGAACTCGACGATCGAGACGACGATGTGACGTGTGTTTCGTCGGCATATCGCCCATCGGACGCCCGTGGGTGGGCAGAATGCCCACGGGGCGACTCAGGAAGGATTCGGAGAATGAGACGACTGTCCGCACTGGCAGGAGCTTGCGCGGCGGTCGCGCTGCTGGGCCTGACCGCATCCCCGGCCGGAGCCGACCCCAACAACATCAACCCGATCCCCGGCCTCAACGGCATCAACGGACTGCCGCAGCTGCCCGGCCCCACCCAGGCGGTATTCCAGGCCACCGGCATGGCCTCACCCAACCGGACCCAGAACAACAATGTCCTCGGCACCGACCTGGGCATCATGTGGGACGACGGCCGCGGGCAGATGATCACCGCCTACGGCGATACGGCCGGCCTCGGGGTACCGAACATCCTCGCCGGAAGCGTCTGGGCGTGGCGGTCGAATGTGCTGTTCCGCAGCCCCGCGAACGTCGACCCGGTGACCGGCGTCAACTACACGAGTTTCGTCGACAATCCGCTGCCCAGCCCGAAGATCCCGGGTATCGAGATCAGCTTCATCCCCACCGCGGGCATCTCGGTCAACGGTGTGCAGTACATGTCGATGATGTCGGTGCGGGAGTGGGGGCCGGACGGACACTGGGACACCAACTTCTCGACCATGGCCGTATCCGGTGACGACGGCCAGACCTGGGCGCAGCTGCCCACCACGCGCCGCGGCAACGAGAACGGTTTCCAGAGCTTCCAGCAGAACGCCTTCCTGAAGGCCGGCGGCTACGTCTACAAGTACGGCACCCCCGCGGGCCGTAACCAGCCCGGATTCATCTCCCGGGTCAAGGAAGCGGATATCGCCAATATCGACGCCTACGAGTACTGGGACGGCGGCGCCTGGAAGCCCAAGGACCCCAACGCCGCCAAGCCGATCGTCGGCAACGTGGGCGAGCTGTCGGTGCAGTGGAACGACCATCTGGGCCAGTACGTCATGCTGACCACCGATCCGTTCGACTCCGTGGTCATGCGGACCTCGCCCAGCCCGGAGGGACCATGGAGCCCGCCGCGCACCCTGATCGACGTGCGCAGCCTGCCGACCATGTACGCGCCGATGATCTACCCGTACCAGACCGGCAGTGACCTGTACTTCCTGCTCACCATGCACAACCAGTACAACGTCGTGCTCATGCGCACGCCGCTGTAGGGATCGGCGGACGGAGACGAGAAAGGCTCCGTGCGGTTGCCGGGTCGGGGGTCTGGCAACTGCACGGAGCCGTTCTGATTATCGGCACCGGGCTCGGGGCGTTACACCGATTCCTCCGAGACCTGAGAAATTCTCGATCGAGCCACCAGGGACAATCGAAAGCGGTGACGGTGCGAGCCGGATCCGCACCACTGTGCACGCGAACGAATCCCAAGAGCTCGGACCTGCCGAAGCTCGGACTTCGAGGAGAGAGTATGCAGCTGGGAATGATCGGGCTCGGCCGAATGGGCGCCAACATCGTCCGGCGCATCGTCGGGGACGGGCACACCGCGGTCGGATACTCCCGGCACGCGGACCAGATCGCGGAATTCACCGAGGAACTCGGCGACAACTTCCAGGGCGCCACCGACTATCCGGCATTCGTCGCGCTGCTCGAGAAACCGCGGGTGGTGTGGGTGATGATTCCGGCCGGCGCCACCGGGGCGGTCATCGACGAGGTCGCCGAACTGCTCGAACCGGGCGACATCATCATCGACGGCGGTAACAGCCGCTACCACGAGGACATCCGGCGGGCAGGGGAATTGGCACCCAAGGGCCTGCACTACCTCGATATCGGCACCTCGGGCGGCGTATGGGGCCTGGAACGCGGCTACTGCCTGATGATCGGCGGCGAGGCCGAGACGGTCGCCCACATCGAACCGCTGCTGAAGTCGATCGCCCCGGGCGTGGACGCCGCCGAGCGCACCCCGGGCCGCACCGGTGAGCCCTCGCCCGCCGAACAGGGGTACCTGCATTGCGGCCCCGCCGGTGCCGGACATTTCGTGAAGATGGTCCACAACGGTATCGAGTACGGCGCGATGGCCGCCTATGCCGAGGGCCTGAACATCCTGCACAAGGCCGATGTCGGCACCGCGAGCGACGACGAGCATTCGGCCGAGGTGTCGCCGCTGGAGAATCCCGAGTACTACCGATACGACATCGACGTGCCCGAGGTCACCGAGGTGTGGCGGCGCGGCTCGGTAGTCGCGTCCTGGCTGCTGGACCTGACCGCCGCCGCCCTGCACGCCGATCCGGATCTCACCACCTTCGGTGGGCGGGTATCGGATTCGGGTGAGGGCCGCTGGACGATTCACGCCGCGATCGACGAGGGTGTCCCCGCCCCGGTGCTGTCGACCGCGCTGTACGAGCGGTTCTCCTCGCGCGGTGAGGCGCTCTACGCGGACAAGGTGCTCTCGGCGATGCGCAAGGCTTTCGGCGGGCACAACGAGCTGCCGGGCACGTAGGCGACGAGTTCTCCACACGACGGGGCCCCGCCGCGCATCGCGGCGGGGCCCCGTCGTTCGGCTGGTGCGCTCAGCTCAGACTCTGTACGGCCCGGCCGGCCATATCGAGTATCGCGAGCGGCCCGAAGGTGAGCAGATAGCCCACGCCCCACAGGAAAGCCATTGCGCCTCCTCCCGGTTCGTTCCTATCGGTCGAATCGACTGTCCAGCCAGTCGATGGTCTGCATACCGAACAGGTCGGTGCCCCAGCCGTACAGATCGGTGAGCATCTCGACCATCGAGCAGTCGGTCGGCTGATACGTGACATCGGTGCCCTGCGCCCGATAGCTGTCGGCGAGGCGCCGGGAATCGGCGGCCGGGACCAGCGACATCGGCGAATCGTCCTTACCGCACGAGGTGATCAGCACCTTCGATGTCGGCGCACCGGAGCGGCCGAGCTCGTTGTCGTCGAACACATGCTGGAACGCCGGTTCGTCGGCGGGGCCGAGGCCCGAGTTGAACATCGTGCGCAGCGGGACGAACGGCATGCTGAAATAGGCGTCCTGACACTGGCTCCGGAATACCTTCGCCACCGCCTGGCCGGCCGGATTCAACTTCGAATCCAATTGCATCTCCGGATATTTCGGCTCCAGGCCGAGCAGGGTGGCGAAGGCGAAGCCGGATCCCACCGACCCGTCGGCGACCCGCATGAAGTTGCGCGGGTCGACGACCATGCCTTCCAGCACCGTCGATTTCACGTTCAGCTCGGGGGCGTATGTGGGCTGGAGCTCGGCGGAGAATCCCGCACCCACACCACCGCCGGCGATTCCGAACAACGCGACCTGCGCCTGGGGATCCAATCCGGCGTCCCGGAAGTTCAATGCCGCACGGGTGCCGTCCAACTGGGTGTGGGCGGCGTACTTGCCGGCGAAGACACCGTGCGGGGCGCGGTCGGCGTCGTTGCCCACATCGGAGATCATCACCGCGTAGCCTTTGCCGAACATCAGCGCCAGCGGGCCCAGCGCCGACCAGGAGGCGCCGTCGAGCGGATCGCCGCCCGTCCACTGAGTACTCGGATGACAACTCCAGCCGACACTGTCGTTGGCTTCCTGATAGGAGATGACGTGTTTCCGGTCGGCCGGCACGCCGTCGCGCGGAATCATCAGGATGCCGGTGCTGATGGTGGGCGTCGTACCGTCACGTTCGGTGGTGACGTACATGAGTTTCCAGGCGTCGAGGTTCGCCGGTTTCACACCGGTGAACATCACATCGACCTTCTTGGCCTTCAACACCGTTCCCGGCTGCTCCGAACCGGTCAGCGGCGGTTCCCGATAGAAGGGGTCGTCGGCCCGCAGCGCCTCGAAGGCCTCCTGCGGGCTCGCCGGGGTGGCGCCCTGCAACGAACCGACCACGAAGCCGTTGAACACCTTGTCCAGTGTCGGCGTCTGCGGCGGAAGCGGTTCCGCCGCAGCGGTTCCCACCGCCGCCCAGGTCAGCGCCAGAGCCGTGGCGACGGCCGTCAGTGTGCGCTTCGCATTGTTGCTCATCAGCCCTCCTGTGACTCGCGGGACACCCGCACCCGGTCGGGCAGATGAACGAGCTTCGCATTGTTGCTCATCAGCCCTCCTGGCCCGCCGGTGTGATGGTCAGTTCCCGCGCGGCCGAACCCAGTAGCTGCGGGATGTTCAGCAGCGGACGATGTGATTCCAGCTGCACCTCGTAGGGAGTGCGCAGGGCGGCTTCCAGTGCGGGCCAGTTGTTCTCGACCTGCCACTTGTACTTGGGCAGCAGCTGGGAGGTGATGTAGTCCCAGCGGGGATCGAGCGCCGACCAGTTCCAGCTGGGCAGCGGCAGCGTCAGCATCATCGCGCGGCCGTCGGCGGCGGTGAAAGGCACTCGCACAGGCCGGAATTCGCGCGGCGGCAGCACTCCGGCCACCGACGGCGAACCCGCCGCACCGCTGAGGTAGGTGATCGCCTCACCGACCGAACCCTTGTAGTCGCGCACCTCGTCCCACTGCGCGCCGATCGCCCACTGCTGTTCGCGACGCAGCAGCACACCGTTGCCGGCGGCGATGCGGTCCTGCTCACCGGAGGCCACATCGCGCCAGGCGCCCATGATGTCGCTGCCGAACAGTCCCGCTCGCTCGAACTCCGACAGCGCCGTCAGGCCGCCGGTGACGTAGGCATCGTGCATCGGCATCAGGTCGGAGAAGATGTTCTTCTGCATCACCAGGATCATCCCCAGGATCCAGTGCAGATCCTCGGGCGTGATGCGCGGTGCGGCGTCGGCCAGCGCCCGCAGTCCCTCCGGAAGCATCGCGACGGCCTGCGGACCGGCGGCCTGCTCGACGGCACCGAGCACGGCATGTGCGGCATCGGCGATACCGGGCAGGTCGTAGAGGGTGCCCATCAGTTCGGCGTCGATCAGGCCGCCGCCGAAGTCCGCACCGACCTGGCCGCCCATCCCGGCCCACTGCAGTTCGCGGTGATCCAGCTGCAGGTTCTCGTAGTACCGGTACGACTTGACGAGATTCTCGCGATTGGCCTGAACCCCGGTCCGCGGATCCCAGGTACGCAGGTCGATACCGGCCTTCTCGGTGGCGTCGACCAGCCAGTACTGATACAGCAGCGCGGCATATCGGCTGGGTGCGACGCCCTCGGACCGCGCCTCGTCGAGCAGCCGGCCCAGTTCGGCGTGGTCGTAGGGCAGTGCGGGGTTCACCCCGCCGGGCGACTGTGCCGCGTTGCGGTTGACCAGTGGCAGGTCCAGGTACCGGTCGAGCTCCGGGGCGGCGACCGCCGGGGTGGCGGTCAGCACCCCCAGGCCGACGACCGTCGCGAGCATCAATCCCGCGCCGCGCGCAATTGCGCTGATACGCATGCTTTTTCAGCCTTCCGCTATCGGTTCGACGATGGATCGGCAGATATCCTCCGCGATCGGTAGCGAATCAATAGCTGTAAACAATGACTGCACGAATAGCCGCGCAATGGCTACCGACCTTCAGGTTACCGAGAGGTTATCAATAGGTGTTACAGCAGGTATTCAGCGCCACTCCGGCCCATGTGCCGATTTCCGTTTCTCATACCGAACGGAAGTAGCTGGTTATTGACCTTTCGCCGGTCCGGATTCGACGAACGCGAAGCGTGCGAACCGGACATTTCCGATGATTGATATCACAATTCGGTAACGTTGGTATCGCGCCGGTGCGAACGCGAGGGCACCTCGGCGCCCGTCGCGGCGTCACACCCTCCGCGGCGGGGCACGGCCGACGGTCGGGACGCCGGTGCGCAATCCGGGAGCGGGGTGCGGATGACGGCCGCGGGTAGGTTCCGCGCCCGCGAACGACTACGGTCGGTCCATGCGCAACGTTGCCGGGATCGTTCTCGCAGTCGCCGCAGTCACCCTCGCGGGGTGCTCCGGCGGAGGCAGCTCCACCTCCACGACCGGTCCGAGCGCGGCACCCGGCACCACGAACCCCACCCGCGACACCGCCGCGACGGCCACCACCGGTAACAACCAGCAGGACTGCGCCGCAGGCTATCTCGCGCAGTTCAGCACCCGGCAGAAGTTGGCGCAGCTGCTCACCGTGGGCGTGAAGAGCACCGCGGACGCCGAACAGGTCGTGCGCGCCGAACAGGTCGGCGGTATCTTCGTCGGCAGTTGGACCGATCAGTCCCTGCTGGCCGATCAACAGCTCGACCAGGTCAAGGCGGCCGCGCACACACCGCTGATGGTGACGATCGACGAGGAGGGCGGCCGGGTCTCGCGACTGAAGAATCGGATCGGGCCCGCCCCTTCGGCCCGGGCGGCCGCGCAGACGATGTCGGCCGACGAGTACTACCAGCAGAGCCTCGAGCGCGGCCGGGCGATGAAGGACCTCGGCATCACCGTCGACTTCGCGCCCGATGTCGATGTCAGCGACGAACCCGACGACGCCGTCATCGGCGATCGGTCCTACTCCGAGGATCCGCAGGTCGTCACCGAATACGCTGACGCCTACATCCGGGCCATGCACGATGCCGGCCTCGGCGCGGTCATGAAGCACTTCCCGGGACACGGCCACGGTTCGGGCGATTCGCACACCGGTGCGGTCCGCACCCCGCCGCTGGATCAGATGCAGCAGGTGGATCTGGTGCCGTTCCGCAATCTGATCGGTTCGGGCGCGGCGGTGATGGTCGGCCACCTCGATGTGCCCGGCCTGACCGACCCCAACGTTCCGGCCAGCATCAGCCCGCAGGCGATGACGCTGCTGCGGCAGGGGACCGGTTACGGCGCGGCCCCCTACAACGGCCCCATCTTCACCGACGACCTGAGCGGTATGGCGGCCATCACCGCCCGGATGGGGATCGAGGACGCGGTCGCGGCAGCACTCGAGGCAGGCGCCGACGACGCCCTGTGGATCAGCACCGATGCGGTGAGTTCCGTGCTGGACCGGCTCGAGCAGGAGGTGCGCGACGGCAAACTGACCACCAAGCAGATCGACGATTCCGTCCTGCGGGTGGCCAAGTTCAAGGGTATTCAGCTCCCCTGCTGAGCCGGGCCGCAGCGAATCGGCCGCAATTCGCCGTCCCCCGGAACTTACCTTGGAGTAAGATAGGGATTTCGATATCGGCGAGGAGAGTACATGGCAGGCGGAACGAAGCGGCTTCCCAGGGCGGTTCGTGAGCAGCAGATGCTGGACGCCGCCGTCGAGGTCTTCTCCCGTAAGGGATATCACGATACGTCGATGGACGCCATCGCGGCCGAGGCGAAGATCTCGAAACCGATGCTGTACCTGTACTACGGCTCCAAGGACGAACTGTTCCGGGCCTGCATCCAGCGCGAGAGCGGACGCTTCATCGAGGCGGTCGCGGTGGCCGGCAATCCCAAGTTGACCCCGCACGAACAGATGCGCGCCGGACTCGAGGCATTCCTGTCCTACGTCGACAACAACCGGCTGTCGTGGTCGGTGCTGTATCGGCAGGCGCTGGGACAGCAACCGTTCGCCTCGGAGATCGCCACCAGCCGGGAGCGGATCATCGAACTGACCGCGAAACTGCTCGAGTCCAGTGCCAAATACGCCGAACCCGGAACGGATTTCGATATCGTCGCGGCCGCGGTCATCGGCGCGGGCGAGGCCATCGCGGACCGTATCGCCAGTGGCGGGGTCGACGTCTCCGATGCGGTCGATCTGCTGGACAACCTGGCCTGGCGCGGCCTGGCCGGTAAGAAGAAGACCGAATAACCCGAATCCGATAGTGCCCGATTTGCACGGCATGGCGGCACCTGCCAGAGTGCGAATCGCATAGACGCAGCGGACAGCCGATGCGACCGGGGTTTCTTTGGGGCGGAATTGTTCGGACTTCTCACGCCGTGTGCGCACAGCGCGGCGAAATACGGCCTGAATGCCGCGGATTGGCGCACCCACATGTGCGGGTTGTGCCTGGGCCTGCGCGACGATCACGGCCAATTGGCCCGCACCGCGACGAATACCGATGCCATCGTGCTGAACGCGCTCACCGAGGCGCAGAGCGACACCGCCGCGGCACGCGCGGAGGCGGGGCCGTGCGCGCTGCGGGGAATGCGGCGCGCGACGGTCGCCGCGACCGATTCCCCCGGGGTGCGGCTGGCGACCACCGCGTCACTGTTGCTGGGAGCGGCCAAGATTCACGACCGGGTCGACGACGGCGACGCCGGGCCGCTGACCCGGCGGCCGATACGGCGGACCTCGCAACGCTGGTTCGCCTCGGCCCGGGCCGGTGCCGCACGGATCGACCTCGATATCGAACCGCTCATCGCCGCGATCGGGCGGCAAGCGGAAATCGAACGGGCGGTGGCACTTCGGGGTCCGGGCAGCACCGGCACCGCCGCGTTGGCGGAGCTGACCCAGCCGACCCAGCTGTGCGCGGGCGAATTGTTCGCGCACAGCGCGGTGCTGGCGGGCCGCCCCCAGAACGCCTCCGCGCTGCGCGAGGCCGGATGGCATTTCGGCCGGATCGCTCATCTCGCCGACGCCATCGAGGATCTCGACGACGACCGCCGCCGGGGCCGGTTCAATCCGCTGGCGGCCACCGGTGTGAGTACCGAGCAGGCCTACGGATTGTTGCGCGAATCGCAGCAGGTGATTCGCCGATCCCTGCGGCGGGCCGGATTGGCCGATGTTCCCACGATTCGCTGGCTCCTGCTCGATCCGCTGCACGCGGTGGTGCGCGCCCTCGGCCGCGCCGCGGGTGCGCTGTGCGCCGATACCGCGCACCGCCGCGGTTGCGGAAAGGGCAACGGCCGGGCACTGTCCGGCACCTCCGACGGCGCGGCCACTGCCCGGCTGCTCGGCTTCCCCAGCGCCCCGGGCCGGATCCGGCTGTCCGGCGGGCAGGCCTCGGTGCCGCGGTCGCAGTACCCGTATCGGCCCGAGCCGTACCGGAGTAATCCGTATCCGGCTCCGGCGCCCTACGCGCCCGGACCGCCCGCTGACCCGAATCCCCATGGACCGCGACCGGATCCGTACGCGACCCCGTACCCCGAGCCCGGACCACCGCCCGCCGATATTCCGCCCCCGTTCAGCGATCGCCCCTCGACCGATCCGCATCCGCCCACACCCGGCCCACCCCACGGAGAGCCGCCCGAACCACCGGGATTCTGGGGTGGGCTCGGAATCATCTGCGGTGTCTACTGCACGGGATACGCCTGCTGTGCCGGCCACCGGCGTCCATGCAGCGGTGAACACCGCGAGGCGTGGATCCAGCGGTGCGATTGTGATTGCGGCGACTGCTGTGATTGCGGTGATTGCTGCAGCTGCGGTGACTGCTGCGCCGGTTGCGACTGTTGCGGCTGCGACTGCAGTTGCTGAACGGCCGCACACCTTTTCCGTTCCGCCGCGTGTCGAATCCCCATGCGATTCGACACGCGGCGGCCTTCGGCTATTCGACGATGGGATGTGCGGCAGGCGGGCCGGGCGGAGGCGCGGTCAGCGCGGACGCCGTACCCGATGGCGTCGGACCCTTGGGAGTCCGGGGCGGCGGATTCAGCATCAGCGGAGGAAGTGCCGGTGCGGAGCGCGTATCACCTCCGGATTGCCCGGGCGGGCACTGTGCCGAGCCGGCGCGCGCGCCGCTGCAGGTGGCGGCAGGCGGTGCCGGGGCGGCTCGGACAACGGATACCGAACAGGCGGAGATCGCCATCGTGATCGCGATCGTGTGGAAATACCTGGCGCGCATCGCGATCACAGCCAGATCGGGTCGCCGTATACGGCGACGGAATTGTCGGCCTCGGCGGTCGAGGTGGACACGATCGCGTACGAGCGCAGGCTCACCGGCCCCGCGCAGGAATCGACTTTGATCTGCACCTGGTCAGCGGTGATCGAGGCATGCGCACCGCTGAGCGCCTTCGTCCCGAACGGCACCGTGGTGATGGCGCCCGGCTTGGGCGAGAAGGAGACGCTGGGGATCGCCAGCGCGCTCGCACCGACGTTCACGCCGCCCACCGAGATGCCGATGTTCGGCCCTATCGCCCCGGACAGCCCGACGGTCAGACCATTGGACACATCGACCTGGCAGCCGATCTGGTAACCCAGGGTCAGGGTGCCGGAGTCGACCGGCACCCTGCCGTCGCCGGTGATGTCGGCGACAGCCTTCAGACCGACGAACCCCTCCCGGGTGAACGGTGAGGCGGCCAGGTTGGGAACACGATCCACCTTCTCCTCGACCTTGCTGATTCGCACCTGCCACCCGTCGTCGGTGATGACCTCGCGCGATGTGTCCGCTACCGGATCCGCCGACGCGGCCCCGGAGGTGCCGATCACGAGTGCCGCTGCGACCAGGCTCAGCAGCGCGACGATAGAGCGTCTCATTTCGAACATGTCCCTTTGTTAGCTGTGTTTCTCGTACGACGCCGACGGCTCGTCAGCTGTGACATCGACAGTTCGTGAATCTTGACACCGCTACCCGTCGAGGAGCGGCGAATCGTCCATTCAGGTGGATGCTGCGATTCGTCATGCGGCAACTGTCAGCGACCGGCCTGACACCGCACTGACAACGCCCTGACACGATGTTTCACCTGGTCACACGGGAGCGGGCGGCTGCCGATACGCCAAGAGCCGCACACCTTTTCGGTGCGGCCGCCTATCGAATCCCCCATGCGATTCGATATGTGGCCGCCGAAAAGATGTGCGGCTCTCGTTATCCGGCCGGTGGCCGAAGTCGCTGCCCGCTCGGGCGTCAGTGCAGGGTGGCGGTCAGATGAGGGTAGCCCTTCTTCGGGTTCTTCAACGACAGATCCCAGCCTTCCGCGGTCCGGTCCGCGTAGACGTTGACCGTGGACGGCAGCAGGATCGGCTTACCGAATTTCACCGCGTAGGAGGCCTGCGCCGGCACCCGGCCCTCGATGACGCCGAGGATGGCCGCGGCCGACCACATCCCGTGCGCGATCGCGCGCGGGAACCCGAAGGCCTTGGCGCTCAACGCCGACATGTGGATCGGATTGCGGTCACCGGACGCGGCGGCGTAGCGATGGATCATCGCCTGGTCCACTTTCAGCGTGCGCAGCGGCGGCGGGGGTACCTCGTCCGGCTTCGGCGCGGATTTGGGCCCACCCGACAGTGAGGTGCGCTGCTGGTGCAGGAAGGTGGTGACCTGCCGCCACACCAGCTCCCGGCCGACCCGGATCTCGCTGATCGCGTCGACCAGCAGGCCCTTGGGGTGTTCGCGCAGATTCTCCACGTGAGCGCGAATGTCCAGCGGTTCGCTGACCGAGATCTCGCGGGTGCGCTCGATCAGGTTCTCCGCGTGGACGGCGCCGACCGCGACGAACGGAAAGTCTCGGGCCACGACCAGTTGCATCACCACGGGGAAGGTGAGCACGAACGGGTAGGTCAGCGGCAGCGAATCACCGAAGCGCAGCCCGGTCGCATGGCAGTAGGCGGCCAGGTGATCGGGATCGACACGGACGTCGTTCCATTCCACCGCGCGATCCGGGATCTCGGATTTGCGCGCCGAAACCAGCGGCAGCGGAACGGCTCCCAGCGCGGCCTTCAGGTAGAGACTGCCGGTTTTGGGAGGTTCGTTCAGCGAGATGGTCTGGGTGCGGTTGGCCACGTCAGGCTCCGATCATGGCCTGGCCGCAGACGCGAACGACATTGCCGCTCACCGCGTTCGAGGCCGGGCTGGCGAAGTAGGCGATGGTCTCCGCGACATCGACGGTCTGGCCGCCCTGCAGCAGCGAGCTCAACAGGCGGCCCGCCTCGCGGGTACCGACCGGGATGGCCGCGGTCATGGCCGTCTCGATGAAGCCGGGAGCGACGGCGTTGATGGTGATGCCCTTCTCCGCCAGCTTCGGCGCTTCGGCGTTCACCATGCCGATGACACCGGCCTTGGACGCGCCGTAGTTGGTCTGGCCGCGGTTGCCGGCGATACCGGCGATCGAGGACACGTCGATGACCCGGCCGCCCTCCTTCAGCGCACCCTTGGCCACCAGGCCCTCGGTGATGCGGTGCGGCGCGGCGAGATTCACGTTGAGCACGGAGTCCCAGCGACCCGCGTCCATGTTGGCGAGCAGCTTGTCACGAGTGATACCGGCGTTGTGGACGATGATGTCGATGCCGCCGAAGCGCTCGGTGGCGAATTCGGCGATCTTGTCCGCGGCGTCGGCGGCGGTCACGTCGACCGCGAGGGCTGTGCCGCCGACCTTGTTGGCGGTCTGCGACAGCGCCTCACCGGCGGCCGGGATGTCGGCGACGATCACGGTCGCGCCGTCGCGGGCGAAGACCTCGGCGATCGTGGCGCCGATACCGCGCGCGGCGCCGGTGACCACGGCGACCTTGCCGTCGAGCGGCTTGGTCCAGTCGATTCCGGCGGCGGCGTTGTCGTCCTTACCGACCCGGAAGACCTGGCCGTCGACGAATGCCGATTTGGCCGAGAGGATGAAGCGCAGCGTGGACTCGAGGCCGGTCGCCGTCGCCGCCGCCTCGGGGTGCAGGTAGACCAGGTTGCAGGTGGCGCCGCGCAGCAGCTCCTTGCCGACACTGCGGGTGAAACCCTCGAGCGCGCGCTGGGCGATCTGCCCGTCGACGCTGCCGGCCAGTTCCGGCGTGGTGCCCACGACCAGGACGCGGCCGGAGGCGGCGATCGAGCGCATGGCCGGCTGGAAGAACTCGAACAGCTGCGACAGCTCCTCGACCGTGCCGATGCCGGTGGCGTCGAAGACCAGGGCGCCGAGCTTCACCCCCTGAGTGGGGGCGTCGACGAAGGTGTAGTCCGACAGCTGGGTGCGCGCGGCGTCGGCGACGCGGCCCTTACCGCCGAGCAGCACCGGGCCGGGCAGTGCCGGCTCGCCCGGGGTGTAACGGCGCAGCTTCTCCGGCTGCGGCAGGCCCAATTTGCCGGCCAGGAAGGCGCCGGGGGCGGAATTGACGAACGAACCGTAAAGGTTGGGAGCGCCCTTGCTCTTGCTGGCTGCCACTGTTCCTACCTTCTCCTTGTGTCGTGTGGATCGTGTCGTGTGGATCGCTGCCGATTTTCCCCACAACCCCGCGCGTTGTAGCGCACATCTTCGGGGTACGGTGTCGACATTTAACTTACTCCAGAGTAAGTTTAATGTAAACCGACGGAACCAGCAGTGCAGTCGGACGGGGGCACCGATATCGACCCGCCCTTGCGCCCGGCATTCCCGGCCGTAGACCAACAAAACACCCGACGAGACAGTGGAGACTCGAGTGACTACCAAAGCCCGTTCGGCGAAGACCACACCATCGAGCACCCGCGCGGCGAACGCCAAGCAGGCCCGGCCCGTCGCCGTTCTCGGCGGTAACCGGATTCCGTTCGCTCGCTCCGACGGCCGCTACGCCCACGCCTCCAATCAGGACATGTTCACCGCCGCACTGAACGGCCTGATCAGTCGCTTCGGGCTGCAGGGCGAGCGGCTGGGCATGGTCGTCGGCGGCGCGGTACTCAAGCGAGTCGGCGAACACGGCATGATCCGCGAGAGCGTGCTGGGCAGCGAGCTGTCGCCCTATACCCCCGCGCACGACCTCCAGCTGGCCTGCGGCACCGGCCTGCAGTCGATCGTCACCGTCGGTGACGGCATCGCGCTGGGCCGCATCGAGGCCGGTATCGGCGGCGGCACCGACACCACGTCCGACGCCCCGATCGGGGTGAGCGAATCCATGCGCGAGTGGATGCTCGACGCCAACCGCGCGCGCAACAACAAGGACTACGTCAAGCTCGCCGGCCGGTTGCGCCCGAGCATGGTGGGCATCGAGATCCCGCGCAACGCCGAACCCCGCACCGGTCTGTCGATGGGTGACCACGCCGCGATCACCGCCAAGGAATTCGGCATCGCCCGCGAGGCGCAGGACGAGCTGGCCTACCTGTCGCACAAGAACATGGCCGCCGCCTACGACCGCGGCTTCTTCGACGATCTGGTCACCCCGTTCCTCGGCCTGACCCGCGACGACAACCTGCGCCCGAACTCCACCCTGGAGAAGCTGGCCACGCTGAAGCCGGTGTTCGGCAACAAGCTCGGTGACGCCACCATGACCGCGGGCAACTCGACGCCGCTCACCGACGGCGCGTCCGCGGTTCTGCTGGGTAGCGAGGAGTGGGCGGCCGAGCGCAAGCTGAAGCCACTGGCCTACCTCGTCGACAGCGAAGTGGCCGCGGTCGACTACGTATGGGGCCCCGACGGCCTGCTGATGGCGCCGACCTACGCGGTGCCGCGACTGCTCGCCCGCAACGGCCTGACCCTGCAGGATTTCGACTACTACGAGATCCACGAGGCCTTCGCCTCGGTCGTGCTGGCCACCCTGCAGGCATGGGAGTCCGACCAGTACTGCAAGGAGCGCCTCGGTCTCGACGGGGCCCTCGGCTCGATCGACCGCAGCAAACTCAACGTCAACGGCTCCTCGCTGGCGGCCGGGCACCCGTTCGCCGCGACCGGCGGGCGCATCATCGCCCAGACCGCGAAGCAGTTGGCGGAGAAGGGTTCCGGGCGCGCGCTGATCTCCATCTGCGCGGCCGGTGGTCAGGGCGTGGTCGCGATCCTGGAGCGCTGATCCCCGAGCACGCCCGCGTGCACGATGAAACGACGCCGGCCCGTATCCGACGGGCCGGCGTCGTCGTCTTCCGGACATCGTCCGGACCCCCGGATCAGGGCAGGACCGCGATCGTCAGGGCATCCAGTCGCCCCGCGGCGGCGACGACCTCGTAGGCGGCCACCCGGTCCTCGCGCACGCTGAGCAGAAGAGCCGCCGCCAGACGGCCGTGCGGCGCCACGACCAGGCCCACCCGGCCGTCGACCAGGGCCAGGCCCGCGACCCGGGATCGGCCGCGCAGCAGCACCGTCTCCTCCGCGACGGCCGTCGCGCCGCGCACGAGCGACGCGACCCCCGGTGGAAGCACCTCCGGATCCGCGGTCCGCACGACATCGGGAGACAGGACGTTCAGCAGCCGCCCGATATCACCGGCCCGCGCCGCGGCGAGGAAGGCCGTCACCACCTCACGCTGCCGGACGAGGTCGGGTTCCGGGATCGCCGATGCGCCGCGCACCCGCTGCCGGGCCCGGCTGGCCAGCTTCTTGGTGGTCGCGGCGGTGCGGCCGACGATCGGCGCGATCTCGTCGAAGGGAACGGCGAACAGATCGTGCAGCACGAACGCGACCCGTTCGTCAGGCCCCAGGGTCCGCAACACCACCAGGAGTGCGCGACCGACCGAATCGGCGAGTAGCGCTTCGGATTCGGGCTCCTCGTAGACCGCGCCCGGCGCCGCACCCGCGGGAGCGGCGGCGGTCCGATCCACCGGATCGACGAGATCCTCCTTGCGCGCGGCACGAGAACGCAGCCGGTCCAGGCAGATCCGCGAGACGACGGTGGTCAGCCAGGCGGCGAGATTCTCGATCTCCGGAGCCGCCGGTTCGCGCACGGTGTGCGCACGGTCGAGGCGCAGCCAGGCGTCCTGTACCGCGTCCTCGGCTTCGGCGATCGAGCCCAGCATGCGGTAGGCGATATCGCCCAGCAGATCGCGATGGCCTTCGAAACGCCGCGCCAACTCTTCCCTGTCGCGCACCGGTCACCTTTCTGGGTCGCCGCACGTCGAACGACTGTGGACGGATCCGCCCTGTTCGTCCGCGGCGCGGGCTCGGCCCACGGTTCACGATCGCAGATCAGGGCGCCGCTACCAGCAGGAGGGTGCAGCCGTGCACACCGCATACATCACCGTCACCGTCGTCGCAGCCGCCGTCGTCCTCGGCACGTCCGTCGTCGACATCGTCGCCCCGGACTGGGTACGCGCGAACATGCGCGGCTACGGAGTACCGGACCGGGCCCTGGCACCGCTCGCGGCGATCAAGGCCCTGGGCGCACTCGGCATGCTGGCCGGGCTGGCGATACCGCCGATCGGAATCGCCGCCGCCGTCGGCCTGGTGCTGTACTTCCTCGGCGCCCTGGTCACGATTCTGCGAGCGCGCTGGTACTCGCACCTGCCGTATCCGATGCCGTGCCTGTTGCTGGCACTGGCCGTGACCTGCCTGTTCCCGATCGCCTGAGGGTGGGTGGGTCCGGTCGCTATCCGGCGGTGCGCTCCACCGCCGCGACGACCTCCGACAGCAGCGGCAGCGATTCGTCGCGCTGGGGCGCCCGGGCCCACCAGCGTCCCTCGTGGGTGTGCCGGCCGAATCCGGTCGGCAGAATGACATTACTGCGATGGGAGCCGATATCGACCCCGTGACGCTGCAACCGCAGGGTGCGGTCCACATCCGGATTTCCGTCGAATACCGCGAGAAACGTTCGGCGCGGCGGATGCTCGCGGACCAGCACCGGGCCCGGAATCCCACGCACGGTCAATTCACCGAGTACGAGGGCGCCGAGTGGTTCGGGTGTATTCACCGCGGCCACCGAGTCCACCAGCGGTAATACGACATATCCCGGTGAGGTCACACGCACATGCGGTAATCCGAACAGATCCCGATACGTGTCGGCCCAATCCTGCGGCGTAGCAATCTCTTTCAATCGCACGATGCAACCTCGCTCCCGGTCGATGTCCCGGAGCCGCAGCCGGCTCCGTTCGTCGGTTGTTCCAGTGAATACCGGAAATCACAGCAGTTACACGTGATTCGGTGAATCGCATGCGAATTGTCAGCCACGAGTGTGATTCACCCGCGGCCGCAATTCGCCGGTGCGCCGGCCGGTTGCCGAGTGACACTGCCCGGGTGGGCGATTCGACCGCGACGCGGCGAACCCGGTCATGGGCCGCATCGGAACGGGACGCGGCGCGCGGCGCGCGGGAATCGGCCTGTATCGCGGGGGGCGGCGATCACCACCGATCCCGTGCCGCACCCCGGCCGGTCGGCAGTCCCACCGATCCGAGACGTCCGCTGCAGGCGCAGACCGACCGCGGTCGACCACACTATTTCCCGACGGCGGACCGTCCCCGGATTCCGGTGCTCACGAATCTCATTCCGGGTGGGCCGGCACCGGCTCGATATCGCGCTCGGGGGCCGCGGCCGACGATCTCGGATCGAATCGGTAAATACCAATCGACATCCCGGATTTCCGCAGATCGCACAGGTAGTGTCGGGCCGTAGTACGCCCATGGCACACCGCGTCCGGGAGGTCGTCATGACTTGCGACTTGATGCTCATCGCCTACGACGGATCCGAGAACGCGAAACGGGCCGTCGAATATGCCGGGCGATTTCTGTCCGCCCCCAAAGCCGTGGTGCTGACCGCCTGGGAGCCGATGGTGCGCCAGGCCGCGCGGTTGTCGGGACTTTCCGGGGTGATGCAGCCGGAATGGCTGCCGGACGAGGAGATCGAGGATATCGCCTACGTCGATGCCAAACAGATCAATGCCGAGGGCGTACGGCTGGCCAAATTGGCGGGACTGAATGCGGAGCCGCGCACCGCCGAATGCACGTCGACCATCTGGAATGCGATCGTCGATGTCGCCGACGAACTGAATGTCGACATCATCGTCGCCGGTACCCGCGGCGCCACCGGAATTCGGGCCCTGATGCATTCGAGTGTGGCGGAAGCGGTTCTCAAACATTGCCACCGGCCGATTCTGCTGGTGCCGCCGGGAAAGGAACCCGTTCCGGTGAGCGATCTCGCGGGATAACGTGCCCCCGCCCACATGAGATCTCCGTCGCTACCCCGGCGCGATCGGTCCGGTACAGGACTATGGTCGGGGCACTATGGACGGATTTCTGCTCGCACAACCCGGGGGGTCGGTCCGCACGACCGGCACCCTGCGCGCATTCGACGATGCGTGGCGGGCAGCGGCGGCCCTGCGCGAGGGCGCGGCGGAGCTGATCGTCGGGGCGATCCCGTTCGATCCGGGCGATCCGGCCGCCCTGTGCGAACCCGAGCGGGCCCTGCACAGCGCCGGGGCCTGGCGCCCGGCCGCGGTGCCGCCACTGCCCGAGGTCCGGGTGATCACCGAAATTCCCAGTCCCGCAGAACATATGGCCCGGGTGACCAAGCTCGTCGAGCAGCTGTCGGATCCCGCGCAGCCGTTGCGCAAGGTGGTGGCGGCCCGATCGGTGATCGCCGCGGCCGACGACGCCCTCGACGCGGAGGTGGCGGCCGCTCATCTGCTGGTTCGCCATCCGCTGGCCAATGTCTTCGCGGTGGACCTGACTCCCGCCGGGCGCACCGGGGCCGCGCTCATCGGCGCCACACCGGAGGTTCTCGTCGCCCGCCACGGCGACACCGTCACGCTGCGGCCGCTGGCGGGCACCCTGCCGCGTCATCCCGACCCCGCCGTCGACGCCGAACGCTCCCGAGAGTTGTTGTCCAGCGGTAAGAATCGTGACGAACACGCCTTCGTCATCGAGTGGATCCGGGAGCAGCTGACCCCGGTGTGCGCGGATCTGACCATCCCGGACGGGCCCGAACTACTCGACACCGCCGAGGTGTGGCATCTGGCGACACCCATCACCGGCCGCCTCCGCGACCCCGCTACCACCGCGCTCGACCTGGCCCTGCTACTGCATCCCACACCGGCGGTCTGCGGCACGCCGACCGAGCTGGCGCTGCGGACCATCGCCGATATCGAGGAGCCGCGCGGTTTCTACGGCGGCGCGGTGGGCTGGTGCGATGCGCGCGGCGACGGCGAATGGGTGGTCGCCATCCGCTGCGCCGAATTGTCCGCGGACGGCCGCACCGTGCATGCCTACGGCGGCGGCGGCATCGTCGCGGCGTCCGATCCGCGCACCGAACTGGACGAGACGACCGCGAAACTGCGCACCCTGTTGCACGGATTGTCCTGTTCGGTCCCGGATCGGCCGCGCTGATCCGGCGAGATCCGCATCGCGGGTTGCCGTGCTGCGTACCCGCCTCGACGCGTCCATGTTGTAGGTTGGCTCGGAAGACGCCTGTGTCGATGTTGGGAGAACGCGATGAAGTTTGCCGTCCCGGGAGCCGTGAGCGCCGTCGCCGGAGCTCTGCTCGGTGTGATCGCGGTGTTCATCGTCGTGACGGCGACGGCACAGAACTCGCGGCCCGAGGTGGATCGCAGTGGAGACGCCTCGTCATCGCTGCTGAACAACGTTGAGTACGGCGCTCGCTGAGTCCGGTACCACCGCTGCCCTACCCGCCGACCTCCCGTCCTCGGCCACCGCACCACTGGGCCGGCGCTGGTTCGCCGGCACCGTTCTCGTTGCCTTCCTGCTGACATTTCTGCAGGCACCCGGCCTCACGGTCGCCGATACCAAATACGATCTCGCCCAGAATCCGGTCGGATTCCTGGAGCGCGCCGCCCATCTGTGGAGCAGTCAGGCTCCGATGGGCCAGGTGCAGAACCAGGCGTACGGCTACTTCTTCCCGCACGGGGCCTTCTTCGCACTGGGGCATGTCCTCGGTATTTCTCCCTGGGTGACCCAGCGGATCTGGTGGGCGCTGCTGATCCTGGCCGGTTTCTGGGGCATCGTCCGGCTGTGCGAGGTCCTCGGCATCGGCACCCGGGGCTCCCGGGTGATCGCGGCCGTCGCCTTCGCACTGTCGCCCCGCGTACTCACCACGCTGGGCTCGATCTCGTCGGAGACCCTGCCGATGATGCTGGCGCCGTGGGTGCTGCTCGCACCCGCCGCACTCGGCGCCTTCGGCATGCCACGAGTGCTGTCGGCCCGATCCGGCCGGCGCGCACCGCTGCTGCGCCGGCCGACCGCCGAATCACTGTCGCTGCGCGGCGCCACCTCACCGGCGGCGAGTGCGTTGGCGCTGGCTCTGATGGGTTCGGTCAACGCGGTCGCGACGGTGGCCGCCTTCCTGCCCGCGGCACTGTGGTGGGCCTCGTATCGGCCGAATCGCACCTGGTGGCGCTTCACCCGCGTGTGGATCCCGCTGCTGGCCCTGGGCACCTTCTGGTGGGTGGTACCGCTGCTGGTCCTCGGGAAGGTCAGCCCGCCCTTCCTGGACTACATCGAATCCTCCGGGGTCACCACCCAGTGGGCCGCACTGGGTGAGGTGCTGCGCGGCACCGACAGCTGGACGCCCTATGTCTCGCCGGAGCGGATCGCGGGCGCGGTCCTGGTCACCCAGCCCGCGGCGGTCCTGGCGACCGGTGTCATCGCCGCGGCCGGAATGGCCGGGCTCGCACTGCGTTCCATGCCGGCGCGGGGTCGCTTCACCCTCGTGCTGATCGTCGGACTGGTCGGCATCTGCGCGGGTTACGCCGGCCAGCTCGGCGGACCGTTCGCCGAATCGGTGCGGATATTCCTCGACTCCGGTGGCGCGCCGCTGCGCAATGTGCACAAGCTGGAACCGCTGATCCGGATTCCGCTCGTACTCGGGCTCGCCCATCTGCTGCGCCGGGTACCGCTACCCGCCTCGGTGCCGCTGCCGGTGTGGCGCGGGGCCTTCGCTCATCCGGAACGCAATCGGATGGTCGCGGTGGCGGCGCTGCTGCTCGCGGCGCTGACCCTGTCGACCTCCCTCGCGTGGACCTCCAAGCTGGCGCCGCGCGGCGCCTACGACAAGGTTCCGGCCTATTGGCAGGAGACCGCGGACTGGCTGGCGCACAACGCGTCCGACACCCGGGCACTGGTTGTGCCGGGTGCGCCGTTCGGCAGCCAGATCTGGGGCCTGACCCGCGACGAGCCCCTGCAGGCGCTGGCGAGTACGCCGTGGGCGGTGCGCGATGCGGTGCCGCTCACCCCGCCCGGTGCGATCCGGGCCATGGATTCGGTGCAGCGACTCATCACCGACGGCCGGCCCTCGACCGCACTGGCACCGACCCTGAGCGCCCAGGGCATCGGCATTCTGGTACTGCGCAACGATCTCGATCCCGACACCTCCCGCTCCACCCGGCCGATGCTGGCGCATCAGGCGATCGAGGGATCACCGGGTATCACCGAGGTCGCCGCCTTCGGCAATCCGATCGAGGTGGGCCACGGTGACGGATTGGTCGCCGACGGCGACCTGCGGCCGACCTATCCGGCGATCCAGATCTTCCGAGTACACGCCGACGACCGGACCACACCCGCCGAAATCCACAGCGGCCCCGGCGCTCCCCCGAGTTTTCCCGGTGCGGGCACTGTTCCGCTGGGATCGGTGCCGGTCGTCGAGGGCGGCCCCGAGGTGCTGGAACGATTGCGGCGCGACGGATCCGGCGCCCACGGCCCCGCACTCCTGGCCGCCGACGCGGCCCGGGCCGGACTGACGCCCACCGCGACCACCGTCACCGACACCCCGATGGATCGAGAATCCGACTTCGGCCGGGTCGACAACCACAATTCGGCACTACGCGCGCCCACCGACGCACGCCGCACCCACAACCTCGTCCCCGACTATCCCGTACCCGGCGCGCGGCCGGTCGAGGGCCAGTGGTCCGGTGCGACCGTCACCGCGTCCAGTTCCGCCGCCGACGCCACCCAACTCGGCGGCGCCGCACCCGGCAGTTCCACGGCGGCCGCCTTCGACGGCGATCCGAGTACCGCCTGGTTGAGCACCAGCGCCGAACATGCCGTGGGACAGTGGCTCCGGCTCGGCCTGGACCATCCGATCGCGGCCGGTGCGGTGCGGGTGACGACCAGCCCGGCCGCGATCGGCGATCCGGTGAAGTGGATAGAGGTCCGCACCGCCAACGGCACGGTAGCCGCCCGAATATCCGAACCCGGTGCACCCGTGTCGGTTTCACTGCCACCGGGCCGGACCGATTGGCTCACCATCACCGCGACCCAGACCGAGAACGGCACCGGCGGTGGGCAATTCGGGATCAGCGAGGTCAACCTCTTCGACTATTCGAACCGGGACGAGCCGAAGCCGGTGGATATCCGCCATCGCACCGTCCTGCCGCCGGTCGCGGCCGGAACACGCGTGCGCGGATGGGATCTCGGTCAGGAATTCCCCGGGCGCAGTGGCTGTTTCGACGCACCGGATCGGGTGCGCTGCAGTAAGGGACTGGCGCTGCCGGCCGAGGAACCGGGCAGCTTCGAACGCACGCTCAGCGTGCCGGAACCGGTGAGCGTGAACCCGCGGCTGACCGTCCGCACCCGGCAGGGCCCGGCACTGGAGAATCTGCTGACCGATCCACAGCGGCCGATCGCCCGCGGTAAGGCCGACGTCGGCGATCTGCGCGGTTCGGCATTCGCGGCGACCGACGGCGACCCGCGCACCAGTTGGATCGCCCCCGAGGACACGGTACGCAATCGAACGGGCGCCAAACCCACCCTCTCGATCCAGCTGCCGCGACCGGAACTGGTCACCGGGCTCGAGGTCACGCCGCCGATGGGCGCGCTGCCCGCACGCCCGACCTCGATCGCGGTCAATCTCGGTGACGGACCGCAGATCCGGACGATCCCGCCCGCACCGAAGGATCGCGATCCGGAGGGCCCCACCGGCGGCGAGTCCGCGCCGACCACCACTCCGTCGCCGAAAGCGCCGGCGCCACAACCGAAATCGACCAGCACGCCGGCGCCGATGTCCGCACCGCCGACTCCGATTCGACTCGAATTGCATCCGCAGGTCACCGACCATATCGAGATCAGCATCAATACCTGGAAGACGGTATTGGACCGCACCGCACTGGGTTTGACCCAGCAGCAACCGCCCGGGCTGGCCGAGGTGTCGGTACTGGGCCCCGATTATCCCGCGCCCGCACCCGGCGATCGGCCGGTCACCCTCGACTGCGCGCACGGCCCGACCATCGCCGTGGCGGGCCGGGTGCTGCACACCAGCGTCACCGCGACCGCCGACGAACTGCGCACCGGGCAACCGGTGCCCGCGACGGTCTGCGCGCCGGGCGGTGCGACCGCGGGGCCCGAGGACGGAACAGCAGGCGCCGCCGCTGACAGGACAGACGGCGCCGCCGTCGCGGAGAGGACAGACGGCGCCGCCGTCGCGGAGAGGACAGACGGCGCCGCCGTCGGGGACAGGACAGACGGCGCCGCCGTCGGGGACCCATCGGAGCCGGTCGATCTGCCGGCGGGTTCGGTCGATGTCACCGTGGCGCCCACCGAGATGTTCTCCGTCGACCGATTGCGTATGGACAACACCGCTTTCAGCGATAACGCCGAGGATGCGGCGGGCATGTACGCACCCGCCGGTGATCGGCTCCTGACCCTGCCGCTGAGCACCAACGTCGGCTGGTCGGCGCACACCGCGGACGGTCACACGCTCGCACCGGTCGTGGTCGACGGCTGGAAGCAGGGCTGGATCGTCCCGGCCGCCGCGCACGGCCCGGTGACGGTCGAATTCCCGATCGACCGCTGGTATCGGCTGGCCATCTTCGGCGGACTACTCCTGTTGATTCCGCTACTACTGCTGGCACTCCCCGTCCCGGCCCGCCTGCGTAATCGGTTGCGACACAGCCGCAGCGATGCCCCCCAGGCGGACGGCGCGATCGCGGCGGATGCCGGAGCGCTGTCGTCGCTCGCCGACGCGCCGGCGGATCCGGCAGCCCCGCTGCGCGCGGCCCCCCTCCCCGCGACCGTGCACCGCGATCCACCGCCTCGGACCTGGAACAGCTGGTGGCTCGGCGCCGCCGGTATCGCGATCGCGGCCTCTCTCATCGCCGGACCGGTCGCCACCGGCTGTGCCGCACTGGCTTTGGTCGCGGTACGGATTCTGCCCCGGACACCGTTCGTCCTCGCGGCGATCGCCGGCGTCGCCACGGTTCTCGCCGAGGCGGCGCTGTCCACCGGTCCCTGGCGCTCGGGCACGGTGTACATGGGCGCCTCGCTGTGGGTGCAGTTCCCGGCGGTGGTCGCCGTGGTCGCGGTCGGGGTCGCGGCATTGCCCGCGCGACCACGCATCCGCGTGCGGTGGCGGCGATCGAGCTGACCGCGCTCAGCCCACGCGACGCTTGACCCAGCGCCGCACCGGCTCCTCGATCAGGGCGTAGCTGGCGGCGGCCAGCGGCAGCGTGAATCCGACGGTCAGCAGGAGCACATGGACGAAACCGCCGTTGAACGGGATGAATCCGAAGATCGGGAACATCATCGCCAGCACCACCAGATGCCAGATGAAGATTCCGTACGACCAGCGCCCGATGGTCAGCGCCAGGCGGCTCTCCAGCCCGCGATGCCGGGCGGTGCCGACCACCAGCGGTGCGAGCAGCCCGAATCCGATGAGCGCTCCCAGCCCCATCTTCATCGCGTACTGCCATGATTCACCGCGCGCCAAGCCGGCGGGCCCGGCCAGATCGGTGGTCGCGAGCGCGAAGGCCAGCGCGGCCACCGACCACATCAGCCACCGGTTGCCCAGCCGGCGCTGCCAGCCGGGGGCCGCGATCCCGTTCCGGGCGGCCGCGCCCAATACCTCGGCGAGTTCGGCCAGCACCATCCCGGCCGCGAACCACGGCAGATAGCCGGGCAGCCAGTTGTCGGCGTGGATCGCGTCCGGAGTCGGCACCGGCAGGAAATTCCAGCCCAGGCATATCACCCCGAGCGCCGCGACCGCCCACACTCGCCACCGCGCCCTCGAACCCCGCAGCCCGACCAGCGCCCACGCCAACAGGGGCAGCACCAGATAGAAGGCCATCTCCACCGACAGACTCCACATCTGTGTGAGTCCGTCGGTGAGCGTCAGCGGTACGAAGACCTGCAGCAGTGCGAGATTGGCTCCCCACACCCGCCATCCGGCCGACTGTGCCGCCGAGGGCAGCAGAGTCAGCGCCGCGAACACCACCACCCAGTAGGCGGGCAGGATGCGCGCGGCGCGATGCAGCAGATAGCGGCCGGCCGGCGGCGCGGTCCCCAGATCGCGGGCCGCGGCCGCATGCGGCCGCCACAGCAGGAATCCGGACAGCCCGAAGAAGACGGCGACCGCCATGTCGAACCGCTCCCATACCCGCCCCAGCACCGGCGTCCCCGCGGCGCCGGTCTGGAAGGCGACATGGGTCAGCACCACGCCGAGTGCGGCCAGTCCGCGCAGACCCTCCAGCGCCGGAACGAATCTGCGCGTTCCTGGTACCGGCGCCGGGGCGCCGACCGGCTGCACGGTGCCGGGTATCACGGTCTCGGGGGTTGCGGTCATCGGCTCCAGTCTGCCGCTATCTCGCGGGGACGCGCTTTTTCGGGGTGTTTTCGGCCCTCAGCTCGCCCGGTTGGGGTACACGACTGTTAGTGTCGGGGCTCACGAGTGCTCGTGGTAATGACCGCACCCGGTCGTGAAGCGCACCCGGACGAGACTTGTTCGACGACGAGGAGAGTTTGCATGGCACTCAGTGCCGGTACCAAGAGGACGGTGGCCTGCCTGCTCGTGGGACTCGGTGCGCTGTTGATCGTCGCAGCGATACTGATACCAACCTACGGGGTCAGTCAGTTGGCCAAGACTCCCCTCGACCTCGAGATCACCACCATCGCATCGAACAAGGCCGGTGCGCCCAGCGAGGTGCTGGACTCGAAGTCGCTCACCTCCGGCGACGGCCCGGCGAAGATCGACAAGAACGTCGGGCTGATCTCGCAGCGGTTCCTCACCGTCGAGGACCCCTCGGACAAGACCAACATGACCATCCAGGCCGGTCAGACGCTGCGCAACAAGGACAAGACCGGTGACACCGGCCTGCTGTCGGCGACCATCGACCGGGTCACCATCAACCGCAAGACCGGTGAGCCGATCGACGACGACCCGAACGGCTCCATCGCCGTCACCGTCGACAGCAAGGGCAACAGCGTCCCGGATCCCGTGCAGCACACCGGCCTTCAGTACCGCTTCCCCCTCGGCACCGAGAAGACCACCTACCCGTACTTCGATATCAACGCGCGGCAGTCGTTCGATATGAAGTTCGTGGAGGAGACCGAGATCAACGATCTGAAGGTCTACCACTTCCAGCAGCAGGTGCCGCCGACCGATCTGGCGAAGGTCGTCTCCTCGCCCACCAACCGGCTGACCTTCCCGGCCGCCAAGTGGGGCGTCGAGGGCGAGGGCGATGTCACCATGGATCGCTACTACACCAACACCCGCGACGTGTGGGTGGAACCCCAGACCGGCACCATCGTGAACGGTTCCGAACAGCTGCACCTGTACTACTCGCGCACCGCCGACAAGCCGGAGGTCACCGCGATCAACACCACCCTGGTGTTCGATCCCGACACCGTGCAGTCGCAGGCCGACGAGGCCCGCAAGTACATGGACGAGCTGTCGCTCTACGGCCGCACGCTGCCGATCGTCTTCGGTGTGCTGGGCGCGATCGCGCTGATCGCCGGTCTGGTGCTGGGCCTGCGCGGCGGCGACGGTTCGTCGAAGCCGGGCCGGCTGGTGAAGAAGCCCTCCACCACCCCGCCGGGCGATAAGCCGGGCCAGGCGTTCTCGGACGCGCCCACCCAGCAGATCGACATCAGTAAGAACCTCTAGGACAAGCGTTTCCAGCGCCGACGTGGCTCCCCGGTTTCGAACCGGGGAGCCACTCGCGTATCCGGGGCACGGCGGGAAAGCGGACGCGGCGCGGGGACCTCAGTCGCCCGGCAGCGGTGACAGTCGGCCGGCCCCGCGGCCGGATTCGGGAGCGCGGTCGCGATGCACGCCGCGGATGACGACCGCGACCACCAGTGTCGTTGCCACCGCCGCGATTCCGGTGGCGATCGCGATCAGCACCGGCAGGCTGCGGACGAACGGCAGCGTCACCGCGAGCTCCACGGCCAACCCGGCCCAGATCACGGCGGCCGGTGCGGTGCGGTCCGCGGCGATGGCCGACAACAGCGCGCCCTGCAGGACCGCGAGCAGCGCACCGTCGAGCGCGAACAACCACAGCCACCCCTCGATCGGCGCGTAGTCGTTTCCGGCGAACAGCGGCGCCAGTGGTGACAGCACCGCCGCACCCGCCACGGCGACCGCTCCGATCACCGCCAGCACGGCCAGGGCGGACCGCAACGCGCGCACCGAATGCTGCGGCTGCGCCATGCGCGGATACAGCACCACGCCAACGGCCTGCGGGAGCCAGAAGGCGATCTTCGTCGCGATCGCGCCGAGGGCGTATCGACTGGCGTCGACGTCATCCAGCACGATGCGCGCGATGATCAGATCCGCCGAGGACAGCGCCATCAGCGCGGCCTGAACCTGCGCGGCCCGCAGCACCGCCGCCACATCGGCTGCGCGCGCTGGGCCGGATGCCGGTGCCGCGGCACCCGATTCGCGGGCTCGATCCGCACCCGTCACCGGGCCCAGGGCCCCGGTGATCCGGCGCGCCCCCGCCGCCGCGACGACCAGGCCGAGCGCGGCGCCCCAGAGGGCCACACCCGCATCGCCTCCCGCGGCCAGCAGGATCACCGCCGGGGTCACCCTCAGGATCGCCACGCCGCCGAGAACGGCCGCCAGCCGGCGGAACTGCTGATCACCCTGCAGGATGCCCTGTTCGCCGGATATCAGTACGAGCACCGGCGCGGCCAGCAAGGCCCCGCCCGCCGCCACCGCGTTCACGTGCAGCACCACCGCGACGACCGGTATCAGCGCGATCGCCACCACCGCGACGATGAACGCGCAGCGCCGGGTGAGCCGGCGGACCGTCGCGCCCGCCGCACCGCGCACCAATTCCCGCGCGACGACATTCTGCAGCGCCAGCGCGGGCACCGCGGCCAGCAGCTGCACCGCCAGCAGACTCGCGAACTCGCTGTATCCGGACACTCCGAGCCACCGTCCGGCGAGCAGTTGCAGCAGGTAGCCGGCGACATTCGCGGTCATGGCCCCCGCCGTCACCAGGGTCATATCCGCGACCACGGGTAGACGGCGCAGGGCAAGCATTCCGCCATGGTCCCACCTCGCCGGCCGCAGTCCCAGTCGGGTTCGTCCCGGCCGTGGCGCCGTGGCTCAGTCCATGAGCTGGCGACGGATATCGAGCAGGTGGTGGCGCACCTCGTGCACGGTGTGGACCGCGACCCATCGCAGATCCCGTTCGGTCTGCTCGGGATAGTTGTAGACGACCGTCCGGGACCAGTCCTCGGCCGTGAGCCGATCCAGCACATTGGCCAGCAGCCGGGCCGACATGGTCAGTTCCCGAGCTACCGCGGCGGGATCCTGATCGGCGTAACCATCGTGGTCGGCACGCTCGTCCCGGCCCATGGTGAGGACGGCCGGGCGGGTGGTCCGACGAGCCAGCAGGATTCGCTCCCGCTGCACCAGCAGCACATCGCGCACATGGCAGCCGTATTCGAGCGGTGACCACTGCTGCGCGGTCCGGCGCCGGCGCGGATCGCGAGCACCGGTCAGGGTTGCCGCGAAATCCGCGATACCGGAGGTGATCGCGGCCGCGGCCGCGGGCGCCGCCGCGGGCCGGTACTCGAATCCACATTCGCCACAGCTCTCCATGCCCGGCCATCCCCTTCCTCGACGCGCTGACATCATCGCATTCCCCGTCCCGACCGCATATCGGCCCGACGTAGGGTGACTCACCGTGACCGGGGCTCGAGAATACGGCGACGACACCGGCTCGCCACCGGATCCGACGGGCGGCCCGCGGGTCCGCCCGCCCGGCGCGTCGACGCGGGAGCGGATCGTGCCGGTGGTCTACAGCCTGGCATTGGCGCTGATCGTCGTGGGCCCACTGCTCGGATCCGGATATCTGCTGCTGCGCGATGCCGTCAGCACACCGCGGTCGTACGCGACCGATGCGGCGCTGGGACTCGGCGATGCCGCGCCGCGCGCGGTACCGCAGGACGGGTTGCTGGCCGCACTCTCGGTGATCGTGGACGGCGGGATCGTCGTCAAGATCGTGCTGGTGGTGGCGTTGACCGCCGCCGGCTGGGGTGCGGCCCGACTGGCCCGGGCGCTGTTGCGGGTATCGCTGGCGCCGCAACTGGTCGCCGCGACCGTGGCGATCTGGAACCCGTATGTGGCCGAGCGACTGCTGCAGGGTCACTGGAGCCTGCTGACCGGATACGCGGCGCTGCCGTGGACGGTCCTGTTCGCCCGGCGCATCGGAATCCACTCGGTTCTCGTCGACCGGATGGGAACGATGCCCGCGCTCCGCCGGTGGCTCATGCTCGCCGGTGTCCTCGCCGCCGCCGGACTGACCCCGACTGGATCACTGCTGGCGGGACTGGTCGCCGTGCTGACCGTCGGACGGCGGAATCTGCTCGGCACGATCGGCGTATGGCTGCTCAGTGCGAGTCCCTGGCTGGTGGCGACGGCCCTGTCCGGCAGCGGCGCCGAACCCTCCGATCCGGCCGGTGTGGCAGCGTTCGCGGCGCGTGCGGAACCCGGACTGGGCACACTCGCGAGCCTCGCCGGACTCGGCGGCATCTGGAACGGTGACGCTGTACCGGATTCGCGGACCACGTGGTTCGCGATCGTCGCGACACTCGTACTGCTGGGCACCGTCCTGTCCGGGGTATTCGCGGTGGCCACAGCCGGTGACCCGGCCACCCGCCACCCCCGCCGGATGCTGCTGGCGCTGGCGGCTGTCAGCATCCTGCTGCCGGCCCTGGGCGCGACGGCCTGGGGCCTGTCGATCGGTGAATCCGTGATCGAGTGGATCCCCGGCGCCGGGCTGCTGCGCGATACGCAGAAGTATGTGGCGCTGGCCATGCCCGCCTTCGCCCTGTGCGCCGCGGCCGGTTGTCGCACTCTCGCCGCGTGCGCCCGCCGGGGCGGCACGAAAGCCGAGACCTCGAATACCGTGGCGGCACAACCACTTGTCGCGGTCCTGTATGTCGCCGCGCTGATCCTCACCCTGCCCGATCTGGCGTGGGGAATCGGCGGCGCCCTGCGACCGGTGCACTACCCCGCTGCCTGGCAGCGAGTGGCCGACATCGTCGACGGCCCCGGCGACGTCGCGGTCCTGCCCGCGGGCATGTTTCGCGAATTCCCCCGCAGCGGAAGGGTTCCGGTACTGGACCCCGCACCGCGTATGCTGCGCTCGAACGTCCTGCAAACCGGCGTCCTGCCGGTGCGCGGACAGGTGGTCGCGGGTGAGGGCGCGCGCGCACAGCGAGTGGAGAACCTGCTGCTGAGTGGGGCGCCGCCCGCCGAACTCGCCGCGCGGGGGGTGGGGTGGATACTCGTCGAGCACCGCACTCCCGGCGCCCTCGGGGATTCGAATCGGACTGTGGCACAGATGGAGCCGGTGTACTCCGATGACGACCTCACCCTCTATCGGATACCCGGCGTGCGGGAGGTGGCGAAGGCGTCGCCGGGTGACCGCGCCATCGCGCTCACCACACATGCGCTGTGGGCGGCGTTACTGCTGGGCGGGCTGGTCGCGGCCGTGATCGACGCGTCGATCGGCCGGCGGCGGAGCGCTACCATCCGATGACGAGAGCGCCGCGCCGACTACCCGGACCCGAGTTCCGGGCGCCGAGGACTATTCCGGGGAACGTCCGGTGACCAGACCCGATACGAATTCGCCGCGCGCCGCGGCGGCCAGCACCTGCCCCACCCCGTAACCGGTTTGCTCCCAGGAGAATTCGCGCGCACGGGCCCGGGCCTTCGCACCCATCACGATGCGTGCCCCGGAGTCGGTGAGCAGCTCGCCCACGGTCTCGGTGAGCTGCGCCGAATCATCGACCAGAACGCCGGTCACGCCGTCGACGACGGAATCGGTGAGACCGCGCGAACTGCGGTAACCGATGGTCGGGACGCCGTGCTGGGCGGCCTCGATCACCGCGAGCCCCCAGCCCTCCTTGCGGGAGGGCAAAACCTGAACCCAAGCGCGAGAGAGCAATTCGTGTTTGCGCGGCTCGTCGACATAACCGTGGAAATCGACCGCATCGGCGATACCGAGTTCGCGCGCACGGTGTTTCAGGTTGTCGGCCCACCAACCGTCGCCGACCACGTCCAGGCGCAGGCCCGGTAGGCGGTGGCGCAGACCGGCGACAACGGCCAGTGCGTCCTCGATCTGCTTGTGCGGCACCAGTCGCGACAGCACCACCACACTCGGGTACGGCGTGCGCATCGGTTCGGCGCCGGTCGGTGACTGTGCGGGTATCGGTTCCGCACCGTTGCGCACCACCGCCACCCGCATCGGGTCCACGCCGAGCGATGCCAGTTCCTCGGCCGAGGGCAGCGATACCGTCAGATACTGGTCACGGCGATGTACCCGGGGGGACAGCCATGACTCGATCCACCAGCCGATCCGGCCGATCACGCGCCCCGCCACCGGCCACTGCTCACGGTGACCGTGGTGAACCAGGACCACCGACGGCGCACCCGACACCGTGCGCGCGAAGAACGGGATTCCGTTCTGGGTATCGATCACCGCATCGGGGCGCACACCGCGCAGTGGGCCGAATCCGAGGCGCCCCGCGGCGATCGCCGCCAGCGCACGCGGATAGACGCTGTAGCGGCCCCCGGCCCGGCTGATCTCGATCCCGTCGACCCGTTCCCGCCGCGCCGCGCCGCGATATCGCGCGGTCCGCAGCGTCACCTTCACCCCGCGCGCGGCCAGCTGGGCACCGACCTGTTCCAGGTACCGCTCGCTGCCGCCCCCCTGCGGATGTCCGGTATCGCGCCAGCACAACAGCAACACCTCGCGCACCGACTCACGCCGCGCGGACGCCGTGACGACGGCGGGTGCGACCTCGGCCGATGCTGTCCGGGCTGCCGATACGGCGGTTTCGCCCTGTCTCGTGCCGTGCGCCTGCGCAACCGCCGACGGGTCGCTGGGGCTGGTAGGGCGCACGACTTCTCCAGATCGCATCGGATGACAGTGGGCTCCACCATAGCGGCCGTCGGCGCGTTCGAGTCGCTACGGTGGCCGGTTATCTGCTGTGAGAGGTCACGACACGTTGTGACAGACTGGCCCGGCCATGCTTCGATCCGACGCAACCGGACCGCGTCCCCGCTTCGCGCGCCGGGCCACCCTTCGCCGTTCGCTGCGCCTGTTGGGCAGTTTCCGTTTCGAGCAGACCGATCCGGCCCGCTTCTACGGCGGAATCGCCACCGACACCGCCGACCTGATCGCCGATTTCTACCGCGATCTGACGGGCCGCGACCTGCGCGGCACGACCATCGTCGATGTAGGCGGCGGACCCGGCTATTTCGCGGCGAAGTTCGGCGCCGCGGGCGCGCGATATCTGCCGATCGAACCCGATCCGACCGAGATGCACGCCGCCGGTCTCACCGTCGCGGGCGCGGTGCGGGGGTCCGGGATGGCGCTTCCCATCCGCGACGACGCGGTCGATATCTGCCTGTCGTCGAATGTCGCGGAACATGTGCCGCACCCCTGGCTGATGGCGGACGAGATGCTGCGCATCATCAAACCGGGCGGTCTGATGATGCTGTCGTACACGGTATGGCTGGGACCGTTCGGCGGTCACGAGACCGGACCGTGGCACTACCTCGGTGGTGAGTTCGCGGCACGGCGCTACACCCGGCGCACCGGCCGTGCGCCGAAGAACCGCTTCGGCACCTCACTGTTCGCGGTCACCGCCGCCGAAGGGCTGGATTGGGCCCGTGCGGCCGAGGGGCGGGCGCACATCCTGGCGACGTTCCCGCGCTACCACCCGCGTTGGGCATGGTGGGTGCCCCGGATACCGGGCCTGCGCGAACTTCTCGTCAGCAATCTCGTGATCGTCGCGACCAAACCGGGCGCCGGCGGCGCTGCCGCACCGACCCGGTAATCACTCCAGCCAGCCGCGCCGACGGCTGCGCCGGGCCGGTTCGCTCCACGGCGGCTCCTGCATCGCCAGACCGACGGTTTCCAGCGGGGTCAGGCCTACCCGGTTGGCCAGTGAGCGGACCGCCGCCACCGCCTCCGCCGCCTGCAGCGCCGCCGTCGCCTGCTCGAGCGTCAAGGTCCGGCCGGGCAGAAATGACACCACCCAGCCCCCGGTACCGACGGACCTCGCCTGATGTGGGGTCTGATCACTGGTCATCAGCGATCGGCCGACCACTTGCACCGCCATGATTCGGACTCCCCTGCGATTGCATCTGTAAAATCGTCCGACAGATATTTGCTCTAAGCATGCTCCGTGAGCGGCGGAAACGCAATAGTGCGTTTTGCGAAAAGCGAACCAGCAGGGAGGATTTCGCGCCATTTCTCCTGGGCGGTACGCCCCGGATGTCCGCTATGCGGAGTGCGATTCACAGGGGAAACGAATCGAATCAGTTCTCCGACATCCGAACCCGCAACGCCGGCTGCGGATCACCTTGCGGCCGAGTCGCTGCCGGGTCCACCTCCACCCGCCATCCGGGCGGCAGCACCGCCTGCAACCGGGCCGCGGCGCGGCGCAACGGCGTACTCGCGGGCCGCACCACGGAATCGGCGTCAGCTAACGCCGAGACATCGGCCGGTTCGAACTCGAGTTCGGTCATGCCTACACCCACCTCCCACATACCCCGACCAGTCGGCCAGACAGACAGAATCGACGAGCACCAGCACGCATTCAGTTCAGCCGAGTAGTTAATTTCCCGCAACCGTGCGGGTTATTCGTGAGATGCAGAACACATTCAGAATAGGACAGGCGCGCCACTTTGCAGCCGGAACGGTGGAAATGAGACACCGCCCGCCCCGTCGATGCGACGGGGCGGGCGGTGGAATCGGTCATCGGCCGGGTGGCCGCGGGTGACTAGCCCAGACGCTCCTTGAGCGCCTCGAACTCGTCACGCACACCGGACGGCAGCTTGTCGCCGACGAATTCGAACCACTCCTCGATCAGCGGAATCTCCTTGCGCCACTCGTCGAGATCGACCTTCAGCGACGCGTCGACATCGGCCGGATCCACATCCAGGCCCTCCAGATCGAGCTGCGATGCGACGGGCACGTTGCCGACCGGAGTGGACTGGGCCTCGGCCCGGCCCTCGATGCGGTTGACGATCCACTCCAGCACGCGGGAGTTCTCACCGAAACCGGGCCACAGGAAGCGGCCGTCGTCGCCGCGACGGAACCAGTTGACGTAGAAGATCTTCGGCAACTTGGCGGCGTCGGCGTTCTTGCCCAGGTTGATCCAGTGGTTCATGTAGTCACCGACGTGGTAGCCCATGAACGGCAGCATCGCCATCGGGTCGCGGCGCACCGCACCGACCTTGCCCTCGGCGGCGGCGGTCTGCTCCGAAGACATGGTGGCGCCCATGAATACGCCGTGCTGCCAGTCGAAGGACTCGGTCACCAACGGGACGGTGGTCTTGCGACGGCCGCCGAACAGGATCGCCGAGATCGGCACACCCTGCGGGTCGTCCCATTCGGGAGCCAGGGTGGGGCACTGCGACATCGGCGTGCAGTAACGCGAGTTCGGATGCGCGGCAAGGGTTTCGGTATCCCGCAGGTACCAGTCGTTGCCCTTCCAGTCGACCAGGTGATCGGGCTCGCCCTCGAGACCCTCCCACCACACATCGTTGTCGTCGGTCTTGGCGACGTTGGTGTAGACGGTATTTCCCGCCTCCAGGGTGGCCATGGCATTCGGGTTGGAGCTGCGGTTGGTGCCGGGGGCGACACCGAAGAAGCCGAACTCCGGGTTGACCGCGTAGAGGCGGCCGTCCTCGCCGAAACGCATCCAGGCGATGTCGTCACCCAGGGTCTCCGCACGCCAGCCCGGCACGGTCGGTTGCAACATCGCGAGGTTGGTCTTACCGCAGGCGCTCGGGAACGCGGCGGCGATGTAGTAGTTCTTGTTCTCCGGCGAGATCAGCTTCAGGATCAGCATGTGCTCGGCCAGCCAGCCCTCGTCGTGGGCCATCGCCGAGGCGATGCGCAGCGAGTAGCACTTCTTGCCCAGCAGCGCGTTGCCGCCGTAACCGGAACCGTAGGACCAGATCTCGCGGGCCTCGGGGAAGTGGGTGATGTACTTGGTGTCGTTACAGGGCCAGGGAACATCGGCCACATCCCCCGTCAGCGGGGCACCGACCGAATGCAGCGCCTTCACGAACGGGCGATCGGTGCCCAGCTTCTCCAGCGCCGCCTGACCCATGCGGGTCATGACCCGCATCGACACCACGACGTACTCGGAGTCGGTGATCTCCACGCCCAGCTTGGGATCGGTGGCGCCGAGCGGGCCCATGCAGAACGGCACCACGTACATGGTGCGGCCCTTCATGCTGCCGCGGTACAACTCGGTCATGGTGGCGCGCATCTCGGCCGGATCGACCCAGTTGTTGGTCGGACCGGCGTCGGCCTCGGTGCGCGAACAGATGTACGTGCGCGATTCGACCCGAGCGACGTCCGAGGGATCCGACAGTGCCAGGAAGGAGTTGGGCTTCTTGTGCTCGTTGAGCTTCTGGAAGGTGCCGGCCTCGACCAGTTTGGTGGTCAGCCGGTCCCATTCCGCATCGGAACCGTCGGCCCACACGACCTGGTCCGGCTGGGTGAGCTCTGCGACCTCCTGCACCCAGGCGAGCAGTCCGGCATGCTCGGTCGGCGCCGTGCCATCGGATCCGTGAAGACCAGGAATGGTCGCTGAGGTCATGAAACTCTCCTGAGATGTGCGGCGGGGTGAGCAGGCTGCCGAAACAGCTCACAACACCAGGAAAGCCGCCGGTGGCTGTGGACATCCACCCCGGCTCGCCGAAAGCACGCCCCGGCTGGGCGGCGTACGAGAACGAGACGGACACCCGGATTCCTTAAGAAAGAGGTTAACGCGATGTGAGTGTCGGTACGGAATGGGGTTGCTCACTCGGGACCCGCTCGAAACCTCCTCACATCCGACGGCACGTCGCGGTGTGGAACGGGCAAACCCGAACCGGCGCCGATCAGCCCGTGACGACGGCGTCCAGGAGCGCCAGATCTCCTTCGCAGGCCGACAGCCGGGCGGGCTGTTCGGCCGCCGCGCGGCGCAGTTGCCCCTCCAGCTCCGCGACCCGCCGGTCCGCCTCCACCATCCGGGCGGTACTCGCGCGCACCACCAGCTCGGTCAGCTGGGACTCGGCCTCCACCAGTGCCGTCGCCACCCGCTGTTCCAGCTGGGCCTTCACATTGACCAGGACATCGGTCACCCATTGCCGCAGATGTGCTCGATCGGCCAGGTGGCCGCGGGCCCGCACGACCCACCACGCCACGCCCGCGCCGAGTGCGAGGGTGATCGGCACGGTCGCGATGTCCAGGGCCGGCACCAGCGACAACGGCGCAACGATCAATCGACCGAGGCCGAAACCCGCCGATGCGCCCAGCGCGATCATCAACCGATCCTCGACACCGTGATGCCGGCCCTCCGG
Source organism: Nocardia spumae (assembly GCF_020733635.1). Taxonomy (NCBI): domain Bacteria; kingdom Bacillati; phylum Actinomycetota; class Actinomycetes; order Mycobacteriales; family Nocardiaceae; genus Nocardia; species Nocardia spumae. The sequence goes on along the minus strand of NZ_JAJFZL010000001.1, from coordinate 431,459 downwards.
CTCCGGCCCGACCCGGGGCGGCGGATCGGTCGGCGGGCCCGGCCGCGGCACTCCGCCCGGATACGGCTCCGGCGCGGGTGCGGGACCGGACACCGCCTCGATCTGCCGAGCGAGTTCGGCCAAGCGGTGGCGGACCACACCGTCGAGTTCGACCGTGGCCTGGTTCACCGCCAGCTGCAGTTGATCGGGATACGCACGCACGGAACGACGATCGAGGCGGTCCAGATCGGCGCGCGCGGTGGCGTTGAGGGTGCGGACGCGGGCACCGGCCTCGTGCGTCAGATCCACCCGGGCCAGTTGCAGCCGATTGCGCAGGGTCGCCAGGGTCTGAGCGCGGCCACCGTCGCGCCCGGCCAGCGCGGCGGTGCGTTCGGCACGTAGCCGGGCGACCTCGCTGCCGGAGCGCAGGGCTTCGATCTGCGCCCGCACCCGGGCGCGGGTATCGGCGAGCACCCGGGCGGCGACACCGGCCGCGTGCTCGGGGCCGCTGACCCCGACCGCGGCACTGAGCCGGGTGTGCAGGGCCGCGAGCCCGGAGCGATCCAGCAGGGCGGCATCACCGTTGCCACGGGCGGCCACCGCCAGCCGGGCGGAGACCGGCACGATCTCGATCTGACCACCGAGCGCGTGGGCGAGCATCGCGGAGTCGCGGTGCAGGACCGAACGCCACTCGGGATGGGCGTGCACACCGTTCATCGCGAACAGCACCCGTGTCCCCGCGGCCTGCAGCCGGGCCACCGGATCGATGATGCCCGCGCCCACGGCGGCGCCGGGGTCCAGCAGCACCAGCGCCACCGACGGTCCCGCCCCGGCCGCGTCGGGCACGACGGGCAGGGTCTCGGGGTCGGTGACCGGATCGGTGAGCGCCACCCGCGGTTCGAAGCGGGCGAGCTCGGTGCGCAGCAGCGTCGTGTTGGCATCGTCGGGGCCGATGACGGTGACCGAAACACGATCTCCCGCGGCAACTTCCGATGGCGGGTCGGCGGGAACGGAGCGGAGCAGCGCACTGCCCTGCGGATTCCACCGGTCGACGACGGCGCGGACCTCGTCGGTCAGTACGGCCTGCGGCAGATCACAATCCGGCACTGCTCATCCGCTCCCACATCCGCACGTATCCGTTGTGCAACCGGATCGCGGCGCGGCGGGCGGCGGGCGGCATATCGCTGGCGACGACGGCCCGCCAGCGTTGCGCGCGTACCAGCGCGTCGTCGGCATCGGACGGCATCGCCGCGGGATATCCGGCCGCGAGATGGCGGACCTCCGGACAGGCCAGACCCGCCCGCAACCCGGTCCACAGCGCCTCGTCGCCGGCCAGGTAGTCCTCGATCAGATCGCGGGCGCGGCCGCCGTCGCCCTGCGGGACCGCGCGCGCGGCGATGCGCGCCAGATCGTCGAGCAGATCACCGCCGCGCAGGGCGGCGATCTGCTCGTAGCGATCGTGCAGGCCGAGGTGCACCGGATCGACACCGCTCACCGCGTGCAGCAACTGCAGCAGTTGCTGCGGCCCCAATTCGGGTTCGTGGCGCAGCGCGACCAGCGCGCAGCTCACTCCGTACAACCCCCACCGATCCAGCAACGCCCGGCGGTCGGGGACATCCGGCCCCGCGGAGGGATCGACGAACAGCTCCGGCGACAGCGTCAACTCCGAACCGGTCCCGGCCGCATGGCGCCGCAGCGTGCGCAGATCGTCGTCGCCGGGCGTCTCGGAGCGGGTGCGTACCGCCAGTTCGGCGACCGCCGGCGCCACCGGAACGCCCAGGACATGGGCGGCCTGATCGGCGGCCACCACCGCATCACCCCAGCGCGAACCCACCGCATCGGCCTTGTTCAGGACGACCAGCGTGGCCTGGCGGCGCAGCCCCTCCAGGACCCGCCGATCCGCGGGTTGCAGAGAGCCGGCCAGTACATACACGACGAGGTCGGCATCGAGGACGGGATCGGGCGTACCCGGCTGATCCACCGGTGTGGTCTCCTCCGCCGACATCAGCGCCAAGGCGCGCAGCAGCGTGGATTTCCCGGCGCCGGCCCGGCCGGCCACCTGAATCCGCAGCGGCCGGCGATAGCGCGTCGTCGCCGCCGCCAGGTGATCGGCGATCAGCGGATCGGAGCCGGCGCCGACCCGCACGGTGGCGATGAGTTGATCGAGTTCCGGTGCGGACCCGCCGTGTTCGTTCGCGAACCCCGGCGCGGCACTGGGTGCAGTGGCTCTCGGCACGGGTGATACCCCCTTCCGGCGGCAAATTCTGTCAGAAGACGCACCGGTTGTCGGCACCGACCGCGCAAATTTCCCGGCCGCCGAGGACCGTTGCGCCCCATCCGAATGTGGAATCGATCACACGAATCCGCTTGCCCGCCGCCGTGACCGGCGATATTCGTCACATCCCCGTCGTGATCTGCCTGGTCAGTGGGACTGGTGGCGGAATTGGGAAGGTTCGGGACTCGACCATGTCTGTTCTTGTGGGACAGCATAATTCGATCGAGGTGAACTTACGGCCCAGGAATTCGATCACCTACGCTGAATCCCGTCGGCGGCACCGTCGGCGCGCGGCCGTCGGTGGTGTGGATCCCGATTCGCCGTGCGTCCGTCACGCACCGGCCCGAGGATCCGAAGGAGGTTGCGATGAGCGTCAGCGTCGACGTCATCGGACACGACGGCGGTGCGTCCGCTGTCGTGACGAAGCAGGAACGGCTGTTGCCGCCGTCGCGTGATCCCTTCTATCGCGCACCGGCCGATCTGGCCGCCCACGCTCCCGGAACCGTCCTGCGCAGCCGTCCGGTACAGATCGCGCTGCTGGGCGTGATTCCGCAGCGGGTATCGGCCTGGCAGTTGCTCTACCGCAGCAACGACCTGCACGGCCGGCCCGAGGCCGTGGTGACCACGGTCCTGCTGCCCGGCGACGCGGATCCCCACGCGGCTCGGCCGCTGCTGGCCTTCCAATCGGCGATCGACGCCGCCGGCGAGCGCTGCACCCCCTCGTACGCGCTGCGACGCGGCGCGCTGGTCCCCGGTTCCATCACCCAGTTGGAATGGCTGCTGGTCGCCAACGCTCTGCGCCGGGGCTGGGCGGTGAGCATCGCCGATCACGAGGGCATGAGCGGCCGGTTCGGCGCGCCCCGGGAACCCGGCTATCGCGGCCTGGACGGCATCCGGGCCGCCCTGCACTTCGCCCCGCTCGGCCTCGACGCCGATACCCCCGTGGTGGTCTGGGGCTATTCCGGCGGCGGTATGGCCGGATCCTGGTTGGTCGAGATGGCCCCGACCTACGCTCCCGAACTGCGGATCGAGGGTGCGGCGCTGGGCGCTCCGGTCGGCGATCCGGGCGAGGTCTTCGTCCGGCTCAACGGCGGACCGTATGCCGGGTTCCCGGCGATCGTGATCGCCGCGCTGCGCCAGGTCTATCCGGCCTTGAGCGAGGTCCTCGACGGCCGGATCAGCGCCGCCGGAGAACGACTGCTCGAACGCGCGGCCGCACTGCCGCCGATCGTGGCGCTGGCCCGGCTGGCCGGACAGGATGTGGGCGACTATCTCGATCGCCCGCTGCCCGAAGTGCTCAGCGGTCCCGCCATGCGCGAGATGTTCGACGATATGCGCCTGGGGCAGCACACGCCGCACTGTCCGGTCCTGGTGATCCAGCCGGTGCACGACCAGATCATCGATATGTCCTGCATCGACGGTCAGGTCGAGCGCTACCGGCGCGGCGGCGCGACCGTGGGGTATATCCGCGACCGGCTCAGTGACCATTTCTCCCTGTTTCCGCTGGCCACGCCGTTGAGCCTGGATTGGCTGGCCGATCGGATCGCCGGTCGCCCGGTGACCGAGACCGACACCCGCACCGTCTGGTCGGTGGCGGCGTCGCCGGCCCGCTGGCGTGGTCTGCTGGATATGGCCGGCACCGCGGGACGGGTACTGCTCGGCCTGCCGCTGCGGCAACAGAGCGAACCGCGGCTACCGGACGCACAGCCGCTGGCCGCCTGACACCGTGTGATCGATACCGCCTGAACCGCGATTTCGCGAGTTGGCGCACTCGATTGCGGCGCTGATCATCGAGTACTGGACAATGGGGGCCGTGAAAGACGCCGCGAACCACATCTCTGGGAGCGACGGGGCCGGAGGCGGCAGCGCCGCACCCGAGCGCGAACCCTCGCGGCTCTACCCGCGGGTCACGAGCTTCCGATCCCGCCGCGGCGCACTGACCGCGACCCAGCAGCAATCCTGGGACCGGATGTGGCCGCGCATCGGGCGCGAGGTGAGCGACGAACCACTCGACACCGCCGCCTGGTTCGGCCGGACCGCACCGCTGATCGTCGAGATCGGCTGCGGCACCGGCACCGCGACCGCCGCCATGGCCCAGGCCGAACCCGATTTCGATCTGATCGGCATCGAGGTCTACAAGCCCGGCCTCGCCCAGCTCGTGCAGCGGATCGAGCGCGAGGGCATCGACAACATCCGGCTGCTGCGCGGCGATGCCGTCGACGTGCTCGAACACATGATTGCGGAGAATTCGCTAGCTGGCGTGCGGGTCTTCTTCCCCGACCCGTGGCCGAAGTCCAGGCATCATAAGCGGCGACTGCTGCAGCCGCCGACGATGTCTCTCATCGCCAGCCGCCTACAGCCCGGCGGAATTCTGCACGTGGCTACCGACCACGCCGGCTACGCGGAACACATCGCGGAGGTCGGCGCGGGAGAAACGCAGCTCGTCGGCCTGAACGAGGCGACGGGCGGCGATCCGGAACACCCCGCGACCGAGACGGTGATCGGCCTCGAACGCCCCGTGACGAAGTTCGAGAGCAAGGCGCATCGAGCCGGAAGTGCTATCACCGAGTTCCTTTGGGGGAAGATCTAGCTTATGAGTCTCAGGGAGATGGCCCAGGCCGCCGACGAGGTTGCCGGAACAGTGCGCGGCGACGAGCCGGAGGCCGTCGCCGGAGCATCGGCGCCGGCGGAGGGCTCCGCGGCGCCGGTCGGCGAGGCCACCGGCGTACGCCGGGTCCTGCTGGTGTGGGACGCGCCCAACCTCGATATGGGTTTGGGGGCCATTCTCGGCGGCCGTCCGACCGCCGCCTACCGGCCGCGATTCGATGCGCTGGGCCGCTGGCTGCTCGCCCGTACCGCCGAGTTGTCGGCCGGGAGCACACAGCGCATCGAGCCCGAGGCGACGGTCTTCACCAATATCGCCCCCGGCACCGCCGATGTGGTGCGGCCGTGGGTGGAAGCGCTGCGTAACGTCGGCTACGCCGTCTTCGCCAAACCCAAGATCGACGAGGATTCCGACGTCGACAGCGACATGCTGGCGCATATCCAGTTACGTCGCAGTGGCGCCGGTCTGGCCGGGATCATGGTGGCCTCCGCGGACGGTCAGGCGTTCCGCGAACCGCTCGAGGAAGTGGCGGCCACCGGAGTCCCCGTTCAAGTGCTCGGATTCCGCGAGCATGCGAGTTGGGCGGTCACGTCCGATATCCTCGATTTCGTCGACCTCGAGGACATCCCGGGTGTGTTCCGTGAACCGCTGCCCCGGGTCAGCCTCGACTCGCTGCCCGACGAGGGAGCCTGGCTGCAGCCCTTCCGGCCGCTGTCCGCACTGCTCACCTCCCGCCCCGCCCAAGGAGTCGCTTAGTGTTCACCCGCTGGGGCGAGCTGGTTTACAAGTTGCGCTACACCGTGCTGGGTGTAGCGGTGGCTGCCCTTCTCGCCCTCGGGGCGTACGGGTTCGGACTCGAAAACCATCTGAGCTCCAGCGGCTGGTTCGATCCGGGTGCGGAGTCTTCGGAAGCCGCCGTGCTCAAGGACCAGGTCTACGGCCGCGACCATCTCTCCGATGTGATCGTGCTGTACACCGCACCGGACGGGAAGACCGTCGACGATCCGGATTTCGGGCAGAAGATCACCGAGAATCTCAACAGTCTGCCCAAGGAGTATCCGGACCAGATCACCAAGGTCAACGTCGCCTATTGGAAGACCGAGACCGGCGACTGGAGTCCGTCCGCCACCGGTAGCAAGGACAAGAAGAACGCCTTCGCGTCGATCGCCATCAAGGGCGATAACGACACCGAGATGGTGAACAACTATCGCAAGGTCAAAGACGTCTTCTACATTCCGGGCGTCGATGTCCAGGTGGCCGGTATGCAGCCGGTCGCGGGCACGCTGAACGACACCATCGCCTCCGATCAGAAGCGCATGGAGATGCTGGCGATTCCGCTGGTCGGCATCCTGCTGTTCTTCATCTTCGGCGGTGTCGTCGCCGCCGCGCTGCCGCTGATCGTCGGTGGTCTGACCATTCTCGGCGCCAACGGCATCGTCATGGGCATCACCCATGTCACCGAGGTGAACTCGTTCGTCGGCGCGGTGGTGTCGATGATCGGCCTGGGCCTGGCGATCGACTACGGCTTGTTCATAGTCAGCCGCTTCCGGGAAGAGATGGCCGAGGGCTATACCACCCGGGTCGCGGTGCGGCGCGCGGTGATGACCGCCGGACGCACCGTGGTCTTCTCGGCGACGATGATCATCGCGGCCAGCGCCGGCATGCTGCTGTTCCCGCAGGGCTTCCTGAAATCGGTCGCCTACGGCACCATCGCGACGGTGCTGCTGGCCGCGGTGGCCTCGCTGACGATCCTGCCCGCCCTGCTGGCGATCCTCGGACGTCGCGTGGACGCGCTGGGCTTCAAGCGCTTCCGCAAGACCAAGACCGCCGAAGAGGTGGAGAACGGCTTCTGGGGCCGCACCACCCAGTGGGTGATGAAACATCCGCTCAAGGTCGCGATCCCGATCGTGATCATCCTGCTGCTGCTGATCATTCCGGTGAAGAATCTGAAGTTCGGCGGAATCAGCGAGACCTATCTGCCGCCGGACAATCCGACCCGCATGGCGCAGGAGGAGTTCGACCGGATCTTCCCGCTGCGGCAGACCGATCCGGTGCAGCTGGTCATCACGACCGACAACAGCAGCGAGATCAAAGCGCTGCTCGACGACGCGAGTAATGCTCCCGGGCTGGCGAATCCGTTCGGCACCCCCGGCATCCCGCCGAACGGGTCGAATGTCTGGGTCTCGGAAACCACCTTGGCGCCGGATGCCAATGTGGACGACACCATCGCCTATCTGCGCACCATCGCCGTTCCCGACGATGTGCAATTGCTGGTCGGCGGCCAGCCGGTCCTGATGCAGGACAGCATCACCTCGCTGCTGGACCGCATGCCGCTGATGATCGTGCTGGTCGTCTTCGTGACCACCCTGCTGATGTTCCTGACCTTCGGCTCACTGGTGCTGCCGATCAAGGCCGCGCTCATGAGCGCGCTCGGTCTCGGCTCCACCCTCGGCATCCTGACCTGGATATTCGTCGACGGTCACGGCGCCGGTCTGCTGAATTTCACACCACAGCCGATCATGTCGCCGGTGCTGGTGCTGATCATGGCCGTCATCTACGGTCTGTCCACCGACTACGAGGTCTTCCTGCTCTCACGCATGGTGGAATCGCGCGCCCAGGGGGCGAGCACCACCGAGGCGGTGCGCAGCGGTACCGCGCAGACCGGCCGCATCATCACGGCCGCGGCGCTGATTCTGCTCGTGGTGGTCGGCGCGTTCGCCTTCTCCGATCTGGTGATGATGCAGTACATCGCCTACGGCATGATGGCCGCGCTGTTCATCGATGCCACCGTGCTGCGGATGCTGCTGGTCCCCGCGACCATGAAGCTGCTCGGCGACGACTGCTGGTGGGCGCCGACGTGGATGAAGCGCGTTCAGCAGCGGGTCGGCCTGGGCGAACCGATTCTCGACGACGAACGTCCGGGTACCGGCGAACTCGTCGACCTGGTCAAGACCACCCCGGTCACCGATCCGGTCACCATGCAACTGCCGCAGATGCCCGACGGCACCACCAAGGGTCCCAAGAAACCGCGGCGGCTGAAGTTCCTCCGGGTCGATCCGGAGGCGCCGACCGAACAGCTGACCCGCATCGATCCGAACGCGGTGGCGTCCGGGTCCGGCGCCGCGAAGGCCGGCACGGCCAAGTCCGCGAAATCGGTGGCGGATGCGGATGCGCCGGATTCCGGTGCGGCCGAGCCGGGGGCGACATCCGAGGCGGCCGCCGAGCCGGCCGCGCCCGCGAAACAGAAGCGGTACCTCTTCCGGCGCGGCGGTGGCGACGCAGATGCGCCCGCGGCCGATTCGGGCACCGCGGCATCGGCATCCAGCGACGCGGTTCGCTCGGACGGCGCCGCGAAGCCGGCGGCGAGCGATCCCGCCGACGCGGGCGCCGCGCCGGCCCGGTCACCGTCGAATCCGGTTCCGCCTCGCCCGACAAACCAGTCGCAAACCCCAGGCAACCGCTCCTCGCGGGTCCTGCCGCCGCAGTCTCCGCCGGCCCCGGGTGGTTCGGGTGCGGCGAATATCGACGGCGTCATCGGCGCGGTCGGTGGCTCCGACCCGTCCGTAACACGCGGTGCCCCGGACGGATTCGGTATGCCCGGCGGTCCCGGCGCATCGAACCCGGCCGGAACACGCGGTCCCGCCGGCGGTCCGCCGCCCGCTCCCGGCGGCTTCGGCCCGGCCGCCCACATGCGCGCCGCCGGAGCGGCGGATCGCACTGCGCCGGAACGCAATCCAGCTCCGCCCGAAGGCAGCGGCGGCCCGCATCGGCCGGCCGCTCCGCCATCGGTATCCCTGCCGAACGGCGAAGCCGCGCCGAATCGTGGCGGGAACCAGCAGCAGCCACCGAACCAGCAGCAGCGGGTGGCGCGGCCCGGCATCCCGCCGCGTACGGTTCCCGGCCAGGACACGCCACCCGACGGCCCCGGCGCGGTCCCGCCCACCGCACCGGTCGGCACCACCCCCCGGGTGCTGCCGCCGAAGCCGTCCAAGCTGCCGCCGCACCCGTCGGTCCGGGCACAGCTGTATCGCCCCGACGCACCGCCGTATCACACGGGGCAGGCGCCCGCCGCCGACCCGGGCGCCGAGGCGGGTGCCGGCCCGGGCGCACACTCCCCCCGCCGGGCCGAGCCGACTCCCCCGGCGCCGGCCGAGCAGTCACCGTGGATGGCCCCCGAGAACCGGATGCCGTCGGTCCAACCGCCGCGACGCGTGGCGCCCGAACCCACTCCCCCGACAGCGCCCATCGGCACCCCCGACGCGGGTCGTCCGGTAGCGCCTCCGGCCGAACCGGCCCCGACGGAGGCGTCCGAACAGGTACCGGCCGATACCGAATCCGGTCACGAAACGACCCCGCCCGCACACGATTCCGCCGAGGAGCGGCCTGAGCGGCAGGCGCCCACCGCGCCCGGCGGCGACAACCGCAACAACATCGAGCAGTGGATGGCGGATCTGCGCTCCTCGCGCCGCCGCCCCGAGCCCGAGGACGAGGACGCGAAGAACCACAACAGTGGTCGCACCGTCAGCGTGAACGAACTGCTCCGCCGCCAGAATCGGGACTGAACCGGCACCCGCGGCGATGAATTCGGCGCGGTCGTATCGTCATCACAGATATGACCACTACCTGCACCGCCGTGCTGACGGTCGCCGTACCCGTGACCGATCAGGACCGCACGAAAGCCTTGTTCGAACAGCTCGGATTCGAAACCCGGCTGGATGCCGAACTGCAGCCGGGGTTCCGTTGGGTCGAACTGAGCATGCCGGGCGGGGCCGCCACGGTCTCGCTGGTTCGGGCGGGCGCGGACCTACCGGCCGGGGTCGATACCGGGATCAGGCTGGCGACTCCGGACGCGCGGGCCGCGCACGCCACCCTCGCGAGACTCGGACTCACCGTGGGGGAACTGCTCGACTGGGATACCGCGCCGCTGATGTTCACATTCCTCGACCCGGACGGGAATCGCTTCTACATCACCGAGGACCACGGCGCGTAGCCGATATCAGATCCCCTGCATCAGCTTCTTCCACTGCACTCCGAACGGATGTTTCGCGGTGATGGAGCTGAAGCGGATGCGGCCGTGCACGACGACGTGCAGCGGTCCGACGGGCGGCCCGGTGCGAACCTTGTTGTTGATCGAGGAGCCGACCAGTTCCACACCGTTGAGGTCGACGGTCGCCTCGGCCGGCAGGATCAGATTGAGCGAACTGCAGAAATCGTCGACGCGGATCTCCACGACCTGCGTCGACATCACGGCCTGGGTGAAATCCAGAGTGACGCCGGACAGGAAACTGCTGATATTCAGCACCGGCGAAACCTGCCAGGGCCCCTTCCGGGTGACCCCGGACAGCTTGGGGCGCATCGACGTCTCACCGGTGCCGATCCCCGCGGGCTGTGAGCGGATCGGCACGGCTGCCGGCATCGGATTCTGTTGTCCCGCAAGCCGGATCCCCGGCAGATCGATGAGTACGGCATTGAGTTCGCCGCGGGTCTTGGCGGCCAGCGCGGTATCCATCCGCTCACTGAACTCGCCCAGTGACAGCATGCCGAGCCCGACAGCTCGCTGCAGCAGCCCGCCGACATGTTCGCGCTCGGCATCCGATACCCGCATATCACGATCGCCCACCGCACCCCCGGTGGCCGGGATGGACCCCACACCGGGAGTGGACACGTTGTCGCCACCCATATCGACGAGGCTACCGACGCGGCGACCGCCGCACATCAGGGCAATCCCTGATCCTGTCGGGCCTATTCCAGACCCTGTTCGATCGCATAGCGGGTGAGTTCGACCCGGTTGCCGAGCTGGAGTTTGCGCAGTGTCGCCTGCACGTGGTTTTCCACCGTGCGATGGCTGACACTCAGCCGGGTCGCGATCTGTTTGGCCGATAACCCCTTGGCGACCAGGCGCAACACCTCGGTTTCCCGGTCGGTGAGTCCCGGACGTTCGGAGCCGGTCTCGGCCGGGGCGCCGGCGATGCGCCGGAATTCCCCGAGGACCACCCCGGCCAGGCCGGGTGTGAAGACCGCCTGACCCGCCGCGGTCGCCCGCACCGCGTCGATCAGTTCGGCCGCCGATGCGCTCTTCACCAGATATCCGGTCGCACCGGCCTTGATGGCCTCGAGCACGTCACCGCGTTCACCGGAGGCGGACAACACCAGGACGCGACTGTGTGGTGACACCCGCAGCACCTCGGCGGTGGCCTGGGCGCCGTTGCCGTCGGGCAGCTGCATATCCATCAGCACCACATCCGGCCGGACCGCGGCGGCGCGCCGACCGGCCGCGCCGACACCGTCGGCGGTCGCCGCGACGCGGAAACCGGCTTCGGTGAGGTCGCGCGAGACGCCGTCGCGCCACATCGGATGGTCGTCCACCACCATGACCGAAATATCCTGTGCCGCAGTATCGTCCGTATCCGATGCCGTCATCGTCGCCCCTCGCGTGGAATACGGAATTCCCATTCCGTACCGTCGGTGGTGTCGAGCAGCTCCGCCGTGCCGCCGAGTGCCTCGATTCGCCCGACAATCGAATGCGCGACTCCCATGCGGCCCTCGTCGGCCGCGACGGACAGTCGGCCGGGCATTATTCCCGGACCGTCGTCGCGCACGCTCACGACCAGGGCATCACCCATATCCTCCAGCAGCACATAGGCTTTCGCATCCGCTCCGGCATGCAGGGCGGTATTGGACAGCGCCGCGCCGACCGCGGCGGCGATCTCGCGCGCGGTCCAGGCACCGATCGATACCGGTTCTCCCGGCGCCGACACGTAGATCGACGGCGCGGCGAACGCGGTCAGCCGCGAGCGCAGATCCTCGTGCGCGCCGAGGGAAACGGATTCGTCCCGGCCGCCCTGTTCGGAGATCAGCACCCGCAGCGCTACCTCCTGCTCACCGGCGCGGCGGGCCAGATCGGCAGTGGCACCACCGATTTCGGTACCCCTGCGCGTGATATAGCTGAGCACCTGCAGAACTCCGTCGTGAACTTCGCGAGCGAGCCGCTCCCGTTCGGTGGTGGCCGCGGCCAATCGCATCGCCTGTTCCAGCTGCGCCTGGGCGCGGCGCGCGGTTCCCGCGGCCAGACCGATCGCCAGCCCCACCGAAACCAGCACCGGCGCAGTGGCATCCGACCACAGATCCAGCTCCCACTGCTCCCGCACGACGATGCTCACCACCGAGATCAGCAGCCCGGACAGCACCCCGCCCAGCGCACCCCATTCGATGGCCGCCGACATCACGGCATTGGCCACCCACAGCGTGGTGGGCAGCGTCTGATGTCCGTGGTACCAGGAATAGTCGGCGACCAGCCGCGTCGCCGCCATCAACGCCACGACCACCGCGAGATCACCGATCACGACCGCCCGGCGTCCACGTCCGGTGAGCGACCATCGCGACAGCCACAGTGCCGAGATCACCGACCACAGCACCAGGACGACGATCAGCATCCAGCTCAGCGCCTGATGTCGATACGACGACACCGACGCGAACTGCTGGCCGACGGCATACACCATCGTGACCAGGCGAAAGGCCTGGGCCGCGCGCCACAGCGGCGCGGTCGCGGCGCCCTGCGGAGTCGCGGGCCCCGCCGGCCCGGAGCCCGTCCCGCCGGTCGCCGCGGACACCGCGGCCTCAGCTCTCGTCCGCGTCACCGCCGCCGGGCACGTCGCCCCGGACCTCGTGTCGTGGTAACCGTCCGGGGACGAGCCGGTCCGGGTCGGCGTGGAACATCGGCTCCCCCGGGTCACCGGTGTTGAGCTCCTGATACAGCTCCTCCGGACTACCGGCGAGCAGCGAACGGATCGCGGTATTCATCACCGCGACGAACGGGACCGCGAGCAGACCACCCGCGATACCGGCCAGCACCACGCCGGCGGTGATCGCCAGCACCACCGCCAGCGGATGGATGCGCACCGCCCGGCCCAGCAGCAGCGGCTGCAGCACATGGCTTTCCAGCTGCATCACCGCGATCGTGACACCGAGCACGATCAGCGCGGTGACGAAACCCTTGGTCATCAGGGCGAGGAAGACCGCGACCGAACCGGCGAGCAGCGAACCGATGATCGGGATGAACGCTCCGATGAATACCAGCGAGGCCAGCGGGAGTGCCAGCGGCACACTCAGAATCGCCAGCCCCGCCCCGATGCCGATGGCATCGACGGCCGCCACCACGACGGTGGCGCGGACGAATCCGATCAGCGTGCCGAAGCCGAGCCGTCCGGCCGTGCGCACCCGCTCCCGCTGCGGAGTCGGCACGATCCGGGTCACGAAATGCCAGATCTGATCGCCGCCGTAGAGGAAGAAGATGAGGATGAACAACGTCAGGAAGGTGCCGGTGAGGAATTCGCCGATGGCCGCCGCCGTGGTGAGCGCGCCGCTGGTCAGCGAATCCTGATTGGCCTCTATGGTTTTGATGATCGTATTGCCGCCGTTGCGGATCTGTTCGTCGCTCAGATGCAGCGGACCGTTGATCAGCCAGTCCTGCACGGTGTGGATGCTGGTCTTGAATTCGTCGGTCAGCTGCGGCACACCGCTGACGAACTGCTCGATGACGAAGGTGAAGATTCCCGCCAGCAGTCCGATCGAGCCGACCAGCGCGACGAATACCCCGAGACCACGCGGCATTCCGAGTCGTTGCAGCAAATCCACCAGCGGCGACAGCAACGCGGCGCCCAGCAGTGCGATCGCGACCGGGATGACGACGGTGGTGAGTTTGTGCGCCAGATAGGCGACCGCCAGCACCGCCACCAGGATGATCAACAATCGCCAGCACCATTCGGCGCCCTGGCGCACCAGCGGATGCACCGAGTCGGCCGCCCGGCGCTCACGAGCCCGGGCGGAGCCGCCGCGTGCGGTCGCCGCTGCCGCGCCCGCGGGCACCGGTTCGGCCGGAAGTCCGGAGGTGTCGCTGTCCCCACTCACGCCGCGAGCCTAACGGCACACCGGCCCGCGAGCACGCCCCTTGTCCGGGAGGTCACGCGGCTGTCGTCGGTCTTCATGACTCCCACCGCGTCTATCAGCGGTGTCCGTGCCGCGCCTACGCGGTTACGCACGCTGCCTTCTCCGGCCCGTCACTCCCACCGCGTCTATCAGCGGTGTCCGTGCCGCGCCTACGCGGTTACGCACGCTGCCTTCTCCGGCCCGTCACTCCCACCGCGTCTATCAGCGGTGTCCGTGCCGCGCCTACGCGGTTACGCACGCTGCCTTCTCCGGCCCGTCACTCCCACCGCTAGATTGGTCACCGTGTCAGCGCAACTCGAGGCGGTCAAACAGACCATGAGAACGCGCTGGCCGCTGTACCTCGCATCGATGCTGGCGGCCAATGCCTTCGGCGCGGTTCTGGTGTACGCGTTCATCCAGTACGGCCTGCCGGCGCCCGAGGGCACCCCGAACGGGCTGCGACGCGCGGGTCTGTTGCTCCCGGGGCTGGTCTTCGCGATCGGCGGCCTACTGAGTGTCACCGCCTCGGCTCTGATGTTGCGGCCGGTGATGCGCTGGCAGGTGCGCGGCGGCCCGCCCAGCCGCCAGGAACAGATGGCCGCCCTGCACGCGCCGCTGCGGCAATCCATCTTGCATCTGCTGTTGTGGCTGGTGGGTGGTGCGGTGCTGGCCGGGCGGATCATCGTGGAAACGCCCGAGCTCGCCGGCGCGGTGATCATCACCGAATGTATGGCGGCCACCATCGTGTTCGGATTCACCTACATGCTCGGTGAGCGGATTCTGCGGCCGGTCGCCGCGCACGCCCTGACCACCGGCACCTTCGATCACACCCTGACCCCCGGCGTCGGCACCCGGATGGCGATGACCTGGGGTATGGGCACCTTCGCGCCCACCATCGCGATCGTGCTGCTGTGCGTCACCCAGATCACCTCGCAGGTGCATTTCTCCGCGCAATCGCTGGCGATCTCGATTCTGCTGCTGTGCGGGGTGGTGATCCTGCAGGCGCTGGCACTGTCGATGCTGACCGGCGCGAGCATTTCCGATCCGGTGCGCCAGCTCTCCCGGGCGATCAACCGGGTGCAGGCGGGTGCGGGCGATGTGCAGGTGGAGGTCTTCGACGGCAGTGAGATCGGGCTGCTGCAGGTCGGCTTCAACCGCATGATGGAGGAGGCCGCGCAGCGCCGCGAACTGCAGGAGTTGTTCGGTCAGCACGTCGGCGAGGAAGTCGCCCGGCGGGCACTCGAGTACGGCACCGAGCTCGGCGGTGAAACCCGGTTCGTGGCCGTGCTGTTCGTCGATATGGTCGGCTCGACCGCGACCGCCGCCGAACATCCGCCGACCGAGGTCGTGAGCCTGCTCAACGAGTTCTTCCGGGTCGTGGTGCATGTGGTCGACCGGCACAACGGCCTGATCAACAAATTCGTCGGTGACGCCGCGCTGGCGATCTTCGGCGCACCGCTGGACCGGCCGGACGCGCCGACCGCCGCGTTGGCCGCCGCCCGGGATCTACGGGAGGCGTTGCGCGAGGTACCGGGCCTGGATATCGGCATCGGCGTGTCCGCCGGACTCGCGGTCGCCGGAAATATCGGTGCGGCAAACCGATTCGAATACACCGTGATCGGCGATCCGGTGAACGAGGCCTCCCGCCTCACCGAACTGGCCAAGGAACATCCGGGCCGGGTACTGGCCTCGGGCAGCGCCCTGTATTTCGCCGACGACGACGAGCAGCGGCAGTGGACCTCCGGTGACGAGGTGCAGTTGCGTGGCCGCCGCCGTAAGACCCGATTGGCTTGGCCCAAGGCACTGGGCTGAGCCGGACGAGAGCGAGGCCCGGCGTGGTCACGCGTCCGCTGCCGCCTTCGCGCCCGATCCCACTAGGCTGAGTCAGGTGACGGCCCACGCTCAACCAGCCGGCGACCCGGCGCCGCCCGCGCGCCGTAGATTTCGCTGGTTGAAATGGGCCCTCGGCGTGGTGTTGTCGGCGTTGCTGATCGCCGAGGGCATATATCTCTGGCCTCGCCTGCACGATTCCTGGCGCAATCTGTCCGAGATCCATTGGGGCTGGGTGGCGGTGTGCGTCTGGATGCAGGCCCTGTCGATGAGCGGATTCGGCCGCATCCAGAAACGGCTGCTGCGGGCCGGCGGGGTGGACGTCTCGCAGCGGGCCTCGGTGTCGGTGGTCTACGGCGCCACCGCGATGTCGGTCTCGCTACCCGCCGGGCAGGTGTTCTCCACCGCCTTCACCTACCGCCAGACCCGCCGCTGGGGCGCCAGCGCGGTGGTCGCGTCCTGGCAGCTGATGATGTCCGGCGTGGTCGCGACCGCCGGAATGCTGTTGCTCGGTGTGGGTGGCGCCCTGCTGGTCGGCAATCGGGTGGGACCGTGGAAACTGGTCCTCACCCTCGGTGCGGTGGCCCTGCTGGTGTGGGCCGGTAAGTACATCTCCGGAAATCCCGGTGCGCTGCAGGCGCTGGTACGACGCGCGGTGCGGCTGGTCAACCGCATTCGGCGGCACCCGTCCGAGGCCGGTATGGACCGGGTCGACGACATTCTGCGGCAACTGGAGTCGGTGGACCTGGGTAAGCGCGACGCCGCGTGGGTCGCGCTCTGGGCGGTGGTGCACCGGCTCGGGGATGTGGCCTGTCTGGGCGCCGCCTGCTACGCGGTAGGTGCCGATCCGCGCTGGGCCGGACTCCTGATCGCGTTCAGCGTGGGCAAGGCCGTCGGCACGATTCCGTTCGCGCCCGGTGGCATCGTCTACGTCGATGCCACCCTGGTCGCCAGTCTCACCGCGGCCGCGGGCCTGCCGTTCGCGCAGGCGGTGGCGGCGGCCTTCGTCTATCGCATGGTGAGTTTCATTCTGGTCGCGATCATCGGCTGGATCGTCATCGCCTTCCGCTTCCGCAATCCGCAGGCCGGGGACGCGGAATTCGAGGAGGAATTCGAACAGCGCTCGGCCCTGATCGCCGAACCGCGCCGCGGTGAACAGCAGCGCGACGTGCGCGGGCGGCCCCCGGGCCCGGTCGAACCCGACGGTGAGGCGCCGGCCTGAGCCGGGTGGGGAAATCCTCGCCGGACCGGCTCACTACCCTGGCGGACGTGAGGAAAACGCTGCCGCTGGTGATCGACATCGTGCTGGTGATCGTGTTCTGCGCGATCGGTCGGCGCAGTCACGAGGAGGCGGTCGCGGCCGGTCTGCTGCGAACTGTCTGGCCGTTCGCCACGGGCCTGCTGATCGGCTGGTCGCTCGCGGTGATCATCGGCGGCCGGGTCCGGATGCCCACCCGATTCGACGGTGGTGCCGCGCTGTGGCCCACCGGTGTCGTGGTGTGGTTGTCGACGCTGATCGGTGGCATGGTGCTGCGCGTGATCAGCGGGCAGGGCACCGCGGTCAGCTTCGTGATCGTCGCCGCGACCGTGCTCGCGGTCTTCCTGCTGGGCTGGCGCGCGGTGTGGCTGTTGATCGCACGACGCAGGCAGGTCAGCGGCGCGTCTGTGAATTGACCGCCCGAGAACTACTTGTTGTCGTCCGGCGTCGCCAGCGATTGCAGCATTCGCGCCGCCATCCGCGAGGTCATATCACCGCTGTCGACATCGTCGATATGGATGGCGAAGGCCAGGTCACCGGCATTCGCCAGGAGCCAGCCGTCCGAGCCGGCAGTGGCGGCGAAGGCGGTGACGCCCGCGTAACGGCTCACCGTGACCTCCTGCGGGCTGCCGGTCGCGTCCCGCAGCATGCCGCGCAGTTTGTCGACCACGTCGCCGGGCAGCGGTTCGAGTTTCGCCTCGGTCGTGGCGGGACGGCCGATCTCGATCATCGGCGGCGCCACGGAACCGCGGGCGATCGTGGCCGCGGCGAGGGCCATGCCGAACGGGCTGGCGAGAATCGGATCGTTGGCGCCCTGGCGCACCTGCTCGACGCCCCGGCCGCCGATCGGCAGCCGGCCGGTGGTCTCGTCCAGCCCCGGCACCTTGAAACCGATTCCGACACCCAGCATCGCGGCCGCCTCGGCGGTGTCCTGCACCGAGACGTCCTGCGGCGACTTCTTCTTCACGATGGCCGCGACCGCTTTGAACAGGTCGGCCGTTCCGCCGACCGGATAGGTGCCGGTGAAGGCGGGCGCTCCCTGCGCACTGGCGTAGTTGTTCTGAGCAGCGGCCACCACGGCGCCGGTGGAGGGCTGGACGGCCACGATGGATGCGGCCGTCCCCACGCTCACCACCGCGTCCTCGGCGGCGCGCTGCAGCTTCTGATCCATGGTCGAGGCGATATCCGGCCCGGGCGGACCCTGATATCCGGCGAGTTGGGTGACCAGCTTGCCGTCGGGTTCGAACAGCTGCACACCCCACCCGGCGTGCTCGTCCCGGTTCTCCTGCCAGACCTTCTGCAGCGCGTCGGTCATCGGTGACCACACCCGGCGGTCGGCGACGATCAGCTTGGGCTGCTTCTCCATCACCACGCCGGGGATGGCGGCCATCCGTGGTTCCAGGATCGCGAAGTCGTCCTCACGCAGGCTGACCGCGGTGACCGGTTTCCCCTGCGCACCGGCCAGCTGCTGCATCAGCGACGCGCCGGTGATCAGCGGCGCGACCGGGGCGATGGCATCGGCGAGGGCGTTGGTGGTCCCGACCGGATCCGACGTCTTGGCGGGATCCACCTTGATGACGTTGATGGTCTGCTGGGTCAGCAGCGGCTGCCCGTCGTTGTCGTTGACCTTGGGCGGCGGCGTCGCCTCGGTGCGGACCAGCTTCACCGAGCGTTTGTAGTCCAGCTGCGGCATCACCACGCTGGGGTCCCAGGAGATCCGCCAGCCGATAGCCAGCTTGCGGATATTGCCCTGCAGATCGTAGGACCAGTCCTTGTGCGGGCCGAAGTTCCAAGCGGCCTTGAGGTTGAACATCGCCGAATCGCCGTCGAGGCTGATGAACTGCACCAGCGAGTAATCCGGTTTGCCGGGCCCGAGACCGTCGAACATCGACTTCAGAGTGCTCTCCGCACCCGAAGGGTACGAGGTCAGCGCCGCGGCGCCGCTGGCGTCACGGTCGTCCATTAGCTGGGTGAAACGCTCGACGATCGCTTGGGGTCCGGTCGGCGCCTTGTGAAAATCGCACGACCCAATCACTATCGCCAGGGCAGCAACACCCGCTAGTGCCACTGCGCCCCGAACGCGAAAGCGGCGGGATCCCCACACATCCATGTCGCCCACTCTTCACTCTTGTCACTCCAGCAACAAGACCAACGGTACCCGAAGGAGTTTCCCGCGGTACCACCTCGGCACCGAAGCATCCTCCATGCTCAGCGACCACAATAGTGCCCGATCACCGACATCCGTTGCACCCGGTCTCCGAAATCCCCGCCCGTGTTCAGGCTTCCCAGTCCGCTGACAGCGTAACCATATCGGTCGTTTTGCCGCGTAATCTTGTAATCACTGTAACGACGAAAACACTGCAGTAAGGAAATGTCATGAGACATGGACACGGACGTGGATTCGGGCGACCGGGCGGTTGGCAGCAGGCCGATCTACCCGACGCCGCGGACGCTCCAGACTGGTTCGCCGGAAGGTTGCCAAGCGAGTGGTTCAGCGGTCCGGCGACCATCGAGATCGACCGCGACGAGATCGTGGTGATCGGCGAACTCGCGCTGCCGCGGCGTGAGTCCGGCGACGATCGATCCGAAGCCGCCGCGACCGAGGAAGCCGGCGGCACCGGCGACGCGACGCCCTCCCGGGCGACGGTGGACGGGCTGATCGCCCGGTTCCGCGAAGCCACACGCCCGGCTCGCATGCAGATCGCCCAGGAAGCGCAGGCTCGCTACGGCCGCAATGTCGCCTGGGGCGTGTCGGTGGACGGGGAGCGCACTCTGTTCACCCACCTGTCGGTTCCGGTGATGACGCGGCTGCGCCAGCCCGAACGCAAGGTCCTCGACACCCTCGTCGATGCCGGCGTCGCCCGCTCCCGCGCCGACGCCCTGGCCTGGACGGTCAAATTGGCGGGTAAGCACGCCGAGGAATGGCTCGACGAATTACGTTCGGCGATGCGCAAGGTGGACGATCTGCGCGCCGAGGGGCCGCGCGGGCTGTGACGGGGCCGGACGCGCCACGAGCGCGGGCGACTAGGGTGTGGGCATGGCACCGATTCTCGTGCTCAACGGCCCGAATCTGAACACGCTCGGCATCCGGCAGCCCGAGGTGTACGGCTCGGACACCCTCGACGACGTCGTCGAGCTGTGCCGCAAGACCGCCGCCCGCTTCGATCGCGAGATCGTCGCCTTCCAATCGAATTCGGAAGGGGCGCTGATCGATCGGATTCACGCCGCCCGAGGTGCGGAGGCCGGGATCGTGATCAATCCCGGCGGCCTGACCCACACCTCGGTCGCGCTGCGCGACGCGCTGGTGATTCCCGAGGTGCCGATCGTGGAGGTGCACATCTCGAATGTGCACGCGCGCGAGGAATTCCGGCACCACTCCTACATTTCGCCGATCGCTACCGCGGTCGTCGCCGGGATGGGCATCCAGGGCTACGCGGCGGCTGTCGAATTCCTCTGCACGCGTTGATCGCCCGCCCGGCTCAGGCCCGGTCGCGCAGCATCCGGTAGATCGGCGCGTCGGAATCGGCGACCTCGCGCCACAGCTCACGCACGGTCTGTGACAGCGCGGTGTCCACGCCCAGTTCCTCGGAGGTCTCGACGACGTGCCCGGCTCCGGCCACCATCATCCGAGCACTCGCCGCATCACCCCAGCCGCCCGCCTTCGCGGCCTCGGCGTACTCCGTCATGAAGAACGGGAACACTTCGGCGGAGCGTTGCGCGAACGGCAGGAATCGGTCGATGTCGTTGCCGGAGCGGGCGATGACCGCCAGCGCCTGGTTGTAGCCCACCAGCCAGGGATGAAAGAGGGTGAGCAGCGCCTGATAGAACAGCTGTGCCAGGCCGTCGTCGGTACCGAGGTATTCCGGTGCGCTGAGCGGTCGCAGCAGATCCGCGTGCGCGTCGAAGATCTCGCGCGGCCCGCTGTAGAAGAGGTAGGAGGCCGGGTGGGTGATGTTGTCACCGGCAGACATGAATCCGCCCGACAGGAACTCCGCACCGTGCGTGCGCACCCAGCGCGCACCCGCGCGAGTGCGCTCCGGAGAATCCGAGGACAGATTCACGATCACCTTGTCCCGCAGGCGTTCGGAGTCCGGACCCAGCACGTCGTACATGGCCGCGTAGTGAGTGAGACTCAGGATGATCACCTCGTTGCGCGCCAGGGCGTCGGCGACCGAATCGGCGCGGCGGGCGCCCAGGTCCACCATCGGGCCGATCTTGTCGGCACTGCGATTCCAGACCGTCACCTCGGTGCCGGCGGCCAGCAGCACGCGCACCATCGCCCGGCCCATCGGACCCAATCCGATCACCGTGACGGATGAACGTTCGGACATGTTGTACCCCTTGAATTTTCGTGAGAATTCCGATCGGCGCCGTCACTCGATGGTGGCCGGCGCCGCGGCCGCCGGCAATAACGCACTTTCCCGTGCGGTTGCTTACGTCGAGGTACGCAAACAGCTCAGGAGAACGGGATGACGACCGGGAGTGACGCGGATCACCAGGTGTGCGGGATGTCGGTGGCCATCGACGCGGTCGGCGGGAAATGGAAGCTGCATCTGATGTGGGTACTCGGCGCGGGCCCCCGGCGTTTCGGGCAGATCCGCGCCCTGCTGCCGGGAGTCAGCGAGAAGGTGCTGACCGAGAATCTGCGCCACCTGGAAGCACACGCCGTCGTGCGACGCGAGGTATTCCCCGAAGTGCCGCCGCGGGTGGAGTATTCACTGACCGCCTCCGGCGCCGAATTGGCCGCGGCCCTGCGGCCGCTCGAACGATGGGGGGAGCGGCGCCGCGACGAGATGCGCGCCCCCGCCTCGGCGTGAGCCGGGCTAGCGCAGATAGTCGGTGGCGATCCGGGCGCCCAGCCGCTCGAGCAGGCTCGCGGCCTTGGCGATGGAACGCGCCGGATCCGGCTCCAGCTCCGACAGTGGGTAGCAACGGGCGAATCCGGCGGCGCGCAGCTGCCCGGCCGCCAGTGCGCAGCGACCCGCCACCGCGACCACGGGCGTGCCCGCGCGGGCAGCGGCCGCCGCGACCCCGGCGGGCGCCTTACCGCGCAGGGTCTGCTCGTCGAGCGCGCCCTCACCGGTCACCACCAGATCCGCATCCGTTGCCCGCGTGGTGAAATCGATCAGCTCGAGGATCGCCTCGATACCCGGGCGGGGCCGGGCGCCGAGTACCGCCATCGCTCCGAACCCGGTACCGCCCGCGGCTCCCGCACCGGGGTGTTCGGCGACGTCGGCCGCTTCGGTCCCGATCCCTGCGGGCGCGGCGGCTTCGATCAGTTCCGCCCAATTCGTCAGGGCCGCTTCGAGTTCCACGCACTGCCGGGCGGTGGCGCCCTTCTGTGGTCCGAAGACGGCCACCGCGCCGTGCGCACCGAGTAACGGATTGTCCACATCGCTGGCCAGCACGAAGGTCGTCTCGGCGATCGCCGGATGCAGATCCGAGAAATCGACCCGCCGCGCGTCGGCGAGAGCCGCCGCGCCCCGCGCGGATTCGGCACCGTCGCCGTCGAGAATTCGCAGTCCCAGCGCCTGCAGCATGCCGGCCCCGCCGTCGGAGGAGGAACTGCCGCCGACCGCCAGCACGATCTCGCGGATGCCCCGATCCAGCGCGTCGCGGATCAGCAGGCCCAGCCCGTAGGTGCCCGAATGCATCGGATCGGGTTGGCCGCCGGGCAATTTCACGAGCCCGACCACCTCGGCCAGCTCGACCACCGCGGTATCGCCCCGTATCGCGTAACTGGCCGTACACGGCTGTCCGGTGGGCCCCACGGCCTCGACCCACACCCGTTCCCAGCCGGCCGCGACGAAGACGTCGACCGTGCCGTCGCCCCCGTCGGCCACCGGCAGCCGCCGGATCTCGGTATCCGGCGCCACCCGGGCGATTCCGGCCGCCAGCGCCGCGGCCACCTCGGACGCGGTCAGCGAACCTTTGAACTTGTCCGGCGCCAGCACCACTCGCCTCGGCGTCATCGCGACCCCATTCCGTCGGAACGATCCGGCCTCCGCTCACTGTATTGCGCGCGGGCGCCGGACCGTCGGTCAGCGCATCGGCGCCTGGTCCACCTGGTCGATCGTCACCTCGCCGGTACGCAGATACGTCAGCACCGCGTCGTCGAGCGGTCCGTTCCCGCGGCCGAAGGTGCCGTGGTCGCCGCCGCCGACCGAGATCAGGTGACCGTGCAGCGCATCCGCCATCGCGGGACCGCCCGGATAGGCGGTCACCGCGTCGCGGCGGCTCTGCAGGATCAGTGGGGCGGTGTCGAGACCGTGATCGGCGATCGCCACCGGCGTGGTCACCGGATCCCAATTGGCACAGGCCAATCCGCTGCGCACCAGATCGGCCCGGGCGTCGAGCGCGTTGCCGCCGGAGGCGACGATCGCGGCCGCCGAGCCGATGGCGTCCATCCGAGCGGGCACCGCGTTCTCGTTGCAGGTGATCGCCGCGAAGACGGCTTGGCCGGTCGGATCGGGAGTCGTCGCCCCGGCGATGGCACGCAGCCGCCGCAGATCCGACGGCTGCGCGTTCGCCTCCGCCATGGCCTGGGCCAGACTCGGCCAGAAGCCGCGAGTATAGGAGGCTACGGTGGTCGCCGAAACCAGTGGAACCTGAGCCGAGTTCCCTCCGGATATCAAGGCGCGCACCAGATTCTGCGCCTTGAACATCTCCTCGGCGCCCGCGTTCATACCGGCACGGGCCACCGCCGGCAGCGGTTCGGGCAGATCGCGCGGCAGATCGGCCGCCGAGACCGGCGGCGGTGTCAGATTGGCGTACCAGCCACCGCCCTGCGCCGCCACCAGCCGAACCCAGTTCTGGTAGACCCGCAGCGCCGAATCCCCCAGGTGATAGGTGTCGTCGTGCTCGGCGATCCAGCCGAACAGATCATCGAGGCGCTGCTTACCCGCGAGCTGCTGCTGGGCGAACTGCTCGGTCCACACCCACCGGGGGTCGACGTTGGAATCGAGCACCATCCGGTCGACGTGCTGTGGGAACAGCGAGGCGTAGACCGCGCCCAGATACGTTCCGTAGGAGATGCCCAGGTAGTCGATCCGGTCCAGGCCCAGCGCGGCCCGGACGGTATCGGTATCGCGAGCGGTGTTCTCCGTGGTGATGGTCCGCAGGTAGCCGGGCCGGGCCGCGTCACAGGCCTGCTGCAGCGGTTCCCGATTCCCGTGATCGGGATCCTCGGTACCGCAGTTCAGCGGCGTCGACCAGCGCAGGCCGCGCGGCTGGACGGCCACCAGGTCGTAGTGTTCGAGCAGCGGGGCCGGCAGCTGGGTCAGGCGGGCACCCCAGTAATCGAGAGCGTCGGCACCGGGGCCGCCCGGATTGGCGAAAATGGTGCCGTAGCGCTGACCGCCGGCTCGGATTCGACTGACCGTCACATCGATGCGCGCATCGCCGGGCGCCGCGTAGTCCATCGGCACCGAGATCACGGCACACTGCGCGGGATGGCCGTCGGCGATCGCACCGGCCGGACACGATCCGAAATTCGCCTCGGCATGCGCGGTGGCCGGGGCCAGCGCCGTGGTGATCACAGCCGTCAGCGCTGCGGTGGCGGCCAGCCGCGCCGCCGCAGGTAGTCCCCGTCGTCCCATCGGCGCCGTTCTCCCCGTCCGGCCGCTCGACGGCCGTCGCCCTCCCGGGCGAGGGAGTCCCGCCCGAGTTCCTGCATTCTCGCGACCCCGGCCGATCGCGACAACTCGAACACCACGCACCCATCCCCGGGTGACAGGTTCTAGGCTCAGCAAATGACGCCGGGCCAGCAGCGCACGACCGAGATCCGAGACAACACCGCACTCGACCGATTCGAACTGTATGTCGACGGCCAGCAGGCCGGGGTGGCCGCCTATCAGGACACCGCCTCCGAACGTGCCTTCGTGCACACCGAGATCTACCCGCAGTTCGAGGGGCAGGGCTACGGCCGGCTGCTCGTTCAGGGCGCCCTGGACCGCACCGTCGAGCAGGGGTTCGGCATCCTGCCGCTGTGCGCGATGGTGCATCACTTCGTCGAATCCCGGCCGCGGTATCTGGCCTCGGTGCCGCAGTGGGCCAGGGAGCGATTCGGGCTGCCGCAATAATCGAACCAGAGCGTCCCGGGCGTTAAACACAGCGCGCGCCACTCGACGGTGCGATGATGGCATGCGTGGCACGCGCAGAGGAACACGGCGACCGCCCCAGACGTGAACCCAGGTATGAGGAACAGATGGTGCGGCCCGGCACCTTGCTGGTCTCGGCAACCGAGTTGGTCGAGCCCACTTTCCGGCGCACCGTGATCTATATCGTCGAGCACAACGACGCCGGCAGTCTCGGCGTCGTGCTCAACCGGCCCAGCGAAACCGCGGTGCAGGATGTGCTGCCGCGGTGGGCCGAGTTGGCCGCCGGACCCCGCACGCTCTACGTGGGCGGGCCCGTGAAACGGGATTCGGCGCTGTGTCTGACCACGATCCGCGTCGGTACCGAGATCGACGGAGTTCGGGGCCTACGCCGGGTCGACGGCCGGGTGGCGCTGCTGGATCTGGATTCCGATCCGGATTCGATCGCGCCACTGGTCGAGGGTGTCCGCATCTTCGCCGGATATGCCGGGTGGACCTTCGGCCAATTGGAGGGCGAGCTGGAACGCGGCGACTGGATCGTGCTGTCCGCGCTGCCGTCGGACCCACTCGCCGGGCGCACCGATCTGTGGGCGCATGTGCTGCGCCGGCAGCCGCTCCCGCTGTCGTTGCTGGCGACCCACCCGATCGAACTAGAACGCAATTGATTACGTATCCACAGAGTGTGGTCCCCCGACGTTCGCCTCGACAGAGGCGGCGAACTCCCGCGATCGGCGCGACTTCCGCCGATGTCTGACTCGACGATTCCTCCCGTCGACGAGGCGCCCACGCGGGCGCGATTGCTGCGTGCGCTCTACGACGAGCACGCGCCCACGTTGTGGCGGTACACCTACAGCCTGGTCGGCGACGCCGGACGTGCCGAGGACATCGTGCAGGAGACACTCCTGCGGGCCTGGCAGCGGCCGCAGGTACTGGATCAGTCGACGGCCTCGGCGCGGGCCTGGTTGTTCACCGTCGCCCGGCATCTGGCGGTCGACGAGTTCCGCAGCGCCCGGCATCGGCGCGAATACGGCACCGACACACCGCCGGAGCAGTCGACGCCGGACGAGGCCCAACGCGCGGTGGACGGCTGGGTGATCGCCGACGCGCTCGCCCGGCTGAGCTCGGACCACCGCGAGGTGATCGTCCGGGCCTACTACCGTGGCTTGTCGACCCAGCAGATCGCGAACGAACTGGCAATACCCGAGGGCACGGTCAAATCCCGTATGCATTACGGAATGCGCTCCCTGCGTTCGGCCCTACAGGAGATGGGGGTGACGAAATGACATCGGCGGATACCGCCTCGCACGACGAGTATGCGACCTGGGACGCGCCGTATGTGCTCGGCGCCCTCCCTCAGGAGCAGCGGCTCGCCTATGAGAACCATCTGACCGATTGCACCGACTGCCGCGCAGCGGTCGCGGAACTGTCCGGGCTGCCCGGTCTACTCAGCCGGGTGCCCGGCGAGGTCGCGCTGTCGCTGGTCGACGACACCGCAGGCGGTCGAGCCGGGGCCGACGCCCCGACACGGGAATTCGGAGACGCGGGTTTCGAGGCCCTGCTGGACCGGGTGCGGGCCACCGAGGGTGATTCGGGCACCGGCGCGGGCATTCTCCCGTTCGAGGCCGGCGCATCGGCGCCCGGCCGCGACGACCGGCGTGCGGCGCCCCGATCGACCGGCGGCGAGAACGGCAGGCCCACCGACGCTGCCATCCCACCGGCCGCGACCCCGCGCCCTGGACCGGACGACACCGTGACCTCCCTGGCCACCGCCCGCGAACGTAAGCGGCGGCGCAGCGGACCCTGGCTGGCGCTGGCCGGCGCGGTCGCCGCCGCGGCCGCGGCGGTCGCGATCACCATTCCGGCCACCATCTCGATAACCCAGCAGACCACGCCGCCGTCCGCTCAGCAGGTGGTCACGGAGCGGCAGATGGATCAGGTGGTGCCGTCGCCGATCACCGCCAGCTTCAGTCTCACCCAGCTCGATTCCGGTACGCGCGTGAAGATGTCGTGCAACTACGCCGCCTCCGATACCGACTACACCTGGGACGGCGCGCTGTGGGTCGTCCACACCGACGGCACCCAATCGATGCTCGCGCAGTGGTCGGCGCATCCGGGTCAGACGATCACCGCGGACGGCATCACCACGGTCCCGCCGAATCAGATCAGTTCGGTGGAGATTCGGTCCAGCACCACGAATCAGGTGTTCCTGCGCGGTTCGGTCTGAGCTGGGTGACCCGGCGGGCCGCACGGTGGCCGCCGTTCCTCAGAGCAGAATCAGCGCGACGCACAGCGCGGTCAGCGCGGTGATCTGCAGGCCGACCCGGAATCCGAGAATACTTTCCCACTTGTCCTGCAGCGCGCGAGCATTCGCGGGAATCACGCCGGTCAGCGCGGCCTGGGTCTGCACGGTGTTGATCGGCTTGGCGACCTTCACGTAGAACCCCAGCCAGGTCAGCAACGCCAGCAGGGCGACCCCGGCGGCGATCGCGGCGCCGGCCTGTCCGGCGACGGCCGCGATCACCATCGTGAGCAGGGTGGCGATCACGCCGCCGGCACCGGCGAAGGGCATGCGGCGATCGGCGTAATAGTGCCCCCACCCCGCGGACACCGTCACCGTCGCATCGTCGAGTTTGCGGTTCACCGACCGGGTGACGAGCGCGGCACAGAAATCGGTGCCGTAGACGATGCCGTTGGCGAGGATGGCGAGGACGGCGAGGACCTGTGCGGATGTGGTCAGCATGGGAGTGCTCCTAGTCAGGATCTAACGTTGCTAGCTTCATGAGCAACAGTAGATGGATCTGACTAGATTGTCTAGCAGTGCTAGATCAAGCCTTGGCGCACCCTCACCGCACGGTCCCGGCGCCGACCCCCGGCGGCCGGCGCGTGCGGTGCCCGACCCGGGTGAGCATCGGCTCGTCGGTCCCGTCGAACGCGCGCAGTACCGCGGCGTCGGCACGGGGATCGCCGACCGCGATCCGCGCGCTGCCGTCCGGATATCCCTTCGCCGCGATTCCCGCCGCCGCCAGCGTCGCGTGCACGGCCGAACCCGGGAGGTACAGGAAGTTGCCGCGACTGCTGGGCACCGCGATACCGCGGTGCCGCAGGGCGGTTCGCAACCACTCCCGCTCGGCGGTGATATCGGAGATCCGCTCGGACAGCTCCGCCGAGGCCCGATAGCAGGCGCGCACGGCCGCGACGGCGTAGTCGGGCATACCGAAGGGCAGCTGCATCCGCCGCACCCGGGCGATCAGTTCCGGCGCGCCGAAGGCATAGCCGATGCGCAGGCCGGCCAATCCGTAGGCCTTCGAAAACGTCCGCAGCACCAGCAGATTGGGATAGTGCTCGATGAGCTCACAGGGGTCGACCACCTGGTCCTCGGCCAGGAACTCCACATACGCCTCGTCCAGAATCACCGGAATGTGGCGCGGGATCCCGAACAGGAACGCTCTGAGCTCGGCCGCGGCCGGCACCGTGCCGGTCGGATTGTGCGGACGGCACACCGCTACCAGCGCGGTGCGCTCGTCCACCGCACACGCCATCGCCGCCAGTTGCTGGCCGCCGTCCGTATCCAACGGCACCGCAACGGCTTCCAGCCCGGCCATGGCCGCCATGATCGGATAGCCGTCGAAAGTCGGGCTCGCGAACACCATGCGACGACCGGGCCCCGGCACCGTCTGCATGATCTGCAGCGCCACGCCGGTCGCACCCGCACCGACCACCACCTGCTCGGCACTGACCCCGACATGCGCGGCGATCAGCGCGGGCAGCCGCCGCGGCAGGAACTCCGGATACCGATTCGCGCGCAGCAGGGCGTCGTCGACCACCTCGAGCACCGAAGGCAAAGGCGGGAACGGGTTCTCGCTCAGTGTCAGATCGAAGAGGACCGACGGCAGGGGCTGTGTCGCGGCCGGTTCCCGGGCGGAGGAGCTCATCGTGCCGCACCCCAGCGCACCGCCGCCGCGGCCGCGAAGTCACCCGCGTGCGCGAAAGCCGACAGCAGCACCACCGAACCGTTCCGCAACCGCCCGGCCCGGTTCTCGACATCGAGAGTGACGGGAATTCCCGCGGCGAAGAGATTTCCGCACCGATCGAAGGTGTCGGGATGGCGTTCGGCGGGTAGTTCCAGCGCATCGTGCCAGTTGCGCAGGAACAGCCGATTCGGCTGATTGGTGACGAAGGTATCGATATCGCGCCCCTTCACCCCGATGTGATCGCACACCGCCAGCGCCAGCTCGGGAACCAGCCGATTACCGCGGGCGAACACCTTGGTCACCTTCGATTCGGTGAAACTCACGCAACCCTGCCCCTCGCCCGGCTCCCAGTACTTCCGGTCGGAGCCGGTGCTGAAATCCATATCGCCGGCGAATTCGGGGAAGGTGCGGCATTCGATATCCAGAATCGGCGCCCGACGGTCCTTGACCAGCAGCCCGACCCCGCAGCCGTCTCCCGGCACCGGCGCCTGGGCGAGCTTGCGGATCTCGGTCTGGGTGAAGACCGGCCCGGCCGTATTCTGAGTCGCCGCGATGAGGGCGGTGCGGGCATCGGTGGTCTGCAGAATCATGCGCGCCAGCATCATCATGTGGATGAACGCCGCACAGCCGCTGTTGTGCACGTCGAATACCCATTTCGGCTGCATTCCCAGCCGCCGTGCCACCTCCGGGCCGGCGCCCATGACGGGATTGTCGGGCAATTGGGTGTGGGTGATCAGGACGTCGATATCGGCGAGGGTGTCCGGTCCGTGCCGCTCGATCAGCGGCGCCACCGCACGTTCGACCATATCCACCGCGGTTTCGTCGCGCCCCCGATGATGGCGGGTGCGGGGGGCGCGGAACATGACGTTCTTGGCCATCCGCTCCGAGCGGGAGAACTGGGTGAAGTATTCGGTACCTACCGGCTCACCGGGCAGATAGCTGGCCACATCGATCAGGCTGACCGGGGCGAGCGACAGGGTGGGATCGGTGAAATCCATAGCGTCGGACTCTCATTTCATCCAGTCGGGAGTTATCGGAAGTCCGTGCGCGGCACGGTATTCGGCGATCGCCTTCAAGTTGTCCAGTTCCAGGCGATGACCGGCGGAGAACATCTCCCAGAAATCGCCGACCCATACCTTGCGTCCGGGCGGCGCGGCGTCGGGATAGGGATTCTCGTCGTAGAAGGGGTGACGGCAATTGGTCCACAGGACCACCGATCCCGGCTTGTCGAAAACGACCTGGGCGTCGACGACCCGCATCAGATAGACCATCCACAGGTGCTTTCCCTGATCCCACGCACAGTGGTAATCGACGGTCATGGCATCGGGATTGGCCTCGGTGCGAGTGAAGATGCGGGTGTTCTTACCCAGCCGATCGTAGGATTCCCACAGCCCCGGAGTCTCGGTCTCGGTGAACCCGCGCAGACTGTAAGTCCACTCCTCCAGACTCTGTGTGTGCGAGAGGTATTCGTACAATTCGCGCGGTGGTGCGGCGATATAGTCCTGCACCGGGCAGAACTGACCGAAGATCTGGTCGTGGGGGTAGACCGATCGGAGCATATCCATGATGACCGGGGTGGTCTCCTCACGATCGGAATTCTCGATGCGCAGTAGTCCGGGGATCACCCGATGTGGCTGATCCGGCAGATCGCTGAGTGCGGGTGCGGTGCTGGTGGTCACGAATTCCTCCTCGCGGCGGACAGGAACGGGATGAAGGGTGGTATTTCGTCGGGATCGCAATCGACCGAAACGAACGACGGCCCCGCGGTTTCCAGGCAGTACCGCAGGACCGTGTCGAGTTCCGCGCGAGTCTTCGGCGAGAAGGACGGCAGTTCCGGGAACATCGCCGCCATTCCCGCGCCCAGATGCGCCTTGTGGAATCTGTTGAAGCTGTAACGGTCTCCGTAGAAGAGCTGTTCCCGGGTGACACACATGGCGTGCGCGGAATTGTCGAGAACGACGAAGGTCAACGGAAGTCCGTACTGCACAGCGGTGTGCACCTCCATGCCGTGCATGTAGAACGCACCGTCGCCGGCGACGACCACGGTGCGCCGCTCGGTGCCGTCGGGGCGGTGACGGCGCGCGAACGCGGAACCGATCGCGGCGCCGAAGGCATAGCCCATCCCGCCCATACCGAGCGCGACCACGAACCGGCCGTCGCGCGGCGGGCGCAGATGGTGCACGACCGAGGCGCCGGTATTACCCGCGTCGGCGAAGATGTCGGTATCCGAATCGACGGTGGCATTGAGGGTTTCGACGATGTCGCGGTAGCGCAGACCCGGCCCGTCGGCGGACGGCACCGGCAGTGCCTGCGGCGCCCGGCGTGGACGCCGCGGATCGACCCGATGTACCCGCGCGTCGCCGATCCCCAGCGCCACCACCAGTTCGCGCAGTGTGGCGGCGAGATCGGTACTGGTGGCGTGGACGGCGGGAATGTACGGCGGTTCGGCGCCCACCGACGCGGTCGACGCGCCGAGCACCGATTCCAGCCCGGCCCGTGCGGTCACCGGCATCCGGGTGCCGACCAGCAGGCACAGCGCGGCGCCGCGCAGGGCATCGCTCAGTTCGGTGTGGCCCATACTTCCGGCGACCCCGAGGAATCCGTGCTCGGCGCAACCGTAGACATCCTTGGCATCGGGTGCGACGCCGACACCCGCGTCGAGAACCGCTGCCAGCTCTCGTAATTCGTCTCGGGCGTCGTCGCGCGCGACCTGTGCGCCGGCGATGATCACCACCTTGCCCACCGCGCGGGCGGCTCGCAACCCCTCCAGCAGCCGGTCGATTCCGCTCTCGTCGCGGCCGTGTACCGCCGGCGGCGCGACGAACGTGGCCTCCGTTTCCATCTCCGCCTGTTGCACGTTCTTGGGCAGCAGCAGCACCGCCGGTCCACCGGCACGCGCCGCCGCGACCGCGCGAGACAGATGCGCCGGCAGCGATGCCGGCGATTCCACCCGCGCGCAGTACAGCGAGATGGTGTCGAAAAGCTGTGCGGCATCGAAGGTTCCGGCCAGACCGCTGGAGTCCTGGAATGCGCCCAAGCCCTCCAGATCGGTGGGCGCCTGCCCCACCAGCGCCAGCACCGGAACCCGGGAGGCGTGCGATTCCGCGAGTCCCGCAACAAGATTCATGGCGCCACCGCCCGAGGTGGCGCAGACGACACCGAGCCCCGAAGTGGATCGAGCGTAGCCGTCGGCCATGGTGGCGGCCGAGAACTCGTGTTTGGCCACCACGGCGGTGAGGTGGTCGGCGGCATCGAAGGCCGCGTCGTACAGATCCTCGATATTGGCGCCGTCGACGCCGAAGATATGTCGCACACCCAGCCCCGATACAGCCTGTACCAGATAATCGACCACTCGTGCCGGCATCGCCGCTCCTTCCGCGAGGCGAATTCGGCACCGACCATCGTGCCCGAACCGAACGCGCTCAGCCGGGATACGAACCACGGGCCCACCCGGTTCACCGGTCCGGCGTGGGGCGCCCGGAACAGGCACTTGTGTGTATGTATACATCTACGTATAGTGGTGCCATGCCCAACAAGACCGTGTATGTATCCGATGACGACCTACCCCTGTTCCAGCGCGCTCAGGAGCTGGTCGGCGGCAACCTGTCGGGCGCGATCGTGACGGCGCTGCGGCGGTACATCGAACTCGAGGAGGGCCGCGCGGCCGGATTCGACGAGACCGTCCTGCGGGTCGGTCACAACGGCGCCCGGCAGGTGCGCTTCTCCGGCCGGCTACTCGCCGAGGCCAGCGATATGGGCGAGGAGGCGTTCCAGCGCATCCGCGTCTTCCACACCCGCAAGGGCAAATACGTGGTGCACCAGCAACGTTCGGAGTGGGTCGACTACCCCACCGACACCAACTGGCTGAAGGACCTCACCAACTGGCGCCGGATGTTCGGCGTCACCGACCCGGACTGGGGCGACTTCAGCATGGATATCTACGACGCGTCGACCGATCTGAAGGGCAAGGTCCCGGACAAACTGTACGAACGCATCAGCGATCTGTCCGAACATCCCCGGATCGAGGATCTCGACATCTGATCGCCGGCCGAGGCGGTGCGCGGATCGAAACCGCCTCGGCACCCACCTCATTCGATAACGACCAGCTCCTTGTCCGTCGCATATGAGCGGACACGGCTCACTCAACCCATGCATTCATCCCTATCTATTGATGAAAGGACGACCATGACGGCACCCGCCATTTCGGTCACCGGCCTGCGAAAAGCCTTCGGCGAGCAGGTGGTGCTCGACGGTATCGATCTCTCCGTTGCGGAGGGCACGATCTTCGCGCTGCTCGGCCCCAACGGGGCGGGCAAGACCACCACGGTCCACATCCTGTCCACCCTTACCCGGCCCGACGACGGTCGGCTGCGCGTCGGCGGACACGATCCGGGCGCCGAACCCGACGCCGTCCGCGCCGCCATCGGTGTCACCGGCCAGTTCTCCGCGGTCGACGAACTACTCACCGGCCGCGAGAACCTGCTCCTGATGGCCGATCTGCACCACCTGCCCCGCGGCGAAGGCCGGCGCATCGCGGACGACCTGCTGCGGCGCTTCGATCTGGTGGACGCGGCGGACAAGGTGGCCGGTAGCTATTCCGGCGGAATGACCCGGCGCCTGGACCTGGCCATGACGCTGGCGGGCGATCCGCGCATCATCTTCCTCGACGAGCCCACGGTGGGCCTGGACCCGCGCAGCCGGCGCGGGATGTGGGACATCATCCGAGAACTCGTCGCCGGCGGCGTCACCATCTTCCTCACCACCCAGTACCTGGAGGAAGCCGATGAGCTCGCGCAGCGGATCGCCGTGCTCGATCACGGCCGCATCGTCGCCGAAGGTACAGCGGACCAGCTCAAGCGGCTGATCCCCGGTGGCCACATCCGGCTCACCTTCGACGACGACGCCCAGTTGCGCGCCGCGGCCGATCTGCTGGGCGGCTCCACCGCCGACGGCACGCTCGCGGTGCCCTCCGACGGCGGTGTCGCCTCCCTGCGGGCGGTCCTGGACCGGCTCGACGCCGCCCGGATCGAGCCCGAGGGCCTGTCCGTGCACACCCCCAACCTCGACGATGTCTTCCTCACCCTCACCGGCCACTCCGCACCCGAGAAGGAAACCGCACGATGACCACGCACGCACTCACCGATTCGCGCACCATGCTGCGACGGAATCTGGTGCACGCCAAGCGATATCCCGCCATGACCATCAGCGTGATCATCATGCCGGTGATCCTGTTGCTGATGTTCAACTACATTTTCGGCGGCGCGCTGGAGAAGGCCGCCGGCGGCCGGTACATCGACTACCTCGTGCCGGGCATGATGCTGATGATTCCGGCCTATCTGGTCGTCGGCGTCGCGGTGGCGGTCGCCTCCGATATGACCAAGGGCATCGTGAACAGGTTCCGGACGATGCCCATGGCCCACTCGTCGATCCTCACCGGCCAGGTGGTCGGCACCGTGATCCAAGGCGTACTCGGCGTCGGCCTGATGGTCGCCGTGGCCGCGCTCATCGGCTTCCGCTCCACCGCCGGCGTACTGGAATGGGTGGCCGCGTTCGGGCTCATAGCGCTGGCGGTCTTCGGATTGTCCTGGCTCGGTGTGGGTTTCGGCCTGGCCGCCAAGACTCCCGAGAGCGCGAGCAACACACCCACGGTGATCGTATTCCTGCCCTTCCTCGGCAGCGGGCTCGTTCCCACCGACACCATGCCCACCGGCGTCCGCCAGTTCGCCGAATTCCAGCCCTTCACTCCGATGACGGAAACGCTGCGCGGCCTGCTGATGGGTACCGCTATCGGCTGGAACGGAATCGGCGCCCTGGCCTGGTGCCTCGGCTTCGCTGCGGTCGGCTACCTGTGGTCACGATCACTGTTCCGGCGCAAGACCAACTGATCCGGTCACGGAAGCGGTCCCCCGGCCACGCGCCGGGCGACCGCTTCCGGTGTGCGGCGATCGTTCCAGCTGCCGCCACGAAGCTCCGCCCGCGCGGACATGCCCCTCACTTCCTCCGCGCGGCAACACTGTCCGCATTCGCCGCGACCCGGCGCAGTAGCGCGAGCAACGTGTGGAATTCCTCGGCGGAGAAGCCACGCGCGATCGCGGCGCGGGCGGCGTGAACCCGGTCGGCGGCCTGGGCGCGCACCTGAATACCGGCGGCGGTGAGGGTGTAGCGCCCGGTGGCATCGGCGACCAGCACACCGCGGTCGGCCAGCTCCGTCAGCAGCGGCGCGACCGACTCCGGCCGCCCGCCCACGAAGGGCGCCAAGGCCGCGGCCGTCGCGACCGAGTCGACCGGCCCGTGCGCAACGGTGTTCAGAAGCTGCCACGATCGCCGATCCAGGTTCAGATCCCGAAGTGCCGCAGCGAGATTGTCCTCGAGCCGATCGTGGATGTGCTTGACCCAGTAGCCGAGAGGTTTGGGCACCTCGATCTCATCGCGCGGATGAGTGGACTGCGATGTTGCCGTCATGAAGTCACCTTTCATATACATGTCATAAGACATGTATATGTACTGTAACAAGTATTTGTAAACTGACAAGTATGGGTGACGAGGCGGCAGTGGCGGCGATCGAACGGGCGATGGTCGCGATTCGGCGCAGTCAGACCCGGCGGGCGCTGAAACGTCTCGCGACCGCGACCTCCGATCCCGCCATCGACCCGACCACTTTCGGCGTGCTGGACGCCGTGGAAGACCGCGAGGACGCGGCGACGGTCGGCGAGATCGCCCAGGCGCTCGATATCGACCAACCCCGGGCCAGCCGCTTGGTCGCCCGCGCGGTCGCGGACGGGCTGCTGCGCCGCGAAGCCGACCAATACGACGCGCGACGCGTCCTGCTGCGCCTCACCCCTGCCGCACGCGCGGCGCTGGACAGCGCGCACCAGGCTCGCCGCAGCGTCTTCGCACATACCACCGCCGAGTGGGAGGCGGGCGAACGTGCCGAATTCGCCCGGCTGCTGACGAAATTCGTGGCCGACCACCGCCGCGTGACCACCGCACCCGACACGTGACGCGCGCACCCCGTGGTTTTCGGCCGAACCCCGCGCCCGCCGTCGGCACCCGCAGCCGGATTCTGGCTCGCGTCCGGATCGCGCGCTGGGATCTCGTCGTACGCCAGACCATCGTCGACCCAGGCGGCGACAGCGGCTGGCACTACCACGACGGAACCCTGTTCGTGCTGGTCACCGGAAGCACGCTGACCCATCCCGGCACCGATTGTGTACCGCTCACCTATCGGCCCGGCCGCATCTTCCGCGAACCCGCGGGCCCCGAGCACGCGCACACCGCGCGAAACCGAAGCCGGACACCGTTGCGTCTCAACGTCCTCTACCTGCTGCCGACCGGAAGTCCACTGTCGCGCCCGGTCCCCGCACCTGCCTGCGACGGCGGCTGAGGGGAGCGCCGGCCGATCGAGGCTCGTACCATGACGACATGCCCGTCGAACAGGCTCGGATCGCCGGGACTGTGGTGGAGGTCGCGGTCCCGGCGCGAGCGCGCCCGGGGGTGGCGATGGCCGGATTCCGGGGACGGACAACCGATTCCGTCGAACTTCGGATGGTGCCCTATCCCGCTTACACCCTCTTCCTCGACCTCGGCGACGCGCTGCTCGTCGACCACGGCAGTGGTGGGCGCCAACGCGGCAATGTCGTCGTGGGCCTCGACTCCGGCTCGGTCTGCGGATCCGGGCGGGAGATCGACCTGCTGCAGGTCCGACTGTCACCGGTGGTCGCCCACGCGGTGCTGGGTCCCGGTTCCGAGGTCGGCGCGACGGTCCTCGCACTCGAGGATCTCTGGGGGCGCGACGCCGAGGGTTTGACCGAGCGGCTACGGTCCGCCGCATCGTGGGATGCGCGATTCGCGATCGTCCACCACGC
This sequence comes from Nocardia spumae, assembly GCF_020733635.1. Taxonomy (NCBI): domain Bacteria; kingdom Bacillati; phylum Actinomycetota; class Actinomycetes; order Mycobacteriales; family Nocardiaceae; genus Nocardia; species Nocardia spumae. The sequence continues at coordinate 394,655 of NZ_JAJFZL010000001.1, read as the reverse complement.
CCTCACGCGGCGGTTCGGCGCGGGCCGCACCGTGGACCGCGAGGTCGCGTATGTCTGGTCGCGGATGGCCGCCCAACACGGACAGGTCCGGGTCGAGGGCCTGGCCGACGAGGTGTGCTGGAGCCGGCAACGCCTGTGGTCCCGGTTCCGGACCCAGCTCGGCATCACACCCAAACACGCGGCCCGGCTGGTTCGCTTCGATCATGTGGCGCACCGGCTCGCCGCCGGGCACAGCGCCGCGGCGGTGGCCGCCGACAGCGGTTTCGTGGATCAGTCCCACCTGCATCGCGATGTCATGGCATTCGCGGGAATGACGACCTCGGCCGTCGCCCGGGCCACCTGGCTGGAAGTCGATCCGGTGGCCTGGCCCGCGCAGCGGCCGGGAACCATTTCTCCCGCCACCGCATCGCACAGCGGGAGTCGCATATCTCAATAATATTCTCACAATTATCGATTCAGTCTCCCGCCGCCAGCTGCCGGTAGAGCGTGGCCCGGGATACTCCGATATCGGCGGCGATCTCCCGCATGCCTCGTCCCGAATCACGCTGGCGCCGTGCCGATTCGAGCATCTCCGGGGTCATCGCACCGGGCCGGCCCCGCCGGCGTCGCCCGGCCTCGGCGCCGGGCACCGGATCCGGACGCGGCGACTCCCGCGGCGGGGTCGTATCGAGCAGACGCGCGGCGCCGCCGAGAATCGCCGCGCGCAATTCCTCCGGATCCCGGCCGGCGAAGATCACCACCGGATCACTGAGCGCGGCGTAGACCTGCGCGGCGCGCACCCGCGCGCCGAAATCCGCATCGGGACCAGCGATGATGCTCTGCGCCGCCAGTGCGATATCGCGGAGCCGGAGGTAGGTCGCGTCATCGGCCGACAGCGCCTGATCCTGCATCTGCATCCGCAGTAGCCGACCGTGCTGCAGCCATACGTCGAGCAGACCTCGAATCACCGCCCAGCGCCGATCGCCGGTCGCGGACAGTCGATCCGCCGCCGCCAGCACCGCCTCGGAATCGGCCAGCACCGGCGCCACCAGCGCGACCACGATCTCCCTCTTGCTCGGAAAATGGTACAGCACAGCCGTTTTGGTGATGCCGACGCGTTCGGCGATCTCCCGGACGGATACCGCGTGATACCCGCGCGCGGAGAAGAGCTCCAGCGCGACATTCAGGATCCGCGAACGCGAGTCGTCGGTCATGCCCGAAATCCTACCCGTTGACTGACCGTCGGTCAGCACGCTACTGTCGATACTGACCGATGGTCGGTAATTTTGAGACGGGAGCACACCGTGCGGAATCGCGACATTCTCATTTCCGGTGCGGGCATCGCCGGACAGACCCTGGCGTACTGGCTGGCGGCCTACGGCTTCCGGCCGACGGTCGTCGAACGAGCGCCGCGGCTGCGGACCGGCGGCCAGGGCGTGGATATCCGCGATCAGGCCATCGAGGTCGCCGACCGGATGGGCATCATGGCGCCCGTGCGGGCCGCGGCCGCCGATGTGCGGGGTATGCGATTCGTGAACGCCGACGGCGCGGAGATCGCCCACATCGACATCCAGCGGATCAAGGACGAGCACGACACCGGAGAAGTCGAGGTCATGCGCGGTGACCTGGTCCGGATGCTGCACGAAACCTCCTCGGACACCGTCGAATACCTCTTCGACGAGTCCATTCGCGACGTACACGCCGACGACGACGGCGTCACCGTCGAGTTCGACCGCGCCCCGAGCCGGCGCTTCGATCTGGTGGTGGGTGCCGACGGCCTGCATTCGGGGCTGCGACGGCTGGCGCTGGGGCCGGAGACCGACTTCGTCCGGCATATGGACCACTACTTCGCCTTCGGCGACGTCGACGCCGAACTCGGCCCGGACCGCTGGGTGAGCGTCTACAACACGCCGGGCCGAATGGCCGGTATCTACCGGTCCGGCAATCACGCGCAGGCCAAGGGGTACTTCATCTTTCGCAGCCCGCGCCTGGACCTCGATCTACGCGACCGAAAGGCCGTGCGCGAACTGCTGTTCCAGCGCTTCGGCGGCGAACGGGCGTGGCAGGTAAGCCGTTTGCTCGACGGCGCGCTCACCGATGCCGAGTTGTACGTGGACTCCCTCGCCCAGGTGCGGATGCGGCGTTGGTCGGCCGGACGGATCGCGCTGGTCGGCGACGCGGCCTACTGCGCCTCCCCGGCCTCCGGCGCGGGCGCCGAACTGGCACTCGTCGGCGCGTACCGGCTCGCGGGTGAACTCGCCGTCGCCGACGGCGAACACGAGGTGGCCTTCCGCCGCTACGAAGCCGCCCACCGCGGCCTGGTCGAACGCAAGCAGAAGATCGGGCCCAATGTCCGGCTGCTGGCGCCGCGCACCCGAGCGGGGATCGTCGTCCGCAATACCCTGACCAAGCTCCCGCTGCTGGAGTCCCTCGCCGGAATGGAGCGCATCATGGCCCCGAAGGCGGCCGAGCCGCTGCCGGACTACCGAGCCCTCGTCGCCGCCCGCGGGTGATCACGGCTCGGGAGTGCCGATCCGGTTTCGTCCGCGCTGGGCGGGTAGTCGCCCCTCGAGTGCTCACACCGGAACCCGATCACTCGAGGAGTAATGCCGATGACTTCCACCAGCGTCCAGCCCATGAGCGCCTCCGGCCCCGATGCCGAACCGTTCGAGACGATCGACCCCTACACCGGGCGAACGCTCGCCGAATTACCGTATCTGGCCACGGAGCAGCTCGACGCGCTACTCGAACGCGCGAACGACGCCTATCACGCCTGGCGCGACACACCGGTGGAGGAGCGCGCCCGCGTGGTCTCCGCCGCCGCACAGCTGATGCGGACCCGCAAGGACGATCTGGCCCGGCTGATCACCCGCGAGATGGGCAAGCGGATCTCCGAGAGCGAATGGGAGGTCGACCTCGCGGCGAACATCCTGCAGTACTACGGAGACAACGGACCGGGGATCCTGCGCCCCACCACCCTGGACGTCGACGAGGGGGAGGCACAGATCGTGAACGCTCCCCTCGGGGTCCTTCTCGGCGTCGAACCGTGGAACTTCCCGCTCTATCAGGTGGTGCGGTTCGCGGCGCCGAACCTGGTGCTGGGCAACACGATTCTGCTCAAACACGCGAAGATCTGCGCCCTGACCGCGCTGGAGGTCCAGCGGATCTTCGCGGATGCCGGAGCGCCCGAGGGCGTCTACAACAACGTCTTCCTGCGCATCAGCGATATCGAGCACGTGCTCGCCCATCCTGCGGTGCAGGGCGTCTCGCTGACCGGCAGCGATGCGGCGGGGGCGGCGGTCGCCGAGATCGCGGGCCGGCATGTGAAGAAATGTGTCCTCGAGCTCGGCGGCAGCGATCCCTTCATCGTGCTCGACGCCGACGATCTGGACGACACCCTGGACGCGGCGACCACCGGGCGACTGGCGAATACGGGACAGAGTTGTGTGGCCGCCAAACGCATGATCGTGCCCGACCGCTTCTACGACGCCTTCGTCTCGGGTCTGGCCGAAAGGTTCGGCGCACTGCGAGCCGGCGATCCATCGGATCCCGACACCACCCTCGGGCCGCTGTCGTCGGCGCAGGCCGCCGAAGACCTGCTCGAGCAGGTTCAGGACGCGCGCGACCAAGGCGCGACGGTGGTGGTCGGCGGTGGTCGCCCGGAGATACCCGCGCCCGGCCGCCGGGAGGCCTTCGTCGAAGCCACGGTCCTGACCGATGTGACCCCGCAGATGCGCGCCTACTCCGAGGAACTGTTCGGGCCGGTCGCGGTGGTCTACCGGGTCGCCGACGAACAGGAGGCGATCGACCTGGCGAACAGGTCGAGATTCGGGCTCGGCGCGACCGTCTTCAGCAGTGATCCGGAGCGGGCGCGGGCGGTGGCCGAGCGCATCGACAGCGGCATGGTGTGGATCAACCAGCCGACGACCACACAGCCCGACCTGCCCTTCGGCGGCGTGAAGCAATCCGGCTTCGGCCGCGAGCTGTCCGAGCTGGGCATGTTCGGCTTCGCCAACCGCAAGCTGATCCGCACCGTGCCCCGCACAACCGCATCAGCCGGCTGAGTCGACGGAAAGGTGGTGCCGCATGCGCGCGGCGGTTCTACGGACATTCGGCGGCCCGGAGGCGCTGACCGTCGAGGAGATCGAGACGCCCGCGCCGGCGGCGGGCCAGGTACTCGTCCGGGTGCGCGCGTCGAGCGCGAATCCGGTCGACGGCCTGATCCGGCGCGGCGTGGCGAATCCGGACCTGTCGCTCCCGGCGGTGCTCGGCAGCGATGTCAGCGGCGTGGTCGAACAGGTGGGTGCGGGCGTCACCGGCTTCGCCGAGGGCGATGCCGTCTACTACACGTCGGAGCTGGCCACCGGCGGCGAAGCGTATGCCCAATACCACGTGGCCGATGCCTCGATCGTGGCGCCGAAGCCCGCTTCGCTGTCGTTCGCCGAGGCCGCCGCGATCCCGCTGGCCGGCGGCACCGCATGGGAGGCCATCGTGCGCCGGCTGGCGGTGCGCCCCGGGCAGACCATGCTGGTCCACGGTGGATCGGGTGGCGTCGGCTCGTTCGCCGTGCAGTTCGCCCGCGCGGCCGGCGCGACGGTCCTGGCCACCGCCGGCACCGACCATCAGCAGGTCCTGCGTGATCTCGGCGCCACGGCCATCGACTACAAGAACGAGGATTTCGTCCGAATCGCGCGGGCGCATACCGACGGTGCCGGGGTCGACGCGGTGCTCGACACCGTGGGCGGGCACAACGTGGGCCACAGTTCGGAGGCCACGCGCGAGGGTGGGCGGATCGCCACGGTGCTGGCGCCCGATGGCCGACTCGACGATCTGTACCAGCGCAATCAAACGCTCTACGGCATCTTCCTCACTCGCGAGCGCCGCCGGCTCACCGAGATGACGCCGTTGTTCGAACGCGGGGTGGTCCGGCCACGAATCGCGAAGACCATGCCGCTCGACGACATCGTGGAGATCCATCGGCTGCTCGACGACGGACACAGCGCCGGCAAGCTCGTCGTGGAACTACCCTGACCCGCGATATTCGCCGGCGTGATACACGTTTCGCGGGTCACACCCCGGCGGGGAACCCGGACCACCAGCCGGGGAATTCCGTCAGATCGGACAGCACGACATCGGCACCCGCGGCGGCCAGCTCATCCGCGGCACACGGTCCGGTGGCCACCCCGACGGCGACCGCCGACGCGGCACGGGCACCGCGGATATCGCCGATGTGGTCACCGACATACACACCGGCGTCGTATGCGCGCAGCGCCTCGGCCTTCTGTTCGGCCCACAGATCACCGATCACCGCATCGACCTCTATATCCAGATGATCGAGGTGCAGCTTCGCGTTGGGCTCGTATTTGCCGGTCACCACGATCACGAGGCCGCCGCGCGCGTGGACGGCGGCGGTCGCGGCACGGGCACCGGGCAACGCCACCGTGCCGGTGATCGCGTAATCGGGATACATCCGCCGGTACAGCGCGGCCATGGCCGGCACCTCGGCGGCCGGGAACCAGTTGGCGAGCTCGTGTTCCAGCGGCGGACCCAGCCGGTTGACGACCAGATCACTGTCGATCGGTGTGCCCGTGTGTTCCGACAGCGCGCGATAGCAGGCGGCGACACCGGGACGCGAGTCGATCAGCGTCATGTCGAGGTCGAAGCCGACCGTCGGCGACGTGGGAGAACTCAATGGGCGGGCTGGCAGGCGTCGCGCAGTGAGCACGCCCCGCAGGAACTTCCGCATCCGCCGACATCCGCGGGGACCAGTTCGACGATCGCCTCGGTGGCCGCGTTGGCACCGGCGCCGAGGGTGAACAACCCCACGACCAGTGCGACGACGGTGGCGATCACGCCCACCCACACCCCCGCGACCAGGACGATCGCACCGGCGGCGGCGAGCAGCACCCCGGCGCCGACCGAGGTGGGTCCGGCCACCCGATTGGCGACCCGGAAGGTTTCCTCGGTACTCAGCGCGTCGTCGGTGTGGACGCCGAAGAAGCGATTGCGAGGCAGCGCACCGGCCAGCCCCAGTACCCCCGTGACGACGGCGACAGCCGCCAGCAGAAACAGGACGATCGCGACCACGAACACCCGGAATACGGTACTCCGGTGGCAAACCGCCCTGTTCACGGGGCTCGCCCGCACAGCCACCGGCGCGCTCGGCGTGAGCCCGAGGACCCGCCCGACCGCGACGGCGGTCCCGATACCCCTTTTTGGGTGCTGACGTGCGCACGCTCTACCCTGATGGGCGACGTTGTCCACAGACGTTCACCAGGGGAACTCGGCGATAAGAAGGCAGGACCGTGCAGGACACTCGTGCAACCGATACAGCCGGCGTCTCGACCGGCCGGGGCGACGGGCCCGGAAACAACCTGCCCGACGCCGATGCCCCGGCACATCGCTACAACGCCGAGCTGGCCGGTTCCCTGGAGAGCAAATGGCAGCGGACGTGGGCCGAGCGCGGCACCTTCTACGCGCCGAATCCGGTCGGGCCGCTGGCGGGTGAGACTCCGGCCGACAAGCTGTTCATCCAGGACATGTTCCCCTACCCGTCCGGCGCGGGTCTGCACGTCGGACATCCCCTGGGCTATATCGCCACCGACGTCTTCGCGCGCTATCACCGGATGCACGGCCGGAATGTGCTGCACGCCCTGGGCTACGACGCGTTCGGCCTGCCCGCCGAGCAGTACGCGGTGCAGACCGGCGCGCACCCGCGGGTCACGACCGAATCCAATATCGCCACCATGCAGCGGCAATTGGACCGGCTGGGCCTGGGCCACGATCGGCGGCGGTCGTTCGCCACCACCGATCCGGAGTTCTACAAGTGGACGCAGTGGATCTTCCTGCGCATCTACAACGCCTGGTACGACCCGGCGGCGAACAAGGCCCGCCCGATCGCCGAGCTGGTGACCGAATTCGAATCCGGCGCTCGCACGACCGAGGACGGCCGCGCGTGGGCCGAGCTGACGGCGGCCGAGCAGGGTACGGTCCTGGACTCGTATCGCCTGGTGTACCAGTCGGATTCGGTGGTCAACTGGTGCCCCGGGCTGGGTACCGTACTGGCCAACGAAGAGGTCACCGCCGAGGGTCGCAGTGAGCGCGGCAACTTCCCCGTGTTCCGTAAGCGCCTGCGGCAGTGGATGATGCGGATCACCGCCTACTCCGATCGCCTGGTCGACGATCTGGATCTGCTGGACTGGCCGGACAATGTGAAGGCCATGCAGCGCAACTGGATCGGGCGCTCCCGCGGCGCCCAGGTGTCCTTCGGCGTGGCGCGAGCGGCGGGCGCGCACGAGGCAGCGGGCGAGAGCATCGAGGTCTTCACCACCCGGCCGGACACCCTGTTCGGCGCGAGCTACGTGGTGCTGGCCCCCGAACACGAGCTGGTGGACCGGCTGGTGGCGGCGCAGTGGCCCGAGGAGGTGGCGGCACGCTGGACCTACGATGCCGCATCCCCCGCCGAAGCCGTTGCGGCATATCGCACGTCGATCGCCGCGAAGTCGGATCTGGAACGCCAGGAGAACAAGGAGAAGACCGGCGTCTTCCTGGGCGCGTACGCCACCAATCCGGTGAACGGCGCACAGCTGCCGATCTTCATCGCCGACTACGTGCTGTCCGGCTACGGCACCGGCGCGATCATGGCGGTCCCCGGCCACGACCAGCGCGACTGGGAGTTCGCGACCGCGTTCGGATTGCCGATCCCGGAGGTCATCTCCGGCGGCGACATCTCCGAATCCGCGTATACCGGTGACGGCGCCCTGATCAACTCCGACTACCTGAACGGCCTGGACGTCGAGACCGCCAAGGCCACCGTCATCGAGCGGCTGGAACGCGACGGCCAGGGCAGGGGCACCATCCAGTACAAGCTGCGGGACTGGCTGTTCGCCCGCCAGCGCTACTGGGGTGAGCCGTTCCCGATCGTCTACGACGAGCAGGGCGCGGCCCATCCGCTGCCGGAATCCATGCTGCCGGTGGAACTTCCGGAGGTGAAGGACTTCGCCCCGGTAACCTTCGACCCCGACGACGCCGATTCCGAGCCGTCGCCGCCGCTGGCGAAGGCCACCGACTGGGTGAACGTCGAACTGGATCTGGGCGACGGCCCCAAGACCTACCGCCGCGACACCAATGTCATGCCGCAGTGGGCGGGTAGCTCCTGGTATCAGCTGCGCTACACCGACCCCACCAATTCCGAGGCCTTCTGCGCACCGGAGAACGAGCGCTACTGGCTGGGCCCGCGCCCGGCCGAGCACGGTGCGAACGATCCCGGCGGCGTGGACCTGTACGTCGGCGGCGTGGAGCACGCGGTACTGCATCTGCTGTACGCGCGGTTCTGGCAGAAGGTGCTGTTCGATCTGGGCGAGGTCTCCGGTCCGGAGCCCTATCGGCGGCTGTTCAACCAGGGCTACATCCAGGCCTTTGCCTACACCGACGAGCGGGGCGCCTACATCCCGGCCGCCGACGTCGTCGAGCGCGACGGGAAATTCTTCTGGCGCGACGACTCCGGCACCGAGATCGAGGTCTTCCAGGAGTACGGCAAGATCGGCAAATCGCTGAAGAACGCCATCTCGCCGGACGAGATGTGCGATCTGTACGGTGCGGACACGTTCCGGCTGTACGAGATGTCGATGGGCCCGCTGGACACCTCCCGGCCGTGGGCGACCAAGGACGTCGTCGGCGCGCACCGCTTCCTGCAGCGGGTGTGGCGACTGGTGGTCGACGAGGAGTCGGGCGCGGTCCGGGTCACCGACGACGCCCCGGCGGATACCTCGGTTCGCCTGCTGCACAAGACGATCGACGGTGTCGACGGCGATTACGCGGCACTACGCGACAACACCGCGGGTGCGAAGCTGATCGAGCTGACCAACCACCTGACCAAGCAGTACCCGCAGGGTGCGCCGCGGTCGGTGGTGGAGCCGCTGGTACTGATGCTGGCCCCGATGGCGCCGCATATCGCCGAGGAGCTGTGGGAGCGGCTGGGCCACACCACGGCGCTGGCGCACGGGCCCTTCCCGATCGCGGATCCGGCGCTGCTGGTGGAGGATTCGGTGGAATACCCGATCCAGGTCAACGGAAAGGTGCGCAGCCGGGTCAGCGTGCCGGCCGACGCCGACACCGACAGCGTGGAGGCCGCGGCGCTGGCGGATGTCAAACTGCTGGAGTTCCTGGCCGGTAAGACACCACGCAAGGTGATCGTCGTACCGGGCAAGCTGGTCAACGTCGTCGCGTGATCGGATCGGGCGGCCGCGGGGCCGCCCGGTACCGGTTCAGCGGGCGATCGGCCGGAGCACGATCTCGGTCGGATGCGCGTCGCGCGGTGTCTCGATCGCGTTGCGCACGGTACGGGCAACCGTTGCGGCGGTGAGGAATTCGCCGGGGTCGTACTCGCGCCGCTCCTGCGCGATGATCGCGCGCTGCATATCGGTGTCGATCCGACCCGGATGGATCGAGGTCACCCGCAGCTCCGGCTCCTCCAGTCGCAGCGCGTCCCCGAAGGCGCGCAGCGCGAACTTGCTCGCCGCGTACACACCCCAGCCGGGATTCGCGCGCAGTCCGGCGCCCGAATTGATCAGCACCACATGGCCGTTCGCGGCACGCAGCGCGGGCAGCAGCAAACGGGTCGACTCGGCGACCGCGATCACATTGGCTTCCATCGTCGTTCGCCACTGCGCCACCGAGGATTCGGCGATGGGGCCCAGCTCGGCGACACCGGCGTTGTGCACCAGCACATCCAGGCGCTCGATCGGCGCGGTCGCGGCGGCCAGAGCGTCGTAATCGGTCAGATCCACCGGCCACGCCCGGGCGTCGGGCAGTTCGGCCCGGATGTCACGCAGCGAGCCGGCCGAGCGCGCGCCCAGCAGCAGCCGATGGGTGCCGGCCAGTTCCCGCGCGATCGCGGCGCCGAGCCCACGACTGGCACCGGTGATCAGCGCGGTCGGCAAGTCCTGTGCGGCAGAGGAATCCGGGGAGTCGGCCATACCGCCACCGTAACCGGGTGTCGGACCCGGCGCGCACGGACCCGGTCGTCCCGCGCGGTGACCGGTCGTCCGTGACCGTGCGCCGCGATTACCCACATTCATCCCCAGGGCGAGGGCGGACAACACCACCGCCGCTATGCGGACACCTGGCGCACACGGGTGGCGGGTCGCCGCGCGATGGGTGTAATCAATCTCGAGCACAACGAACGACGAACCGAGGCGATGAGGGTGGCGACTGCCGAACGAGTACCCGGACCCGAGCAGGTCCCGGCGATGGCACATGTGCCGCGCGCAACCCCGCGCCAGCGCGCATATCTGAAGGTGACGTCGCAGAATAGGGGGATGAACGGTGCCGGCTTCACCCCCACCCAGCTGGCTGCCCGGGCCTCCTACCTGCTGCGCGGCAACGATCTGGGAACCATGACCAGCGCCGCCCCCAAGCTCTATCCGCACATGTGGAGCTGGGATGCCGCATTCGTATCGGTGGGGCTGGCGCCGCTGAGCGTGGAACGCGCCGTCGTGGAACTGGACACCCTGTTGTCGGCGCAATGGCGCAACGGGATGATCCCGCACATCGTGTTCGCCAACGGGGTGGACGGCTACTTCCCCGGTCCGGCCCGGTGGGAATGCCGGCGGCTGGCGGCCAACGCCCCCGACGGCCCCGACACCTCGGGCATCACCCAGCCCCCGGTCCACGCCATCGCGGTGCAGCGCATCCTCGACCACTCGCGCCGCCACGGCCGCAGCACCCGGGCGGTGGCCGAGGAGTTCCTCGATCGCCGCTGGGTGGATCTGATGCGCTGGCATCGCTGGCTGGCCCATTCTCGCGACCCCAAACAGCACGGGCGGATCACGCTGTATCACGGCTGGGAGTCCGGTATGGACAACTCGCCGCGGTGGGATCGCGCCTACGCCAATGTCGTCGTCGGCGATCTGCCGCCCTATCGGCGCGCCGACCTCGACGTGGTCGAACCCGCACAGCGGCCGTCGGACCGCGAATACGACCGCTACCTGTGGCTCGTGGAACAGATGCGCCGATGTGGATACGACGATTTCCAGCAGGCCTCGACCATGAGCTTCGCGGTCGAGGACGTCTTCGTCACCGCGATCTTCGCCCTCGCCTGCGATGTCCTGGCCGGTATCGGTGAGGACTACCGCAGGCCACACGCCGATGTCCGCGAGCTCTACGAATGGGCCGACTACTTCCGTGCCGGGGTCATCGCCACCACCGACGCCCGCACCGGTGTCGCCCGCGATTTCGATCTTCGCGCCGACCAGTGGATCAGCACCGAAACCCTGGCCATGTTCGCGCCCCTGCTGTGCGGTGGCCTGCCGCGCCCCGCCGAACGCGCGCTGCTGCGACTGTTCGAGGGGCCCCGGTTCTGTGGTCATCCGGATCTGCGGTACGCACTGCCCCCGTCGACCTCACCGGTATCGAAGGATTTCCGCCCGCGCGAATACTGGCGGGGTCCGGTGTGGCCGGTGATGAGCTGGCTGTTCTCCTGGGTGTTCGCCCGCCGCGGCTGGGCCGAACGCTCCTTCATGCTGCGTGCGGAAGGTTTGCGACAGGCCGGTGACGGCAGCTTCGCCGAGTACTACGACCCGTTCACCGGGGACCCGCTGGGCAGCATGCAGCAGTCCTGGACCGCGGCCGCGGTACTCGACTGGCTCGGATGAGTCACGCGTAGACACTGGTCACATCGGCATCGGCTGCTTACTCTCGTAGCCATGTATCGACGCACCGTGGCTCGTCCGAAAGTCCGTCGCTTCACCGCAGCCCTGCCGCTGCTCGCCGTTGCCGGCATATTCTCGGCAACCGGTTTCGCCACCGCCGCCCCCACCGGGCCCGATGTGTCCTCCTGGCAGCATGTGGACGGCCGGCTCATCGACTGGTTCGCCGTCCGGGCCTCCGGCCACAACTTCGCCATGCTGAAGGCCACCGAGGGATTGAACTACGTCAATCCCTACTTCGTGCCCGACAGCCTGCTGATGCGGGCCGCCGGGGTCGCGCGCGGTACGTATCACTACGCCCATCCCGAACTACCACCGGAGCCGCAGGCCGCCCTGTACGCCACGGTCGTACTCGGCCAGAACGGCCCGCTGGATCTGCCGCCGGTGCTCGATATGGAGAACTCCGGAGGTCTGCCCCCGGCGGCGCTGATCGACTGGACCCATCGCTACCTGAGCACCGTGCAGGCGCTCACCGGGCGGGTCCCGATCGTCTACACCTATCCGCGGTTCTGGCAGACCGCGATGGCCGACTCCGATCAGTTCCACCAGTATCCGCTGTGGATCGCCGACTACCGCGGCAATCCCCAGCCCGAAGTACCCGGTGGCTGGCCGGCGTGGACGTTCTGGCAGACCACCGATTCCGGCAATGTGCCCGGCATCGCGGGCAATACCGATGTCAACGTCTACAGCGGCGCCCAGGGCAACTTCGCCCAGTACGCCAATTTCCCGTTCAGTGGCAGCGCCACCGGCAGCGGTTAGAGCACCTGGGACAGGAACTGCCGCAGGCGCGGGGTCTCCGGATCGTCGAACAGCCGATCCGGCGGCCCCGTCTCCACCACCTTGCCCTGATCCATGAACAGCACGCTGTCGGAAACCGAACGGGCGAAGCCCATTTCGTGCGTCACCACGATCATGGTCATTCCGCCCGAGGCCAGATCGGCCATCAGTGCCAGGACTCCCTTGACCAGCTCCGGATCCAGCGCCGAGGTCGCCTCGTCGAACAACATAAGCTCCGGTTTCATCGCCAGCGCCCGGGCGATCGCGACCCGCTGCTGCTGACCGCCGGACAGATTGGCCGGGCGGGTGTCCGCGCGCGCTGCCAGGCCGACCGCATCGAGCTGTTCCAAGGCCACGGCCCGTGCGGCCTCCTTGCTCAGCCCGCGCAGCTTGCGCGGGCCCAGCGCCACATTCTCGGCCACCGTCTTGTGCGGGAACAGATTGAAGTGCTGGAACACCATCCCGATGCGCTGCCGCAGGCGGTCCGGATTCTCGCCCAGCACCGAGACCCCGTCGATCAGCACATCACCGGAATCCGGCTCGTGCAGGCGGTTCAACACCCGCAGCAGCGTGGACTTACCCGAACCCGATGGGCCGATGACCGTCGTGGTGTGACCGGCGTCGACATAAATGTCGACACCGCGCAGCACATGATTGGCGCCGAGAGTGAGGTGCAGATCGACCCCGGCGAGCGAGGAACTCGTCCGCGGGGCCCCGTCCTGGTCGCTCACGCCGCCTTCGTCCTGGTCGCTCACGCTCCGCGTCCTTCCGTGATGACAGCCTGTTCGATCTCGTCGGCGGCGGTTTCCGCGCGGCCCGTCCGCAGCCGGCGGTCGATGTAGTTCACCAGGTGGGTGAGCGGAATGGTGAGGAGCAGATACACCAGGCCCGCGGCGACCAGCGGTGACAGATTCCCGGTCTGCGAATTCAGATCGCGGCCGACGGCGAACAATTCCCGCTGCGAGGCCAGCAGGCCGAGGAAGTAGATCAGCGAGGAATCCTTGATCAACGCGATGAACTGATTCATCAGCGCCGGAAGCACTCGTCGCACTCCCTGTGGAATCACCACCAGTGTCATGGCCTGCCGGTAGCCGAATCCGATGGCCCGCGCCGCTTCGAGCTGTCCCGGTTCCACCGACTGGATACCCGAGCGGAAGATCTCCCCGATATACGCCGAGGCCAGCAGGGCCAGCGCGACCGCGCCCAGCCAATACGGATTGTTACCCGTGATGCCCTTGACCACCGGGCCGATTCCCAGGCCGATCAGCAGAATGATCACCACCGCCGGCAGACCGCGGAAGATATCGGTGTAAATCCTCGCGGGCCAGCGCAACCAGCGAGTCCGGGAGATGCCGGCGACCGCGAGCAGGATGCCGATGAAGGTACCGAGCACCCCGGAAACCAGTGCCAGGATCAGGGTGTTGAGCAGACCTGTCTCGAACAGATCCGGAAATGCCTGCCGATACAGCGACCAGTCGAAGAAGGTGTCCTTCAATTGCGCCAGTGTGGATTTCGGCGCCACCTGCTGATCGGAACGCTGATGTTCGGCCGCGATCTTCTCGAAATCCGGCAGTTGCGGCATCGGAGCGGCCTTGGATCCCGGTTTCCAGCCCGGCGGCAGGGGCCGCGGCACCCAGTCCGAATACAGTTTGGCGTAGGTGCCGTCGGCGATGATCGCGTCGAGACCGGAATTGAGCGCGTCGATCAGCGGCTGATTGTTCTTGCGCACCGCCCACGCGGTGAAATTGTCCAGGCTGAAGGTGTTCTGCACGATCGACGTGGGATCGCCCGGTTTGATCGCACCGGTCGCCTGCTGGGACGGGGCCACCCACGCTTCGATCTGCCCGGTTTTGAGATTCGCGTACGCGGTGTTGTAGTCCGGGAATTTCACCGCGTCCAGATGCAGGGTTCCGGTGACGTATTCATCCTGCACGGTGCCCTGCACCACGCCGATGCGCATACCCGGCTTCAGATCGGAGAAGCCGTGTATCGCACTCCCGTTGGGGACGACCAGCGAGAAATATCCGAAGTCGTAACCGTTGGTGAAGCCGACCTGCTGTCGCCGCGCGTCGGTGGTGGTGATGCTCGACGACCCGACATCGAAACGGCCGGTCGAGACCAGCGACAGCAGTGAGGCGAATTCGGTGCCCGAGAACTGCACCCGCAGGCCGAGTTTCGCGCCGATGGCACGCAGCAGTTCGTTGTCGAACCCGGTGAAGGTGCCCGACGGATTCACGCAGATACTCGGCGGTGCGTCCGACAGCGTTCCCACACTGAGCACTCCGGGCTGCGCCAAGCCCAGCCGGTTGATATCGATCGAGTCGAGCGGGGCCGTGGTCGCGGTGGTGTAGCGGTCGGTGCCGGCCGTGGCGCCACTGGCCAATTTCGTCGGCGCCGGCGAGGCTGCCGACGGTCCGGGCGGCGCGCACAGATTCCCCGCCGTCGACGCGGTGCCGTCATCGGAACTACAGGCGACGGCGAACAGCAGCATCATCGCCGCCATCGCCGCGATCAGCGCACGGCGGCGCGAGACGGGCAAACGGGCCATAGCCGAAAACCCTAGCCGCCGTCGCGGTGTGTCGGATGGCACCGGCGCGCCGCGACGATCCGCAGGTCCTGCTATCGCACCGCGGAAGAGATGGAATCAGGGTGATTCCAGCGGTCAGGCGATACCCGCCACCGACTCCGGGTTGAAGGCATCGCGCCAGGCGATGGCCTCCACGACTCCGCTCAGGTCGTAATCGGGCCCGCCGGCGCCCACGGTGAACAGCGTTGCCCCGGCCTTCACCAGGTTTTCGGCGGCGTCGGCACCCGGCCACGCCACCGACCGTTCGATCCGCGCCGGATCGGTTCCGGCGTCGGCGCAGTGGTCGGCCAGAATCTTCGACTTCCGTTCCAGCACATCGAGTTCGGCGAAGGTGTGCCAGATGTCGGCGTACTCGGCCACCAGCCGCAAGGTCTTCTTCTCCCCGCCGCCGCCGATCAGGATCGGAATCTTGCGCACCGGAGCCGGATTGAGTTTGCCCAGCCGCGCGTCGATCCGGGCCAGATACTCCTTGAGCAGCGCCAAACGCGTTCCGGCCGTGCCGAACTCGTAGCCGTACTCGTCGTAGTCCTTCTCGAACCAGCCGGCGCCGATACCCAGGATCAACCGGCCGCCGGAGATGTGGTCGACGGTCCGGGCCATATCGGCGAGCAGATCGGGGTTGCGATATCCGCCGCCCGTCACCAGTGCGCCCAGTTCCACCCGCTCGGTTTGCTCGGCGATCGCACCGAGCATGGTCCAGCACTCGAAATGCGCGCCGTCGGGATCGCCGTAGAGGGGATAGAAGTGATCCCAGTTGAAGACGATGTCCACGCCCGCATCCTCGGCCCTGCGCACCGCGTCCCTGATCAGCCCGTAATCGGGAGCGTGCTGAGGCTGGAGCTGTACTCCGATGCGAACCGGTCGACTCATCCCGTGCTCCTTCGTCTGGTGAGCTGCTGTACGGCCGGGCGGTGGCCGTTGCCGAGGCTACTCGCCGACCGGCCGCGGCGCCCGGACACGTGACGGGCGGGCCCGATGAACGGCTCCTCAGTAGGATGCGCACCGCGATCGCGGCCGGTCTGATGATGTTGGGCCAGATCTCGCGTTGACCAGCGATTCGCCGTGGAGCGGGCCGTGCCCTGCGGTCATTACTTTTCCGATCGGTGCGGCCATTGCCGTGACCACCTACGGATGGAGGCAGACCGCGAAGCGATTCCGAGCTGGGTGCCGCTGACGATGCGAGGCACGCGATGGATCTACGCCGGCACTGCAGCGACAGCGTCGATCTCGACCAGCGCTCCCGGTATCGCCAGGCCCGCGACCTTGGCGACGGTGATGGCGGGCGGGTTCGGTCGTTGCCCCCACACCTGCTGGAAGGCGGCGAAACCGGTGCGCACGTCGTGGCCGTCGACGACCAGGATCGTCCACTTGACGACGTTCTCGATTGCGGCGCCCGCGGCGGCCAGACAGGTCTGCAGGTTGGCCAGCGCCTGCCGGGCCTGTGCGCCCAGGTCCGGGCCGGCCAGCTGTCCGTTTCCATCGAGACCGTTCTGGCCCCCGATGTAGATGATGTCCGTACCCGCGGGTACCCGCACAACCTGGGTGAAAGCGGGGTTGCTGAGCATCGTCTCGGGATTGATATGCGTCGCGATCGCCATACCCCGACTGTAACCAGTTAGACTGGTGTCATGCAAACGCGAGCGACACTTCCCCCCGATGTGCGCCGACGCTTCCGAAGCGGCCGGGCCGCACTGGATTTCGTGCACACCGGCGGTGACGGAGAACTTGCGAGCTGGGAAATAGTGCACACCGTGGACGATTTGCGGCGTTGGGTTTCGTTCGTGCTCGGACTCGAGGACCTGACCGCGGCCTCATCGGACCTGCCCGCCATGCGCGCGGTGCGCACAGCGATCACACACGCCGCCTATGGATTGGCCGCCGGTGATCCCGTGCGGCCCGACGACATCGCGATCCTGAACGCCGCCGCCGCCGAACCGCCCCTGGTACCCGTTCTCGGGCCCGGCCTCACGCTCGAGTACGCCGCCCCGACCACCCGCGCCGCCCTGTCCACTCTGGCCCGCGACGCGATCGACCTGTTCACCGGCCCGTTGGCCGGCCGGATCCGTGTCTGCGCCGCCGAAGACTGCGGGCTGCTGTTCGTCGATACCTCGCGCCCGGGCCGCCGCCGCTGGTGCTCGATGGAGCGCTGCGGCAACTTGGCCAAGATCCGCAAGTACCGCGACACTTGAGCTCCCGCAACGCCGTTGGACGTCGAAGAAGGACATCCGCAACCGGGTCACGGAGCGGAACGAAGATCCCGAACTGTTCGCCTGGACCCGGGCCGGCGACCGGATCCTCGAACGTCTCCCGCATATCTTCGGCGAGTTCCCGGCGTGCGGACGCGCTAGCTCCGATTGGCCAAGGACTCGAAGATTCGGGCGAAGCCGTGGTCGCTGAAGCCTTGGTCGCGTTGACGTTCGATGAGGTTCTGCACCATCTGGAGCGCTTCCGGACTGACGCCCTCGTCCCGCGCGGCGCCCACCATCTTCGTGAGGTCCGAGAAGGCGAGGCTCTGCTGCCCGGGCACCGTGTAATCTCCGCCGTCGATCACCCGGCCGTAGGCTCCGAGCTCACCCGTCATCGCGGCGAGCCACGGGGCCGCCATCCCCGCGAACTCCTCCGCCTTCACGCCGGCTTTCGCGACCATCGCCGCGCCGTGCATATATCCGGCGAACATGATGTACATGCCGGAGAGCAAGGCGAAGTCGTAGAGCGCGGCCAGGCCCGGATCCGATCCGAGATAACGTGCCTCGCCCCACAACTCCAACAGATCCCGGTTCGCGTTGAAGCCGGATTCGCTGCCGCTGAACAAGATCGACGATCCAGGTCCGCCGATCATGGACGGGACCGCCATGATTCCTCCGTCCAGATAGTCCGCGCCCTGGTCGACCACCCATTCGGCAAAGGCGCGGGACTGATTCGGAGACGTGGTGGTGACATTGACAACGGTGTGTCCGGCCAGCAGGGCGGCGTGCGGCGCCAGCACCTCACGGACCGACGCGTCATCGAACAGCACCGTCACCAGCACGGGCGCCGCGGCGATCGCCGTCGCCACATCATCGGCCACGATCGCTCCCGAGTCGGCCAGTGCCTGGGCGCGGCCGTCGGTTCTGTTCCACACCACCGTGCGGTATCCAGCCGCCACGAGTGCGCGGGCCAGCTCGGTGCCCATCGCACCGAGACCTAGGACGGTGACGCTCTTCTGCTCTGCCACAGTTCTTCCTTTCGCTTATGTGCGACACCCATCATGATTCGATCCGGCATACTTGACCAGTACTGACATTTTTGTGCGGTACCCACCTTTTGGTAAGGAGCTTTGACATGACGGTTAGCAGACGCGAGGGCCCATACTTCTGCGGAATCGACGCCGCGATGGACGTCGTCGCAGGCAAGTGGAAGTCACTCATCCTGTGGGAGCTGCAAGAGAACGGCGTCCGACGGTTCGCCGAACTACGTCGCGCGCTGGTTGGGGTCAGCGAGAAGATGTTGGTGCAGCAACTGCGCGAGATGGAAGAGGACGGCCTGATTCACCGCGAGGTGTATCCGCAGGTGCCGCCGAGGGTCGAGTATTCGATGACCGAGCACGGCACCAGTCTCAACGCCGCGCTGGCCCCGCTGGCCGAGTGGGGAAAGGACCGCATCAACCGCACCGGCGCCCAAAAGGTGGCCGTCGGCGCGTGAGCGTCTACGAGACCTCCCACCCGCTCGCGCTGAGAGGGCCTTACCGGCTGCGGCTAATGTGATGGCGCTGTCCAGGATGCTGGAGCCAGTAACCAAGCAAGACCCCTCTACTCGGATCGTCCGGCACGTTCCTGCCGGTGAAGGGATTGATTCACCATGGCCACGGTCACTTTCGACCAAGCCACCCGGCTCTACCCGGGGGCTGACACACCCGCCGTCGACAAACTGGATCTCGAGATCGCCGACGGCGAATTCCTGGTGCTGGTCGGCCCGTCGGGCTGCGGCAAATCGACCTCGCTGCGCATGCTGGCGGGTCTCGAAGATGTCAACGGCGGCCGGATCCTGATCGGTGACCGGGATGTCACCAACGCCGAGCCGAAACAGCGCGATATCGCCATGGTGTTCCAGAACTACGCGCTGTATCCGCATATGACCGTCGCGGAGAACATGGGCTTCGCGTTGAAGATGGCCAAGGTGCCGAAGGCGGAGAAGAACCAGCGGGTGCTGGACGCCGCCAAACTGCTGGACCTCGAGCAGTTCCTGGACCGCAAGCCCAAGGCACTGTCGGGCGGTCAGCGCCAGCGAGTCGCGATGGGACGCGCCATCGTGCGCCAGCCGCAGGTGTTCCTGATGGACGAGCCGCTGTCGAATCTCGATGCCAAGCTGCGGGTGCAGACCCGTACCCAGATCGCGCAATTGCAGCGCCGGCTGGGCACCACCACCGTCTACGTCACCCACGACCAGGTCGAGGCCATGACCATGGGCGACCGGGTCGCGGTACTCAAGGACGGCCTGCTGCAGCAGTGCGCCTCCCCGCGCGATCTGTACCGGGATCCGGCGAATCTGTTCGTCGCCGGATTCATGGGTTCACCGGCGATGAATCTGTTCACGCTGCCGCTGTCGGACGGTTCGGTGACGCTCGGCGGACATGCCGTTGCCGTACCGCGCTCGGTGGCCGACAAGGCCACCGAGACGATCGTCGTCGGGGTGCGTCCCGAGCATTTCGATCTGGCGGGCGGGACCGACGGGATCGCGATGGAGATCGATGTGGTCGAGGAGCTGGGCTCCGACGCCTACATCTACGGCCGCACCATCGGTGAGACGGGCGGCGACGAGACGATCGTGGCCCGCGCCGATTGGCGCAACCCGCCGCAGAAGGGTGACAAGCTCACCCTCACCACCGATGCCGAGCACATCTACTTCTTCGATCCGGCCAGCGGCGCCCGTCTGACCTAGCGTTTCGCGAACTCGCCTGCCCCCGAACCTGCTTCGGGGGCAGGCGAACGACGGTTCAGGTCCGCGGACGGCGCCGGTCCCGGTTCACCCGGACCCGGATGTCCTCGAGTGCGACCTCGTCGCCCCCGCTGCTGCGCAATTCCACCCGCACCGGTTCCCCGGTCGTGTCTTCGACTCGTTCCAGCGGCGGCGTGCCGCCCTGAAGGTATTTGTCACCCCATTGCCACAGGGCGAAGATCACCGGAAGCAGATCGCGTCCCATCTCGGTGAGCACGTATTCGTTGCGGGTGCGCTTCCCCTCCTCCTGATAGGGCTGTTTGCGCAGCAGCCCGGCCTCGGTGAGTTTGCGCAGTGCCGCCGCGGCGGCGGCATCGGTGATCCCGACCCGCGCGGCGAATCCGTCGAATCGCGTGGTGCCGTAGATGGCCTCGCGCAGAATCAGCATGCTCGAGCGGGCGCCCACGATATCGAGCGCCTTGACGATGGAGCAGCCGTCCGGCTTCCACGAATTCAGATCGCGCAAGGGTCCTTCCAGCTTTACCGGCATGATTCTCATCATACAACGCTGACTTGCCACAACTAACGTCAGGTTCTAATCTGGCTATAGAACGACCTAGTTAGGTCGTCGCAACGGCGCGATAGCGAAGGAAGTCGCCATGAGAGACGCAGTGATCGTCGAGGCCGTACGCACCCCGATCGGCAGGGGCAAAGCCACCGGAGCACTGCACGACCTGCACCCGGTCGATCTGTTCGCGCACAGCCTGCGCGAGGTCGTGCGGCGCAGCGGGATCGATCCCGTCCTGATCGACGATGTGATCGGCGGGGTGGTCACCCAGGTCGGCGAACAGTCGGTCAACATCACCCGCCGGGCCGCCCTCGCGGCGGGATATCCCGAACAGGTACCGGCCACCACCGTCGACCGGCAGTGCGGCAGCAGTCAGCAGGCCATCCACTTCGCCGCACAGGGCGTCCTGGCCGGCGCCTACGACGTCGTGGTCGCCGGCGGGCTGGAATCGATGAGCCGGGTGCCGATGGGCTCGAGCGTCCTCGGCGCCACCGATATCAACGGCGTCGCCTTCGCCGAGCGGTATCCGGACGAGCTGGTGCCCCAGGGAATCAGCGCGGAGCTGATCGCCGCCCGCTGGGATATTCCGCGCACCCGGATGGACGAGTTCTCACTGGCCAGCCACGAGAAGGCAGCGGCCGCGACGAAGAACGGCTCGTTCGAAGGCCAGCTCGCGCCCGTGGGCGGGCTGAGCGCCGACGAGGGCATCAGGGTCGGCAGCACCCTGGAAACCCTCGCCGGATTGCGACCGGCCTACTATGGCGAAACCTACGCCGCCCGGTTCCCGGAGATCGGCTGGAACGTCACCGCCGCCAATGCCAGTCAGATCAACGACGGCAGCGCCGCGGTATTGATCATGACCAGCGAGAAGGCCAGGCAGCTCGGCCTCACCCCGCTGGCCCGGCTGCACACCTTCGCGGTCGCGGGCGACGATCCGCTGCTCATGCTCACCGCGGTCATCCCAGCGACGCGAAAGGTCTTGCAGCGCTCGGGATTGTCGCTGTCGGATATCGACCTGTTCGAGGTCAACGAGGCGTTCGCCGCGGTGGTGCTGGCCTGGGCCGCCGATACCGGCGCGGATCTGTCGAAGGTGAACGTCAACGGCGGCGCGATCGCCCTCGGCCATCCGCTCGGCGCCTCCGGAGCCCGCCTGGCCACCACCCTGGTCCACGCCCTGCACGAACGCGGCGCGCGCTACGGCCTGCAAACCATGTGCGAGGCGGGAGGTCTGGCGAACGCCACCATCTACGAGCGACTGTGATGTCGGCCGTGGCACCGGCCGTGATCTCAGTACGAGATCACGACCAGTGCCGTGGCGAAGCCGGCCAGCCAGGCCTCCGCGATCAGCGGTAGCGCGAGCACCGCGTAACGCCAGGCGGCGCGGCGTTCCCGCAGCGCCCGCAGAATCCACCGGCCGGCGAGCAGCAGCGCACCCGCGAGAGCACCTGCGGCGACCACGTACGCCGGGGCGAGGTCGCGCGCGGCGGGTGCGCGCTGCCGCGCCATCTCGCGGTACGGCAACCCGTACCGCCAGATCAACCAGGCCAGCGCACAGGCGGCCAGATACAACACCGCGCTCAACGCGGCATCCCACCACCGCGGCCGTGGGCGGTCCAGCCGGAATTCCATACTTCATGGAAACTTCCGCGGTGCCGCACAGGCAAGGGCTCGACGCTGATTAGGCTGGCCGGGTGAGCGATCTGGACCCGGCATCCGCCCTGGTGTACGCCATTCCGCTGCGTCACCGCTTCCGTGGCATCACGGTGCGCGAGGGGATCTTGCTCGAAGGGCCGCTGGGATGGGGTGAGTTCTGCCCGTTCGCCGAATACGACGATCGCGAGGCGGCGAACTGGCTGGCGACCGCCCTGGAGCAGATCGAGAGCGGCTGGCCCGAACCGGTGCGCGACCGGATCGCCGTCAATTGCACCGTCCCCGCCGTCGGCCCGGAGCGGGCCTACGCGATCGCCGCCGAATCCGGTTGCCGCACAGCCAAGATCAAGGTCGCCGACCACCCCGATTCGCTCGCCGAGGATATCGAACGGGTGGCCGCGGTACGCGCCGCACT
Organism: Nocardia spumae; assembly: GCF_020733635.1. NCBI lineage: Bacteria > Bacillati > Actinomycetota > Actinomycetes > Mycobacteriales > Nocardiaceae > Nocardia > Nocardia spumae. Next base: position 372,057 of record NZ_JAJFZL010000001.1, on the reverse strand, counting down.
CGGCGCCGACGCGGCACTGCGGGTGGATGCCAACGCTCGGTGGGATGTCGACACCGCGGTGACGAACCTGAAGCAGATCGACCGTGCCGCAGCCGGTGTGGAGTACGCCGAACAACCCTGCCGGAGCGTCGAGGAGCTGGCGGCGGTGCGCCGGCGGGTCGACATCCCCATCGCCGCCGACGAATCCATCCGCCGGGCCGAGGATCCCCTGCGGGTCGCGGTGGCCGGGGCGGCCGATATCGCGGTACTGAAGTGCACCCCCCTGGGCGGGGTCCGCCGGGCGCTGCGGGTGGCCGAGGCGGCCGGACTCCCCTGCGTGATCTCCTCGGCGCTCGAGACCAGCGTCGGGTTGTCCGCGCAGCTCGCGCTCGCCGGCGCACTGCCCGAACTCGACCATGCCTGCGGGCTGGGGACCGTCGAATTGTTCGACGGCGATGTGGTCGCCGATTCGCTGCGCCCCGTCGACGGCTACCTCACCGTCCCGCGTACTCCTCCGCAACCGGATCCGGCACTCCTGCAGCGTTTTCGCCATCCCGATCCGGACCGTGAGGCATGGTGGCGCGCTCGGCTCGACCGGGTACTGCGACTGGTCGGCTGAGGGCGGAATTTCGCAGCCGGCAGGCCGGGTTCGAGGGTGTTCCCGGTCGCGCGACTGTGATTAGCTGATCGTGTGCCACCGGCAGTTCTCACGTGCTCCAAGACACGATAGGAGTTCCGCTATGCCCACCCGTGATTCCGCGTGGCCGCAGGGTACACCCTGCTGGGTCGACTGTTCGGTCGACGATCCGCAAGCGGCCCGCGACTTCTACTCCAGTTTGCTGAGCTGGGAGATTCTCGACAGCCCGCCCGATGCGGGCGGCTACCTGATGGCCATGCGCGACGGTAAGCCCGCAGCCGGGATCGGCCCGAAGATGGGCGCGGCACCGATGCCCTCGGTGTGGACCACCTACCTCGCCGCCGACGACGCCGATGCGATCGCCGCGGCCATCACCGCGGCCGGAGGCACCATCTTCTTCCCACCCACCGATGTCATGGATGTGGGCCGCATGTGCGTCGCGGCCGATCCCACCGGCGCGGTATTCGGCGTCTGGCAGGCCAAGGCTCACACCGGGGCCGGTATCTACAACGAACCCGGCGCGTACTGCTGGAACGAACTCCATACCCGCGACTACGCGACCGCCCAGGAGTTCTACCGCCGCGTCTTCGGCTGGACCTTCGACGAGATCGGCGACGGCGAGAACTTCGTCTACTCCACCTTCTCCCGTCCCGATACCGACGTCCTGGGCGGCATGATGGATGCGAGCACGGTGCCCGGCGAGGCCCCGCCCTACTGGCTGACCTGGTTCCAGGTGTCGGGCACCGACCAATCCGTGGCCCGCGCAAGCGAACTCGGCGCCACGGTGCTCATGCCCGTCAACGACACCCCCTTCGGCCGCTCCGCCGTGATCCAGGCCCCCCAGGGCGAGGTCTTCGGTCTCATCGACCCGGCGGTCACCGTGGGTGAGGCGCCCGGGCAGTAATCGCATCGCAACGGCCGGCGCGGGTCACCGGCCGGACTCGGCGGCAGGCTCTCCCGCGCCGGTACGGCGTGGGAGAGCCTGCCGTGACGTATCCATCACCCGCCGCGGGTCAGCCGATTCGGGCGCCGCAGTCGTGCAGGGTGGTGCGAAGCAGAAGGGCGGCTTCGGGGCCGATGACGCCGTCGAGCAGGTCCAGGTAGCGGGTGCAGAATTCGGGGCCGTGCGGGGCGCGCTCGGCACCGGGGGGTTCGAGGTGATGGGCCAGTTCGTGCAGAACGACCAATTCCCGCAGGGCCCAGGCAGTTCCGCCGGTGTGCAGGGGAACGGCCAGCACCGCGCGGCCGGTTTCGTAGTGCGCGGCGGTCGCACCGGCGCGGGCTCTCACGGTCAGCGGCGCGGCGGCCCGGACCCATCGGGCGCGTACCCAGTTCAGTGCCAGCACTCGATCCGCGTAGGTCTGCACCGATTCCACCGACGCGAATTTGCGTTCGATCGGCAGGGTTATCGTCGAACCGAGCAGTTCGATCGTGCGCGCGCCGAATTCGTCGGCGCGATCGAACATCCGGCGCACCAGTCCCTCGGCGTCGTACACCCGGGAGCGCTGCGAATCACGCGGTGTCACGACGATTCCGCCGGCCCGATCATGCCCCCGGAGCTTCCACACTGCGCCGCGCGGAGGGCAATTCGGCGGACAGCCCCAGCCGCGCGTTCCGGCCGGCGCGATCACCGGCGCGACGGGCCGCCCGCGAGTATCCGGCGGACTCCTGCGGACCACGCCAGGTGCCCCGGGCCTCGGAGGTACGGGCATAGAAATCGGTGAGCTCGAGATCCTTGTTGCGCAGTGCCACAGCGGTTCCCGCCGACGGCGCACCCGCCGCGGCCTCGTCGTCGCGAACCGCCTCCGACTCCACTTCCGATTTCACCTCCGCCAAGCGCCTGCCCACCCGTTCGGCGAAGGCCATCTGAAAGTTCAGCCGCGCGGTCACGGCCGCGACAGGGGCCTGTATGCGACGCTGCACCTTTCGGCCCCAGCGCGTTTCGATCACGATCTTGTCCACCGTCGCCGTTTTGTAGGCACCGGATTTGATGTAGTGATCCGACGCCCGCACCATCTGGACCAGCAGACTCGTGTAGAGCGCCTCGCACGTCGCGATATCGGTGTCGAAGCCGTAGGCGTAGACCTGGGTGGAGGTGCGGGTGACATCGCAGCGCACGTCGTTCGCGGCCGCGATCGCCACGAACAGCTGCACATAGGTTCGCAGCCCCTTCTTACCGGCCGCGCCGATCGGTACCACCTTCTGCATCGGCGTGGGCCGCCGCTCCCGGCCGGCGATATGCGCACGCGCCACCGCCAGGTCGATCGACGAACGGGTCGCCAGGCGCTGAGCGGCCGCCAGGAAGGCCTCGGCCTCGTGCTCGTTGTCGGTCGACTCGGCCTGGCGCAACAGCCCACCGATCCGGGTGAGCAGTTTGTCCTGAGGCAGCTGAGTCGACATCGAGCGCCAGGATACGAGAACTCACCGACATCGTGCCGGGACCACCGGCGCCGTATGTCGCCGGGCCCACGCCGTATGTCGCCGGGCCCACGCCGTATGTCGCCGGGCCCACGCCGTATGTCGCCGGGCGGACGCCGTATGTCACCGAGCAGCCGAACAATGTATCTTGCCTTGTGCAACCGGCGCAGTGTGCGGGCGCTCACGCCCTGGCAGCTGTGTTCGTTACGACCCTGGAGTATCGATGGCTTTGAACAAGGCGTCCTCGGACAAGGCTCGGCCGCGGGCGGCCGGGTCGCGACGCGGATCCCTCATGTCTCGTGCCGCACTGGCCGCAGCCTCGGCGGCGCTGCTCACCGCCGGACTCACGAGTGCCTGTTCGAGCGGCGACGGCAGCAATCCGACCACCCAGAATCTGGGCGGGCGCGGCCCGATCACCTACGTCGAGGGTAAGGACACCACCGAGACCGGTGCGGTCAAGCAACTCATCGATCGTTGGAATGCCGCGCATCCCAACGAGCAGGTCACCTTCAAAGAGCAGTCCAACGACGCCTCCCAGCAGTACGACGATCTGGCCCAGCACATGCGGGCCAAACAGTCCGACTACGACGTGATGGCGCTGGACGTGCCGTGGACCGCCGAATTCGCGGCCAAGGGCTGGATCCAGCCGCTGAAGGACTCCTTCGCGCTCGACACCTCCACCCTGCTGTCGCCGACCGTCGCCAGCGCCACCTATCAGGGCACGCTCTACGCGGCACCACGCAACACCAACGGCGGTCTGCTGTACTACCGCAAGGATCTGGTCCCGAATCCGCCGAAGACCTGGCCCGAGCTGCTGGCCGACTGCAATATCGCACGTGACCACGGAATCGGTTGCTACGCCGGGCAGTTCGCGCCCTACGAAGGCCTGACCGTGAACGCGGCCGAGGTCATCAACGCCTACGGCGGCTCCTTCGTGGGCCCGGACGGCAAGTCCGCGACGGTGAACTCCCCGCAGTCGCGCGCCGGTCTGCAGGTGCTCACCGACGCCTACAAGAACGGTGACATCCCCAAGGAGGCCATCTCCTTCAAGGAGCCGGAATCCCAGAACGCCTTCGCCCAGGGCAAGCTGATGTTCCTGCGCACCTGGCCGAACTTCTACGGCGTGGCCGGGGCCGACTCCTCCGCGGTGAAGGGCAACTTCGGCGTGTCCCCGCTGCCCGGTAAGGACGGCATCGGCGCGTCGACCCTGGGTGGCTACAACGCCGCCATCAGCTCCTACTCCAAGCACAAGGCCACCGCGCTGGACTTCCTGCGCTTCCTGATCAGCGAGGACGCCCAGCGCATCGTCTCCGAGGGCGCGCTGCCGTCGGTGCGGTCGTCGATGTACGACGATCCGGCGCTGATCGCGAAGTTCCCGTACCTTCCCGCCCTGAAGGATTCGATCGCCAGCGCCGTGCCGCGGCCGGTGACCCCGTTCTACCCGGCGGTGTCGAAAGCGATCCAGGACAACGCATATGCTGCGTTGACCGGAGCCAAATCCGTCGATGACGCGATTATCGGCATGCAGAAGGGCATCGAAGCCGCCGGCTCCTGACGTCCCTGCCCGCAGTCTGCCCCGTAGGAGAGTTGAACGTGTCGAATCCTTCGGGTGCGACCGAACTCGCGCCACCCGACGATCAGTCGGAGAGCCCGAAACCGAAGCACGACAGTAACTCTCGAAGCTTACGGCTCTTCCCTCCGGGTTCGGGGCGCGCGTGGTTGTTCGTCGCACCGGTGCTGGTGACGCTCGCCGTCGTCATCGGCTATCCGGTGGTCCGCGCCGTGGTGATGTCCTTCCAGAAGGATGCCGGTCTCGACCCCGCCACCGGCATGTTCGTCGAGGGCGGCAACGCCGGCTTCAGCAACTACACGCACTGGCTGCTGCAGCAGTGCACGCTGCCCGGCGGCGGGACCGAGGCCTGCCCGACCGGCAATCTGGGGTCGCAGTTCTGGGCGGCGATCGGCATCACCCTGCTGTTCACGGTGATCACCGTGACGCTGGAGGCGACCATCGGCCTGGGCATGGCGACGGTCATGGGTAAGACCTTCCGCGGCCGCGCGTTGCTGCGGGCGGCCGTGCTGATTCCATGGGCGATCCCGACCGCGGTCACCGCCCGGCTGTGGGAGTTCATGTTCCAGTACGACGGGGTGGTCAACCGGGTACTGCACACCCACATCCTCTGGCAGACCGATCCCTGGGCGTCCCGTTTCGCGGTGATCATCGCCGACGTCTGGAAGACCACGCCGTTCATGGCGCTGCTGATCCTGGCCGGACTGCAGGTGATCCCGAACGACGTCTACGAGGCGGCCAAGGTCGACGGCACCTCGGCCTGGCAGCGGTTCACCCACATCACACTGCCGCTGCTCAAGCCCGCACTCCTGGTCGCGGTGCTGTTCCGGACCATGGACGCGCTGCGGCTCTACGATCTGCCGGCGATCATGATGGGCGGCAATCCGGCGACCCGGACCATCTCGATCCTGGTCGTCGATCAGGTGCGGCAGGGTTCCAACAGCGCGGCCGCACTGTCCGTGCTCACCTTCCTGATGATTTTCGCGGTGGCATTCGTGCTGGTGAAGGTGCTGGGCGCCAATGCGGTGGCCACCCAGGAAGAACAACGGAGGGCACGATGAGTCACAATCGCGCAGCTCCCATCGAGCCCGACCGGGTGCGGGTGTCCCGCGAATCACGGAGGGCACGCTGATGGCTGCCGCTACCACTGCAACCACCGATACCGCCGCCCGTCCAGCGGTGACCCGCGGCTCCCACACTCCGTGGTGGCGCTCCGCACGGGTGTACCTCGGCGCGGTGATCATCCTGGTCTGGGGTCTGGGCCCGTTCTACTGGATGGCGGTGACCGCCTTCCGCGATCCGGACTACACCTTCGACAACACCCCGTGGTTCACCCATGTGACCCTCGAGAACTTCCGCAACGCCTTCGACACCAGCCGGGGTAACGACTTCGGCCGCGCGCTGACCAACAGCGTCATCATCGGCGCGGCCACCACGGTGATCGCGCTGGCCGTCGGCATGATGGCCGCCTACGCGCTGGCGCGGATCTCCTTCCGCGGCAAGACCTTGGTCGCCGGATTGATCCTGAGCGCCTCGATGTTCCCGGTGGTCGTGCTGGTGACGCCGCTGTTCCAGCTGTTCACCAATATCGGCTGGATCGGGCACTACCAGGCGATGATCGTCCCGAACATCTCGTTCGTCCTGCCGATGACCGTCTACATCCTGGCGTCGTTCTTCGCCGAACTGCCCTGGGAGCTGGAGGAAGCGGCCCGCATCGACGGTGCGAGCCGGTTCCAGGCATTCCGGCTGGTGATGTTGCCGCTGGCCGCGCCGGCGGTGTTCACCACGGCGATTCTGGCCTTCATCGCCGCGGTGAACGAGTACCTGCTGGCCAGCCTGCTGTCGACGGACAAGACCGAGCCCGTTACCGTCGCCATCGCCCGGTTCTCCGGTAACGATCCGCTGGTTCAGCCGTACGCGGCGATCATGGCGGCGGGCATCATCGTGACCGTGCCACTGGTGATCATGGTGTTGCTGTTCCAGCGCCGCATCATCTCCGGTCTGACCGCCGGCGGTGTGAAGAGCTAGGGGCCGGCCCGCCTCCCCGGGTATTCAGCGCGCCGTGAGCGCCGCGGGATGCGTTCTGGGGGGCGGCGGTGAGTTACCCACGTGCTCACGACATCAGTGGTCGCGGGCGAGTCGTCACGCGGCGACCGTGTCTTTGCCCAGGTGCCTTTCTATGTCGCCGGGGGAGCCGGTGTAGTGCAGGGTGCGCAGGCCGATGCCCGCGGCGGCGTGGCAGTTGTCGGCTCGATCGTCGATGAACAGCACCCGGGCCGGATCGTGAACTCCGGTCGCGGCGAGCGCGTTTCGGTAGGTGTCGGGGTGGGGTTTGTTCATGCCGAGCCGGGCCGAGTAGAGGGCGTCGGTCATCAGGGCGCGCCAGCCGGAGTCGTCGAGGGCGTCGCTCACCGGGTGGGGCGCGTTGGACAGCAGCACCATCGGTAGATCCGCCTGCCGGATCCGGTGGAGCAGCGCGACGACGTGGGGGTCGGTACGGGTCCACAGCGCGGTGTCGACGGTACGCAACCGGTCGAGCAGTTCCGGATCCGGTCGACGGCCGAGTACCGCGGTCCAGAAGGCGGCGTCGTCGGAGTCGCCGGAATCGTAGGGTTCGCGGGCACTCCAGAACGCGCTCTGGAAGTGCCCGAGCCGGTCCTGCTGCCATCCGGCGAGTTCGGCGAGTTCACTCCACATGGGCACGGTCGGGTGCAGGCCGATGACGCCGTTGTAGTCGAAGATGACGGCATCGAGTGCCGCGGGCTGCGAAGGTAATACGGTTACCACTGGTTCTCCAAGGCTCGATCGGACAGGGCTCGGCGGGAGAGTGCGGCCACGCCCGCGGCGAGCAGCGCGGGCAGGGCGAGGGCGACGGGCAGGGTGGTCACGGTTGCCAGCGCGCCGATGAGCGCCGGTCCCGCGAGGAGGCCGAGATAGCCGGTCACGGCCACGGCGGCGACCGCGCGGGGCCCACCCGCCCCGGCCGCGGTGAACAGGGACGGAATCGTGACCGCCAGGCCGAGCCCGAAAACGGCCCAGCCGGTCAGCGCGAAGGACGCCTCGGGCACCGAGAGGCCCGCGAGCAGTCCGGCCGAGGCCGCGATCGCGCCCGTCCGAACGACTCTCGGCGCACCGAAGCGGGCGATGAGCCGATCACCGAACAACCGGCCGCCGGCCATGGCCGCGCTGTATCCGGCGTACGCGGCGGCGCTGATCGCGGGGGACGCGTGCAGCCCGGTGAGATGGACCGCCGACCAATCCGCGGCGGCGCCCTCGCCGAGCAGGCATGCGGCGGCGAGCAAGCCCAGCAGACAGATTTGGGATCGGGACAGTCCGGGCGCCCGGTCCCGCGTCGCCGGCACCGCCGGTTCGGGGCCCGCCATCGCCGCGACACCGCGGGTGATCGGCGCGACCGCGACCGTGGCCACGATCGCCGCGGCGGCGGTGACCCCGAACACGTACACGGGCGAGTGGTGGGCGGCGGCAGCGGCGATCACCGCCCCGCCCAGTGCGCCGAGGCTGTAGGCCGCGTGGAAGCCCGACATGATCGGCCGGCCGTAGAGCTGCTGGCAGCGCACCGCCGAGGCGTTCGCCGCGACGTCGAGCACACCGTGCGCGGCGCCGAAGAGCAGCGCCGCGACCGCGAGTTCGATCGGAGTCCGGCATATGCCGAGCACCGCGAGGCTGCCGGCGAGACCGACTCCGCCGCCGGTCAGCAGCGCGGCGAGGCGGTGCGGTCCGGCGAGCCGGCCGCCGAGGTGAAGACCGGCGACCATGCCGACCGCGGCGGCGAGCAGTACCGCGGCCAGCCCGGCGGTGTCCAGGCCGACGGACTCCTGAACGGCCGGAATTCGAGTTCCCCAGATGGCCATCACTACGCCGAGTCCGGCGAAGTATCCGGTCAACAGACCCCGGCTGCGCACTACGGCAGCGGGTATTTCCAGTATTTCCAGCGCGCGTTTCGAAGGCGTCGCGATGGTGCGTGTCATGAGGGCTCCATCAGTGCCGCCAACCGGCTTCACCGTCGACGGCGACCGTGAAATCGGCTGCGGGTAGGTATGACGATTCCCGCCTCGTTCCACGACGAAGAGGCGCACTAAATGTGTGGATAGAAGGAACGTTCCGCTGGTCGGAGGGTGGATATGAGGCGCGACGCTGCACGAACAAAACGGAAGCTACCAGGCGGTTTGTCGGGCTACCATCCGGAGCGGATCTCGGTGCCGCACATCACAAAATACAGCTCGAACGTCTAACTCCAACGGCCGCGGAAGAGGTGGAGTGAACACGAAAAGCACTCTCGCGCAAGGCGAATACTCCCATTTCTGGGAGTCGCGACGAGGGCGGATCGCACAGCCGGCACGGTCGGCCCACGGGGCGGTCCGGGAGTGGATCTATACCATTACTCGATGGTTTACTGAATGATAGCTATTCAGGTCGGGCCGGTTCGCGTCGTAGGCTGGATTCGGACACGGTTCTTGTGTTGGTTCGCCGACGCTCCGGGAGGAGATGATCGTGAGCTCGACCCGCAAGCCGCGGCGTGGCCGCCCGGAAACGGCGCCCTATGCCTCGGTCGCCGGGTGGAAACAGCGCGAGACGACCACCCGGCCGCACAGCGGCAGGCCTCGGCGGCGAAAGAAACCGGCGGACGCGCCGGAACGCGGACCGCGGACCCGGGGCCAACGCGTCCGGCGATTGTTGCTGGCCCTTTTCCTGATCTTCGTCGCGATCCCCTCACTGGTGCTGGTGCTGGCCTACTGGAGTGCCGAGGTTCCCGATCCCGGTGCGGTGCAGACCAATCAGATCGCCACCGTCACCGCCGCCGACGGCACCACCGTCCTCGCGAAAATCATTCCCCCCGAAGGCAATCGGACTCCGGTGCCGCTGTCCGAGGTGCCGCAGACCATGCGCGACGCCATGCTCTCCGCCGAGGATCGCGACTTCTACCGCAATCCGGGATTCTCCGCCTCGGCGTACCTGCGGGCGGCCCGCGACAATCTGCTCGGCCACGACGACGCCGGCGGCGGTTCCACGATCACCCAGCAGTACGTCAAGAACGCGTTCCTGACCTCGGAGCGCACCCTGTCGCGCAAGATGCGCGAGCTGGTCATCTCGGCGAAGATGGCGCGGCAGTGGAGTAAGGACGACATCCTCGCCGCCTATCTCAACACCATCTACTACGGACGCGGCGTCTACGGTATCGGCGCCGCCGCCCGCGCCTACTTCGACAAACCCGTCTCGGAGCTGACCTTGGCCGAGGGCGCGGTCCTGGCGGCAGTCGTGCGCACACCCTCCATCCTGGATCCGGAAACCCATCTCGATCAACTGAAGGCCCGCTGGAACTACGTGCTCGACGGCATGGTCGGGATGGGCGTGCTGAAACTGGGGGATCGCGACGCGGTCCGGTTCCCGGATATCGCGCCCGCGCCCAAACCCGATGACGACGCCGCACACGGGCCGGCCGGCCTGCTCCGCACCCAGGTCGTCCGGGAACTACACGGGGCGGGCATCAGCGATCAGGAGATCAACACCGGGGCCCTGCGGATCACCACGACCATCGACCCCCGCGCGCAGGATTCGGCGCTCGACGCCGTGCATCGCACACTCGACGGGCAGCCGCCGCAGTTGCGCAGCGCGGTGGTGTCGATCGACCCGCGCAGCGGGGCGGTGCGAGCCTATTACGGCGGCGACGACGGTGTCGGATTCGACTTCGCGCAGGCGCCGCTGCAAACCGGTTCGTCGTTCAAGACCTTCGCCGTTCTGGCCGCACTGCAACAGGGCTTCACCCTGTCCAATCAGCTCGACAGCGCGCCGGTCATTGTGAACGGGGTGCGGGTGACCAACGTCGAAGGCGAATCGTGCGGCACCTGCAGTCTGGGCGAGGCGTTCAAACGATCGCTGAACACCAGCTTCTACCGGCTCACCGAGGCCATCGGCCCGAAATCCGTGGCCGATGCCGCCCACCAGGCCGGAATTCCGCAGGAGATCCCCGGTGTGCCGGGTATCTCGCTGACCGATCCCGATGGCACGGCCGCCCCGTCGATCGTGCTCGGCGTGTATTCGGTGCGGCCCATCGATATGGCGTCGGCGTACGCCACGATCGCGGCCTCGGGCACCTACCACCAGCCGTATTTCGTCCAGCGCGTGGTGGCCGGCGACGGCCGGGTACTGCTCGATCGTGGTGTGGCCGGGGCCGGTGAGCCGCTGCCTCCGCCGCAACAGCGGTTCCCGCGCGCTGTCACCGATACGACGACCAAGGCGATGCAGCCCATCGCCGCCTACTCCAACGGCCACAATCTGGCCGGGCGGCCCTCGGCGGCCAAGACGGGCACCACCCAGCTCGGCGATACCGGGCAGAACAAGGACGCCTGGATGATCGGCTTCACGCCGTCGCTGTCCACCGCGGTCTGGGTGGGCACCGACCAGCCGCAACCGATCCGGACCGCCGGCGGCGGCATGATCTACGGTTCCGGCCTCCCCTCCGATATCTGGAAACGCACCATGGACGGCGCGCTGGCCGGAGCGCCGGTCGAGCAGTTCGCGAATCCGGAACCCGCCCCCGCGGCGGGTCCGTTCGCCACGCCGCCGCCGCAGAATCAGGGCGGGCCGTTCGCGGAGCCGGCGCCGCAACCGGCCGCGCCGCAGCCGACCGGACAGGCACCGTTCGATGTGCTGCAACCGCCCCAGCAACAACAGCAGGAGGAGGCGCCGGCCCCGCCGGTGATCATCATTCCGCCCGCGCCGCCGCCACCGCCGGCACCGCCACCGCCGCGGCAGATCGAGATATTCCCCGGTCTGACCGTCCCGGTTCCGGGATGACCGGCCGATCCGGCACGCTGTGATGAAACGAATTGGTGTTATCCGGCCATCACCCAGCACGCGCCGATAGGGTGGAATGGGGTCGGTTACGAGACATTTAGGGGCGACACGGGTGGATTTCAATATCGTCGAGCGCCACGAGACACTGGTGGCGGGCACGGTGCTACGCAGCCCTGCGCTGGCGGTGGAGGGACCGCGCCGGCAGAAGGTGGAAGAGGCCTGGAAGCGAACGCTGGCGCGCCGGTTACCCGGGCCGCCCGCGACCGCCTACGTCGATCACGCGCCCGAGATCGGTTCGTATCTCACCCATATCGTCGGCTACCGCTGCGAGAGCATCGACGATCTGCAGCCCGGCGATGTCCTGGCCCGCGTCCCGGCGGCGAAGTTCGCGCGGTTCCTGCGTACCGGCGACGATCTGGGCGACACCATCGTCTCGATCTGGCGCGCGGTCTGGGATCTGGAGGCGGCCGGAGCATTGGTCCGCGCCTACACCGGCGATTTCGAGCGCTATCCGGATGCCCGCACGGTCGAGGTGTTCGTCGCCCTGGAGAGCGATTCGCTGACCGATGCGCCGAGCGGCACTGTGGCACAGGGCAATTCCATCGCCGAGAACAGGTAGGGACCGTGGATTTCGAAATCGTCACCCTGGAGCCGAGCCTCGTCGGCGGGCTCACCGTCCCGCTCGCCGGCCGCGAGGTGACCGCCCGTGATCTGGATCTGGTGAACTTCACCTGGGACCGCTACCTCTCCCGGGAGAAGAACGTGCCCCGGGTGGCGGCCTATATCGGTCAGGACGACCATGCGGTCGCGGTCCTCGGCTACGAACTCGATGAGCTGGCCGACCTGGACACCGGCGATGTGATCACCCGCATCCCCGCGGGCCGCTACGCCAAGTTCGTCGTCTCCGACAAGCCCTACGATCTGCTGCGCACCGCCTGGGCCAAGGTCGCCAAGGCCGAGAGCTCGGGCACCATCACCCGCTCCCACACCGCGGAGATCGAGCGCTATACCGGCCCCACCTCCGTCGAGGTGTACGTGTCACTGGACTGAGCGCACCGCGGTCGTCCGTCAGTGATACGAACGCGCGGCGGCGACGAGCGCGGCGCGATCGGTGACGACGATGCGCCCGCGCCGCAGCTCGACGATGTGGCGCTGCTCCAGCTCTCGCAGGATCTTGTTCGCCGTGACCCGGGTGGTCCCGGCCATGGAGGCCAGGTCGTCCTGGGTGAGCCGGATTTCGGCGATCGGCGCGCCGCCGCCGTAGATCCGGGCGAGGTTGACCAGCCGCCGCACCACCCGCGCCTCGACGGGCAGATACAGCGCCTCCAGCACCATCCCGGACAGTCGGCGAACCTGCTCGACCAGGGTCCGGGTGAGCATCCGCTCGATATCGGGATGGGTAGCGCGCAGCGCGGTCAGCTGTGCGCGGCTCAGACTCAGGGTTTCCGCGTTCTCCGCGGCCTCCACCGTGGCGGTGCGTTTGGCATCGGGGCTCAGCAGCGCCAGCTCACCGAACGCGTCACCCGGCCCGATGACGGTCAGCGTGGCGGTGTAGCCGAGCGGGGTGGCCACCCGGATCAGCAGCAGCCCGGATTTGATCAAATGCAGTGTGTCGCCGGGATCGCCTTCGTGACACAGGATTTCGCGGCGTTTGAACCGCCGAGGCGTGCAGGAGGCGAGTAGTTGCCGGCGCTCGGCGTCCTCGAGCCCGCGCAGCAACGCGAATTCGGTGGTCATCGCAGCCCCTCGAGGACGTAGCAGGTGACCGGTTCACGCCGGCCCTTGACGGTGATCCCGCTCAGCACACGCACCTGCGCCCCCTGGCCGAGCTGCGCATACGTCGAGGATCCGATGACCACGGTGCCGGGCTCGGCCACCCCCTCCAAGCGCGCCGCCAGATTGGTCGTATCCCCGATGGCGGTGTAGTTGCGCATCTGCGCCGCGCCGACATTGCCGACCAGGGCGGGACCGGAGTTGACACCCACCCGGAAGCGCGGCCAGTCCGGCCGGCCCGCGGCGATGCACGCCACAGCCTGCTGCAGGCCCAGTCCCGCCCGGGCCGCGTGCAGCGCATGGGCGGGCTGCGGATTGGGGGCGTTGAACACCGCCATGACCGCATCGCCCACGAATTGCACCACCGTCCCGCCCTCCCCGAGGATGACCGGCACGATGGCGCCGTAATAGGTATTGAGCATCTGTACGACGAGCGCGGGATCGGTGCTCTCCGCGAACGGCGTGAATCCGGACAGATCGGCCATGAGTACGCTGACTTCCGCGATCCGCCCGCCCAGGTCGGCCTGGGCCGGATCGGCAAGCAATTCGGTCGCCACCGCCGGGGACATGTACGACCGGAAGAGGTCATCGAGCTGCCCGTACAGGCGGGCATTCTGTTCCAGGACAGCGAATTGCCGTTCGGTGAGCCCGAATCGGCGGGACAGCTGCACACCCACCGATCCGAGGGGTTCCTGCTCGGGGACCCCACTGGCGGCCCGATCTCGCAGTACTCCGACCATCTCGGTGAGGGCGCGCGCGTAGTCACGTTCGAGCGAGGCCATGGTCTGACGCAAGGTGACGCTGTCGAACAGGCCCAGCGCCGAGCCCTCCCGGCGGAACTGCAGATGACTGCTCAGGGCGATGAGCGCGAACGCCACCCCCATCAGCAGGTGCCACTCCCACCAGGAGGTCCGCCAGCTGCGCCCGAACCCGACCGCGAGCAGCGCCTCGATCAACAGCACGAAGGTGCTGCAGACCATGAGCGGCAACAACGCGCGGCGACGGATGAACTGCCACGCGTACGCGATGGCCGCGCCGAGATAACACAGCGCGCCCACCGACGCGATACCCACCAGCGGGCCGGAGGATTCGGTCGGACTCGGGGTTCCGTTCAACGGAGGCAGGCGGGTCAGCGAGATCGCCGACCACACCGCGAAACTCAGCGCGGGTAGCGCGGACAGCAACCAGCTCAGCCGGTTCAGTCGAGCGGCCGCCGCGGGCCGGTATTCGACGGCCGATGCCAACGCGGCGATTCCACCCAGGGTCAACCCGATCGGAACCGCGTACACGAATCCGGCATTGGGCGAGTTCAGGATCACCCCGGGGGTGGCGATCGCGTGTAGTGCGAGGAATCCGGCGGAGAACTGGAAGGCCAGCGAGACCAGGATCAACCGGACGTCGCGGCGAGCCCGGGCGGCGCGAAACAGGATGACGCCCAGGATTGTCGCGAGCACCGCCGCGGACAACACCAGCCAGAAGTGCCCCACATGATGTTCGTAATGAGCGTCGAGCATCGGGTTGGCGATGAGCAACCACAGTCCCAGGGCGGGCAGCGACATCGCCGTCGCCCAGGTCAGCGCTCTCAGCTCGAACACTGTCGCACCACCTACCTACCGCCGATATTCGCGCCCCCTTGCATACACGAAAATGCCCCTGGGAGCTTCTCGGGCTTCCCAGGGGCACGCATCGTCATACCGGCTCAGCGGTGGGGGAACCAGTTGTAGTCGTAGTTCCAGTGGTCGCGGTGGAAGCGGTTCCAGTCGTCGTGGTGGCGACCGTGCCAGTAGTCGCGGTCACAGAAGTTGTAGTAGTGCCAGTCGAAGCCCCGGTCGAAGACGCACAGCCATTCCCAGCCGGTGCGCGCCGGCACGTGGGTTTCCGGTGTGGCCGAGGCGATTCCGGCTCCCGCTCCGGCGAGGACCGCGGTGGCCGCGGCGACGGTGGCGATCCGGCGAATCTTGCTGATCATGTTGTACTCCAAAATGTTTCGGCCTGTTCGGCAACGTGAAACACATCCTGCCGTCCCGCGACCGGAAGCACCGCCATCCCGGCGACGCTCACTGTGTAAACGCCGCTACACAACGCCGAAACGACGACGCGCCCCCGGATACCCGGGGGCGCGTCGAATGTCGGAGACTACTCACTACCGATGATGAACGCTTCCAGCTGAGTGCGCGCGATGTCGTCGGCGAGCTGCTTCGGCGGGGACTTCATCAGGTAGGCCGAGGCCGGGATGACGGGTCCGCCGATGCCGCGGTCCTTGGCGATCTTGGCCGCCCGCACGGCGTCGATGATGATGCCGGCCGAGTTCGGCGAGTCCCACACCTCGAGCTTGTACTCCAGGTTCAGCGGCACGTCACCGAACGCGCGGCCTTCGAGGCGGACGTAGGCCCACTTGCGGTCGTCGAGCCAGCCGACGTGGTCGGACGGGCCGATGTGCACATCGTTGGCGCCCAGTTCCTTCTTCAGGTTGCTGGTGACGGCCTGCGTCTTGGAGATCTTCTTGGACTCCAAACGCTCCCGCTCGAGCATGTTCTTGAAGTCCATGTTGCCGCCCACGTTGAGCTGCATGGTGCGGTCGAGCTGGACGCCGCGGTCCTCGAACAGCTTGGCCATCACGCGGTGGGTGATGGTCGCGCCGACCTGACTCTTGATGTCGTCACCGACGATCGGCACGCCGGCGTCGACGAACTTCTGCGCCCAGGCCGGGTCGGAGGCGATGAAGACAGGCAGCGCGTTCACGAATGCGACGTTGGCGTCGATGGCACACTGCGCATAGAACTTGTCGGCGTCTTCCGAACCGACAGGCAGGTACGAAACCAGCACATCGACCTGTGCGTCCTTCAGCGTCTGCACCACGTCGACCGGGTCGGCCTCGGAGAGCTCGATGGTCTGCGCGTAGTACTTGCCGATGCCGTCGAGGGTCGGGCCCCGCTGCACGGTGACGCCGGTCGGCGGCACATCGGAGATCTTGATGGTGTTGTTCTCGCTGGCGAAGATCGCATCGGACAGGTCGAAGCCGACCTTCTTGGCATCGACGTCGAACGCCGCGACGAACTTCACATCGCGCACGTGGTACTGCCCGAATTTGACGTGCATCAGACCGGGGACGGTCGAGTTCTCGTCTGCGTCCTTGTAGTACTGCACGCCCTGGACCAGCGAGGAGGCGCAGTTACCCACACCGACGATGGCAACGCGAATCTCAGCAGCCGGATTGACATCACTCATGGCCGACATTTCCCTCTTTCTGTGGTGCCGCCTTCATTGATTGCTCCGCTGCAATCAACTCGTTGAGCCAGCGCACTTCGCGCTCGCTTGATTCGAGACCGAGTTGATGGAGCTGGCGGGTGTAGCGATCCAGCGTTCCGCTGGCACGTTTTATCGCCTCCCGCAGTCCTTCTCGGCGCTCCTCGACCTGCCGCCTTCTGCCCTCGAGAATCCGCATCCGCGCTTCTGCGGGGGTGCGGCTGAAGAAGGCGAGATGAACGCCGAAGCCGTCATCGGTGTAGTTCTGCGGGCCGGTATCGGCGAGCAGTTCACTGAACCGCTCCCGACCGGTCTCGGTCAGTTGGTAGACCCGGCGGGCCCGGCGGGTGACCGCGCCGGCCGGACTCTCCTCGGCGATCAGACCGTCGGTCTGCATGCGCCGCAGCGTCGGGTACAGCGACCCGTAGGAGAAAGCCCGGAACGGTCCCAACAGGCCCGTCAACCGTTTGCGCAGCTCGTAGCCGTGCATGGGTGACTCCAGGAGCAGCCCGAGAATCGCTAGTTCGAGCACGGGCCTCACCTCCTGACTGTATTGAACAGACCTAACCGATGGATGCGATTGCCAACTATATCGGACCGATATAGTGAACGGAAAGGAACGTGCTCCTTCTCTCCGTGGCATGCCGTGCCGCCGCCGACGCAAGTACTCTGGGTTCGTGCGAATTCAGCGGCAGGTGGTCGACTATGCGCTCCGGCGCAGGTCGCTGCTGGCCGATGTCTATGCGGGCCGTGTGGACGTCGCCGAAGTATGTGATGCGAATCCGTATCTCCTGCGGGCGGCGAAATTCCACGGGCGGGGGAGCGAGGTCACATGTCCGATCTGCCGAAGAGAACAGCTCACGCTCGTATCGTGGGTCTACGGCGACGGTCTGGGGCCGGTCGCGGGTTCCGCTAGAACCCCCGAGGAACTGGTGCGGCTGGCCGAGACTCGCGAAGAGTTCTCGGTGCACGTGGTCGAGGTGTGCCGGACCTGTAGTTGGAACCATCTGGTGCAGTCCTATGTGCTGGGGCACACCCCGGCACCGCGGCGTCGCCGTAGCGGCGCCCGCCGGACCGCGGCCGAATGACAGGCACACTCGACTGAGATGCGGAGCGGTTCCCAGGCCGGCGGCAGTCGGCCGGGCGCGCCCGCACAGCAGAGCTATCCGGACCGTATCGAGTTATGGAGATCCAGGCTGTGACTTCGCCTTACGACGATGGACCGAACGGCGGTCGGCCTCCGCGCGGCCCGCAATCCGGACCCGGTGGTTATCCACCACGTCCGGCAGGTGGGAATCCGCCCGGTGCCCGTCCGCTACCGCCGCGTCGCCAGGCACCGCCCTCGGGGCCGGTCGGTGGCCCGGGACCGCGCGGCGGGCAACCGCCGCAGGCGCCCGGCGGTCAGCCGCCCAATCCCGCGGGCGGACCGCCCCGGCGTCCGGGGCCGCCGCCGGGTGATCGAAAACCCCCGATGCGCGGTCCGGCCGGTGGCCCGCCGCGCACCGGCGGACAGCCCACGGTCCGCGGCGGACAGCCGAATCCGGCAGGTGGTCCCCGCCGCCCCGCTGCACCGGGCGGTCCGGGTGGCGCGCAGTCCACGCAGAAGATCGCCAAACCCGGTGAGAGTACGCAGAAATCCCAGGCCACTCAGAAGATCGGGGCCGGCACCCTCGGTGAGGCCATGGCGCAGCGAACCCCGCGTTCCGGCGCGGCCAACCGCTCCGGACCCGCCGGCTCCCGTCCGGGGTCGGGTCCGGGCACGGGCAGCCGCCGCGCGGTCGGGGGCACTCCCCCGTCGGGACCACCGCCCCGCAAGGGCAACGGCGGTGGCGGCGGAAACGGTCCGGGCGGCAAAGGTCCGAAGGCCAAGAAGAAATCGCCGTGGCGCATCGTGCGCCGGGTGATCTATGTCCTGGTCGCACTGGCCATCGTGGTGCCCAGCGCGGTCTTCCTGATCGCGTACACGACCGTCTCCGTACCCCAACCGGGCGATCTCAAAACCAATCAGGTCGCGACAATTCTGGCGTCCGACGGCACCTCGGTCATCAGCAAAATCGTTCCGCCGCAGGGGAACCGGACCGACGTCACGATCGATCAGATCCCGCCGCAGGTGCGCAACGCCGTCATCGCGGCCGAGGACCGGGACTTCTACAGCAACCCCGGCTTCTCGATCTCCGGTTTCGTCCGTGCCGCACGCGACAACGTACTGGGCAAGGAAAGCGCCGGTGGTGGTTCGACGATCACCCAGCAGTACGTCAAGAACTCCATGGTCGGTAATCAGCATTCGCTCAGCCGCAAGATGCGCGAGCTGGTGATCTCGGCCAAGATGGCGCGGCAGTGGAGCAAGAACGACATCCTCACCGCGTATCTGAACACCATCCCGTTCGGTCGCGGCACCTTCGGTATCGATGCCGCCGCCCACGCCTACTTCGACAAGAAGGTCGAAGATCTGACCGTCGAAGAGGGCGCCATGCTGGCGGCGACCATTCAGCAGCCGTACGGCCTGGACCCGGAGAACAATCCGAAGGGCGCCGAAGCGCGCTGGAACTACGTGCTCGACGGCATGGTGGCCAGCGGCAATCTGCCCGCCGCCGATCGCACCAAGATGGTGTATCCGAAGGTGCAGCCGTCGAGTTCGAACAAGGACGACTCCAGTCCCCAGGAGCCCGGCTCCAACGGCCTGATCAAGCGTCAGGTGATGCAGGAACTGGCCGACGCCGGCATCAGCGATACGCAGATCAACAAAGAGGGTCTGCAGATCACCACGACGATCGACCAGAAGGCACAGCAGGCCGCCGTCGATTCGGTGCACAAGAACATGCAGGGCGAGCGCGACGAGGTTCGCACGGCGGTCGTCTCGGTCGATCCGAAAACCGGTGCGGTGCGGGCCTATTACGGCGGTGACGACGGCCAGGGCTGGGACTACGCCAACGCCGGTCTCCAGTCCGGTTCGACATTCAAGGTGTTCGGCCTGGCCGAGAACCTCGAGCTCGGCAAGCCGCTGTCGACCATGTACGACAGTTCGGATCTCACCGTCAACGGCATCAAGATCACCAACGCCGAGGGTGAGACCTGCGGCACCTGCACCATCGCCGAGGCCCTGAAGCGCTCGCTGAACACCAGCTTCTACCGCATGGAACTCGATATGCCGAACGGCCCGGCGAAGATCGCGGCCATGGCGCACAAGATGGGTATCCCCGACTCGATTCCGGGTGTGGGCCAGACCCTGACCGAACCCGACGGCTCGGGCCCCAACAACGGCATCATCCTGGGTCAGTACCAGGTCCGCCCGCTGGATATGGCCTCCGCCTACGGCACCATCGCCGCATCGGGGATGTACCACAAACCGCATTTCGTGGACAAGGTCGTCACCGCCGATGGTCAGGTGCTTCTCGATCGCGGCCAGGTGGCCGGTGAACAGCGCATCTCGTCGGCTGTCGCCGACAACCTCACCTCCGCCATGCAGCCGATCGCGGCCTCCTCGCGCAATCACGGGCTGGCCGGTGGGCGCCTGTCCGGCTCCAAGACCGGTACGACGCAGCTCGGCGATACCGGCCAGAACAAGGACGCGTGGATGATCGGCTTCACGCCGTCGCTGTCCACCGCGGTCTGGGTGGGTACGGCGGACGGTGTCGCGCTGAAGACATCCGGTGGAGCGATCATGTACGGCTCGGGTCTGCCGTCCGATATCTGGAAGGACACCATGGACGGCGCGCTGGAGGGCACGCCGAAGGAGACCTTCCCGAAGCCCGCCGCGATCGGCGGCCAGGCCGGTGTGCCGTCCTTCTCGGCGCCCTACACCGCCCCGAGCACCACACAGGAGTACCAGCCGCCGGTGGTGGTGAAGCCGTCCCAGGTCGAGATCCTGCCGGGTATCACCATTCCGGTGCCGGGACTCCAGCCGAACCCGCGCGGACAACAGCCGCAGAATCAGCCGCAGGCCCAGGATTCCGGCCCGATGCCGGGGCAACCGGTGGCGCCGGCCGACGGGTCGTCGCCGTCCACCGCGGAATCCGGTGATACCAGTGGCAATTCACGCTCCCAGCGACCGGGCGCGAACGGCAACACCAATACCGACGGGACAGGCGAGGGCTACTCCAACCAACACCGGTAGCCTCGGGTGGCGTGAGTGAGCAACAGCCGGTGGCGGCATCGACGTTCGGCAACGACGGCGTCGATACCGCCACCGGTTTCGTCTCCGCGGCACCACTGGCGGCGGATCCGAGATCGGACGGGCGCCGGGACAAGCCCAGTCGCACCGATTCGATGACCGCTCAATTGAGCACCGCCATCGGCGGTCCGGTGGGCGACCACGCCCTGATCGGCCGTTCCCGGTTCTGGACACCGCTGCGCATCCTGTTGGCCTTCGCGGTGGTGTTCCTCGCACTCGGCTGGGCGGGCAAGGCCGGCTGTATCCAGCAGACGACTACCTCCGAGGGCCATCTGACTCTGGACTGGAACAACGGCCGCCAGTACGTGGCCATGTGCTACTCGGATACCGTGCCGCTCTACGGCGCCGAGCATCTGGACGAGGGCGCGTTCCCGTACAAGAAGAAGTGGGTCGAAACCGGCGCCGACGGCAAACTGCAGACCCGCTACATGGAATATCCCGTGCTGTCGGGTCTCTACCAGTACCTGGCGATGGAGGTCGCCAATGTCTGGATGGCGCTGCCGCTGCCGAAGGCACTGTCGGTGGTGGTGTATTTCGATGTCGTCGCGGTGGGTCTGGCGCTGGCCTGGCTGGTGACGGTCTGGGCCTCGGCGATGCTGGCGGGTCGCCGCATCTGGGACGCCGCCCTGGTGGCGCTGTCCCCGCTGGTGCTGGTGCACATCTTCACCAATTTCGACGCGCTGGCAACGGCTTTCGCGGCCACCGGGCTGCTGGCCTGGGCGCGCCGCCGACCCGTACTCGCCGGAGTCCTGCTGGGCCTGGGCGGTGCCGCCAAGCTCTATCCGCTGCTGTTGCTCGGCCCGATCATCGTGCTGTGCCTGCGGGCCGACAACCGTGACCGGCTGCCCGGGCTACGAGAGCACCTACGACGCAACGGCAACGATGTCGTCGGCGCGGTGCGCGACTACCTCGCCGGCGCTCGGATCAGCCCGCTGCGCGCGGCCCTGGTGACGGTGTCGTCCGCGGCGCTGGCCTGGCTGGCGGTGAATCTGCCGATCGCCGTGCCGTTCACGGACGGCTGGTGGGAATTCTTCCGCCTGAACAGCGAACGCCACGCCGATCCGGATTCGCTCTACAACGTGATCACCTCGTTCACCGGCTGGCAGGGTTTCGACGGCAGGCTGGGCGCCACCGAGACCCCGACCGCGTTGAATACGGTGTCGCTGCTGCTCTTCGTATCCGCCTGCGCGGTGATCGGCTATATCGCCCTGACCGCCGCCCGCCGCCCCCGGCTGGCTCAGCTGGCCTTCCTGGTGGTCGCGGCCTTCCTGCTGACCAACAAGGTCTGGAGTCCGCAGTATTCGCTGTGGCTGGTGCCGCTGGCCGTGCTGGCGCTGCCGCATCGGCGAATCCTGCTGTCGTGGATGGCGATCGACGCGCTGGTGTGGTTCCCGCGCATGTACTACTACCTGGGCACCGACGACAAGGGCGTGCCCGAGCAGTGGTTCACCAGCGCGGTACTGCTGCGCGATCTGGCGGTGCTGGGCCTGTGCGCGCTGGTGGTCCGTCAGATCTATCGGCCGGCCCTGGATCCGGTGCGCGCCGACGGCGTGGACGATCCGGTGGGAGGGGTACTGGACCGCGCTCAGGATCCGGCGGCGGCGTGGTTACCTCCCACGCTGCGGCCGCGGGTACGGCAAACCGCGTAAACCTCCGGTTCTCACGGCGCGGGCCACGCCGGTTCTCACTGGCGCGGGCCGCGGTGATGGGTGAGGATCGATCCATGACCTCTTTGAGTGGGCAAGCCACCACCTTTCTCGGGCTCCACCGCCCCGGCGATCCGGCGATCCTGCCGACCGTCTGGGACGCGTGGTCGGCGAATCTGGTGCAGGAGGCCGGGTTCGCGGCGGTCACCGTCGGCAGCCATCCACTGGCCGATTCGCTGGGCAAATCCGATCAGGAGGGTATGACCTACCCCGAGGCGATGGCCCGTGTCCGCGAGATCACCGCCGCCGTCGACGTCCCCGTCTCGGTCGATATCGAATCCGGCTACGGCTTGAAGCCGGACCGCCTGATCGAGGGACTGCTCGAGGCCGGCGCGATCGGGCTGAATATCGAGGATTCGGTGCACAGTGAGGGCGGGCGTTTGCGCGAACCGCAGGAGCATGCCGATTTCGTGGCGGGTCTGCGGCAGGCCGCCGACGCGGCGGGGGTCCACGTGGTCGTCAATGCCCGCACCGATCTGTTCCTGCGCGAGGACCAGAACACGCCCGATCGCGTCGAGCGGGTACTCGAACGGATGCGCTTGGCCGCCGAAGCGGGCGCCGATGTGCTGTATCCGGTGGGACAGCGGGATCCGGAGATCCTGCGCCGGCTGTGCAGTGAACTTCCGCTGCCGGTCAACGCGATCGGAATCCCCGATCAGGGCGATCGCGCCTGGTTCGCCGAATTGGGCGTCGCCCGGGTCAGTTTCGGCCCGTTCCTGCAGCGTGCCCTGGCCACGGAGGCGAATCGGCTGCTGCAGCGCTGGCATTGATCCGCCCGCCGTCGGCGTCCCGGTTCGGCTCTGTGACAATGGAACCCGCCGATGCCCGTCACACCGCGATCCGAGAAGCCCGAGATGAGCGAGCGAACGGATTGCGCACGAGGCGGTCATCGGCCCTGTGGTCTCGTCTCCGCGCGCCGGCCTCCGTCCGTCGCGAGGCCAGCACCATGCCGGCGACACCCACTCCCAATCCGGCAATCGTCAACGGCCGCAACGGTTGCGCGATGAACACCCACGCCATGATCGCGGTGACCGCCGGGGTGGCGAAGAACAGCCGGCCCACCCTGGTGGCATCCCACCGGCGCAGCAACGCGTTCAGCAGCAGGAAACACGCGACGGCGTTGATGGCCACCATCCACACCAGCGATCCGGCGAAGCGCAGCGGGTCGGCGATGCGCGTACCGCCCTCGGCGAGCATGAACACCCCGGCCACCGGGGCACTGACCAGAACGTGCGTCGCGGTATTGGTGCGGGCGTCGACCTGCGGCACGAATCGCTTCTGGTAGACGGTCCCGAGACTCAGCCCCAGCAGGCCGAGTACGCACAGCAGCAGTCCGGCGACCGAGAAGTGGGATCGGTCGACCACGGCCAATCCCACACCGAGCCCGCCGATCCCGAATCCGATCCATTGCCGCACGGTGACCTTCTCCCCGAGGACGCTGCCCGCGAACAGCGCGATCACCACCGGATTGAGCCCCTGTACCAGGGAGATCACCGCCGCGGACACATGGTCGGCCATAGCGGTGTAAAAGGCCCCGAACTGCACCATCTGCATGAGCAATCCGGCGACGGCCACGTGGGCCAGTTCGCGGCCGCGCGGCCATTTCGCCTGTGCGAGTACGGCATACAGGGTCAGCACCAGTCCGGCGAGCACGTAGCGCGCGAACAGCACCACCATCGGGGGCGCCGCGCCGACACCGATGATCCCGGCGATGAACGCACTGCTCCACATCACGACGAAGGCCACGGGGGCGGCCGTCTCCATCAATCGGTTCCGCACGATCCCTCCACAGACTAACCACCTCAGACGGTTATTACGGTGACATCCGGTCTAATAACCTGTCAAGGCGGTTACTATGGATTCGTGTTCACCTTCGTCAGCGGCAACCGGGCCCTGGATTTCGCCGGCACCGTCCAGGAACGCGACGCCGGCTTCGTCGACCTGCTCACCACTCCGGCGGCGCTCGGCGAATGGCTGGTCGCCGCCGAACTACTGGACCGCGCGCCGGAATGCGGGGCGCGAGACCTGGCCCGCGCGGTCGATCTGCGCGAGGCCGTGTACCGCCTGGCCGTGGGCACGGTCCGGGGACAGGCGTGGCACGAGGCCGATCGTGAGCTGATCAACCGAGTCGCCGATGGCCCGCAACCGGTGATCGCCCTGCGCGCCGACGGTGGGGTGGATCGCCGCGGCGACTGCGATCACGCGCTCGCACGCATCGCGGCCACTGCCGTCGAACTCCTGGGCGGGTCCGACCGCGACCGGATCAAACAGTGCGGCCGCGACGCCTGCACTCGCCTCTACCTCGATACCTCCCGCGCGGGATCGCGACGCTGGTGCGATATGACGCTGTGCGGCAACCGGGCCAAGAGCGCGACCTTCCGCGCTCGGCACGGCGAGCGATGATCGCGGCGCCTCGGAGTCACCGGGCCGGAACCAGCACCCGCGCCGGCGGCGACACCATCGGCCGATATCCGCGCGGCCGGGCACGGACGAATGCGAAGAAGAAGAACACCAGCAGAATCGCCCGGCCCCAGACCCCGATCTGCACCAGCTTCTCGTCCAGATCCGCCGCCGTCCCGCTGCCCAGTGCGTAGAAGTACCGGAACACCCCGATTCCGAGCGCCAGATCGGCCAGCAGATACGCGCCGATGGCCGACCACGGCACCTCGAGCAGGACGAAGAACGGCAGGACCCACAGTGTGTACTGCGGCGAGTGCACCTTGTGGAACAGGAGGAATCCACACAGCATCGCCCCGCTCACACCCACCCAGGGGTAGGAACTCAGAGCCGGAAAACGCTTCCACCCCAACCACATCGCGAGGACGAACGACGCGACCACCAGTATCGGCGACGCGGCGGAGACGACCTCCTGGAACGACGCCTCACCGCCGTCACCCGCCGCGAACATCGGCCGCAATCCCCAGTACCAGATCGAATTGGTGGTGATATCCGCCTGCCGCATCTGCTGGAAGGTGAACGAGGCCCGCCAGCCGTCGTAACCGAGCAGCGCGAAGGGCAGATTGATCGCGACCACCGTCGCCAGGGCCGCACCGGCGGCCGCCAGCGCACCCAGCGGGTCGTACCCCCGGCGCGGGACATCCGCATGTGATTCGCCGTCGAAATCCGGCTCGCCGAGAAGGACGTAGAGCAGCAGCGGCAGTACGAAGATCCCCGGATAGAGCTTCAGGCAGAAGCCGATGCCGAGCAGAATCGCCGCCATGATTCCCCTGGTGCGCAACGAATATCGGGTCAGCACCGTGACCACGTAGACCGCGCCGACCGCCGTGCAGACCACCGGAAGTTCCCAGTTGTGGAACGCGTACAGCACCAGCGGGGGCCCCACCGACCAGAGCAGCGCCACCGCACCCGACATCCGGCCCAGCATCCACGCTGTGAGCAGCGCGAACGGCGCCAGCAACAGGGCCGAATGCAGCAGGAATGCGGCGTCGTCGTTCGCTCCGGCGGCGCCGAGCCACATCAGCAGCCCGCTGAGCACCGGATATTCCACCGCCCCGCCGGTGAGCGTGCCGTCCGGTGTGATGCCACCGCTGATATACGGAAAGAGGTGTTCGTCGATACCGCGCCCCAGCCACAGGAACTGGATATCGGAATAGCAGACCTCGGCGTCCTTGACGCGGTCGAACACCAGGCTGCGGCCGTCCTCGTCGAACGGAGCGCCCGCGCAGCGAGCCTTGTTCAGATAGGCGAATATCAGCGTGACCGCGCAGGCCAGCAACGCGGCGACCGCCGCGGCCCGGCCGGCCCCACGCGTCCGTGCTACCGCTGTGGCCACGTGGCCACCCCCGCAGTCACGTCCTCGCCACCGCCGCGGTCGACACGATCGGCGGGTCGGTTCGACATGTTCACAACGATAGGGTGCCCATCGGACGAACGCCGGTAATCATCGGGATGGAGACCCATTTCGCACCCGGTACCCGGCCGCGAGCGCCCGGTAGCGGCTCATGTAGCCTTGTCGGGTTGCTGACGCAACGACCCCTCCTGCCACGGAAAGTCCGTGGCCGTTTCCAGTCCACAGGAGGTGATGGGTTCCCGTGCGTCATTACGAAGTGATGGTCATCCTCGATCCGAACCTGGACGAGCGCACTGTCGGTCCGAACTTGGACAAGATGCTCAGTGTGGTCTCGCAGCAGGGCGGCAAGATCGACAAGGTAGACCTCTGGGGCCGCCGCCGGCTGGCCTACGAAATCGAGAAGCGCGCCGAGGGCATCTACGCCGTCGTCGATCTGACCGCGGAGCCGGATACGGTCAGCGAGCTCGATCGTCAGCTGGGCCTGAACGAGTCCGTGCTGCGCACCAAGGTGCTGCGACAGGACAAGAAGTAATCCCCCTGGCGAGAAGCTCTGCCGGAAAGCCGCACTTGTCGTTGCCTGACTCTAGGCTCTAGCGCAACAGGCGAGTGCACAGCTGATCGCACCGAAGACCAGGAGGAACCATGGCAGGCGACACCGTAATCACCGTCATCGGCAATCTGACGGCAGATCCGGAACTTCGATTCACGCCCGCGGGCGCGGCGGTGGCCAACTTCACCGTCGCATCGACTCCCCGGGTGTTCGACCGCAACGCCAACGAATGGAAAGACGGCGAGGCACTGTTCCTGCGCTGCAACATTTGGCGTGAGGCCGCGGAGAATGTCGCCGAGAGCCTGACCCGAGGCGCTCGCGTCATCGTGAGCGGACGACTCAAGCAGCGCTCCTACGAAACCCGCGAGGGTGAGAAGCGCACAGTCGTCGAACTCGAGGTCGACGAGGTCGGTCCCTCCCTGCGCTACGCGACCGCGAAGGTCAACAAGACCTCGCGCGGTGGCGGCGGCGGTGGTGGTGGTTTCAACAGCGGTGGCGGCAATTCCGGCGGCAGTGGTGGGGGCTTCGGCGGCTCCAACGGTGGCGGTCGCGGCGGACAGGGTTCCGCAGGCGACGATCCGTGGGGCAGCGCTCCCGCGGCCGGCTCCTTCGGGGGCGGCCAGATGGACGACGAACCGCCGTTCTGAGACGGCTTACATATCGGGGCCCGCGAATGCGGCTCCCAGGCAAACGGAGTGAAGACCCATGGCCAAAGCACCGGCACGCGAAAAGGTGCTGAAGAAGAAGGCTTGCGCGTTCTGCAAGGACGACAAGAAGGCGAAGAAGGACGGCTCGGGCACCGGCGCCGTCATCGACTACAAGGACACGGCGTTGCTGCGCAAGTTCGTCAGCGACCGCGGCAAGATCCGCGCCCGCCGTGTCACCGGAAACTGCGTGCAGCACCAGCGCGACGTCGCCGTCGCGGTGAAGAACTCTCGCGAGGTCGCGCTGCTGCCCTACGTGTCCACGGCTCGCTGAGAACGGGAGGCAGACAATGAAGCTGATTCTGACTGCTGATGTGGACAACCTCGGTGCGCCCGGCGACACCGTGGAGGTCAAGGACGGCTACGGCCGCAACTACCTGCTGCCCCGCGGCCTGGCGATCGTCGCCACCCGTGGCGCCCAGAAGCAGGTCGAGGGCATTCGCCGGGCGCAGGACGCCCGCCGTGTGCGCGACCTGGGCCACGCCCAGGAGCTCAAGGCCGCTATCGAGGGCCTCGAGTCGGTATCGCTGTCGGTGAAGACCGCCGGCACCGGCAAGCTGTTCGGCTCGGTCACCGCCGCCGATGTCGCCGGTGCGGTGAAGACCGCCGGTGGCCCGGTGCTGGACAAGCGCAGCATCGAGCTGCCGAAGTCGCACATCAAGAGCACCGGCAAGCACACCGTCTCGGTGCACCTGCACCCCGACGTGGTTGCCAAGTTCGATCTGCAGGTTGCTGCCGCGGAGTGATCCTCCGCCCGTCGCCCTCGCGGGCAGCGGACGACAGCTCGTCGAAGACCATCCCCACGGTTCGTCCGCGGGGATGGTCTTCGCCTGCGCGCGTGTCGGCCGGTCGGGGGATGTGTTCACGGGTCTTGTCGCGTTCCGGACACAAATCGAAGTCGGCCAGATAGAGTTGCGAGAGATTTGCTCCAGCGCGACGGCGACTGTGCGTTCCCGCCGCCGAAGGTATCCGCGCGTTTTCTACCCAGCTCTCTGGGGATTTGTGGACAACTCGAAAAACCGACCGACGCTTATGTGATCTGTGTCATATCGCGCGAGAGCAGTGTTTACCCAACACGCCCGGCTGTTCACGTTCCGGGACACGCCGACACCATTTCAATCCACATGTGGGTAACTGGAAAAAGGCGTGTCTACCTGGTTATAGCCTTCTCGCATACCTAGTTGTCCCCAGGTGATGCACAGGGCCTACACAACAGCAGGTGAACTGTACCCAGTTTATCCACAGCTGTTTCCACAGGGCGGTTTGGCGATCCCCAGTTCGGTCCCTTAGGTTCATGTCCGCACCGTGACCGCGCGCCGGTAGCGCCGTGATTACGACGCTCCGACATCGTTAGCTGCAGACCCGGTGACGTCCGGTGTGACATGTCCCAACGTGTCGGTGCCCGGGCGTACAACAAGTCATCAATAAGGTCGAACCGGGTGCGCATGATGGGGCCGGTGCGATGAGAGAGGACGGTCGGTTCGAGTGGCAGTCGTCGACGATCGCGGGCACTCGGACTACAACGACCAGCCGGGTGAGGATTTCGGCCGGCAACCCCCGCACGATATGGCGGCCGAACAGTCGGTACTCGGCGGCATGCTGCTCAGCAAGGACGCCATCGCCGACGTGGTCGAGGTCATCCGGCCCGGCGATTTCTACCGTCCGGCCCACCAGGCCGTCTACGACGCCGTCCTCGATCTCTACGGCCGCGGCGAACCGGCCGACCCCGTCACCGTCGCCGCCACCCTGGACCGGCGCGGTGAACTCAAACGCATCGGCGGCGCCCCCTACCTGGTCACCCTGACCCAAACCGTCCCCACCGCCGCCAACGCCTCGTTCTACGCCGAAATCGTTGCGGAGAAGGCGATTCTGCGCCGCCTGGTCGAGGCCGGAACCCGCATCGTCCAATTCGGCTACGCCGGCGCCGACGGCCAGGACGTCGCCGAGGTGGTGGACCGCGCCCAGGCCGAGATCTACGAGGTCACCGAGCGCCGCTCCAGCGAAGACTTCATGCCCCTGGAGGAACTCCTCCAGCCCACGATGGACGAGATCGACTCCATCGCCAGCCGCGGCGGCATCTCCCTCGGCGTGCCAACCGGTTTCACCGAACTCGACGAGGTCACCAACGGCCTGCACCCGGGCCAGATGATCATCGTCGCGGCGCGTCCCGGTGTGGGTAAGGCATTGGCCCTGGACACCCCGCTGCCGACGCCTTCGGGCTGGACGACGATGGGTGCGGTCGCTGTCGGCGACGAGTTGCTCGACGCGCACGGGCAGTCCACTCGGGTACTCGCGGCAACGGAGACGATGACCGAACGCCCGTGCTACGAGGTCGAGTTCTCGGACGGGGCGGTACTTGTCGCCGATGCCGAACATCAGTGGCTGACGATGGCTCGATCGGGCGCGACGCGGCCCAGGGTCCGAACCACCCTCGAGATCGAATCCACCCTGCGCGATATGGCCGGCCAGCTCGATCACCGGATCCCGGCGACCCCGGGACGGCCGGAACGCCAGATCGTCGACGTCCGCAAAGTCGATACGGTTCCGGTGCGGTGCGTCGAGGTCGACAACGCCGACCATCTCTACCTCGCCGGTCGCTCCATGATTCCTACCCACAACTCCACTCTCGGTATGGATTTCATGCGGAGTTGCTCGATCAAGCATGGTCTGGCCAGCGTCATCTTCTCGCTGGAGATGAGCCGGACCGAGATCGTGATGCGTCTGCTGTCGGCCGAGGCGAAGATCAAACTCGGCGATATGCGCGCCGGGCGGATGAGCGACGACGACTGGACGAAACTCGCGCGGCGGATGAGCGAGATCAGTGAAGCTCCGCTGTTCGTGGACGATTCACCGAACCTGACCATGATGGAGATCCGGGCCAAGGCACGTCGCCTCAAACAGCGCCATGACCTGCGGCTCGTGATCGTCGACTATCTGCAGCTGATGACCTCCGGCAAGAAGGTCGAATCCCGGCAGCAGGAAGTCTCGGAATTCTCCCGAAGCCTGAAGCTGCTGGCCAAGGAATTGGAAGTGCCGGTGGTCGCGATCAGTCAGCTGAACCGTGGTCCGGAACAGCGAACCGATAAGCGCCCCATGGTGTCCGACCTGCGCGAGTCGGGCTCGCTCGAACAGGATGCGGACATGGTTATCCTGCTGCACCGGCCCGATGCCTTCGAACGTGACGATCCGCGCGGCGGCGAAGCCGATCTTATTCTCGGTAAACACCGCAATGGACCCACCGCCACGATTACCGTTGCGCACCAGCTGCATTTGAGCCGTTTCGTGGATATGGCGCGCGGCTGAACTCCGCCGACCTTCGGGTGGCACTCACATGGGCGCGTGGACACCGAGCCCGCGTTCCTGGGCGACGCTGAGTACCAGCGCCGCCGCGGCGGCGTCCTGAACCGCCACACCGACGGATTTGTAGAGGGTGAGCTGCCGATCGTCGGTGCGGCCGACAGCCGTGCCCGCCACCAGTTCGCCCAGTTCGGCGCGGATATCGGCGGCGGAGATGAGGCCGCGCTGGAGAGGTTCGGCCAGATCCCGGTTGGGTGGGATCGCTTGCAGTGCGGCGTCGCGGGATTCGACGAACAACAGGGCCTCGGCGATCGTCTCGTCGTCCACTTCGCGGCCGCTGGGGTGGTAGCCGACAGAGGTCACATGGGTGCCCGGCGCCAGCCAGGCCCGGCGGATCGCCGGTTCTGCGGCGAAAGTGGCGCCACAGACGACATCCGCGCCGTCGAGCGCCTCCTGGTAGAAGGGTGCCGCCGCCACCTCGACGTCGAGTTCGGCGGCCAGCGCCGCCGCCGCGGCAGCGGTCCGATCGCGATCGCTGCCCGCCACGCGAACCTGCCGGAACGGCCGCACCCGGGATACGAAGCGGGCGTGGGCGCGGGCCTGTACACCGGTACCCAGGATCGCAAGAATCTCCGAATCCGCGCGTGCCAGTAACCGGGCCGACAAGGCCGAGCACGCGGCGGTCCGGGCTGCGGTGAGCGAGGTGCCGTCCAGGACCGCCGCCGGAGTACCGGTCCGGGGATCGAACACCACGACGATCGCTTGCCGGACTGGGTGTTCGGTTCCGGTGTTACCTGGGAAGACGCTCACCAACTTGCTGGTCAGGGCTCCGGAGGAGGGGACATAGGCCGGCATGTCGAGCAATCCGGTGAAGGTTTCACCCGCAGCTACGACAGTCGCCGTCCGGTTCGGCGCGGACACCCGATCCGCGCTCAGATCGGCCATCGCTGGGCCCATCGCATCGATCAACGTGTCCGCATCCAGTGCCGATTCGACATCCGCGCGCCCCAGAACCAACATGCGGTCAAGGTAATCCGGAGGGGGGACATAAACCAGGCGTGGATCACATGACCACCCCGGCCGGCAACTCTTCGCGAGTCCTCTCCGCGGTACCGGATCTCGATGATCGCCGCCGGCCGGGGGGATGTGCCGAAAGTGATCGGCCCCGGCGTCGCGTCCTGTTCTTCGATCTCGCACCGACATATTTCGCTGCGGGGCAGAGAATCCCGCTCGAGTCGATGCGCTACTGCCACCTGGATCACACTCTTCGAGCACGCGTCGATCGCACGCGTTCTTCAGGCCGATCACAGCACGGAGTCCAGCATGACCGAGTCACTCATCCAGCTGCCCACCGCTGGAGAACCAGTTATCGACACTTTCGACCGCATGATCCGGACCGGGCCCATAGTGCCCTACGAACTGCCAGGTGGAATTCAGGCCTGGATGGCGGTCAGCCACCAGGCGGTCGGTGAGATCCTCGCCGGTGATGGCACTCTATTCAGCCATAGCGCGAAGAACTGCCCGGCGATGCAGGACGGCACCGTCCCCGCCGACTGGCCGCTCCGAGTCCTGACCGACGCCGATCACCTGCTCAACAAAGACGGCGCCGAGCACATGCGGATGCGCCGGGCCATCGCCCGCGCCTTCACCCCCGCCCGGGTCGCCCAACTCGAACCACGTATCCAGCAGCTGACCGACGATCTCATCGACAGATTCGCCGACCAGCCGGAAGTCGATCTCGTCGAGCACTTCACCATGCCACTGCCCGTTGGGGTGATCTGCGAACTTTTCGGCGTACCGGCCGCCGACCGGGGGAAGTTCCGCGGCTGGACCGCCACGCTGATCTCGCACACCAGCACCGGTGAGCAGACCCGGGCCGCCATGCAGGAGATGGTCGGCTACCTGACCGGGCTGGTCGCGGACAAACACAGCGCACCCGATGACGACCTCACCTCGGACCTGGTGCAGACCCAGCCCGAGCACGGAATCACCGATGCCGAACTGGTCGAAATGCTGTGGATCATCATCGTGGCCGGACACGAGACCACGATGCACCTGCTTGGTAATGCGGTGGTGGCCCTCTACACCTATCCCGATCAGCTCGCGGCGGCCAAGGATGGGGATCGCTGGGCCGACGTCGTCGAGGAGACATTGCGCTACCGGAACGCGGCTTGCGCCATGTTCAACCGGTATGCCTTGCAGGATGTCCGGATCGCCGGTGTCGATATCCCCGCGGGTGCGATCGTGGGCTGGTTCGCGGGGGCTGGACGTGATCCACGGAAGTATTCGAATGCCGATGTCTTCGATATCGATCGCGATGACATCGATCAGCTCGGATTCGGCCGCGGTCCGCACTTCTGCCTCGGCGCGCATCTGGCCCGGCTGGAATCCCGGATCGCGCTGGCCACCCTGTTCGGCCGGTTCCCGGAGATGCGCCTGGCATGTGATCCGGCGGCGGTGCCGTACGCGCCACAGTTCATGACCAACGGACCCCTCTGCGTGCCGGTGGAGCTCGGATCCCGCGACTGATCCGGCCCGAATCCCGGGCGGGGAGCTGTGAGAATATCGGGGGCCCACGATATTCCGTGGCCCACAGTCGAGCGGATACGCAGAGATGAGCACCAGACCGACAGAACAATCACCATGCGGTTCTCCCAGCTGACCGTCGCAAGCGCAGCGGAGTGGAGCGAGGTCACGGACCATCTCTTGACGGCGGATCATCGCTACCGTGATCCGGACAACTGGCGGGCCCGGATCACGGTTCAGCAGTCCTCGGGCTACACCCTGATGTATGCGCAGCAGAGCGGTGATCATCTGATGCACCGCGGCCGCTCCCACATCCGAAACAGTCCGACCGACGTGTGCTGGATCGCGTTCCCGATGCAGGGCGAATACGTGATCCGACAGCAGGACCGGCTCACCCGGGTACCGCCGCATCACGGGTTCCTCCTCGAGCTGGACGTGGCATGCCGGATACTGCAACCCGGTTCGACGACTTACGGGCTGCGCGTGCCCCGCAGGTACATCGAGCATCTGCTGCCCGCCCCCGGCGCGCATACGGTGCTCGATATGTCATCGGGTCTGGGCCGGGTCGTGCAGGGCATGCTCGCCACCACCCTCGCCGGACAGTCGAATCTGACGACGCCGCAATTCGATGCCGTATGCGATCGAATCACCGAACTGCTGTGTCTCATGCTCGTCGACGACATCGGGCCACAGCCCGACCATCTGGCCGAAACCGTCGAGGCCATAAGGAAGTTCGTACGAGAGCACATCGGGTCCGGTGATGTGCGGCTGCCCGCGGTGGCTCGTGAGCTCGGGTGGTCTCCCCGGCAACTCCGATCCGTACTGCACCAGTCCGGTACTACCTATCGGGAGCTGCGTCGTACCGAATCATTGCGCGCCGCACGCGATCTGCTGGCCCGTCCGGAACCCCGGTCCATCGCGGAAGTGGCTGCACGCTGCGGCTTCACGAGCACGGGGTTCTCCACCGCGTTCAAAGCCGAATACGGCGAGACACCCAGGGATTTTCAGCGCCGCCGGTCCGGAACCTCCTCCGCGGAGTCGCACCGCTCCTGACGCGAGACGTCGCCGAGGAATCGATCGCGCGCGGCAGGCGCACGAATTCAATTGGGGCGGTAGCGAGCTCGCAGGTGGAAGCGCTCGCCCTGCGGGCCCAGGATGCTCAGGAACTCCACCGGGCGATCGTCGGCGTTGCCGAACCAGTGTGGGAGGTGGGTGTCGAATTCGGCGACCTCCCCCGTGCTCAGTACGAGGTCGCGGTCGCCGAGCACCACTCGCAGCCGGCCGGTGAGGACGTAGAGCCAGTGGTAGCCCTGGTGGGAGCGAGGCGCCGGATCGCGGTGATCACCGCAGGCCGGGAGGATCTGGCGGAAGACCTGTAATCCGCCGGGATTGCGGGTGAGCGGGATGACGGTCATGCCGTCGCGGTCGAAGGGGCGCGGATATACCCGGGGGTCGCCGCTGGCGGGGGCGCCGACGAGTTCGTCCAGTGGAATCCGGTGGGCCTTGGCCAGCGCCAGCAACTGTTCCAGCCCGGGCTTGCGCTGTCCCGATTCCAGCCGCGACAGCGTGCTGACCGGAATGCCCGTCGCGGTGGACAGGGCGGTCAGCGTCCGCCCGCGACGACCGCGCAGCTCACGCAGCCGGGGCCCGATATCGGCCAACACGGCCTCGAACTCATCACTCACCATGTCACGGTGCCGGTCCCTTTCCCGGAGTGGCAACAGAATTTGCCGGATCGTCAAGCATGGGCGGAAGTGGCGCCTCGTCGTGTTTCCGGTCACGGGGTTCTTCCGGCTGGTAACACTCTGGGGCCGGTTCACGACACTGTCGGTGACAAACAACACGGCCCGTCGGGGGGCCTGTCCGTCTTCTTGTCGGATCGGAAATGGGGATCAGGACATGGCTCTTCGCGAGTTCATTTCGCGGCACCGCATCGCCTCGGCGGCGGCCGCACCAGCGGCTTTGGGGGTGGCCGCGATCGTGGCGGCCTCCTGGGGCCTGATGGCGACACCGGAGAGCAGGGATACCCGGCTCACCTCGTCGGTCACCGAGTGCCACGACATGGTGACCATCTCGGTGGCCGGGCGCAACGACAGTCCGGACCCGAAGAGCACCGCCATGTTGCTCGACGCGAACGGCAATCCGCTGCCCGCGGCGCTGTCGGGCGATTACAACAGCCACTGGGTCGATCCGGTGGTGAACGCGCCCGCCGACAAGGTCGATCCGGGCTCCTACGCCGCGGTGTACGTCGCCTATCCGGCGAATATGAACTCCTACGAGGACGCGGTGAACACCGGTGTCTCCAACGCCGAGCAGGTGATGCACGACATCGCCCAGGCGTGCCCGGACACCAAGTTCTCGATCGTCGGATACAGCGAGGGCGCCGATGTCGCGCGCCGGGTGGCGATGGGCATCGGCCATGACGAGCCCGGAGCCGACGGCAAATACGATGTCGTCGATCCGAAAAACGTACTGGGCGTGGTGATTCTGGCCGATGCGGGCCGCACCGCCGGTGAGGGCCCGTTCCCGGGCGCCCAGAATCCCTACGGCCACCCCGATGGATTCGATCAGAACTATCAGAACGGCAAGACCCCGATCTCGGGTCAGGGCGCACTGCCGGATCAGGCCGGTGACTTCGGTGCGCTGAACGGCAAGATCGCCTCCTTCTGCTCCGAGGGAGATCTGACCTGCGCCGCGCCGCAGAATATTTCGCTGCTCCAGCTGGCAGCCAACGTCGGCCGACAGCTGAATGTCGACGCACTGCAGAACGAGGGCCTGACCCCGGCGACCGGCCAGGACGTGGCCGTCGTACTCGGACAGATCGCGATGAACGCCTTCTCCTACATCGCCACTCAGCCGAACTGGATGGCCAGCGACGAGACCTTCCTGCAGGTGTTGCTGCGAGTCTCGGACCCTGCCTACAAGCCGGGGCAGACGCCGCCGAATCCAGCTCCGGCGCAGTCTATTTCGACCAACCAGATGGCTCCGCTGGCGTACCTTCCGCAGAAGGTGCTCAACGAGCTGATCGGCCTGATCGTGACCAACCAGAACACCATTCCGGTGATCATGAGCGACCCGTACCAGCTGACCCTGGGCCCGAACGGCACCGGCCATCACTTCGACTACTGGCGTGATTCCAACGCCGCCGACGGTAAGCCGCTGACCTCGGCGGAGTACGCGGCCGCCTGGCTGACCCACCTGGCGCAGCAGGCGCAGGCCGGTCAGCCGGTGGATACCAAGGCTCAGCCGACCGATGCCGATGTGGCCGCCGCCTACAAGACGGTGGCCGAGACCCAGGCCGCGCCGACCACGACGCCGACCAAGGCACCGACGGCGACGAAAGATCCCGCGGCGACCACGGATTCGACAGCGACCACGGATTCGAAGGCGACCAGCACGACGAGCCCGGCCCCCACGACGACGGATCCGGCGCCGACGACCACCGCTCGGAGTGAGACCACGACCCCCGCCGCACCGACCACCACTGTCGCACCGGCGGAGCCTCCGGCCCGCACTCAGGTCGCGGCGCCGGCGCCGACCACGGAGCCGGAGCGGCAGCACCAGCCGCAGCCGACCGTCACGCATCCGACGACGACCGCGCCGACCACCACCACACCGGAGCCGGTCGCCGCGGCGAAGTAGCTCGATCCACCGGCGGGGCTCGATCCATCAGCGGGGCAACGGCTTCGGCGAGTCGGCTCAGCTTCCGTCGCCCGGCAACCGGGGCATGATCCACTCCCCGTGCCCCGGTGCCGGAATCGCGGCGGCGTCCATGGTGAAGGTGACCGCGATGTGGCCGGGCCCCGGGTAGAACCGGGGCTCGGCCCCGTAGTGGTGGTAGCCGGGGCCGGTGATCTCCTGGCTGACCGAACCGCTGCGCCCGTTGTCGGTATTGGTCCAGTCGGCGGTGATGGTCACCCGGCAGTCGCCGACACCCCAGAGGGTGGCCTGGAAGTTGAGCAGCGCCGCGCCGCCGGGCAGCCCGCCGTACCCGACGCTGGGATCGATTCGGCCGACACACAATCCGGATCTGGACGTGGTGAAGATCGTATCCCAGGACTGCCCGGCCGGTGCGGCCGTGGCCGCGGGTGCGGTGGCCGTGATCGGTACCGTGGTCAGCGCGGCTGCCGCCAGCAGCCCGAAGATGTTGATAGCGCGCACGATTCTCCCCTCGTCGGGCGAACGGCGGCTCGCGCCCCGGTTCGCCGTGATCGGACGATCCTTCCGATCATCGCCGACCGACAGCGACGACACCCGGACAACCGCCGTGATCGGTCTCGGGCTCGGCGCGTCGGCCGCCGTTACGCGGTCGTGCGGTCGAGGACGGCGGCGGCGGTCAGCTCGACCGAGCGCACCCGGTCGGCGATCTCGGTGGCGTGGTGCACCGTGATCAGTTCGTCGGCACCGATCGCACCGGCGAATTCGTCGAGGTGGGACCGCACTTCCTCGGCCGTTCCGGCCGCGGTGTAGCGAGTCATCGAGGACAGTTGCGCACCGTTGGGTGAGGCGAGGAACGCGTCGATCTCCTGATCGGTGAAGGTGGCGGTCCCCGTGCCGCGCGAGATCATCATGCGGGCGCGCGCGCGGTAGGAGACGGTCTTCTGGGCGATCGCCTCGTCGTGGGTGTCGGCGGCGAAGACGTTCACCCCGGCCATCACGTAGGGCTGCGCCAGCTGCTCGGAGGGCTGGAACTTGTCGCGGTACACCTCGATCGCCTGATGCAGCGCATCGGGGGCGAAATGCGAGGCGAAGGCGTAGGGCAGGCCGAGATGGGCGGCCAGCTGCGCACCGAACAGTGAGGACCCCAGAATGTAGAGCGGCACAATACCTTCGGCGCGCGGCACCGCCTCGACACCGGGGATGCGGGACTGCCCGCTCAGATAGCCCTGGAGTTCGAGTACGTCCTGCGGGAACGAGTCGGCCGAATGCGGATCGCGGCGCAGCGCGAGCATGGTCTTCTGATCACTGCCGGGCGCGCGTCCGAGACCGAGATCGATGCGCCCGGGGAAGAGGGTTTCCAGGGTACCGAACTGTTCGGCGATCACCAGCGGGGAATGGTTGGGCAGCATGATGCCGCCGGCGCCGAGACGGATGGTGTCGGTCTGTGCGGCGACATGGCCGATGAGCACGCTGGTAGCGCTCGAGGCGATGGAGCGCATGTTGTGGTGTTCGGCGTACCAGACCCGCCGATATCCGCCGCGTTCGGCGGCGCGTGCCAGGGCCACACTGTGGGCGAAACTGTCGCGCGCGGTCGCGCCGGGAGCGACCGAAGCCAGGTCGAGGATGGACAGTGCGGTGGGCATTATGTCGCCGCCTTTCGTACGAGCGCGTGGTTCAGAGCACGCGGTGGAGTTGGTCGGTGAAGTGACCGATGCGGGCTTCATCGCGGCGGTAGAAGGTCCATTGCCCGCGGCGGGTGGCGATGAGGAATCCGGCACGCTGCAGCACCGCCAGATGCGCCGAGATGGTCGAGGCGGAGGTCCCGGCCTTGCGCTGGATCAGCCCGACACACACCCCGAGTTCGGCCGTCTCCGATTCCAGCTCGGGAAAATTCGCCCGCGGCTCCTTCAACCAGCCCAGTATCAGCAGCCTGGTCCGATTGGCCAGCGCCTTGCATTCGTCGAGTACCGCGCAGCCGGCCTCGCTCACCTCGAGCGGATCGCCGTCGGCGGGCGGGCCCTCGGCCCGCACGGGAGCGCCTCGCACAACCACCATCCTTCGGTATTTCGCTAATTAACGAATTTAGGCTCCGAGCGGCGGTCCGGCACTATGGCACTGGTCACTCCGACCTCAGCGGTTACGCGGCAGGACGGTCAGCACCCGCATGATGTGGTCGCGGAATTCCTTCATATAGCCCCGCAGGAAATCGGCGGTGCTCGCATCGGAGACGGAGCCGTCGGGCTGATAGATCTCGGGCCGGAACTGGATGTATGCCTCGGGCGCGGTCATCTGGCGCGCGTTCGTGAAGCTGAGGACCGCGCGCAGGCTCTGTTGTCCGACCGCGGTCCCGATCGCCCCGGGTGAGGCCCCGATGACCGCCGCGGGCAGGTGATCGAACGAATTCTGCCCCCAGGGCCGTGAGGCCCAGTCGATGGCGTTCTTGAGTGCGCCGGGTATCGAGCGGTTGTATTCGGGTGTGACGAACAGGATGGCGTCGACGGCCTCGATCGCCGCCTTCAGGGCACGGCCGGCGGGCGGATAGTCGTCGTCGTAATCGCGGTTGTACAGCGGCAGATCGCCGATCGGGATCTCGATGAAGTCGAGGTCATCGGGTGCGAGTTCGATCAGCGCCTTGGCGAGCACGCGGTTGATGGAGGAGGCGGACAGACTTCCGACGATGTAGCCGACGACATAGGTTCGCACCGGTCTTCCTTCCGGGTAGGCGGATCACGGTTCGCCCTCGCCGACGACCACCTGCCGCGCTTCCCGGTCGCTCGGCGATTGCTGTACCAGCTCATCAGTGACTGTAACCTGCTGCGATCCAGGATTGCCCCGGATCAGCAGCACCGGCGTCGCCAGCAGCAGCACCCCGGCCACCGCCAGCGCCGCCCGCGGACCGGCGAGCTGCGCCAGCAGTCCCCACCCTCCGGTGAGCAACGCGGTCGTGGCATTTCCGGTAACCGTCCACGCCGTCAGCACCCGGGCTACCCGATCGGATGCGGTCTGTCGCAGCCGATAGGTGGCCATCACCGGCATGAAGACGCCGATACACGCGATCAGACCGGATTCGACGACGATGACCACCAGCAGGCCCGGCAGTCCCGGCACGATGGCGGCCAGGCCGATCGGCCAGCAGGCCCGCAGCGTGCCCATGACGAGGAAGATCCGCCGCTGCCCGAACCGCCGCACCAGCGGTGCCGACGATCGCGAGCCGATAAGCCCTGCGATACAGGGAATTCCGAATGCCAGGCCATACTGCCACGGCGTGAATCCGAGGTGACCGAGCAGCAGCACCGAGAGCACCGGCGCATTCGCCATGATCAGCCCGTTGACCAGAATCGAATTGAGGAACAACGGCCGCAGGGTGGGGTGGCCGAGCAGATAGCGCCAGCCGGCCAGGATGTCGGCCAGGCGGGTGCCGGTCGTGGTCCGGCGCGGTTGCGGCTCGTGGGCGCGGATGCTGCTCAGCGTCACCGCGGACAGCAGATAGCTGCCCATATCCGCGATCACCGTGGTCACCGGGCCCAGCACGGTGATCGCGAAGCCGCCCAGCGGCGGGCCGAGTGCCGTCGTGGTCCAGGTGGTGGCTTCGAACCGGCCGTTCGCGACGAGCAGATCATCGTGTGGCACAAGCATTTTCAGATAGGCGCCGCTGGCGGCCCGGAATACGATCCCGGCGGCCGCGACCACGATCGACACGATCAGCAACTGCGCGAAGCCGAGCAGGCCGAGCGCGAAGGCGATCGGCACGCTGAGCAGGGCCACACACCGCACGACATCGGTCGCGATCATCACCGGCCGTTTGCGGTGGTAGTCCACCCAGGGCCCGAGCGGTATCGCGGCCACCGCCCCCACCGCCGATCCGGCCGCGGCCAGGGCCGATACCGCACCCGGACCGGCATGCAGCACGACGATCGCGATCAGGGGAAAGGCGTCGAGCGCCAGACTGGTGCCCAGCGCGCTCACCGCGTAGGCCGACCAGAGCCGCTCGAACTGCGGACCCAGCGAACGATTGACCACCCGAATTCCTTTGCGCATCGCACGGCTACCGGCCGAAGGCATCGAAACAATCCGCGACGGCGAGATCAAACAACCGCCTGCGCGGTGCCCACAACGAACGGTTGTGGGCATCGGATATCGCCGGAATTCCTGACCAGCGGGACGACATCTGCCGCGGGGGTCCTCGATCACCTACCGTCGAGCGCAGACGAACGCTGGGAGTGTGCGGTGACGAACTGGGACGAAGAGGTCGATGTACTGGTGGCCGGCTCGGGTGGCGGCCTGGCCGGTGCCTATACCGCTGCGCGAGAGGGGCTCTCGGTCGCGGTGGTGGAGGCGACCGAGCAGTTCGGCGGCACCACGGCGTACTCGGGCGGCGGCGGGGTCTGGTTCCCGTGCAATCCGGTGCTGCGCCGCGAAGGCGTCGACGACAGCATCGAGGACGCCCTCACCTACTACCGCGCGGTGGTCGGCGACCGGACCCCCGCCGAACTGCAAGAAGCCTACGTACGCGGCGGCGCGGGGCTGATCGAATACCTCGAGGCCGACGACGCCTTCGCCTTCCAGATGTTCCCGTGGCCGGACTATTTCGGTGCGGCGCCGCAGGCGCGCAACGACGGGAAGCGGCATATCGTGCCGAAACCGTTGCAGGCCTCCGCCTTGGGCGAGCTGTCGGCGGCGGTGCGCGGCCCGCTGGCCACCGATCGGCGGGGTGATCCGCAGCCGGAGTACCTGATCGGCGGGCGCGCACTGGTCGGCCGGTTCCTGCTCGGACTGTCCCGATTCCCGAACGTCGCACTACATCTGAATTCCCCACTGCTCGAATTGGTGACCGAGGACGGCGGCGTCGTGGGCGCGATCGTCGAACGCGACGGCCGGCGCGTCACGATCCGCGCTCGTCGCGGTGTGTTGCTGGCCGCGGGTGGATTCGAGCAGAACGACGAGATGCGGGCCCGCCACGGCGTACCCGGCCGGGCCCGGGACACCATGGGGCCCTGGGGAAATCAGGGCTGGGCGCATACCGCGGCGATCAGCGTCGGCGCCGATACCGATCTGATGGATCAGGCCTGGTGGTCACCGGGAATGATCCATCCGGACGGCCGGGCGGCCTTCGCGCTGTGGTTCACCGGCGGAATCTTCGTCGATCGCGACGGGCGGCGGTTCGTCAACGAATCCGCGCCCTACGACCGGCTCGGGCGGCGGATCATCGAGCGGCTGAACGATGCGGCGATGTCGCTGCCGTACTGGATGATCTACGACGACAGTGCCGGTCCGGTGCCGCCGGTGCAGGCCACCAATGTGCCCATGGGCGAACCCGAGGAGTACGTGCGGGCGGGGCTGCGGCACAGCGCCGCCACGCTCGAGGAGCTGGCCGAGGCGATCGGCGTCCCGCCGCAGGCACTGGTCGACACGGTCGAGCGGTTCAACGCACTGGCCGACCGCGGCGTCGACGAGGATTTCGGCCGTGGCGACGAGGCCTACGATCGGTCCTTCACCGAGGGGAAGTCACCGCTGATCCCGATCCGCAAGGGTCCGTTCCACGCGGCCGCGTTCGGTATCTCCGATCTGGGGACCAAGGGCGGATTGCGCACCGACGGCGCCGGGCGGGTCCTGGACGAATCCGGGACACCCATCGCCGGGCTGTACGCGGCGGGCAACACGATGGCCGCGGTGAGTGGAACGGTCTACCCGGGCGGCGGCAATCCGATCGGCGCGTCCATGCTGTTCAGTCACCTGGCCGCGCTGAACATGGCCGGCCGCTGAGCTACCGCTGATCGTCGTTCGCGGTGGGACGCGCCCGCACATGGGCGCGTTCCCCCTGCTTGCCGAACAGGCTCAGGAATTCGACGGAACGATCGTCGGCGGGACCGAACCAGTGCGGCACCCGGGTATCGAATTCGGCGGCCTCGCCGGGAGCCAGCGCGATGTCGTGTTCGCCCAGGATCAGGCGGAGGCGGCCGTTGAGGACATACAGCCATTCGTAGCCCTCGTGGGTCTGCGGATCGGGCTCGCCGCGGCGGTGTTCGGGATGGATGATCATCTTGTAGGCCTGGATGCCGCCCGCCCGGCGGGTCAA
Source organism: Nocardia spumae (assembly GCF_020733635.1). Taxonomy (NCBI): domain Bacteria; kingdom Bacillati; phylum Actinomycetota; class Actinomycetes; order Mycobacteriales; family Nocardiaceae; genus Nocardia; species Nocardia spumae. The sequence goes on along the minus strand of NZ_JAJFZL010000001.1, from coordinate 329,117 downwards.
CGGCAGCATCGTCATGCCGTTCCGGGTGATCGGGCGCATATGGATGCGCGGATCGCCGGTCGGCGGCGCGTCCACCAGTTCGTCGAGGGTCACCCCGTGCGCGCGGGCCAACGGTAGCAGCAGTTCGAGGGTGGGTTTGCGGTCGCCCGATTCGAGCCGCGACAGCGTGCTCACCGAGATTCCGGTCGTCGCCGACAGGTCGGCGAGTGTGGTCCGGCGTTGCCGGCGCAGTGCCCGCAGTCTCGGGCCCACGGCGTCGAGCGCTCGGTCCAGTTGATCGTCCATCGGTTCATTTTGCCATTTCGGCAAAGTTGTTTGCCGCCATTCGAGACCTTCGGGCACGGTGATCGCAGGAGGTGGTCAGGGTGACCGATGAGTTGAAGAGCAACTATGACGTGGTGGTGATCGGTGGCGGCGCGGCCGGGCTGAACGGGGCGCTGATGCTGGCGCGGGCGCGCCGATCGGTAGTGGTGATCGATTCCGGCGACCCGCGCAACGCACCGGCCGACGGGGTACACGGACTGCTCGGCCGGGAGGGTATGCCGCCCGCCGAACTGCTCGCGCGCGGCCGCGCCGAGGTCGGCGGCTACGGCGGCGAGATCGTTACCGGCGAGGTCACCGCGGCGATCCGCGACGACGGCGGATTCCTCGTCGAACTCGCCGACGGACAGACCACCCGGGCCCGCCGACTGCTCGTCACCACCGGATTGGTGGACGATATTCCGGATATCGCGGGCCTGCGCGAACGCTGGGGCCGCGATGTCGTGCACTGCCCGTACTGCCACGGCTGGGAGGTGCGGGACCGGCCGATCGGGGTGATCGCCAACGGGCCGATGTCCGTCCACGGCGCCCTGCTGTTCCGGCAGTGGACCGACGATGTCGTGCTGTTCACCCACACCTCGGACGCGCCGGCCGGGGAGGCCGCGGAGAAGCTCGCCGCCCGCGGGATACCGGTCGTCACCGGTGCGGTGGCATCGATAGATCTCACCGACGACCACATCTCCGGAGTGCGGCTGACCGACGGCACCGTGGTGGCCCGCGAGGTCGTCACCGTCGGGCCGCGAATGGTGGCGCGTTCGGAACTGTTGCGCAAGCTCGGCATCGCACCGGTCGAACATCCCTCCGGCGCGGGCGAATACGTGGCCACCGACGCGATGGGCCGGACCGATGCGCCGGGTGTGTGGGCAGCGGGCAATGTCACCGATCTGAGCGCACAGGTCGGGGCGGCCGCGGCGGGCGGGGCGTTCGCGGCAGCGCAGATCAACGCCGATCTGGTCGAGGAGGAGACTCGGCAGGCAGTAGCGGATCAGCGGGAATCGAAGGAGGCGTAGTGCACGAGGGCAACCACGATCACCACGGCACGGGGCACCCCGGCGGCTCCCCCGCAGCGGTCGACGGCGAGTTCACCCGGCACTATTGGGAGCAGCGCTATCACGGCGGCCAGTCGGCCTCGGAATCCGGGCCCAACGCCCATGTCGTCGCCGAATTGTCCGACCTCGTCCCCGGTACGGCATTGGACGCCGGCTGTGGTGAGGGCGCGGTATCGGTCTGGCTGGCCGAACTGGGCTGGCGAGTCACGGCCGTCGATATCGCCGCCTCGGCGGTGGCGCGCGGACGGGAGCGCGCGGACCGGGCCGGCGGACCGGTCGCGGCTCGAATCGACTGGCTCACCGAGGATTTGACGCGGTGGGATCCCGGCGTGGACTCGTTCGATCTGGTGTGCGCGTGCTACGTGCATCCGGTCGATTCCAACGATGCGCTGTTCGAACGACTGGCCGTCGCGGTGGCACCCGGTGGCACCCTGTTCATCGTCGGGCACGCCCCCGGTGATGAACACTCGGCCGCGCACAGCGAGGCGGCACACGTGCAGGTGACGGCCGAGGAGGTCGCCGCCGGACTGGATCCGCGGCACTGGGACATCCAGCTGACCGAAACGCGGACCCGTTCCGCGACTCGGGCCGACGGGGCGGTGATGACCATGCGCGACAGTGTGTTCCGGGCCCGCAAACGCTGAACCTGGGCCCCGCTGGACGGTCAGCTCGCGAACCGCTCGTGGAGCAGCAGTAGCCCGTAGGCGGCGATGGTCTGGGAATCGGTGATCGCGCCGTTGCGGATCATCCGCTCGACTGCGGTGCGCTCGAACCACTGCGAGCGCATGTCCTGCTCCTCGAGTTCCCGCTCGGGCTCGCCCGCGCTGATGCCGGTCGCCAGGTAAGCGTGCCCGCGCTGGGTCAGCGTGGCCGGGGCCGCGTCGAGCACACCCAGATGGGTGAGGTGGCGGGCGCGCAATCCGGTCTCCTCACGCAGTTCCCGGTGCGCCAACTCGGTCGGCGTACCGGTCTCCCCCGCGGGCAGCGCTCCGGCCGGGAATTCCCAGCAGCGTTGTCCGCGTGGGTATCTGAACTGTTCGACCAGATGCAACCGATCATCGTCGGACGGGATGATCACCGCGAAGTCCGAGCGATGCACCACGCCGTAGATTCCGGTGGAGCCGTCGGCACGGCGAATACTGTCCTCGCGCACCTCGATCCACGGATTCCGATACACGATTCGGGATGCGAGCGTTCTCACCTGTCCGCCTCCGGTTCCTGGATCACCTCGACGCCCCACCGAGCCTACGCGCCGCGCGCCGCGCGGCGCTCAGGACCCGCGAGCGCCGCGCGGCGCTCGGGACCCGCGCCCGAATCGGTACTAGCCTGGCCGGGTGAGCGCAGCGAATACCGCAGCCGTGGCCGCCGCCTACGACGACGTGGCCGAGCTGTATACGAATATGTTCCGCGACGCGATGGTCCAACGGCCTTTCGATCGCGCCTTTCTCGCACTGTTCGCGGATCTGGTGCGGGAGGGCACACCCGGCGTAGTCGCGGACGTCGGGTGTGGCCCGGGGCGGATCACGGGGCACCTGGACGGTCTGGGACTCCGGACCTTCGGACTCGACGCCTCCGCGGAGATGATCCGGATGGCCCGGGACGTCCATCCGCACTTGCGCTTCGACCATGCGCCCATGGAACGGATCGACGTCGCCGACGGCGAGCTGGCCGCGATCGTGGCCTGGTACAGCATCATCCACATGCCGCCGGAGCAGTTGCCGGATGTGTTCGCCGAATTCGCGCGCGCCATCGCCCCCGAAGGGCTGCTGCTGCTGGCATTCCAGGCGGCCGACGACGGTATCGCGTCACAGCCCTACGACCACCGGGTGGCGCCGGTCGTGCGATGGTCGCCGGTCCGGCTCACCGAATTGCTGCGCCCGGCCGGATTCGCGCCGGTGACGCACATGGTCTGCGCCCCCGGCCCGGACGAACGCACCCCGCAGGGATATCTCCTGGTCCGCAAGTCCGCCGGAACGGAGGCGGGCGCCGGCGATTCGTGATAGGCAGGCCTGATGCGCGACTCCCACGATGTCGTCATCGTCGGCGGCGGCCACAACGGCCTCGTCGCCGCCGCCTATCTGGCCCGGGCCGGGGTATCGGTCCTGCTGCTGGAGCAGCGCGATCGAACCGGCGGCGCGGCGGTGTCGGAGCGGCTCTTTCCCGGAATCGACGCGCGACTGTCGCGCTACTCGTATCTGGTGAGCCTGCTACCGGATCGGATCGTCCACGACCTGGGCCTGAGCTTCCGCACCCTCGGCCGCCGCATCTCGTCGTACACGCCCGTCGGTGACACCGGGCTCCTGGTCGATACCGCCGATCCGGACCGCACCCGGGAAAGCTTCCGCGCCGTCACCGGGTCGGATGCGGATTATGCTGCCTGGCAACAGTTCTACGGCCTGACCGCCCGTGCGGCCGAGCGCATATTCCCCACCCTGCTGGAACCGCTGCCCACCCGCCCGGAGCTACAGCGCGCGCTCGACGATTCCGAGGCATGGGAGCTGCTGTTCGATCGGCCGCTCGGCGAGACCATCGAGGCCCGATTCGGCAGCGACACCGTCCGCGGCGTCGTACTGACCGATGCCCTGATCGGCACCTTCACCCACGCCCACGATCCGTCGCTGCGGCAGAACCGCTGCTTCCTGTATCACGTGATCGGCGGCGGATCCGGCGACTGGAACGTGCCGGTCGGCGGCATGGGGGCGTTGACCGACGCGCTGGCCGCCGCCGCCCGCCGCGCCGGTGCCCACCTGCGCACCGGCGCCACCGTGACCGGAATCGAAACCGACGGCGGCACAGCGGAAGTGCGCTTCGACACCGCCGACGGCGCCGAGGTGGTGGCCGCACGGCACGTCCTGGTGAACGCCGCGCCGCACACTCTGGCCCGACTGCTCGGCGAATCGAACGGGCCTGCTCCCGAAGGCAGCCAGCTCAAGGTGAACATGGTGCTGCGCCGGCTGCCGCGACTGCGCGCGGATATCGATCCGGCCGACGCGTTCTCCGGCACCTTCCACATCGCCGAGGGGTACGACCAGCTGGAACGCGCCTACGGCGAAGCGGCGAACGGCCTCGTCCCCAGCGCGCCGCCCTCGGAGATCTACTGCCACACCCTGACCGATCCGTCGATTCTCGGCCCGGAAGCCGCCGCGCAGGGCATGCACACCCTCACCCTCTTCGGACTGCACACTCCCGCAAGTCTTTTCGACTCCGACCACAGCCGAATCCGGACGCGACTGCTCAACGCCACGCTGTCGGAATTGAATGCTGTTCTCGCCGAGCCGATTCAGGACTGCCTGGCCGTCGACGCCAACGGTGATCTCTGCCTCGAGGCGAAAACCCCCGTGGAACTCGACTCGGATCTGGGCCTGCCCCGCGGCCATATCTTCCACCGCGATCTGACCTTCCCGATCCGCACCGACGCCGACCCCGCTCCGGCCGCCCGCTGGGGTGTGCGCACCGGCCACGACAATATTTTCCTGTGCGGCGCGGGCTCGGTACGCGGTGGCGGTGTCAGCGGGATCGGCGGCCACAATGCGGCCATGGCGGTCCTGGAATCCAGGCGCCTCAGCTGACCACCGGAAGCCGGGTGCCCGGTTCGGACAGCCAGCGCAGCCAGTGCGGTCCGATGAGCGAGGCGATCTGCTCGTAGCCGGGCGCGTCGGGATGGTAGCCGTCACCTGCCCGCAATTCCCGCATCCAGATGTCGTTGTGCCGCAGGGGCTGATGGATACGCAGATAGGAAACCCGCTCCCGATCACAGATTTCGGTGAACCGATCATCCAGTTCCACGGTGCGACTGTTGTGTTCCGCGTCGGCACACGGTGGTGGCGCCACCACCAGCACGGTCCAGCCGAGTTCGGCGGACCGCCGGAGTAATCGGCGCAGATTGGCCGCCGACTCCTCCACCGGAACCCGGACGGCGCCGTTCTCCCACAGCGTGTCGTTGATTCCGAAGGAGAAGACCACGCGCGCGTCGGTCCCGGCGGTCAGCCGCTGGGCGCATTCGGCCTCCCAGCGGGCGGCGATATCGGAGGAGGTCTGCCGGCGCACCCCGAGGTTGTAATAGGTCAGCGGCACCCCCGCCGCGGCCGCGCGCCCGGCCAGCCGACCGGCCCAGCCCAGACACCCTCGGTCACCGACACCGGCGACCAGAGAATCCCCCACGAAACAGACCCGGACATCGCCTACCACCGTGTGATCCTGGCACAGACCGGGACGAACTCGGCGCGGTACCGGACAGGCAATAAGATCGGCACGGTTGGTCCGGGAGGGAGTTCGTATGTTGTCCGAGGCGCCGCTGCCACGGTGGTTCGTCGATCTGCTGGCGCATCGGCGCTGGATCCGCCGCACTCGTCCGTTTCCCCACGTCTATGTGCGCGATGTCTTCGCCACCGAGTTCTACGAGCGGCTGGCCGCGGAATTCGAACGGGTCCGCACCGATCGGGAGGAGCTGTTCGGTCCGGTTGCCGAGGGGTACGGCGCCTCCGGCGTGAGCCTGACCCGGTTGCGCAACGGGCCGCTCGAGGTCTTTCTGTCGCGGGCGTGGCACGACCTGATCGAACGAGTCGCGGGCGTACCGGTCACCGGCGATGTGGAGGGATCGCTGCACCATCACCCGCCGGGCAGTACCCGGGGCTGGCCGCACCACGATCTGGCCCCCGCCTGGTTTCCGGCGGCCGTGCCCGGTCCGGAGGAAGTCGGCCTGCCCGGCACCGATATCGATGTGAAGTCCGGCGATCGGCCCGCGGGAGTTCCGGCCCGCGAACTGGTGCGGGCCGTCGCGGTGCTGTTCTATCTCGGCAACAGCCCGTGGCAGATCGGCGACGGCGGGGAGACGGGGCTGTTCGGCGATATCGCGGGCGCCCAGGCGGCACCGGCGATGGTGGTTCCGCCACTGAACAATTCGATGCTCGTGTTCGAATGCACGCCGCGGTCCTGGCATACCTTCCTCGGCGCGAACACCGCCGCCCGCAACAGTGTGGTGATGTGGCTGCATCGGCCGAAGGAGCAGGCGGCGAGCCGCTGGGGAGGAGAGCGCATTGTCAACTGGTGAGACCACACGCCGGGTCTGTCTGCTGACCGGCGCCGGCGGACGCCTCGGGGACGCGTTCTGCCGCGCCTACTACAACAGCTACGACATCGTGGCGGTCTGCCGCAACCGGGTGCCCGCCGCGCCGTCGCAGGACGAGTGGTTCATCGATCCGCTGGAGCCGTGGAATCCGGTTCCGGAGAACGACTCCCGGATCTTCGTCGTCCGCGCCGATCTGAGCCGGCCGGGCGAGGCCGACCGGGTCGTCGATATCGCGCTGGCGAAGTACGGCGCGGTGGACCTGCTGGTGAACAACGCGGCACAGATGACGTTGCATCCGAACGGCCTCGTCGACGGCGAAGTCGCCCTCGACGGACTGGCTCCGGCGTTCACCATGAATGTCGAGGTGCCGTTGCGGCTGGCGACACGGCTGGCGCAGCGGTGCTGGCTGCACCGCGGGGACGAGAACCGGGCCCGCAATCGCAACATCGTGAACGTCTCGAGTCTGTCCGGCTCCCGGGTGTATACCGGCGGCCAGGCGATCTACGCCGCGTCCAAGGCCGCGCTCGATCATCTGACCAGGCATATCGCCGTCGAATTCGCCGAATTCGGGGTGCGCGCGAATGGCATCGCGCCCACCGCGTTTCCCGCACTCGTACCGACCGAGGTCGTCGCGGCGGCGATCGCCGAACTCGATTCCGGATATCTCAACGGCGGCATCTACGGCGTCGGCGACGACGACGCCGCGATCTCCCTCCCGCTCGAGCCCGCCGCGCCCAGTCCGGGACCGCCCGGGTGACGATGCGCCCGGTCGGTAGGCGAAGGGCCGGATTCCGAGGTGATCGGAGCTCCGGCCCCCGGGCAAGAACCACGCGACGGCGTCCGGCTCGCGTGGAGCGCACGCGTGCCCACCTGGGGGAACCCGGCAAACGGCGTGTTGCCGACGGGCGCTCCGGCGGGCTCCTGCATACTCACACCCGAGCCGACCCAGGGACCGACGCAGCTCCCTCGATCCGAAAGTTCCGATACGACATGCGAGTAGACGGGCGGGAGATCCCCGTCTCCGGCAGTCTGCTGCAGCCACGGATCCGGCGTACCAGCGACATCATTCGCGTGGCGCTCTCGGCCCTGCTGGTCGCGGTGGTGGTGGCCGGATCGCTGATCACCCGGCCGCGCTGGGAGGCATTGGAACGGTCGGTGTCCGATATCGTCGGCTTCCTCACACCCGAGCAGTCCAATCTGGTCTATCTGCTCTTCGGCATCGCGATCCTGGCGTTGCCGTTCGCGATTCTGGTGCGGCTGATCCTGCGCTGTCAATGGAAACTGCTCAGTGGCTACCTCGCGGCCGGGTTGATCGCGGTGCTCGCGCTGTCGATCACCGAGAGCGGAATCTCGGCGCCGCAATGGCATCTGGCGGTGCCCCGGCAGCTCGACACGTTCCTGTCCCAGTTCCTCGACGATCCCCGCTGGATCGCGATGCTCGCGGCGGGCCTGACCGTGGCCAGCCCGTGGCTGCCGGTGTCGTGGCGGCGCTGGTGGTGGACACTGCTGGGCGCGTTCGTCCCACTGCATCTGTTCGTGAGCCTGGTGGTGCCCTCGCGCGCGATGTTCGGGCTGGCCGTCGGCTGGTTCGTGGGTGCGGTGTTCGTGCTGGTCGTCGGCACGCCCGCGCTCGAGGTTCCGCTCGAGGCGGCCGTGCGAGTGCTGGCCGGACGCGGATATACCGTCACCGCCTTCACCGTGCTGCGCCCGGCCGGACCCGGACCACTGCTACTGAGCGCCGACACCGGACCGCACCGCCGGCTGGTGGTGGAGATGTACGGCCAGAACCAGCGCAGCTGGGGCATGCTGCGTCAGCTGCGGCGCTGGCTGACCTTCCGCAGCAGCGAGCGCACCCCCGCCTTCGCCTCGATGCGCCGCGCGGTCGAGCATCGCGCGCTGATGGGCATCGCGATCGGCGATCTGGATCTGGCCAGCAACAAACCGCTGACCGTGGCCGCGCTGAGCCGCGGCTGGACACTGTATGCCCACACCACCCCGAAGGGCCGCGGCCTGGCCGGCACCGACAGCGCGGTGGTCCTGACCAATGTCTGGCGCTCGCTGCAGCGAATGCACCGCGCCCAGATCTCGCACGGTGATCTGCGGGCCGAGGAGATTCACATCGCCGAGGGCCGGGTGCTGTTCGGCGGTTTCATGGCCGCCGAGTTCGGCGCCTACGAGGCGCGTTTCGCCACCGATATCGCGCAGTTGCTGCTGACCACGAGCGCGCTGTTCGGTGCGGACTCCGCGGTCCGCACCGCGATCGATGTGCTCGGCGAACAGTGTGTACTCGACGCCTCGCGGCGACTCACCAAAACCGGAATCGGCACCCAGGTGCGCAAATCGGTGCCCGAGGCCGGCGAACTCATGAAGACCGTGCGGGCGCAGGTCCTGCAGCAGACCGGGAAGGATCGCATCGAGGCCGCGCGGATCACCCGGTACTCGCGCAATCAGCTCATCCAGCTGGTGCTGCTGATCGGCCTGGTCTACGTGGCCTACCCCTACATCAGCCAGGTGCCGACGTTCTTCACCGAACTGCGCACCGCGAACTGGTGGTGGGCACTGCTCGGCCTGGTGATCTCGGCATCCACCTATGTCGGTGCGGCGATGGCGCTGTGGGGATGCGCCGGCGGATCGATCAACTTCCGCAACCTGCTGGGTATGCAGGTGGCCAACACCTTCGCCGCGACCACCACCCCGGCCGGCGTGGGCGGTCTGGCCCTGAGTGTGCGTTTCCTGCAGCGCAGCGGCCTGGGCGCGGTGAAGGCGACCGCCGCGGTGGCGCTGCAGCAGACGGTGCAGGTGATCACCCATGTGGCGCTGCTGATCCTGTTCAGTGTGGCCGCGGGTGTCTCGGCGAATCTGTCGCATTTCGTACCGAGTGCGACGGTGCTGTATCTGCTGGCCGGTGGTCTGCTCGGGGCGATCGGCGCGGCCATGTTCGTCCCCACTGTGCGGCGCTGGCTGCGCACCGAGGTCCGGCCGCAGCTGGCGGAGGTGGTGGGCGAACTGCGGACGCTGGCCCACCATCCGACCCGGCTGCTGATGATCGTCGGCGGTTGCGCGACGACCACTCTCGGCGCGGCGGGCGCACTGTGGGCGGCCATCGAGGCCTTCGGCGGTACCACCACCTTCGTGACCGTCACGGTGGTGACCATGATCGGCGGCACGCTGGCCTCGGCCGCGCCCACTCCCGGCGGCGTGGGCGCGGTGGAGGCCGCGCTGATCGGCGGGCTCGCCGCATTCGGGGTGCCGGCGGCGATCGGCGTGCCCGCGGTGCTGCTCTATCGGGTACTGACCTGCTGGCTGCCGGTGTTCTGCGGCTGGCCGATGATGCGCTGGCTCACCAGGCACGAGATGATCTGATCCCGCGCGCAGCGGGGACGGCGAGGGCCGCCGGGCGGAACCCGGCGGCCCTGTCTGGAGCGGTGTCGCGTGTGGTGCGCGCGAGTGGCTCCGATCCGGGCGGAGCGAGTCAGCCCGCGTACTCCTTGCGCAGCTGCACCTTCACGACCTTGCCGCTGGCGTTGCGCGGCAGCTCGGGCACGATCACCAGATCCTTCGGGTGCTTGTACCGGGCGAGATTGTCGTTGAGGAACGCCGAGAGCTCCTCGAGGGTGAGCGTTTCACCGTCGAGCAGTGCGACCACGGCCACCGGCACCTCGCCCCACTTCTCGTGCGAACGGCCGACGACCGCCGCCTCGTGGATCTTCGGATGCGCGAACAGCACATTCTCCACTTCGGCACAGTAGATGTTCTCGCCGCCGGAGATGATCATGTCCTTCTTGCGGTCGACCACCCAGACGAAGCCCTCCTCGTCTTGGCGCACCAGGTCGCCGGAGTGGAACCAGCCGCCGGCGAAGGCCTCGGCGGTCGCCTCGGGCTTGTTCCAGTAACCCTGCATCATGGTCGGGCCGCGGTAGACGATCTCACCGATCTCCCCCGGGGCGACATCGTTCATCTCGTCGTCGACGACGCGGGTCTGGATCGTCGGGATCGGCTGACCGACCGAGCCCAGTTTGCGCAGCGCGTCCTTTCCCTCGAGCACACAGGTGATCGGCGACATCTCGGTCTGGCCGAAGACCGCGACATTCTGTGCGTCCGGGAAACATTCGGCCATCGCCCGCAACACCGTCTCCGAGGCCGGAGCCGCACCCCAGCTGAGGGTCTCCAAGGCCAGCTTGCGCTGCTTCACGGTCGGGTCCTCACAGATCAGCTGCCATTGTGCGGGAACGCAGAAGGCGGTGGTGGCCTGTTCGGCCTCGATCGCATCGAGGAATTCGGTGGCGTCGAACGCGCCGAGCGGATGCAGCACGGTCTTGGAGCCGAGCATGAACGCCGGTGCGAGACTGCCCAATCCGGCGATGTGGAACAGCGGCGAGGTGCAGAAGCCGATGCTGTCCGGCGTCGCGTTCAGCGCCCGGATGCAGGTCAGCGCCTGGGCATTGAGATTGGCGTAGGACAGGATCGCGCCCTTGGGACTGCCCGTGGTGCCCGAGGTGTACATGATCAGCGCCGGAGTGTCCTCCGGAATGTCCTGCGGCACATGGGAGGCGCCGGTCTCGGCCAGGAAGTCGTCGTAGCCGATGACCCCCTCACCCGTGGTCCCGCCGATGACGATGCAGGTCCGCAGCTGTTCGCTCTGCCCCATGACGCCGGTGGCCAGCGGCTGCAGCAGGGCGTCGGTGACGATGGCGGAGGCGCCGGAATCGGCCACGATGTAGGCGACTTCGGGCGGAGTGAGCCGGAAGTTGACCGGCACCGCGATCGCGCCGAGGGCATTGATACCGAAGACGGCCTCGAGGTATTCGGTGTAGTTGAGGGCCAGAATCAGCACTCGGTCGCCGAAGCCGACGCCGCGACGCGACAGGGAGTCGGCGAATTTCCCGGACCGCTCGTGCAACTGCTTCCAGGTGGTGTCCTGCCCGCGGAACCGGAGCGCCACGGCGTCCGGACGCATCAGCGCATGGGTGGCGATCTGGTTGTTCCAGTGATTGCGCCGCGACCGGATCGGTTCGTCGGTCTGGACACCGGTGGTCATGCAGGAACTCCTCTCGGCCCGTCACAGTTCGCCCACCGGATGGCCCGATGGCGTCGTCGACGGCTGAACCAACTGCGAGAATAGCAACTAACTTTTTCCCGTGACAAGGGTTACATAGGAGAATCCCGGTTCACCGACGGACCTCGACATTCAGTCATTATTGGGCCATAACCAGGGCATTTCACCGGCAGTCCGGTCACACCTTCCGAACGCGAGACTTCCGGAAATGAGCAAACTGCCGCTCACATCCTGTTGTCTCCGGCGCGGTCGGCGTGCCAGTATCGACGCATCCGGGCAGGCCCGGCGCGCACGCGGCCGGGCACCCGAGGGGCGGCAGTCTGCGCAGATACCGGCATCGCGTCGTGCCGGAGATGCCGGGCGCGCGCGGCCCCGAGTCGTACCGCGGCCAGGAGGACAATCAGATGTTGCGCACCAGATTCACCGAGATGTTCGGTATCGAGCACCCGATCGTGCAGGGCGGCATGATGCACGTCGGCCGGGCCGAACTCGTGGCGGCGGTCGCCAACGCCGGCGGACTCGGTTTCATCACCGCGCTCACCCAGCCCACCCCCGACGATCTGCGGCGCGAGATCGAACGCACCCGCGAGCTCACCGACAAGCCGTTCGGTGTCAACGTCACGATCCTGCCCTCGATCAACCCGCCGCCGTACGAGGAGTACGCCAAGGCGATCATCGACTCCGGCGTGAAGATCGTCGAGACCGCCGGTAGCAACCCCGAACCCTTCCTGCCCCACTACAAGGCGGCCGGAATCAAGGTGCTGCACAAGTGCACCAGCGTGCGGCACGCGCTCAAGGCGCAGAAGATCGGCGTCGACGGCGTCAGCATCGACGGCTTCGAATGTGCCGGACATCCCGGTGAGGACGATGTGCCCGGCCTGATCCTGATCCCCGCCGCCGCCAAGGCCCTGGAGATCCCGATCGTCGCCTCGGGTGGCTTCGCCGACGCCCGCGGTCTGGTCGCCGCGCTGGCGCTGGGCGCGGACGGCGTGAACATGGGCACCCGCTTCCTGTGCACCGCGGAATCGCCCGTGCACCAGAAGGTCAAGGAGCAGATCGTCGCGCATACCGAACGCGACACCCAGCTCATCTTCCGCACCATGCGCAACACCGCGCGGGTGGCGAACAACGAGATCAGCCGCAAGGTGGTCGAAATCGAGGCCGCCGGCGGCGTTTTCGAGGATGTGCGCGATCTGGTCGCCGGCGCGCGCGGCCGCCGGGTCTTCGACGAGGGCGACCTCGACGCCGGCATCTGGTCCGCCGGTCAGGTGCAGGGTCTGATCGACGACATCCCCACCTGCGCCGAGCTGATCTCGCGCATCGTGGAGGAGGCCGAGACGCTGATCAACGCGCGGCTGACCTCCCTGATCGCCTGACGATCCACGTCGCGACGACGCGAGCCACGGCCGACGCACGGTCGTGGCTCGCCCGCGCCGCGCCGGTCGCCCCTTCACCCGATGTCGAGTTCTCGGCATAATCGCATCCGAACCCGGGCGTCGTGCGGGTGAGCACCGGATGCGGGGAGGAAGTTGTGGTGGGGCACCGGGAGCGGATCGGCACCATGACGGATGCGGCAGTGGCGGCGGTCGCCCGGTTGCTCGGCACCGGACCCGAATCAGTCTCGGCCACAGTTCCTTTCACCGATCTGGGGTTGACCTCCGCCCAGCTCGCCCGCCTCACCGCCGTTCTGGAAGACGCACTCGGCGTGGAGATTTCGCTGACCGATCTCTACGACCACCCCGATATCGACCGACTCGTCGACCATCTCGAGTTGCGATGACGATATCCGGACATCGCATGCCGCCGATTTCGATCATCGGAATCGGCTGCCGGCTTCCCGGCGCGTCCGGGGTGAACGAGTTGTGGCGGCTGCTGATCGAGGGCCGCGACGGTACCGGCGCGCCACCGCCGGATCGCGACGGCGCCGGCCGGGGCGGCTATCTGCCCGCGATCGCCGACTTCGACAACGACTGGTTCGCGATCTCCGATCGCGAAGCGGCACTGATGGATCCGCAGCAGCGGCTCGCCCTCGAGGTGGCCGTCGAGGCGATCGACGACGCCGGAATCGGATATCGCCTCGGTGGCTCGAATGCGGCGGTGCTGTTCGGCGCCTGCGGATTCGACCACGGCGCCGTCGTCCTGGGCGCCGGCGGCCGGGACGCGCCCTACGCGGTCACCGGCTCGGCGCTGAGCATCATCGCCAATCGGCTCTCCTACACCCTGGATCTGCACGGGCCCAGTGTGGTTCTCGACAGCGCCTGCTCGTCGTCGCTGGCGGCGGTGGATCTCGCGATCCGGCTGCTGGCCGACGAATCGGTGCCCTTCGCCATCGTCGGCGGGGTGAATCTGGCACTGCTGCCGCATACTTCGCACTATCTGGCCCAGGGCGGCTTTCTCGCACCCGACGGCCGATGCAAACCGTTCGACGCCGCCGCCGACGGCTATGTGCGCGCCGACGGCGCCACCGTGCTGGTCCTGCAGCGCACCGCCGACGCGCAGCGCGAGGGCAACCGCTGCTACGCCGATATCCTCGGCGCCGCAGTGGGTTCCGATGGCCGGTCGAACGGTCTGTACGCGCCCAACGGGCGTGCCCAGCAGCAGGTCATCCGCGCGGCCTGGGCGCGGGCCGATCTCGACATCCGCTCCGCGGGATACTTCGAATGCCACGGCACCGGCACTCCGGTCGGCGACGCCGTGGAGGTCGACGCCCTGGCCACGGCACTGGGTCCCGCCGACGGTGCGGTGAAGCCGTTCATCGGCTCGATCAAAGCGAATATCGGCCACCTGGAGGCGGCGGCCGGTGTCACCGGGCTGGCCAAGGTCGCGCTGAGCCTGCGGCACGGAATCATCGTGCCCACCATCAACTTTCAGCGGGAGAATCCGCTGCTCCGGCTGTCCGAGCGCGGATTGCGGGTACCCACCGAACCGATGGACTGGACCGCCGATCCGGGTGTGCTGCGCTGCGCGGGAGTCAGCTCGTTCGGATTCGGCGGCACCAACGCGCATGTGGTCGTGCGGGAATCGGCGCCCGCGCCCGTGCGCGATCTCGCGACGCCGGTGCTGATCGGCCTCACCGGGCGCGACGATGCCGAACTGCGCGCCACCGCCGATCGGTGGGCGTGTGAACTGGCGGCCGAGGCGCTGCCGTTGGCGGCGCTCGCCGGGGCCGGGCGCGCACTGCCCCAACCGATCCGGGGCGCGGTACTCGCCGACGATGCCGACGAGGCAGCCGATGCGCTGCGCACCCTCGCTCGCGGATCCGGGTCCGCACCCGCCGTACTCGGCGTCGGCGGCCGACGGCGTGGCCGGGTGTTGTTCCTGTTCTCCGGGCAGGGCGGGCAACATGCCCGAATGGGCCGGGAGCTGGCGGCTCGCTATCCCGAATTCGCCCGGGCGCTGGCGGAGGCCACCGATGCCGTCGTCGCCGCCGGTGGCCCGCGGGTGTGGACGCCGCGGCACGGATTCTCCGAGAGCGTGGCGGCCACCGACACCGTGCAACCGGCGTTGTTCGTCTATCAGGTCGCCCTGGCGCGCCTGCTGGCGGCGTGGGGGATCGAACCCGATGGGGTGACCGGGCACAGTCTCGGCGAAATCGCCGCCGCCGTGACCGCCGGGGCGCTGTCGCTGGGCGATGCCGCACATCTGGTCACCGAACGCGCGCGGCTGCTCGGCCGGCTCGATGGCCAGGGGACCATGGCGTTGCTCGAGGCGACACCGGAGCAGGCGCGGCGCCTGGTCGAGCCGCTACGCGCGGAGGTCGCGGTCGCCGCGGTGAACGGTCCACGCGCAGTGGTGGTTTCGGGCAGCACGCGCTATATGGAGACGCTGCTGCGCCGGGCCGAGCGGCGGCGCTACTACACCCGGCAGGTGCCGGTGGATTTCGCCGCGCACAGCCCGCAGGTGGAATCGCTGCTCGACGACTTCACCCGCATCGTGCGCCCGCCGGTCCCCCGGACGCCCCGCGTTCCGGTGTTCTCCACCGCACGTGCGGGCGCGATCATCGAATCCGACGCCATGGATATCGGATACTGGATCGACAATCTGCGCGGAACCGTGGAATTGGATGCCGCCGTCGACGCCGCCCTGGACCGCGGCTATACCGCGATCGTGGAGATCTCCCCGCATCCGGTGCTGGCCCCGGCGGTGCGCGAATATCCGGAGCTGGCCGATGCGGTCTTCCCGGCCGCCGATCGCGACGGCGAGGCCACCACGCTGCTGCGCACGGTGGGCGCGATGTACGTGCGGGGCCGGACCGTCGACTGGTCGGTGCAGGGGCCGGCCGCCGAGCCGGTCTTCGAGCGTATCTGGCGGCGGAAGACCTTCCCCCTGCTCACCCGTACCGCCGCCGACCCCGCGATCGAACGGCTGGACGACCACGTGGTGGACGGTGTGCCCACCGTACCTGCGGTGTATTGGGCACGGCGACTGCTGAATTCGGTACCGGGAACGACTCGGCTGGCGGACTTCTCCCTCGCGGAGCGAACGGATATCGCCGACCTGGCGGAGGTCGGCTACCAGGTCGGAGCCGACCTACGGGTGGTTCTCGGACCGGTGACGGTGGCCACCGCCCGGGTCGGCGCCGCGGCCACTCCGGCCGAGATACTGGCCTGGATGCGGCTGGTCGATCACCATCGCGCGGCCACCGACCGGCCGGCCGTCGATGTCGACGGGTTCTATTCGGATCTGCGACGGCGCGGCCTCGAATACGGTCCCGGATTTCGCCTGCTGCGCACCATCCGGGCCGGAAACTCCGCGGCTGTCGGTGCTTTCACCGCCACTCCGGTGACGACCGCCGCCCTCGACGGCTGCCTGCAGTTGATCGCCGCGGCGGCACGGGATCTGCTGCCCCCCGACGGTCCGGCCCTGCCCATCGGCATCGGGTCGGTGTGGATCTCCGATGTCCCACAGGTCCTGCTCACCGAGGCCTGCGCGGTCGTGCGGGAGCGCGCGGATACCGAGTTGGTCTGCGACGTGATCGCACTCGATCAGCAGGACGCACCGGCCGTGGCCCTGCTCGGTGTGCGAATCCGATTCGCCGGAAGGACTTCCGGTGCCGCGGCGCAGCAGCCGGCCGACCTCCCGCGAGCGATCGGCACCATCCCGTTTCCACAGCTCGCACCCTCGGCGCGAACGGCGACCTACGACCCCACGGTGGCGACCGCACCCGAGTGGGCCGCCTCGATTCTCCGCGAGGAGTACTGGGTTCCGATCACGGAAGAGGGTCCCGCGGTTGCGCATGCGCCCATCGCCCGCGCGCTCGTGGTCGGCGAATCGGATCTGGCCACCGCCGTGACCCGTGTCCTCGACCGCCGGGTGCCGACCCAGCGGGTCGCCCGCGAACCCGGCGCCGCCGCCGCACTACTGGAGGCGGCCGCCACCGGGCACGCCGATACCGCGATCGTGCTCGTCTGGCCACAGCCGTCCGGAAACCGCCACGGCAGTACCGCACCGGCCGCCGATACCGGGCGGGCCCTGCAGGTGCTGCAGCGCGCTGTCGCGGCCCGCGCCACCACGTCGGTGACAGTCGTACTGCGGGATCCGGCGACCTCGGAACAGAGTGCGGTCGCAGCCCTGGTGCGCAGCGTGCAGCTGGAGTCGGGCCGGGCGATACGCCTGGTGTGGTCGGACGGGGACGATCCCGGCGTCCTGGGTGATCTGGTGCTCGGCCGGTCCGGTCCCGATGAGGTGCGTGTCGAGGGAGCGACCGTCCACAGTCGCCGCTTCCGTCCGCTGGGCGGGGAACCCGCCAGCGTCCCGATTTCACCCGAAGGCACCTACGTGGTCACCGGCGGGCTGGGAGCATTGGGAGCGGCGGCGGTGCGCTGGCTGCTCGATCAGGATGCCCGTGATGTGGTGGTGCTGACGCGCACGCCCCGGCCGCTGCCGCCGTTGCTCGAGGGCGCCGAGGATCGAGTCGTCGTGGTGCGCTGCGATGTCGCCGACCGCGCCGATCTGGCCAACGCGCTCAACGACATTCGGGCCTGCGGGTCGACCGTCCGCGGCCTGATCCACGCCGCCGGCACGCTACAGGACGCCGAATTCGACGCTGTCACACCGGAATTACTGGCCCGGAATTTCGAACCGAAGGTCGATGCGGCGATCTCCCTGCTGGCGTTGACCGCCTGCGATCCCATCGACTTCACCCTGCTGTTCTCCTCGGCCACCGGACTGCTCGGCGCTCCCGGGCAGGCGGCCTACGCGGCGGCGAATGCGGCGGTGGACGCTGCGGCACGGGGGGCGCGTGGTCGTCCGGTGATCAGCATCGCCTGGGGCAGTTGGGATTCGGGGCTGGCCCGCGTGGCCGGCGGTGCCGACCATCTCCGCGATGCCGGAATCACACCGTTCGATGTCGCGCGGGGTCTGGCCGTGCTGTCGGCGGTGGTCGGCCGCCCGCGGTCGGTCGTGCTGGCGCTCGACTACACCGCCACCGGAGATACGTCCCCGGTGGGCTCGAGGCTACGGACCGTGCTGTCCCCCGATTCGATACCGGCGGTCCCGGCCCGTCCCGGTGCCGATACGGTCGCCGGCCCCGAGTCGCTGCCCGAGTCGGCGACGCCGCCGATCGGCGACGATATCCACCGAATCGTGCGGGCCACCGTCGCGGGCACGCTGGCCCGCCCGGTCGAATCCGTCGATCCGAACGCGGATTTCGCGACTCTGGACCTCTCCTCGCTGCTCGCCATCGATCTGCGCCGGCGCTTGGAGAGCCGGCTCGGGATCCGCATCGCGACCACCGAACTGTTCGAAAACCCCTCCGTCACCGCTTTGTCGGCAGCCCTCGCCGTGAAGGTGCCGCGGCAGGAGACACCATGATCGATGTCCTGGCGGCGGCCGTCGCCGACCGCGCCGTACTCGCCCCCGACGATCCGGCGGTCACCGCACTGTCCTATCCGGGTGGGAGATGTACCGGGGCGACGCTGTCGACGGCGGAGTTGCACAGTGCCGCCGGTGATCTGGCGGCCGCGATCCGCGAGCGCACCGCACCCGGCGATCGAGTCGCGATTCTGTGCGAGCACGGCCTCGACTATGTCATCGCATTTCTCGCCTGTCTCTACAGTGCCCGCACGGCGGTGCCGCTGTTTCCGGTCACGACGGGCCGTCACGAACAGCGGCTGCACGCGATCCTGAACGACGCTCGCCCACGCCTGAGCCTGGTCTCCTACGGCGCGCGCCTCCCCCACACCGAAGACCTGCCGATGCTCGGTGAACTACTCGCCGTCGATGTGCACGCCCGCTCCGACAGTGTCGTGCTGGATCGGATCGGCCCGCATCCCGCCTATCTGCAGTACACCTCGGGCTCCACCACGTCACCGGCGGGCGTGGAGATCTCGCACGCCAATCTGCGGGCGGCGCTGGATCAGTTGCGGGGCAGCCTGGAGGTGGTCAACCATCGTCCGTTGGTGAACTGGCTGCCGTTCTTCCACGATATGGGTCTGGTCTTCGCGCTCGCGCTGCCGCTGTACACCGGTGTGCACGCGATCACGCTGCCGCCGGCGGAGTTCGCCAAACGCCCGATCCGCTGGTTGCGCGCCTGCAGCGACTACCGCGCCGGCGCCACGGCAAGTCCGAATTTCGGCCTGGCACTGGCGGTGTCGGGCACCAGCGCGGAGCAGCGCGCGGAACTCGACCTGTCCGGCCTGGATCTGCTGCTCAACGGCGCCGAACCGATCCGGGCCGCCGCTCTCGCCGCGTTCACCAACACCTTCGGACCGCACGGCTTCCGGCATCGCGCCCATACCGCCGGCTATGGATTGGCGGAGGCGACCCTGGCGGTCACCATCTCCGCGGCGCACGCCTCGCCGATCTGTCTCGAATTCGACCGGACCGAGTTGAGCCGTGGCCGGGCGGTGCCCTCGGCGCCCGACGGTGACGGCGTCGCCCTGGTCGACTGCGGTATGCCGGCGGGGCAGACGATGCGCATCGTCGATATCGAGACGCTCCACCCACTACCCGACGATCGGGTGGGGGAGATCTGGGTGCAGGGTCCGAATATCGGCGCCGGCTACGCCGGGCTGCCCGCCCGGACCGAAGCCACCTTCGGCGCGGTACCGGCCGGGGAGTCCGGATCGTGGTTGCGCACTGGCGATCTGGGTTTCGTCCACGACGACGGGCTGTTCATCGCCGGGCGACTGCGGGACACGATCGTCATCGACGGCGGCAATCACTTCCCCGCCGATATCGAGGCGACCGCCGCGGGCGCGGCACCCGAATTGCGGACCGGGCATATCGCGGCCTTCGGTATCGATACCGGCGAGCGCGAAATCCTGGTGGTCGTGGCCGAGGCCCGGCCCGGCCAGATCGATGCGGCCGATATCGCCCGTCGGATCCGGACGGCGGTATCGAGCGGTCACGGGATCACCCCGGCGGAAGTCCTGATCGTGGCGCGCGGTGCGATTCCGAAGACATCGAGTGGAAAGGTGCGACGCGGAGCGTGTCGCGACCACTACCGCGCCGGAGGCTTCACGACGGTGACGACGAACGACAGCCGGGCATCCCTATTCGGGATCCCGGCCGAGTAGCCGATCGGTCTCGCGCCGTTCCCGTTTGGTGGGCCGACCCGAGCCACGGTCGCGCTTGGGCATAGCGGCGACGATCTCGGGGGAGGGCGGCGGCGGACTCTTATCGATGAAGCATTGCGTCGCAATCGAAGCGCCGACGCGTTTGGCGACCAATCGGACCACGACGACGATGCGCTCGATTCCGGCATTGCGGACCCGCACCTCATCACCAGGCTTGATCTGATGAGCGGGTTTGACGGCTGTACCGTTGACACGCACATGACCGCCGCGACATGCGGTGGCCGCAGCGGATCTCGTCTTGAACAGTCGGACAGCCCAAATCCAGGAATCGACCCGGACCGAAGCTGGTTCTGCCTGTGTCAGTTTCGCTCCTCACACTAGGCCCGGTGGATCACCACCGGGCCGTGCGTGGGCGTGAGCGTGAAACGACTCAGGAAACGCGACGTGCGGTGACGATCGAATCGGGATCCAGATGCGCGTAGCTGACGGTCTCACCCGACTGCGGCGCCTGAAGGATCTTGCCATCTCCGGCGTACATGGCCACATGGCCGCCGCCGTTCTGGATGACGAGGTCGCCGGGCTGCAGTTCCTGGAACGCCACCGGCTTGCCGACGTGCGACTGCTCGAAGCTCGTCCGCGGCAGCGCAATTCCGGCCTGCTTGTACGCCCACTGCACCAGACCGGAGCAGTCGAAGTTCGACGGACCGGAGGCGCCCCAGACGTAGTCGGAGCCGATCTTGCTGCGAGCCGCATCGAGCGCGACGTCGCCGATGCCGTGCTGCTGTTGCTGCGGCTGGCTGAAAAGCCCACCCATGGGGTTCGGCGCGGCGTTGGGGAGGCCGGGCGCGATAGCCTGCGAGCTCAGCGCCTTCTGAGCCCCTTTGATCTGGTCGGCGTGATCGGCGAGGGCCTGGTTGACCTGGCCCACCTGCTGATCGAACTCCGGGGCTACCGGAACGTCGAAGTTGCCGATGCCGGGAACATTGATCGTGGCCGCCATCGCCGGAATCGCCGGGATCGCACCGGTAGTCGCCGCGACCGCGCCGAAGACCATTGCACCCTTGACGGAATTCGGCAGCCGAGATTCCCGTTGCAGACTGTGTTTACCCACCGAGCTGAGTCTCCTGTTTCTTCCTTGCCCACGCGCCGACCGAGTTAGCTGACGGGTTCGGACCGGGAAGATCGGCCCTACCCCATCGACCTTGCGACCGAAGAGGATTCACCCCAGAAACCTGGGTCCCCGGTTCAGCGATCGAGCTGCCCACCCGATTGCTGATTAGGCGGTGACTATACGGGCCGCCCCTCCAATGAAGCGACATACTCCGCGAAGTCACGAAGAGATTACGACGGCACGGGGATGTTGTCCACCCCACAGCGCGGCGTGTCCGCCCGCGTGTCACCAAAAGGCCAGGACCACCCCCGATTACCGGCCGGCGAACCCAGTCTGCTACAGCAGGTCACAGGTCGACATCCGGCACGCTGCCCTGTTATCGAATCGAGTCGCCGCGGCGTTACACCCGAATCGGTCATTCCGCCGCCCCGCGACGAGCGACCACCTGCTCCAACGCCTCGATGCGCCGATGCGCCTCGGCCAGTTCGGCTTCCAGCCGGCCCAGCGCGATCACCAGCGGACCGACCGCCAGATCGGCCACCAGCTGCGGATCGTCGTATCCCTGCGCGATCGCGCCGAGGATATTGTCTCGAATGCGCAATGCGACCGGAGCGTCCTCGGGCACCTCCCAGGACCCGACCACGGCGGCCACCGTGGGATCCGACCGGTCCCCGGACTGCTGATCTCCCGAATCGGTGGACATGACCCTCCTGCGGACAATCCGGACTCCGAACAGTGACCAGCCTAGAGATCTCACCGGCGTCCCACCGATTCCGCGGGCAACCCCATTCGACTGGATAGCGCAATCTAGGACATCCCGTATATATCCCGAGATTTCGGGGAGAACGGGCTACGGTGTCAGGGCATGGACCCCGTGCGGAATCCGTATGCCCCGGGCGCCGGTCAGCGCCCACCCGAACTCGCCGGGCGTGACAAGCAGCTCGACACTTTCGATGTCGTCCTCGAGCGGATCTCCCGAGGCCGGCCCGAACGCAGCGTGATGCTCACCGGTCTGCGGGGCGTCGGAAAGACGGTGCTGCTCAATCAACTCCGTTCCACGGCGCGCTCACGCGGCTGGGGTACCGGAAAGCTGGAGGCCCGGCCCGACCAGGAGTTGCGGCGGCCGCTGGCCTCGGCACTGCACATGGCCGTACGCCAGATCGCGGTCGCGCATCGCAATCCCGAGATGGTCGACGATTTCCTCGGCATCCTGAAGGCGTTCGCGCTGCGCGCGACGGCCGACAAGGGCATGCGCGAGCGCTGGCAGCCTGGTATCGACGTGCCGGCCGTCACCGGACGCGCGGACTCCGGCGATATCGAGATCGATCTGGTGGAGTTGCTGCTGGAGGCCGCGCAGCTGGCCCGCGATATCGGCGTCGGCATCGCCGTGTTCATCGACGAGATGCAGGATCTCGGCCCCGCCGATGTCTCCGCCGTGTGCGGCGCCTGCCACGAATTGAGCCAGGAGACAGCGCCTCTGATCGTGGTCGGCGCGGGCCTCCCCCATCTGCCGGCGGTCCTCTCCGCCTCCAAGAGCTATTCCGAGCGACTATTCGGCTATCACCGCATCGACCGACTCGATCGCGATTCCGCGGACCGCGCGCTGATCGCGCCGGCCGAGCGCGAGGCCGTGGAATTCACCGAGGAAGCACTGAAGTCCTTATACGACAAGGCAGATGGATACCCCTATTTCGTTCAGGCCTACGGTAAGGCCACCTGGGATGTCGCGGCCCGCAGTCCGATCGGCGCCGACGATGTCGAGTTGGCGGCGCCGGCGGCCGAGGAGGAACTAGCGGTGGGATTCTTCGGCTCCCGCTATGAGCGAGCAACACCAGCCGAGCGGGAGTACATGCGCGCGATGGCCGATCTGGCCGGAGATGACGGACCAGTGCCGACCGCGGCCGTCGCGAAGGAACTGGGGCGCAAACCGGCCTCCCTGTCCCCGGCGCGGGACGGCCTGATCAAGAAGGGGCTGATCTACTCCGCCGAGCGGGGCACGATCGGCTTCACAGTGCCGCATTTCGGACGATATCTCCGCGGTGTGCAGTAGTCGGCCCGATTTCCTCACCGCCAAGGGCTACCGGCGAGTAACTCAGACTCCTACACTTTAATGTGATCCCGGTCACGTTCTAGGAGGTCTCATGGCGACAGCAGCGAAAGTCCACGCCACCGAAGAACAAGCCCGCGCACTGGTCGAGGAGTCGCGCGAAAGCACCTGGGCCAAACCGTCGTTCGCCAAGCAGATGTTCCTCGGGCGGTTCCGGCTCGATCTGATCCATCCATACCCCCGGCCGGGCGCCGAGGACGCCGAACGGACCGAGGCGTTCCTGCGCCGATTACGGGCCTACTGCGAGACCCTCGACGGCTCGGTGATCGAAGCCGAGGCGAAGGTCCCCGCCGACTACGTGCGCGGACTGGCCGAACTCGGCTGCTTCGGCCTCAAGATTCCGCCCGAATACGGCGGGCAGGGCCTGTCGCAGGTCGGGTACAACCGGGCCCTGATGCTGGTCGGTTCGGTACATCCGAGCCTGGGCGTCCTGCTGTCGGCCCATCAATCGATCGGGGTGCCGGAACCGCTGAAGCTGGCGGGTACCGAGGAGCAGAAGCGCGAGTTCCTGCCGCGCTGCGCGCGGGGCGCGATCAGCGCGTTCCTGCTCACCGAGCCGGACGTGGGCTCGGATCCGGCCCGGATGGCGAGTACCGCCACGCCCACCGCGGACGGAACGGCCTATGAGCTCGACGGGGTCAAGTTGTGGACCACCAACGGCGTGGTCGCCGAACTGCTGGTGGTGATGGCGCGGGTACCCAAGGGCCCCGGACATCGCGGCGGTATCTCCGCCTTCGTGGTCGAGGCGGATTCGGCCGGTATCACCGTCGAGCGACGCAATTCCTTCATGGGACTGCGCGGTATCGAGAACGGCGTCACCCGGATGCATCGGGTCCGGGTCCCCGCGGGCAATCTGATCGGCCGCGAGGGCGATGGCCTGAAGATCGCGCTGACCACCCTCAACGCCGGACGTCTCGCGATTCCTGCACTGTGCGCGGCGGCGGCGAAATGGTCGTTGAAGATCAGCCGCGGCTGGTCGGCCGCACGGGTGCAGTGGGGCCGCCCGGTCGGCGAGCACGAGGCGGTGGCGTCGAAGATATCGTTCATCGCCGCGACGACATTCGCCCTCGAGGCGGTGCTCGAGCTGTCCGGGACCATGTGCGACGAGGGGCGCAACGATATCCGCATCGAGGCCGCGCTGGCCAAGCTGTGGGCCTCGGAGATGAGCTGCCGGATCGCCGATGAACTGGTGCAGATCCGCGGGGGTCGCGGCTACGAAACGGCTGCCTCCCTGCGTAATCGGGGCGAGCGTGCGGTACCGGCCGAACAGTTGGTGCGCGATCTGCGCATCAATCGGATCTTCGAGGGCTCCAGCGAGATCATGCGCCTGTTGATCGCCCGGGAGATGGCCGATGCGCACATGGCCGCGGCCGGTGCGCTCGTGGATCGCCATGCGGCGCTGAAGGACAAGGCCGCCGCCGCGGTCGGCGCGAGCGGTTTCTACGCGAAATGGTTCCCGCAATTGGCGGTCGGCCGCGGTTCGCTGCCGGTGGGCTATGCCGAATTCGGCCCGCTGGCAACGCATCTGCGCTTCATCGATCGGGCGGCCCGCAAACAGGCCCGCGAACTGATGTACGCGATGGCGCGCTGGCAGGCCAAACTCGAATACCGGCAGGGCTTCCTGGGCCGCATCGTCGACATCGGCGCGGAACTGTTCGCGATGTCGGCGGCCTGTATGCGCGCCCAGGCCATGCGGGCCGACCACACCGCCGAGTCCGAAGCGGCCACGGAACTGGCCGATGCCTTCTGCCGGCAGTCCCGGCTGCGGATCGAGGCGGCGTTCGCCGCGCTGTGGGACAACACCGACGATGTCGATACCGCGCTGACCCGCAAGGTGCTCGAAGGCCGCTACGAATGGCTGGAGTCGGGGGTTCTGGACCCCAGCGAGGACACCGGTCCCTGGATCGCGGAGTGGGAGTTCGGCCCCTCGACCGAGGACAATCTGCTCGCCCCGTTCCTGCCCTCCACCCGCGCGGCGGCCGGAACCTGACCGTCGATCGGGAAATCTAGCGGTATCTAGTCAGCATTCTCGATATCGCTAGATTTCCCGATGGAAATTACCTCAGACCAGGTCGCCGAAGAAGATGCGCAGGTCGGCCGCATAGGCCTCGGCCTGATCCATGGCGATGAAGTGATGCCCCGCCGGATTGCCCTCGGGCCAGTGCACGATCTTCGCGGTGCGCTCGGCGAGCCGGCGGATACCGGGAGCACCGCTGTAGACACCGGTCGGGACCACATCCGACCCGGTGGGCCACGCGAATCCGGAGCTGTCGTAGTAGGACCAGGCGGAGCTGCCGAAACTCTGCGTGAACCAGTACAGACTCACGGTGGTCAGCAGCGTGTCCCGGTCGATGGCGTCGCCGAGCGGGCCGGACGCGCTGAAGTCGGTGTATTTCTGCACCATCCAGGCCAGCGCCGCGGCCGGTGAATCGTTCCAGCCGATCGCGAACGTCTGCGGTGCGCTGCGCAGCAGTGCGTGGTGATCCACTCCGTTGACCCAGTCCGCGGACATCATGGCCTCGTAGCCCGCGCGCTCGGCATCGGTCAGGAGCGGCACATCGGCCTCGGTGGGGAAGCCGAGTCCAGCGGTGATGTAGAGACCGCTGACCCGATCCGGGACCGCCTGCGCCATCGCGGTCCCCACATAGGTACCGAAGTCACCACCCTGCACCCCGAAGTGTCGATAACCGAGGCGATCCATCAGTTCCACCCACATCCGGCCGACCCGCTCGGCGCTCCACCCGGTCTCGCTCGGCGCGGCCGAGAAGCCGTACCCGGGCACCGACGGCACGACCACATGGAAAGCGCGGGCGGGATCGCCGCCGTGTGCGCGCGGATCGGCGAGGAGGTCGATGACCTCCGCGAATTCGGCGAACGTATTCGGCCAACCGTGGTTGAGCACCAGCGGCAGGGCATCGGGTTCGGGGGAGCGGACGTGGAGGAAGTGCACGTCCAGACCGTCGATCTCGGTCAGGTACTGCGGAAAGCGATTGAGTTTCGCTTCCTGTGCCCGCCAATCGAATGCACCGCGCCAGTAGTCGGCCAGTTCGCGTACCCGCGCGACCGGCACCCCGCGCCGATCCGCACCGGGCAGTTGCGGCGCCCACCGGGTCTCGGCCAGTCGCCGGTGCAGGTCGTCGAGGTCGCCCTGGGGGATGTCGATGCGGAACTCGCGGATTCGGTTGCTCATGACTCGAACACTATGCGCGCTGTAGGTCAGATCATGACCTAGTTCAGCATCGGATTTTCTATTGCCGTCTAGGAACTAGACTAGATATACGAATATTCACCTGCTCATACCCGCGCGGGGCAGTGCGCGCGACCTGGGATCCCCGTCCGCACAACAATCCGCAGCAGTTGTGCAACTTATGCATAACAGCAGGTTCCAGCGGCTAACACAGCGGCAATAACTAGCGAAATCCGGGCAGGAGCGGACTCTGCTAGGAGGACGTCATGTCCATTCCGATCGCCATCGCCGTCGATCATCGCGATCCGTCCCACGACGGCCACAGCCAGCGCGTCACCGTGTGCGCCGACGACGGCACGCCGTTGGCGGCCCGTGTCGTCGGCGCTCCGACCGCGGCGGTGACGGTGGTTTTCGTGCACGGCCACTGCCTGCGCACCGAATCCTGGTGGTTCCTGCGGGATCAGCTCCTGCGGCAGTGGGGGGCCGACACCCGCATGGTCTTCTACGACCATCGCGGACACGGCGGATCCGGCGCCGCCGATCCGGCGACCTACACCATCGATCAGCTCGGCCACGACCTCGACGCCGTCCTGCGCACTTTGGCGCCGGTCGGCCCGGTCGTACTGATCGGGCATTCGATGGGGGCAATGGTGGTTCTGGCCTATGCCCGGCTGTTCCCGGCAACGATCGGCACGCGCGTGGTCGGGGCCGGACTGATCGCCGGCGCCGCGGCGGGAATCACGACCGTGGGGCTGGGCCGGCTCCTCACCCGGCAGACGGTGACCTCGTTCCGGGTGGCCGTGCGGCGAGCGCCGCGCACGATGCGGGCCTCGAAGCGGCTGGGCCGGCGCCTGTTCGAACCGCTCGTGCGCGAGGCGAGTTTCGGCACCCGGCGGGTGAATCCGCGGATGGCCGCGCTGGCCACCGCCATGCTCAACGACACCCCGCTGCCGACCATGGCGCATTTCCTGGATTCGCTGATCCGCTTCGACGAGACCCCGACCCTGCGTCTGCTCGCCGATGTCCCGACCCTGGTCCTGGGCGGTTCGGCCGACATCCTGGTCCCGTTCGCCCACTCGGTGGTGCTGGCCGCCCAGCTCGGCAGCGCGGAACTGGTGCGACTCGACGGCGCCGGACACAGCGTGATCCTGGAACGCGCCGAGGAGGTGGCCGTGGCGATCGCGGCCCTGGTGGATCGAGCCACCGGAACCACGAGCGCCGCGGTCGCGATCACCTCATCGGTCACGACCGTCGCGCCCCTGGACGGACCCGCATCCGGTCCGCCGCTCGCCGCGGTCGGCTGACGGACGCGCCGACCGCTCGTCGGGACCACGAGGTGACGGACTCTTTTTCCGCTCCGACGAGCCAGAACGCAAAAGATCACGTACTGTGTTGTAGATCACGATGTGCGGTCCGTCACAGATTCGATCTTGCCGTTGGGCTCGACCGGATCACGGTGAACGGCCCGGAGGCACCAGGAGGTTTCGATGACACGCAGTGAGATCGAAGAGCTGCGCTTCGCGGTCGGGCAACTGCGGCAATGCGTCGGCGCGTTGCGAACCCACTACGGGGACGCCAACCCGGTTCGTCGCCTGGAGAACGACCTCGACCGATTGACCATCGATGCCGAGGAGTTCGAGAAGACCCCGCCGCCCGAGGTCGACGCCCGGCGCCAGCAGGAGGTCATCTACGTACCGGACAGCAAGTCCGACGAGGCCGCCTGGATGGGCGCCCAGGACGAGGGCCTGGGCTTCCATTCACGGCCGCGCACCAAGTAACCCAGGATTCACCAGGCGCAGCAGACCGTTGCGGCGGAGCGACTTTCGCCGCGGCGGTGCTGCCGCCCGCCGTGTCCACCCCTACCGCATTCGCGAAGAAGGTCCGAAGTAGCTCGTCATTCACTCACTGCCCAACCCCGGTAGGCGCCCAGAAAATGTGGCGCAAATCATAGGACGAGGCCCCGGTCGATCTTGCCGGGACCGGCCTCGAGTCATAGCTCAGGTGTCGTATGGTGCTCAGCATCACATTCGACGCCGGAGGTAACGATGACGTTCCACGGGGTAGACCAGCGAGGCAGCTTGCAGTGAGCGCAGCACCGACACGCGCCCCCGAGTCGGGCACGGGAGTTTTCAGCAAAGGCCGCGCGGCCATTTCGACACGCACCCTGCGAACCGACAGATGGTGGGTACCACCGCTGCTGACGGTGCTGGGACTGGCCGCATTCATCATCTACGCAACCGTCAGAGCCTTTGTGCGAACCGCATATTGGGTCGACGACTACCACTATCTGACGCCGTTCTACTCACCGTGCGTGAGTACGTCGTGCGTCGAGGGTTCGAGCCACTTCGGGCACTGGGTCGGCAATCTGCCGATGTGGATTCCGCTCGGTTTCCTGGTGTTGCCGTTCCTACTGCTGTTCCGTTTGACCTGCTACTACTACCGCAAGGCCTACTACCGGGCCGTCTGGTTCTCGCCGCCCGCGTGCGCGGTCGCCGAGCCCCATGCGAAATACACCGGGGAGACCCGGCTTCCGCTGATCATCCAGAACGTGCACCGCTACTTCTTCTACGTCGCGGTCATCGTCTCGCTGGTCAACACCTACGACGCGATCATGGCCTTCCACGGCCGGGACGGCGGCTTCGGCTTCGGGCTCGGCAACATCGTGCTGGTCGTGAATGTCGTACTGCTGTGGGCATATACGATCTCGTGCCACTCCTGCCGGCACATCACCGGCGGCCGTCTCAAACACTTCTCCGCACATCCGGTCCGCTACTGGATGTGGACGCAGGTGTCGAAGTTGAACACCCGGCACATGCAACTGGCGTGGACCACCCTGGCCACCCTGGCGATCACCGACTTCTACATCATGCTGGTCGCCAGCGGCACCATCTCCGATCCGCGTTTCATCGGCTGATATCGCCGAATGGCAACGCCTACAGAGCCCAATTCCTCAGTCTCTCAGGAGTATTCGTTTCATGCCTGAAGTCGAACGGCACAAGTACGACGTCGTCGTGATCGGTGCCGGTGGCGCCGGACTGCGTGCGGTGATCGAGGCCCGTGAACACGGTCTGTCGGTGGCGGTGGTGTGTAAATCGCTGTTCGGCAAGGCACATACGGTCATGGCCGAGGGCGGCTGCGCCGCCTCGATGGGCAACGCCAACGAAAAGGACAACTGGCAGACTCATTTCCGCGACACCATGCGCGGCGGCAAATTCCTCAACAACTGGCGGATGGCCGAACTGCACGCCCAGGAGGCTCCCGATCGGGTCTGGGAGCTGGAGACCTACGGTGCGCTGTTCGATCGGACGGCCGACGGCCGGATCAGCCAGCGCAACTTCGGCGGCCACACCTACCCCCGGCTCGCCCACGTCGGTGACCGCACCGGTCTGGAGATCATCCGGACCATGCAGCAGAAGATCGTCTCGCTGCAGCAGGAGGATTTCGCCGAGACCGGTGACTACGAGGCCCGGATCAAGGTGTTCGCCGAATGCACCATCACCGATCTACTCAAGGACGGTGACGCCATCTCCGGCGCCTTCGGGTACTGGCGGGAGTCGGGACGGTTCGTGCTGTTCGAGACACCGGCGGTGGTCCTGGCCACCGGCGGTGTCGGCAAGTCCTACAAGACGACCTCGAACTCCTGGGAGTACACCGGTGACGGGCACGCGCTGGCGCTGCGGGCCGGCGCCTCGCTGATCAACATGGAGTTCCTGCAGTTCCATCCGACCGGCATGGTCTGGCCGCCCAGCGTGAAGGGGATCCTCGTCACCGAAGGTGTCCGCGGTGACGGCGGGGTGCTCAAGAACACCGAGGGCAAGCGGTTCATGTTCGACTACATCCCCGCGGTGTTCAAGGGGCAGTACGCCGAAACCGAGGACGAGGCCGATCAGTGGTTGCGTGATAACGATTCCGCGCGCCGGACCCCGGATCTGCTGCCCCGTGACGAGGTGGCGCGGGCGATCAACGAGGAGGTCAAAGCCGGCCGCGGCACCGAACACGGTGGGGTGTATCTCGATATCGCGTCCCGACTGCCCGCCGACGAGATCCTCAAGCGGCTGCCGTCGATGCATCACCAGTTCAAGGAGCTGGCCGATGTGGACATCACCAAGGAGCCGATGGAGGTCGGGCCCACCTGTCACTACGTGATGGGCGGTATCGAGGTCGATCCCGATACGGGTGCGGCCACCGTGCCCGGATTGTTCGCCGCCGGTGAGTGTTCCGGCGGCATGCACGGATCGAACCGGCTGGGCGGCAACTCGCTGTCGGATCTGCTGGTCTTCGGCCGGCGGGCCGGGCTGGGCGCGGCGACCTACGTGGAAGGGCTGCCACAGCGTCCGGAAGTGTCGGACTCCGATATCGACGCCGCCGCGAAATCGGCACTGGCGCCGTTCGATCCGCCGGCCTCCGGTACCGGCGAGAATCCCTACACCCTGCACACCGATCTGCAGCAGACGATGAACGATCTGGTCGGCATCATCCGCAAGGAGCATGAACTCGAACAGGCCAACGGGCATCTGGGCGAGCTCCGCGATCGCTACGCCAACGTCACCGTCGAGGGGCACCGGCAGTTCAATCCGGGCTGGCATCTCGCACTCGATCTGCGGAACATGTTGCTGGTCAGTGAATGTGTCGCCCAGGCGGCGCTGCTGCGCACGGAGAGTCGCGGCGGGCACACCCGCGACGATCACCCGAAGATGGACGCGGATTGGCGCAACCGGCTGCTGGTCTGCCGGATCGAGCCCGGCAGCGCCGAGGAGACGGTGCCCTCGGTGGTGGTCACCTCGGAGGATCAGAAACCGATGCGCGAGGACCTGCTCGCCCTGTTCGACGTGGGCGAGCTGGAGAAGTACTACACCCCGGCGGAGATCGCCGCCCACCCCGCGGCCGCCGGATCATCCGCGAAAGGCGGTGAGTAACAATGGGTTACGATGCCCACTTCCGCGTATGGCGCGGTGACAACGACAAGGGCGAACTGCAGGACTTCACGGTCGAGGTGAACGAGGGCGAGGTCGTCCTCGACATCATCCATCGCCTGCAGGCCACCCAGGCACCGGATCTGGCAGTGCGCTGGAACTGCAAGGCCGGCAAATGCGGTTCGTGCTCGGCCGAGGTGAACGGCCGCCCGCGGCTGCTGTGCATGACCCGAATGTCGACCTTCACCACCGACGAAGTGGTCACGGTGACCCCGATGCGCACCTTCCCGGTCATCCGCGACCTCGTCACCGACGTGTCGTTCAACTACCAGAAGGCCAGGGAGATACCGTCTTTCACGCCTCCGGCGGATCTGAAACCGGGCGAATACCGGATGCAGCAGCGGGATGTGGAGCGGTCGCAGGAGTTCCGCAAGTGCATCGAATGCTTCCTGTGCCAGAACACATGTCACGTGGTGCGCGACCACGACGACAACAAGGAAGCCTTCTCCGGGCCCCGGTATCTGATGCGGGTGGCCGAGCTGGAGATGCATCCGCTGGACGTGGCCGATCGGCGGGAGGCGGCGCAGGAGGAGTTCGGGCTCGGCTACTGCAATATCACGAAATGCTGCACCGAGGTCTGCCCGGAACATATCAAGATTACCGACAATGCGCTCATTCCGATGAAGGAGCGGGTGGTGGATCGGAAATACGATCCGGTGGTTTGGCTGGGTAATAAATTGTTCCGGCGGTGAAATTACACACGGATATCGGATAACAGAAGATCAGGTAGCCGGTCGGTTCGCCGACCGGCTACAACATTGTCACGACACCGAGCGCGACTACCGCAACCAGTGCTCCTACCAGCAAGGATGAGAGCATGGCTCCGGTCAGCATGTACACCCCGACAGCCGATACCGCGAACAACATTCCAACGATGAGGCGTTCCACCCAGTCGCCCGGAAAGAGTCTGCGGTATCGAGGTGAGGTGTTTCTCAGCCCGCGGTCCACATCCCCCCGATTACCCACCGGCGGGAATCGTAAACATATGTTCGTTGCGTAACGGGTGTGGTTTCGTGATCTTCCGGTTCCACGAATTCGCCCACCGCCCGCGCCGGCCCCGGCCTCCGACGCGCCGAGGATCCGGACAGCTCCCGATCGCGCGCCGAGCCGAAGTGCCCGGCAGCGCAACCGGATTCACTGCTGGCGATTCGCCCGAATTCGACGCGGATCCGCGATTTCGGCCCGCGCGGGGCCGATCTGGAGGATGCTGGGAGTGTGCTCGCAGCGGGGCCCCGGAGTCGGCTCGCCGGGCACAGTCGGGTTATCGCATGCAGGAACGAGGAGTCATGGCTGTTCATGTCATCGGGTCGTCGTTGATGACCAGCGAGCTATCGCCCCGCCGCGGGCGCGGTATCGGCCACGGCCACGGCCACGGCCACGGGCGCGGTATCGGCCACGGGCGCCGGGCGTCGGCCACCTGGTCCGACCGTATCCCGGCCGGACCACACGATCCACCCGCACCACCACGCCGCCGGTCGGCGCCGGGTGTGGCGGAGGTGACCACATGCAGCTGACCAATCTGCACGTGCCGGTCGCCGGCCTGCTGCAATGCGGCGTCGATCCCGGCATCATGACGGCCGAACAGGCACATGCCGCCATGCAACTCCATCTGGACTGCACCGTCGACACCTGCGTGGTCCGGCGCCGGGCGCGCGCGGTGCTGGTCGCCCAGGGCCGCTGCGTCCTCGACGATCGGGCCATCCCGTGACCGCGGTACCGGGCGGGGCCCGCGCCGCGGTCCGATTACCCGGGGCCGGTCCCCGGCACGCCGCACACCGGCGAACGCGGCGCGGCGCCGCCTATATCTCCGCCACACCACCGCCGCAGACCGGGGGCGCACATCGTGCTCGACATTCGCGCAGATCCCGGCCGGACCGCTACGACCGCACCGTCATCGCGATTGCGGGATGGATGCTGGCAGTCCGGATCTCCCTGGTCGGAGAGCATGTGATCGACGAGATGTAGCGGTATGCGCCGGACGCTCGGGGATGACGCCCGGCGCATTCACCCTCGATTACCCCCTCAGCACTGGACGGACGGGGGGTTGCGGGCCACGCTGAGCCACCTATCCTTCTTCGGTAACGGGCGGGGTCCGCGTGATCAAGGTTCCTGCACGAACGTGAGAGGAACCGTATGGCCCCCAAGCAGTACGCGGAGGTCGAACGCTGGCCCGAGAGTCCGGAGGACGAGTACTGGCCCGATGAGCCGGGCGCACCGGACGATCGCTGGAATCCGGCGCCACCGCCACTGCGCCGCCGGCCACCCGACGCCCGGGTCACGGAACCTGCGGAGGAACGCTGGGAAACCACGCAGAGCCGAAGACGGGTGCCGCCGGCCGAACCCGACGAGGACCGCTGGGACAGCACTCCCACTCGGCGCCGCACCGGACGACTGCGGGTCGAGGTGCCACCCATCGTCAATCCCTATGCCGTCATCGCCCTCGTCGCGGCGCTACTCGGATTGTTCCCGGTGGCGATCGTCTTCGGGTTGATCGCCTTCAGTCATCCACGCGGCCGTGTGATGGCGATGTCGGCGCTGCTGCTGGGCCTGGCCGAGGTGCTGATTCTCGCGGCGGCACTGGTGTTGTCCGGTGTCACCTTGCCGCACACCACATTACGTACCGTACCGGCGGCGCTGAGCACCGAGACCGCGGGCTCGCATACGGAGAGTACCCGGGTCGTGGTGCCGACCACCGCCGCGGCTGTGCCGCCGGCCACCGCGTCCCCCACCACGACCGCGGCGGCCGGCCCGGTCTCGGCGGCCAAGGGCGAGGTGTGTACCCAGACGCAGGCCGGACTGCTCGGCGCCGCCTCGGACGGCAGCACGCTGCTGTGCCTTCACGGCGCCGGCGGCTACCGATGGACCGGGCCCTATCAAGTGTCGACGGCGGTCTTCGAGGGCGGCGCCAAATGCGATCCCACCCTGGACAAGACCGCCCGGACCCCGGACGGCCACGCGCTGGTCTGCGAAGGGCAGGGACGCAACAGCATCTGGTCGCTCTGGGTCGAATAGTGGCCGCGAGCCGACGCCCGGGACGAGGGCGTACCGTCCCTCACAGCGAATGTCCCGCGACATACAGGAGGACCGCCCAATGGCTGAACGCGTTGCCGTCGTTTCCGGCGCAGCACGGGGTATCGGAGCCGCGATCGCGACCCGGCTGGCACAGGACGGGCTGAAGGTCGGCGTGCTCGATCTGGACGCGGCGCACTGCGCCGATACCGTCCGGGCGATCACCGAGGCCGGTGGCCGGGCGCTGGCGCTGGGAGCCGACGTCTCCGACGAGACCTCGGTGGCCGCCGCGGTGACCCAGCTGGCCGAGGAGCTCGGCCCGCCCACGGTACTCGTCAACAACGCCGGCATCCTGCGCGACAACCTGCTGTTCAAGATGAGTGTCGACGACTGGGACGCGGTGATGAACGTGCACCTGCGTGGCGCCTTCCTGATGAGCCGCGCGGTGCAGAAGTACATGGTGGACGCCAAGTGGGGTCGCATCGTGAACATGTCGAGCAGCTCGGCCCAGGGCAATCGGGGCCAGGTCAACTACTCCGCGGCCAAGGCCGGTCTGCAGGGTTTCACCAAAACGCTTGCGCTGGAACTCGGTAAGTTCGGCGTCACGGCCAATGCCATCGCCCCCGGTTTCATCGTCACCGATATGACCGCCGCGACGGCCGAGCGTGTGGGCGTGCCGTTCGAGGACTTCCAGAAGGCGGCCGCATCCCAGATTCCGGTACAGCGCGTCGGTCGCCCGGAGGATATCGCACATACCGCGTCCTTCCTCGTCAGTGAGGGTGCGGGCTTCGTTTCCGGCCAGGTCGTGTACGTGGCCGGCGGCCCGCTGGACTGAGCGGCGCACACCGCCGGCCCGGTAGCGTTTTCCGATATGAACCGACGTGCGGTTCGTCGGGCCACGACGAGTTGGGTGCTGCTGGCCCCGAGCCTGCTCGGGATCGGCGTGTTCCTCGTACTGCCGATAGTGCTGGTCGCGTTGCTGAGTCTGTACAGCTGGAATCTGCTCGGCCCGCTGGAGTTCGTCGGCCTGCGCAACTGGCGCTCGGTCCTGACCGATGGCGAGTTCGGTCACGCCCTGCTGGTGACCGCCGCGCTGACCCTGCTGGTGGTGCCGGCGCAGACGGTGCTCGGCTTCGTGGTCGCGGCGCTGGTGGTGCGGCGGCGGGCCAGTGGTGGATTTCGGATGTTGTTCGCGCTGCCGTGGATGTGCGCCCCGGTGGTGGTGGGTGTGATCTGGCGATGGCTGTTCGCACCCACCGACGGTGCGCTCAACGCCGTGCTCGGCCGGCGCATCGATTGGCTGGCCGAGCCCGCCCTCGCGCTGCCCTCGGTTGCGGCGGTGAGTATCTGGTCGAACTTCGGCTATGTGGCGTTGTTCTTCGTCGCGGGGCTGCGCGCGATTCCGGAGGAGATCCATGAGGCCGGCGCCCTGGACGGCGCCACCGGCTGGCGGCGGATTCGCTGGCTCACGCTGCCACTGCTGCGGCCCACCCTGTTCTTCGTGCTGGTGACCGGGACGATCACCGCATTCCAGACCTTCGACACGGTGTACGCGCTGACCAGAGGCGGACCGGGGGACAGCACGAATGTGGTGGCCATGCAGATCTTCTCGGAGGCCTTCGACGCCGCGCGGCCCGGACGAGCGGCGGTGATGTCGATCGTCGTCTGCGTGATCATGGTGATCATCACCGTGGCGCAGCATCGGTACTTCCGCGGCAGGGCCGGGCATGACTTCTGAACCACGGCACCGGCGTTCGGCCGCACTGCGGTCGGTGTCGGCCTATCTGCTGTTGCTCGCCGGCGCGATGTGCACGGTCGCGCCGCTGGTCCTGGGCGCTCTCACCGCCGTGAAGACGCCGGGACAGTTCGCGGCCGAATCGCCCCTGGCCCTGCCGGATCCGGTCACCGGGGACAATTTCCGCGACGTCTTCGCGCACGGTTTCGGCCGCGCGGCACTGGTGACCGCGCTGATGACGGTGTTCATCACCGCCGGCCAGTTGCTCACCTCGATCCTCGCCGCATATGCCTTCGCCTGCACCGAATTCCGCGGGCGTGATCTGCTGTTCTGGATCTATCTGGCCACCATGATGGTGCCGCCGATCGTCACGCTGATTCCGCTGTATCTGATGTTCGCCCGGCTCGGTTGGCTCAATACCTTCTGGGCCCTGATCCTGCCGTTCGTCTTCGGCTCGCCCTACGCGATCTTCCTGCTGCGCCAGTACTTTCGCGGCATACCGGGGGAGATGCTCGGCGCGGCCCGGCTCGACGGCGCGAATACGCTCGATATCCTCGTCCATGTCGTGGTGCCGATGAGCCGGCCCATCCTGGCGACCCTGATGGTGATCACCGTCGTGACCCAGTGGAACAGCTTCATGTGGCCGCTGGTGGCGGGCTCGGGCCGCTGGCAGGTACTGACGGTCGCGACCGCCGATCTGCAGACCCGCTACAACGAGCAGTGGACGCTGGTGATGGCGGCGACCACACTCGCCATCGTGCCGCTGGTGGTCCTGTTCGTGGTGTTCCAGCGGCAGGTGCTGCGATCTCTCGCGTGGACGGGGCTGAAATGACGCCGAAGACCTCCACCCTGGCCGTGCTGTCCGTGGTTCTCGGCGCGGTACTGCTGGTGACGGCGGCGTTGTGGCTGGGCCGTGAGAGCGAGCCGTCGGGCCGCACTGTGGTGCGGATGCGCATCTGGGACGACGGTTTCGTATCGGCCTATCGCGGGGCGCTCGACGAATTCCAGCGGGCCAACCCGGATGTGGAGGTGCGGGTCACGGTGGTGCCCTGGGCGTCCTACCAGCAGAAGCTGCGTTTGGACGTGGCCGGTGGCACCGCCGACGACCTGTTCTGGGCGAACACGTACACCGACTACGCCGATGCCGGGAAGCTCACCGATATCGGCGCGCTACTCGGCCCGGACGCGGTGCGGCAATGGGATCCGAGCGCGGTCGAACAGTACACCCGGCACGGAAAGCTCTGGGCGGTACCGCAGTTCGTCGACGGCGGCACCGTGGTCTACTACAACCGCGATTTGCTCGCCGCCGCCGGAGTGGATCCCTCGGAACTGGGCGAGCTGACCTGGAACCCGCACGGACCGGATACCTTCCGGCCGCTGCTGCGGCGGCTCGCCACGGCCGCACCGTGGGCGTACAACGCCGCCAACGACTTCCAATCCATCGAACTGCCCTATCTGGGTTCGGCCGGCGGTCGATTCCAGGACGGCGATCGCTACGTCTTCGACAGTCCACAGGGTGTGGATGCCTTCGGGTATCTCACGGGACTGATCGATGCCCAGCTCACACCACCGGCCGCCGATACCCGCACCGGCAGCGATTTCGCGAAGAATGCCTTCCTGCAAGGCAAGTTGGCACTGTTCCAATCCGGTAGTTTCACGCTGGCCCAGATCGCGGAGCAGGCCCGGTTCCGCTGGGGTATCGCGATGATTCCGGCGGGACCGGCGGGTCGGGTCAGTACGAACAACGCGATCGGAGTCGCCGCCAACGCGAACAGCGCTCATCCCGAGGCGGTTCGACGCGTGCTGTCCTGGCTGGGCAGCCCCGCGGGTAACCGCTATCTGGCCGCCGGCGGGCAGACCATTCCGGCCGTGGTGTCCGATCAGCAGGTGTACCGAGACCATTGGTCCGCCAAAGGAATCGATGTCGCGCCGTTCTTCGACGTGCTGCGCGGACGGCGGATCGAATCCGGTGGCGGTCCCGGCTTCACGGCCGCGCTGCGAGCCGTCGACGCGATCTTCGACGAGATGTTCCTGGGCCGGATCCCGGTGCCGGAGGCGCTGTCTCGGGCCCAGGCGGCCGCGGAGGCCGCGGCCCACAGCTGAGCGGGAGGCGGTCAGATCCGGCTGTGGTCGACCAGTGGTGTGCGCGGACCGAAGGCGGGTTTGCGGGCCTGCCCCGAGATCTCGAGCAACCGGATCGCGCGATACCGGTGCGGCCGCAGCGGTTCCAGATATTCGACCATCGCATCGTCGTCCAACGGGCGGCCCAACAGGGTCCAGCCGACAATCGCGGACAGATGGTAATCCCCGACCGACAGGGCATCGGCGTCACCGAACGCGCGCTGCGCGATCTCCGCGGCGGTCCACACCCCGATCCCCGGCACCGTGCGCAGCCGCCGGGTCGCCTCCGCGGCGTCCATCGTCGCGGCGGCCTCCAGGCTCGCCGCCGTCCGGGCCGCGGTGACGAGCGTGCGGGAGCGCTGCGGATCGACATTGGCCCGGTGATAGACCCAGGACGGGATATAGCGCCAGGTCTCCGCGCTCGGCGGCACCCGCATCGGCGCCGGCGTCGGCCCGGGCGCGGGATCGCCGTACCGCCACACCAGCTTTCGCCATGAGGCACGCGCCGAGACGGTGTGTACCCGCTGTTCGAGCACCGCGGGCGCCAGTGCCTCGAAGACCAGTCCGGTCCGGAGCATGCGCAGACCGGGATGTCGGCGATGCGCTTCGGCGATGCGCGGATGGTCGGGTGCGAAGTCGCTGATGTCCTCGTCCACACACAGCATCCGCGGCAGCTGATCGAGGAATTCCGCGGCGCCCGGGCCCCAGGCCCGCGCGGCGACCCCCTGCGGACCGGACTGGATGAGGCGATAGGTCACCGGACCGGTGGGCATGCGCGACGCTCGCCAGTGCGCGCCGTCGGAGGTGACCCGATGACAGGGGTCGCCGTGGCCGCGGCGCAGCGGGGCCAGGGTGGGCGCGAGAGCGATGGTCCGCGGCGCCACGAGCGTGCGTCCGATGCCCTCGCTGTGTCCTGTCACCGCACCATTGTGCGCCGCGCCCGCGGCGAGGTCGCCGAGACGGGTCCGGACGGATCGGAGCAAGCGGTCGGCCCCGAGGGGCCGTCCCGGCGGTGGGAAGGTACGCCCGTGCCGGGTGCCTAGTCTGGAAAACGGTCACGCGTGGCAGGGGCGCGGAATTCTATGGTCTACGTCACGCGGACGAGCGGTCATGTAACGATATGATTAAGCACGCCGATTTCGCTGAAGAATGGTTTCAACAGCAATCGTTCGGCAATGCCACGACGGAGGTATACATGCTTACCAACATTCTGAATTGGCTGCTCGCTGCATGGGGCGGGGTTTCCGCCGGCAGCTCGGGCTACCAGATTCCTCCGGGCACCCTGCCGTTCGGCAGCTGAGCTCCGGCTTCCACCTGCGCCCGCCGCATCGAGTGCGACGGGCGTGCATGGTGATCCATCGTCCGACTGGCCAATGTGTGAATCAGGGTTCGGTCAGATATTGAGCCAGGTGGCGACCGGATCGACCGCCCAGCTGTTCGGCCTGGGTACGGCACGAGAATCCGTCCGCCAGTAGCGGACTCGCCGGATCCGCCGCGCGCAACGCCGGCAATAATTCGCCCTCGGCGACGGCCACCGAAATGTCGTAATGCCCGGATTGCATTCCGAAGTTCCCAGCAAGTCCACAGCATCCGCTAATTTCGGTGATATCCGCGCCGGTTCGCCGCAACAGTCGCCGATCGGCGTCGAAACCCGTCACCGCGTGCTGGTGGCAATGCGGCTGCACCACCACGGTGTCACCCGTGCGATCGGGCGGCGACCAGTCCGGCAGTTCCTCGAGGAATTCGGCGAGGGTGCGTACTGCCCCGGCGGTGGGCGCCGAGCGGGGATCGTCGGGCAGCAGTTCGGTCAGATCGGACCGCAGCACCGCGGTGCACGACGGCTCCAGGCCGATCACCGGACCGCCCTGCCGAATATGGTCGTCCAACGCATCGAGTCCGGCACGCAGGCGTTTTCGCGCACCGCCGAGCTGTCCGGTGGTGATCCAGGTGAGACCGCAGCACACCCGGCGATCCGGGATGCGCACCCGATATCCCGCCGATTCGACGAGTTCCACCGCCGCCCAGGCGATTTCGGGCGCGAAGGCATCGGTGAAGCTGTCGATCCACAACATCACCACCGGGCGCCGCCCGGGCTGCGCCGCACCGCCGCGCCGGGCCCATTGCCGCCGGAACGAGCGCGGCGCCAGGCGCGGCGCCGGCCGCCGCGGATCCATTCCGGCCACGCGCATCCCCGCCCGGCGCAGGCGTTCGTGTCCGCCGATCGCGTTGACGATTCGCGGCATCGCCGTCCCAGCGGCCAGCCAGCGCGGTAGTTGCCCGAGGACGTAATGGTCGATCGGGCGCGGGCGGCCCCGGTACTTTCGATACAGCGTCTCGGATTTGTAGGTCGCCATATCGACACCGGCCGGGCAGTCGGAGGCACACGCGCGACAGGACAGGCACAGATCCAGCGACTGGGCGACGGCCTCGTCGCGCCAATCCAGCGCACCCCGCACCACCTCCTGCAGTACCCGGGCCCGGCCCCGGGTGCTGTCGCGCTCATCGGCCGTCGCGAGGTAGGACGGGCACATGAACCCGCCGGTGGCGCGGGTATCGGCCCGGCATTTTCCGACGCCGACGCAGCGGTGCACGGCCGTGCCGATATCACCGTCCGCGCCGAAGGCGAATCCACCCGCGTCCGGGACCGGACGCAGACCGGCGACCCGCAGGTGCGCGTCCACCGGTTCGGGGCGGACCAGCACTCCGGGGTTGAGAATCTCGTCCGGATCGAAAAGGCCCTTGAATTCGGCGAATACACGCAGCGCGGCGGGAGAATACATGCGCGACAGCAGTTCCGAACGGGCACGGCCGTCCCCGTGCTCACCGGACGCCGATCCGCCGTATCGAACCACCAGATCGGTGGCGTCGTAGAGGAAGTCGCGGAAACGCTCGGGCGCCCGGGCGATCGGCAGATCCAGCCGGACGTGGATACAACCGTCGCCGATATGGCCATAGAGCAGGCCGTCCACCCGATGGTCCCGCATCAGGCGGTCGAAATCGCGCAGATAGTCACCGAGGCGTTCGGGCGGGACCGCGGCGTCCTCCCAGCCGGGCCAGGCCGGTGCACCGGCGGGTGTGCGCCCGGCGAGCCCGGCGCCGTCGGCACGGATTCGCCAGAGCCGGGCCGCCGTCGCCGCATCGGTGACGATCCGGGTGTCGAGTGCGGCGCAGGCCCGGATCCCAGCCGCCGCGGCCTCGTAGGCGAGTTCCCCGGTGTCTCCAGCGAATTCGACGAAGAGCCACGCGCCACCGGCGGGCAATTCGGGCACCGGCCGACCGTGGGCGCGCACCACGTCCACCAGACGCGCGTCCAACCCCTCGACCGCGACCGGCCGTCCTGCCATCACCGCGTTCACATCGTCTGCGGCAGTGGGCATATCGGGATAGCCGAGGACCGCGAGAGCCGTCGCCCCGGGCAGCGGCACCAGCTCGACGGTCGCGTCGAGGACCAGACCGCAGGTTCCCTCGGAACCCACGAACGCCTGCGCGATCGACGAGCCGCGCTCCGGCGTGAGGTACTGCAGGCCGTAGCCGGAGGCCTGCCGGTCGAACCGGCCCACGTCGGTACGCAGCACCGCCAGATTGCGACCGGTGAACTCCGCCAGCCCGGGTACTGCCGACAGCTCGGTACCGAGGCGGCGTTCAGCGCCCGTACCGTCGAGTATGCGCAGTTCACGCACGGTATCGGAGGTGCGGCCCCAGGACACCGCACGGGGTCCGCAGGCATTGTTGCCGATCATTCCGCCGAGAGTGCAGCGATTCTGCGTCGAGGGATCCGGGCCCAATCGCACCCCGTGGCGGGCCGCTTCCCGCTGCAGCCGGGACAGGACGACACCCGGTTGCACCCGGGCCCGGTGGCCGTCGATCGACAGCACGGCGTTCATGTACCGGCTGAAGTCGAGCACCAGGCCCGGCCCGATCGCATTGCCCGCCACCGAGGTTCCGCCACCACGCGCGGTGACCGGAACCCCCTCCTCGCGGGCCGCGCGCAACGCCTGCGCGACATCGTCGTCACCGCGCGGGAAGACCACCGCCGCCGGCCGCACCCGATAGTTGGACGCGTCCGAGGAGTACTCCGCACGCCGCCGCTCGTCGGCATCGACCTCGCCATCGATCCGGCCGCGCAGGTCCCGCACCCAGGAGTCGGTCATATCGCCAGCGTAGAACGCCGCGCTACCGCTCGGTTCAGGACGGGATCAGCACGATCTTGCCCAGACCGTGCCCGGACTCGCTCTCGGTCTGGGCCGCGGCGGCCGCGGCGAGCGGATACGTCCGGGCGGGGCCGGGCAGGCGGAACTCCCCGGCGGCGACCAGTCGCGCGACCTTCTCCACCACATCCAGCCCGTCCTTGCCCTGCCGGGAGAAGAACGCGACGCCCTTCTCGGCGGCGGCGCCGTCGGCGATGGTGATGACGCGCTCGGTGCCGCCGCGCAATTCGATTGCCGCGTCGAGGAATCCGTGTCCGGCGCAGTCGTACACCGCGTCGATGCCGTGCGGAGCCAGGGCCCGTACCCGGTCGGCCACTCCGGAGCCGTAGGTGGTCGGCGCCGCGCCGAGTGAGCGCACCAGCTCCTGATTGGCGGCCGACGCGGTGCCGATGACCGTGGCGCCGAAGGACCGGGCCAACTGCACCACGAACGATCCGACCGCACCGGAGGCCCCGTTCACCAGCAGCGTCTCTCCCGCCTTGATGTCGAGTTCGGCCAGACCACCACCGGCGGTGTTGGCGGCGACCGGAATCGCGGCCGCATCGGGAAAGGACAGGCCCGCGGGCTTGCCCACCAGCGGACCGCCGAGGGCGTAGTCGGCGTAACCGCCGCCCAGAGACCAGCCCAGCACCTCGTCCCCGGGCCGGAACGGGGCGTCGGGTCCGGCCGCGTCGACCACGCCGGCGATCTCGAATCCGGCACGACGGGGGAAGGCGCCCGGGCCGGGCATCAGACCGGCGCGCATCTTCCAGTCGGCCGGGTTGACCCCGGCCGCCCGGATCACGACCCGGACCTGGCCCGCCTCGGGCACCGGAATCGGGACCTCCACCTGTTCCAGCACCTCGGGCCCGCCCACGCGGTCGTATTGGATCGCTGTCATTCGATCGTTCGATGCCATGCTCACGACCCTAGGCCGGGTGGTCGCGGCACCGGCCGCGGCAGTGCGCGAGTCCTGGCAGAGAGGCCGGATTTCGCCCGTGGCGAACCGGGACTACTTGCTCTCAACCTTTGTTGAGGTCTTAATGTCGGTGGCTCGGAGTTGAATGGGGCTCCGACAGCGGAAGGAGATGCGGATGAGCATCGAATCGGTCGCGTGGAGTCAGCTGTACCGGCAGGCACATGCACCCCAGCAGCGGCGCGCTCTGCGTCGCGAGACGGCCGCGCGCATTCTGCGATTCGCTCGACCGCATCGCGCCCAGCTCATCGGGTTCCTGGTGTTCAGCATCGTGTCCGCCCTGCTCACCGTCGCGAATCCAGTCCTGGCCGGGCGCGTGGTCAACGACATCGTCGGACATGCCGCACCGCGTTCGGTTCTGACCCTCGCGGCGGTGATCGCGCTGGTGGCCGTCCTGGACGCGGCCCTGGGCATCGTCATCCGGTGGTTGTCGGCACGGATCGGGGA
Organism: Nocardia spumae; assembly: GCF_020733635.1. NCBI lineage: Bacteria > Bacillati > Actinomycetota > Actinomycetes > Mycobacteriales > Nocardiaceae > Nocardia > Nocardia spumae. The sequence goes on along the minus strand of NZ_JAJFZL010000001.1, from coordinate 285,251 downwards.
GGGATTGATCCTCGATCTGCGCACCGCGGTATTCGATCATGTCCAGCGGATGCCGGTCGCATTCTTCACCCGCACTCGTACCGGCGCGCTGGTCAGCCGGCTCAACAACGATGTGATCGGGGCGCAGCGCGCGTTCAGCACCACCCTGTCCGGCGTGGTGACCAATATCGTGACGCTGGTGCTCACCGTGGCGGTGATGGCCCGGCTGTCCTGGCAGATCACCCTGCTGGCACTGATCCTGTTGCCGCTGTTCATGCTTCCCGCGCGCCGGATGGGCACGCGGATCGCGAGTATTCAACGTGAGGCGGCTCAGCTCAACGCCTCGATGAGTACCCAGATGACCGAGCGCTTCTCCGCACCGGGCGCCACCCTGGTGAAACTGTTCGGACGCCCGGACCAGGAGTCGGCCGAATTCTTCGTGCGCGCCGGCCGGGTGCGCGATATCGGCGTGCGGACGGCGATGCTGCAGACGGTCTTCGTCACCGCGCTCACGCTGGTGTCGGCCTTGGCCGTGGCCCTGGTCTACGGACTGGGCGGCTGGTACGCGCTGCGCGGACAGCTCGACGCCGGCGCGGTGGTCGCGCTCTCGCTGCTGCTGACCCGGCTCTACACCCCATTGACCGCGCTGGCCAGCGCCCGAGTGGACATCATGTCGGCGCTGGTGAGTTTCGAGCGGGTCTTCGAAATCCTCGACCTGAAGCCGCTGATCGAGGACGCGCCGGACGCGGTCGAGGTGCCGGCGGGACCGGTCTCGGTGGAATTCGACGGCGTGGACTTCTCCTACCCGTCGGCGGACAAGGTGTCGCTGGCCTCGCTGGAGGATGTGTCCACTCTCGATCATCGGGGTGGTTCCACGGTGCTGCACGATATCTCGCTGCACGCCGAGCCGGGACGGATGATCGCTCTGGTCGGCTCGTCGGGCGCCGGTAAATCCACCATCGCGCAACTGGTTTCCCGGCTCTACGACGTGGACAGCGGTGCGGTGCGGCTCAACGGCGTCGATGTGCGCGACCTGAGCACCCGCTCCATTCAGGACACCGTCGGCCTGGTCACCCAGGACGGCCATCTGTTCCACGACACCATCCGCGCCAATCTGCTGCTGGCTCGGCCGCAGGCCGGTGAGGAGGAACTGTGGGATGCCTTGGAGCGGGCGCGGTTACGCGCCGTGATCGACCAACTGCCCGACGGTTTGGACACGGTGGTCGGTGAGCGCGGATACCGGCTGTCCGGCGGTGAGCGGCAACGGCTGACCATCGCTCGATTGCTGCTCAAGCAGCCGCGGGTGGTGATCCTCGACGAGGCCACCGCCTCCCTGGACTCCACGTCGGAGGCCGCGGTGCAGGAAGCCCTGACCGAGGCATTGGATGGGCGTACGGCGTTGGTGATCGCGCACCGGCTGTCCACGATTCGCAATGCCGACGAGATTCTGGTCGTCGAGGACGGGCGCATCGTCGAGCGGGGCGGCCACGCGGAGTTGCTCGGCGCGCAGGGACGCTACGCCGAGCTGTACCGCACCCAGTTCGCCGATGACGCGGCGGTCGTGGCGGCCTAGGGTCCGCGGGCGGCGAGGTCGAGCAGACCTCGCCGCCCGGCAGCGGAATCCGGTGTCACAGTTCGGCCGGAACTCCTTCCGGCACCTCGGTATCGGCCGTCCGCACGGACCGTTCGACCGATCGGCTCAGAAACACCGGTCCCAACGCCACCACACCGAGCAGTGCCCCGATCCACGCCACCGCCGGATAACCCATACCGCCGCCGATCGCCAGGCCGCCCAGCCAGGGGCCCAGCGTGATTCCCACATTGAACGACATCACATTGCCCGCAGCGCCCAGTGTGCCGGAACCGGGAGCCAGCCCGAACACCCGGCTGTTCAACACCGGATTCGTCCCGAAACCGAACGCTCCCAGCAGAAATGCCGATACCACCACCGCCGGCCAGTAGTGTGCGGTAGACGCGAGCAGTACCGAACTGAGCACCAGCCCCGAGAGTCCGATCACGAGATTGCGGGTCGGATGGGCGTCGGCGCTACGCCCACCGACGGCGATCCCGACCAATGAGCCGAATCCGTAGATGCCGAGAATCACCGGAACCCAGCTGTCGCCCACGCCGGTGGTCTCGGTCAGCAACGCGCCGAGATAACCGAAGGTGACCAGCAGTGCCGCCGTCGCCACCATGGTCGTCCCGTACAGCAGGGCAACCGGTCCGGTAGCCAACGCGCGCAGTTCTTTTCGCACCGATGTGACCTCGCCGGCCCGCTGATTCGGCACCGCCACCACGACCGCGATCAATACCAGGGCGCAGACGGCGGCCACTGCCCAGAACGCCGCGCGCCAGCCGAGTTGCTGGCCGATGAAGGTACCGGCCGGCAGGCCCAGAATGGTCGCGACGGTGAGACCGCCCGCCATCACACTCATCGCACGCCCGCGCGCGGTCGCCGGCACCAGCCCGATCACGGTGGCCGAGGCCACCGCCCAGAATCCCGCGTAGACGAAGGCGCCCACCACGCGGGTCGCGATCAGGATCCGGTAATCGGAGGTCAGCGCCGCGAGTGCATGGGTGACGATGAAGATCGCGAGAAAGGCCGTCAGGGCGGCGCGACGCGACCAGCACGTGGTGACGATCGCCGAAATCGGTGCGCCGATGAGCATTCCGACGGCGAACGCCGAGATCAACAGTCCCGCTTGCGGAACCGATACGCCGAGATCAGCGGACATCTCGGTGAGCAGACCCGACAACATCATCTCCGAGGTGCCCTGGGCGAAGATCGCCAGGCCCAATATGTATACCGCCGAGGGCATATCGTTTCCTTCCAATTTGGAACGGTCAGTTCAAAATGAGGGCGCGGTTCGGCCGCGGACGGCGTCGACAGCGGCCGACGACGCGGACAGAGGCCGGGCGCGCTAGGACATCAGAGACATCGCAGCGCGGTCTCGGCGATACCTCGCAGCGTTTCCCGCGTAGCGCCACCCCGGGCCGCCACCCGCATCCCGCCGATGGTCGCGATGACGAATTGCGTGAGATCGGCCGGATCGGCCCGGTCGTCGATATCGCCGGCGGACTGCCCGGCACGGACGACCGCGACCAGGGCAGCCGTGCGGCGATCCAGATCCGCACGCAGCAAGGCGGCGACCCCCGGATCGCGCGGCGCCATCTCGACAGTGGTGTTCACCACGAGACATCCCAGCGGATCGGCTTCGGGCGCGTCGACCACGCGCCACAGCACCGCGCGAATCTTGTCACGCGCGGTGTCCGGGCCGTCGAGCAGCGCGAAGGTGTCGGAGTTCTTGGACTCCATGTACTTTCGCAACGCACGCTCGAACAGATCGCGCTTACTACTGAAGGTGTTGTAGATGCTCGAACGGCCCAAACCTGTTGCCGCACAAAGGTCCTGGGTGGACGTGCCCTCGTAACCGGAACTCCAGAACGCCCGCATCGCCGCATCGACCGCGTCGGATTCTTCGAACTGCTTGGGTCGGGCCATGGAGCGACGGTAGCACATTTTGGATAGATCAGTACAGAATCGCCGCCGACGATCACCACGCGGTGGAGGCATGGTGATCGACCGGGATCAGAACTCGCCGGCGACAGCGAGAACGGTGCGACCGGAATGCTGTCCGCTTCGGATGGCATGCAGGACGGATTCGGCGGCGGTGACCGGGGCGATGTGCTCGAGCGCGGACAGATGTCCCGGCTTCAGATCCTTGCCCAGCCGTGCCCACAGTGCGCGGCGCTGTTCGATCGGGAAGTTCACCGAGTCGATACCCAGCAGGCTGACGCCACGCAGGATGAAGGGCATCACGGTGGTGGGCAATTCGGTGCCGCCGGTGAGACCGCTCACGGCCACCGAGCCGCCGTAGCGGATGGTGCTGAGGATGTGTGCCAGGGACTTCCCACCGACACTGTCCACCGCGGCCGACCATTGCGCCTTGCCCAGCGGGCGAGGTTTCGCATCGGGATCCTCCGGCAGGCGGCCGATGACCGCGGCGGCGCCCAGCGTCGACAACAGATCCCCGGCATCGGTCTTTCCGGTGGAGGCGGTGACCTCGAAACCGAGACCCGACAGGATATCGACCGCGACACTGCCGACACCACCGGTCGCGCCCGTCACCAGCACGGGGCCGTCCGCGGGTGTCAGCCCCCGATCCAGCAGCGCCTGCACACTCATGGCGGCGGTGAATCCGGCAGTGCCCAGCGCGGCGGCCTCACGGGTGCTGACTCCCTCGAGTTTCACCACCCACTCGGCGGGCACCCGGGCGTATTCGGCGTATCCACCGTTGTGCGCGACACCGATCTCGTAGCCGTGCGCGACGACCTCGTCACCGACCGCGAACGCGGGATCCTCCGAGGCGATCACCTCACCGGTGAGATCGATCCCCGGGATGATCGGGTAATTGCGCACCACACCGCCGCGCGGGGTGATGGCCAGCCCGTCTTTGAAGTTCGCACTCGAGTAGTGCACCTTGATCGTCACCGCGCCCGGGCCGAGGAAATCCTCGCCGACCTCCTCACGAGCCAGTGTGACGCCGTTCTCGGTCTCATGCGCAACCATCGCCTGGAACTGCATGCGTTCGAGCATAGGTGCCATCGATGCCCCGCGGCTATGGCGAAGATGATCTACGCACCCCGTGCCCGAGCCGGCCCCCACCGGCCGATCTCACCGCTCGAAGGCCGCGACGCCGACCGGCCCGACGCCGACGCAGACGTCCAGACCCGGTGTGCGCGAACCGATTCGCAGGACCTCACCGCTGCCCACCACGTGCACGAAGACGGTATGCACGCCCGCCCGCACCGGAGCGATCACCGGAGCGCCGTGTTCCATGGCGACCGTGATCCGGCCGTCCCGATCGGCGAAGTAGTTGATCTGCGCGGTCCAGCCGTGCTCGAGCATCGGACCGTCCAGCCACAACGCCATCGGCTGCGGGCCATCGATGCGATATCCGCACCCCGGCTCGGGCCCCGCGAGGATGCGACGGTTCCACCACACCGACGCGTCCACCAGCTCACCCTCGTCGGTGAGCATCCGCAGCCGCTCGGTGGCGACTCCGAACGCGTCCGGCCCGGCGATCGGCCCGAGGACCTGTGCCGCGAGATTCTGCGGATAGGTCATCGGGGTCAGGATCTCCCACGGCACCTCCTGCTCGAGCAGCGGTGCGCCGCCGGGCTCCGCGAATGCCGCTCGGGCGTTGGTGAGATAGGTGCGAGTCGGGCTCACCTGCCACGACCGGGTGAACGACACCGTGGTCCACATACTGCTGACGACGAACGCCACGATCAGCGCCACCGCGACCCGGCCGGGCCGGCGCGGCCACCTCGCCGATCGGTTCCCGCGCGGCGGGGCAGCCAGCAGTAGTGCGACCGCGGCGGCGAGCACCACCGCGACATCCGCCAGATAACGCAGCGATTGCATCAATTCCGCGGCCGTATTGGGCCCACCCCGGACCAGCACGATCGGAAGTTGCACGGCCAGTACGTATCCGGCCACCAGCAGCCACACCGGCAACACCCGGCGGCGCGTCCGCAGCGACAGCAGCACGACCAGTCCGACCAGCAGCCACGCGGGAACGACGGTCCATCCGGGAGGTGTGGCCCAGGGCGTCGACGGCAGCCAGCGCGCCCATACCCACGGCCCGCCCAACAGCGTCGGGACGATACCGAGCGACGTGGCGCTGTGCAGCAGCCGGCGCGTCCCCGCCAGACTCGTATCGAGCGCGGTGTGGTCGGCCAGGGTCAGATAGACCGCCACCCAGGCCGCCAGGATCGCCACCGAACCCAGCCACAGCCCCGCGCCCGCACGGGCGACCGACCGCACCGCCGCCGGACCACTGCACTCGGGTTCGCCCGTCGGCGGGCGCAGATACCGATCCAGCACCGCGACGGCGAAGGCGACGAACGGCACCACCACGGCCTTCTCGAAGAAGAGCAGACCCACGATCAACACCAGCACACCGGAGACGGCATAGCGCCCACGTCCGGTGCGCACCAGCAACACCGCGTCCGCGATCACCCAGGCCAGCGCGAACTGCAGCGGCAGCGCGTTCAACGACGCCGCCCACCACGCGAACGCCGGCAACGTCAGCGGACAGAACAGATAGCCGATCAGCGGGACCAGCACGACCCACCGCGGGGTCTGCCCGGGTCGCGCCGGGATCAGCACCAGCAGCATCCGCACCACCGCGATCGACGCGGCCAGCTGCAGGATCAGCATGGTGACCACCGGCCCGGCCCACTGCAGCGGCGCGATCTTCGTCACCACCCAGGCGGTGACGAAGGCCAGCGGCATGAAATGGCCGTCGTGGTCGTACAGCAGCAGGTCCGCCGACCACAGCGGATAGCGGTCCGCGCGGCCCACCAGGATGAGATCGTCCCAATAGAAGTAGCCCCGACCGGCCACCCGGCCGCGAAGCGCGATCTGCGCGACGACCAGCAGCGACGCCACCAGCAGGATCGACGACGAGCGGTGCGCGAACGACCGCGCGGCGCCGGTGGACCGGTCGCGCTGCGACGGATCCACCGCACTGTCGGCCACCGTCCGGGCGGTGATCACCCGGCCACCCGCGATCCTCGGGTGAGGCCGGGCGCGGAGAACATGACATCCCACCCTAGTGGCCACTGCGTCGCGGGCGGCGAGTCAGGAGGTCATTCGAAGGACGGTGCGCGTTTGCCGAGGAATGCGGCGATACCCTCGGCGCCGTCGGGGGAGTCGGCACAGGCGGCGATGAAGGCGGCCTCCCGCGCGGTCTGTTCCTCGAGCGTATGCGAGGAGCTGACCAGCAGCAGCTTCTTGACACTGGCATTGGAGTGCCGCGGTCCCGCCGCGAACTCCGCGACCAGTTCGTCGACGGCGGAGGCGAGCTCGGCATCGGGCACCACCCGGTGCAGCAGCCCCCAGTCCAGTGCGTCGGCGGCCGACAGCGTGCGGTTGGTGAACATCAGTTCCTGGGTGCGGCGCAGTCCGATCAGTCGCGGCAGGTAGTAGGAGGCGCCGCCGTCGGGGCTGAGTCCGGCCCGGGTGTAGGCCATGGTGAAGGCCGCGGATTCGCCCGCGAGCACCAGATCACCGGCCATCGCCAGGCTGAATCCGGCACCGGCGGCCACACCGTTGACCGCGACGATCAGCAGCGCGTCCATCCGGGCGAAGGAGGACAGCGCCTCGTGCAGATCGTCGGCCAGACCCTTGACGTACGCTCCGGCGCCACCGTCCTGGGCGGCCATCGCCTTGAGATCACCGCCGGCGGAGAAGAACTTGCCCGCGCCGGTCAGCACAACCGCCTTCAGAGCGGGATCGTCCACACACTGCCCCGCGATCTCGGCCAGTTCCCGGCCGAGGACGTGGTCGATACCGTTGGCGGCCTTGGGCCGGTTCAGGGTGATCCGGGCGACGGGGCCGGTCCGCTCGAAGGTGATCGTCTCGTACTCGCTCATGGGCTGCCTTTCGCTCGAGTCTGCGGGCCCAGCATGACAAACCGCCGCACGCCGTGCGACGCCGCCACCACCCAGGCATATCCGGCATCCGGGAACGGAAACGCCGGGCCGGTCATTGCGGAACGAGTTCGAGTCGTACCCCGAGCAGCCGGACCGGCCGATCGAGTTCGAAACGGTCGACGATCTCGAGGGCGACCGCCACGATCGCCTCGGCCTCGATCGTCGGTTCGGGCAGCTTCTTCTGCTTGGTACGGGTGTAGAAGGTGTTGGTACGCACGGTAACTCCCACCCGCACCCCGACCCGCCCCGCCGCGGCCATCTCCGCGGCGACCTCGCGGGCCAGTCGCGCCACCTGCGCCCGGACCTCCGCCCGCTCGGTGAGATCGTGCGGAAAGGTCTCGGATTTGCTGCGTCCCACCGGAATCCGGGGTTCGGTCACGACGTCGGTATCGCCCGCCCCGTGGCCCAGCACCCACAGGTAGGGACCCGTCGACGGGCCGAATTCCGCGGCCAGCACCCGGCGATCGGAAGCCGCCAGTTCGGCGACGGTGTTGATCCCCAGTGCCGACATCCGCTGTGCGATGCGCGTACCGATACCCCACAGCGCACTGGTCGGCCGATGTGCCATCAGCTCGTCCCAGTTCTCGGCGGTGAGCCGGAATATCCCGGCGCCTGGATGGGCGACGGCGACGGAATCGTTCCGGACATCCTCGTCCGTAACGGTATTCGGCTCCTCCCGCACACCCTTACCGACGGCCTTGGCGAATCCGGTGGCGAGCTTCGCGCGAAGTTTGTTGTCGCCGATGCCGATCGAGCAGGTGAGCCCCAACTCCGCTACGGCACGTCGGATCTCGCGGGCGAGCGCCTCCGGATCGTCGGTATCGGCGGCGAGAAAGGCCTCGTCCCAGCCCAGCACCTCGACCCGCACCGGGAAGCGCCGCAACACCTCCATCACGTCGTCGGAGGCCTCCTCGTAGGTCGTCATATCCAGCGGCAGGAAGACTCCCTCCGGACATTTGCGGAGTGCGGTGCGCAAGGGCATCCCGGCTCGCACGCCGAACGCCCGCGCCGGATACGACGCACAGGTCACGACTTTGCGAGGTTCGTTCGGATCACCGTTTCCGCCGACGATCACCTGCTGCCCGCGCAGCTCGGGATGACGGCGGAACTCCACCGCCGCCTGGAATTGGTCGAGGTCGACGTGTAACAGCCACCTGGCCACAGGTCCGTTCTTACCGCACCGGACCGACACCCGAGCGAACTTTCCCGGGCGCGCCTTGCACCCCTCGAAAAACAGAACTAAATTCTGGATATGAAGATTCGAGATCGGTTACTGCTCGCCGCCGAGCGGCAGTTCGCCGAACAGGGGGCGCTCGAAGCGACACTGAGCCGAATCCGGGAGGACGCCGGAGCCAGCGTCGGCGCGCTGTATCACCACTTCCCGGACAAGGCGGATCTGTACCGGCAGGTGTGGGCCCATGCGCTGGCCGACTATCAACAGTGTTTCTGGGCGAGCGTCGCCGACAGCGCCGATGCCCGGGAAGGAGTAGTCGCGGGGGTCACGGAGCACCTGCGCTGGGTCACCGACAACCGGTACCGCGCAACCATTCTCATGTCACCCCGGCCGCCCGGGGTGCGCGACAGCGACAGCAACCGCGACTTCCTGGTGTCGGTGGCGCGCTGGTGGCGTACCCACGCCCGCTACGGCGCGGTCCGCGACCTCGACTTCGACCTGCTGTACGCACTGTGGCTCGGCCCCGCCCAGGAGTACTCCCGGCAGTGGGTCGGCGGCGGTGTCACCGCGGCGCCGATCGATGTCGCGGAGGTGTTGGCGACGGCGGCGTGGACGACGCTGCGCCACGACGGACGCGCGTGACGACTTCTCGACCACCGAAGGCGGTACCCATGGATATTTCGACCCAGGACCGGGCGCGGGACGAACTCACCCTCGAGCAGGCGCGTGCGGTGCTGGCGGCGCAGCCGTTCGCCCGGCACGTCGGCACCGAGATCACCGAATTCGGAGGCGGTGTGGCGACATTGGTGGTCGGGCTACGGCCCGAGCATGCCCAGCAGTTCGGATTCGTCCACGGCGGCGTGCTGGCCTATCTGGCCGATAACGCGCTCACCTTCGCCGCCGGATCGGCCCTCGGCCCGAATGTGCTGACCGGGGGTTTCAGCATCACCTACCTGCGCCCGGCGCAGGGCGCGCGGTTACGCGCGCGGGCCGCCGTCACCGACGCCACCCGCCGCCAAGCCGTCACCCGCTGTGAGATCTATTGCGACACCGATGATTCCAGCACGCTGTGCGCATTGGCCCAGGGCACTGTCCGCACCGTCGACCGCACCGTGCGTGGCAACCGGCTGAGCCCTGTCCGCGATCGCACACCGGGGCGTCCCGGACCGGAGCACCGACCGTAGGATTTCGGCATCACGATCATAAGGATGAGCCGATGACCGACCCCTCGGACCGCCACCCGGACATCGCCCCCCAGAGCCCGGCACCCGCGGTACGCATCACCGACCACGAACGCGCCCAGGTGGCCCGCCAGCTACAACTGGCCCTCGGCGACGGCTCGCTCGATCTCGGCGAACTCGACCAGCGTCTGGCCGCCGTCTACGCCGCGCGCACCCGGGCGGATCTCGCGGCCGTGACCGCCGATCTGCCGGTGGCCGCCGCGACCGAACCCCTGGTGCTGAGCACCATCGCCGGGTCCATCCGCAAGGACGGCCAATGGGTCGCGCCCGCGGAGATCACCGCGACCGCGGCCTCCGGTTCGGTGCGACTCGACTTCTCCGAGGCGATCTGCCCGCATCCGGTCGTGGAACTGCACATCGGAATCGGCTCCGGCAGTGTCCGATTGACGGTTCCGCACGGCTGGCGAGTGGACCTCGACCGGGTGGCCCTGGCCAGCGGCCGCACGAAGAACAAGGTCACCGAGCCGCCGCTGCCCGGATATCCGACCCTGCGCGTCGACGGTTCGATCGGCTCCGGATCCATCCGCGCCCGCTATTCGAAACCGCCACGCCGCTCATTTCTGTCCTGGCTGCTGCGACGGTAAGGGCCGTACCCCTCGGGATACGGCCCTTCGGTCCGCGATCAGGCGGTCGCCGCGAACGCCTGGCCGGCGTAGGCCGGTTCGGCCACCGGTTCGATGGCGTAGGCCAGGATGTCGGCCACGTCGGCGACGGGGCGAACATCCAGGGCGGCCAGCACCTCCGCCGGGACCTCATCCAGATCCGGCTCGTTGCGGGCCGGAATGAACACGGTCTTCAGCCCGGCGCGCTGTGCGGCGAGCAGCTTCTGCTTCACGCCGCCGATCGGCAACACCCGTCCGTTCAGCGTGACCTCACCGGTCATACCGACATCGGCGCGCACCTGCCGATCCAGTGCCAGCGACACCAAGGCGGTGACCATGGTGACACCCGCGGACGGTCCGTCCTTGGGCACGGCGCCGGCCGGGAAGTGGATGTGGATATTGCGATCCAGCACCTTCGGCTCGATCCCGATCTCCTCCAGATGCGAGCGGACGTAGGTCAGCGCGATCTGTGCGGACTCCTTCATGACGTCGCCCAGCTGACCGGTCAGGGTCAGCGAACGCTCGCCCTCGGCGGCGTTGGCCTCGATGTAGAGGACATCACCACCGGCGCCGGTCACCGCCAATCCGGTCGCCACACCGGGGACCGAGGTGCGCTCGACCGAATCGGGGGTGAACCGCGGACGACCCAGGTAGTCCTTCAGATCGCCCAGACCGATGGTCAGCGACTCGGAAACCGCTGCGACATCGGACTTCTCGCGTCCGGAGCCATAACCCAGCGCGGGGTCGTAGCCCAGGTCGACGACGGTGGCATCACCGGTCGCGGCACCGAGTTCGTCTTGCGACAGCCGAGTTGCCGCCTTGCGCAGCGCCTTCGCGAGCAGCCGCTCCAGCTGGCGCACACCGGCTTCCCGGGTGTAGTTCGCCGCGATCTCCCGCAGTGCCTCGTCGGTGAACGAAACCTCCTCGGCGGTCAGCGCATTGCGCTCCAGCTGCCGGGGCACGAGGAAGTCACGAGCGATCGCGACCTTGTCGTCCTCGGTGTAGCCGTCGACGGTGATCAGCTCCATGCGGTCCAGCAGCGGGCCGGGAATGGTCTCCATGACATTCGCGGTCGCGATGAACAGCACATCGGACAGGTCCAGATCCAGATCCAGGTAGTGGTCGCGGAAGGTGTGGTTCTGCGCGGGGTCCAGCACCTCCAGCAGCGCGGCCGCCGGATCGCCCCGGAAGTCCGAGCCCACCTTGTCGATCTCGTCCAGCAGGACCACGGGATTCATCGAACCCGCCTCCTTGATCGCACGGACGATCCGGCCGGGCAGGGCGCCGACGTAGGTGCGGCGGTGACCGCGGATCTCGGCCTCGTCGCGCACACCGCCCAGGGCGACACGCACGAACTTGCGGCCCAGGGCACGAGCCACGCTCTCACCGAGCGAGGTCTTACCCACGCCGGGAGGGCCGGCCAGCACCATCACGGCGCCGGATCCGCGACCGCCGACGACCTCGAGACCGCGGGCGGCCCGCCGGGCGCGCACGGCCAGGTACTCGACCATGCGGTCCTTCACCTCGTCCAAGCCGTGGTGATCGGCGTCCAGGACGGCACGCGCGGCCGACACATCGGTGCTGTCGGTGGTTTTCACACTCCACGGCAGATCCAGCACGGTGTCGAGCCAGGTCCGGATCCAGCCCGATTCCGGGCTCTGATCGCTGCTGTGCTCGAGCCGGTCGACCTCGCGTAGCGCCGCCTCGCGGACATTGCCGGGCAGGTCCGCGTTCTCGACGCGGGTGCGGTAGTCGTCGGCGCCGTCGGGCTCGCCTTCGCCCAGCTCCTTGCGAATCGCGTTGAGCTGCTGGCGCAACAGGAATTCGCGCTGCGACTTCTCGAGCCCCTCGCGCACATCCTCGCTGATCTTCTCGGTGACCTCGGCCTCGGCGATGTGGTCCTTGGTCCAGCCGATCAGGGTGGTCAAACGGGCCGCGACATCGGGGGTGTCGAGCAGTTCACGCTTCTGCTCATCGGTCAGATACGGCGCGTAGCCGGCGGTATCGGCCAAGGCCGACGGGTCGGTCAGCCGGTTCACCATATCGATGACCTGCCAGGCCTCACGACGCTGCAGGACCGAGACGACCAGCTGCTTGTATTCGGCGGCCAGTTCCTTCGTCGCGGCATCGGGCGCGGGGGTGTCGACCGGTTCGGCCTCGACCCACAGCGCGGCGCCGGGTCCGGTGACACCGTGCCCGATCTTGGCGCGGCGTTCGGCGCGCAACACCGCGGCCGCGGCGCCACCGCGCATCCGGCCGACCTGTTCGATGGTCGCGATCACACCGTAGGCGGCGTAACCCTCGTCCAAGCGCGGCGCCAGCAGCACGGAATCCGAGTTCGCGGCCCGCGCGGCGTCGATGGCCGCCTGCGCCGATTCGTCGAGTTCGATCGGGACGACCATGCCCGGCAACACGACCGGGTCGGTCAGGAACAGCACCGGTAGACGTTGTGGGGTACTCACAGTTCTAGCCCCTTCCAAAGCATGCCCCGGATCCTTCGGTTTCTTCGCCTCCAGGGTTGAGCGTTACCTACTCAACTGCGAGCCCGTCCGAGTTGTTCCACCCCCACGTTCACCGGCAGCGAACGACGGAGCACGGCAGACAGCCAGGCCGTTCGACAGGAGATCACCGAACTCAACTATCGACCTGCGCGCTTCCGAGACGCAGGTAACAGGCCGATTCGGTACGGTTTCGACGAATACGCCCACCTATGTGCAGCGAGGTGCTCGATGCTCATCCGATTCGAGGTCGAGAATTTCCGCTCGATACTCGCGCCCGCAGAGCTGTCCATGGTGGCGGTGGACGAGCGACCCGAAGTGCGTGGCTATCCGAAAATTGGGGGTTTCCCTCGTGCCGGTCGCAGCCATCTTCGGGCCCAATGCCTCGGGGAAATCCAACGTGCTCGCAGCGCTGGCCTGGCTTCGAATGGCAGTTCAGAGCTCCCTGCACAGGTGGGATGAGGGCATCCCACCAAGCCAGTCGCGCGAGTATTGGTGCGCATGCCGGTCACGGAACAATCCACATCGAGTGGAACGACGCGGCGCCACACCATCTGAGCCGCCGCGTATTCGCCCACCGTTCACCCGGACGAGTGAGGTACCTCGCGCCGGCGGTACTCACCCACGGAGAATCCGTCCGGATCGGTATGCACGCCGAAGAATCGCCGGGTGGTGGCGTCCGCGGGCAGGTACGCCTCGACCGCGATTTCACCCAGCGCGATGTCGAAGGCCGCACCGAAGGTGGTGACGGTGTTGACGAAACACAGTTCGACTCCGCGGTGTTCGAGCCGGATGTGCAGTGCGACGTCGGCCGGGTCCGGTGCGGGATGGGCCGGCTCGAGACCGGCCAACTCCTCGTACAGTTCGTGCAGGTACGGATCTCCGCTGCTGTCGGCCTGATGGGCGAGGCGCGGCAACAGAAAGGCGCGAACCTGCGCCGGATTGCGCAACCGCGACATCAGTCCGTTCGGATGTAATCCCAGTCGCATCATATTGATCGGCGGTCGCAGCAGATCCGGCGCGGCTCGATCCAGGAACACCCGCACCGCGCTGTTGGCGAGGAGCAGGTTCCACCGCCTGTCCACGGCCAGCGCCGGATAGGGCTCATGTGCGAGCAGCACCTGCTGGACCGTCTCGCGAGCTCGCGCCAGATCCGGATCATCGAGCGGTCGGTCGTGGAACACCGGCGCGTATCCCGCGGCGACGAGCAACCGATTGCGTTCGCGCAGTGGCACATCCAGCCGGTCGGCCAGATGCAGCACCATCGCGCTGCTCGGCAATGTCCGGCCGGTCTCCACGAAGCTGATGTGCCGGGCCGACACATCGGCCTCGATCGCCAGGTCCAGTTGACTGAGGTTGCGGCGATGCCGCCACTCACGCAGCAGCCGTCCGACCGGGCGATCCGTACTCATCCGGACAGTGTGGGCGCACTACCCGAACGGGCGCTATTACATCCGATGTAATCGACAACCTCCGCGCGCACCACCGAGAGTCGGTCCATGACTGAGAACCGCAACCTGGTCGTCGACGGCTTCCGTGAATTCGCGGCCGGCAACACCGATATCCTGCGCGAACTGCTGCATGAGAACTTCATCGAGCACAGCCCGGGCAACCCCAGCGGTCGCGACGCGTTCATCGAGTTCATCGCCACCGCACCGGTCGCGGGGGCGCACCTCGACCTGAAGCGCGTGGTGGCCGAGGGCGATCTGGTCGTGCTGCACTACCACCTGGACTCGCCGGGCGATTCACGCGGCCTCGCCGTCGTCGATATCTGGCGGGTGGCGGACGGACAGATCGTGGAGCACTGGGATGTGGTGCAGCCGGTACCGGAACCCGCGCTGACGCCGCATGGGATGTTCTGAGCGACGATGTGGCGGCCCCGCTGATTTACACTCGATCGCGTGGCGACCTCCTCCGCGTCCGCACCGGTCCCGATCGGCGGCCGGCAGGCGCGATGGCAGCCGCACAACGATCGGCGTCGGGAGCTGATCGTGTCGGCGCTGATCGAACTGCTCGAGGAGTCCGCTTCCGGTGCCGAGGTGTCCATGCAGCAGATCGCGAATCGGTCCGGGCTGGCGAAATCCGTGGTGTATCGACAGTTCTCGGGTCGTGATGAGCTCGATCGGCGGGCCCGGAGCACGATCAGTGAGCAATTCGTCGACACCATCGACGCCGCCCTGGACGTCTGGGACGGCTCGATTCATCAGATCCTGCGCCGCACCGTCGCCGCGGTGGCGGACTGGATCACCGAACACGGCCGGCTCTACGACTTCGTCCGCGGCGGCCCGGCCGTCGGCGATCCCGACGATGTGGATGCGCTGAGCAGCGTCAAGGCCACCATCGCGGCCCGGACCCGGGCACTGGTCACCGGCCTGGCCGGGGTCGTGGGAGTGGTCGACGAAGCGGCGGCCGACACCATGACCTTCGCGATCGTGTCGATGACCGAGGCGACGGTGAGTCGCTGGGCCCGGGATCCGCGGCCGCTGCTGAACCGCGACCACCTGATAGCCGAGGTCGCGGGCTACGCCTGGAGTGTGCTCGATGGCGCGGCCCGCGTCCACGACCTGACGCTGGATCCGGAACTTCCGCTGATCGAGTTGATCGATCTGCTCGCGGGTGATCGTCCGGTCGACGATCAGGCCGCGAGCCAGCCCACCAGCGGTCCGACGATCGGCAGCTGAGCCACCGCGGCGGCCGGCCGTCGGCGCTCGGGTTCGCCCCGGTACCGCGAGTGTTCCCCGTCCACGTGGAGCAGCGACCACAGCATGCGCGTCACCGGATTCATCAGGCCCAACTCATCGGCCAGTTTCCGCATATCGCCGAAGTAGCCCGACAGGATCCGGCGCGAATGCGGTGAATTCCAGAAGGCCTCGTCGATGACTTCGCGCGGAATGTCGAATTCCCGTGCGAACGAGGCCGGGGGAGCCATGATCTGGCCGGCCAGCCAGCGCATGGTGATCGGAAACGCCAACCCGCACACGGCCGTTCCGACCGGGCCCATCCGCTCGATATGCGCCTTCAGGAATTCTCCGGCGAAGGAGATGTGGCGCGCCTCCTCGGCGATATGGATCTGCATGGTGCGCAGCACCGCCGGCGGCATCGTCGCACCCTCGCGGATCACGGCCTTCTGATAGTGGTCGATCGGTTCCTCACCGCCGAGGATGCCGATGAACAGAATGGTGTGCGCGTATCCGCCGAGCACTCCGATCAGTGGCGATGTCGCCCGGAACAGCGGCCGCATGCCGGGGACGTCCACGCCGATCCGGTTGATCAGTTCCTGGAACATCTGGATGTGGTTGCACTCTTCGGTCATCTCGTGCAGGCAGTACCGGAATTCCGGAGCTCCGTTGGGGAGCTTCATGATGTACTGCATCATTCCGCGGATCAGGATGCTCTCGAAGGCGGCGCCCACCTTGATCACGTTGGCGATACGCCATTTCCCGATCTCGATCCGACGATCCAGCGGCAGCGACCGATACCACTCGGTTCCACCGAGCGGATCGAGTTCCGGTGAGAGCACCCATCTCGGATCGTCGGGATCGATCGCCAGTTCCGGTGAATCCCAATCGATATCGAGATAGGGATCGAAATTGCGGTGGACCGACCCCTCCGACAGGATCGCCAGCGTTTCCCGGTACTCCGGGCCGAACGGATCGGTGCGATCCGATTGCGACAGCGTCATCGATGTCTCCTTGCTCTGCGGAACACCCGTTCCCGGCCGGGCCCGACAGCTGGGCTCGGCGGGTACCTCCTCGGTGACCGGCACCACAGTGGGTGATGACCTCCAGAATATATGGGACTCGCGGTCTCAGACAATCCCCTCGGCGCCGGAGATTCGCCGGGCGGCCGTCGGACGACACCCGGCCGCACCCCGATTTCCCGCGCCGACCTGGGCAAGTGCCGCCCCGCCGCATTGACACCACCTGGCCCCGGTGAGAATGTGGGGGACCCAGTCAACTCGCAAGTCCGCACGGCGCAAGGGGGATCCAGGATGGCGTTGGTCGCCGGCGGTGTGTTCATCGACTGGGAACAGCTGACCGGGCAGTCCAAACTCGTCGTGGATCTGATCACCTTCCCGATCTTCAGCGCGCTGGCCGGCTGGCTCACCAACTGGACCGGCGTGCTGATGCTGTTCTGGCCGTTGCAATTTCGCGGCGTACGCATTCCCGGTCTGCAGGTGCTCTATCCGTACTTCCCGCGCCGCGTCCAGGTGTTGCCCACCTTCTCCGGTGACGGCAAGCGGCTCGGCTTCCAGGGATTCATCCCGGCGCGCGCGGAGAAGATGGCCAGCATTTGCGTGGATATGGCGATCATGCGGATCGGCAGCCCGCGCGATTTCATCCACGAACTCGATCTGGAGGGAATCGCCGATTACATCGCCGACCGTGCGCACGAACAACTGCAGCAGATCGTCGACGATGTGATGTACCGGGAGAATCCGGAACTCTGGCGGGCCGTACCGCGCCCGGCGAAGCAGATTCTCTATCAGCGCATCGACCGGGAACTGCCCAAATTGTGCCGTCGCGGATTCGAACAACTCGGCGACAATGTCGACCAACTGATCGATATCAAGAGTTTCGTGATCCGCTATCTGCAGGCCAATCCCGAGATCCTCAAGGACCTGACCACCACGATCGCCGCGCCCGAGCTGCGGTTCATGGTGCGCATCGGCCTGCTGGGCGCACCGTTCGGCCTGTTGCTGGCCCTGTATATGCATGTGCACGACGACATTCCGGTGATCGGCTGGATCCCGGGATGGCTGGTGGTCCTGGCCGCGGCCGCGATGATCGGCGTCCTGGTGAACATGATCGCGATCAAGATGGTGTTCGAGCCCGGCGATCCACAGCCTCGCTACAAATATCTGTGGCGCCAGGCCCTGCTGGCCAAACGGCAGCCGCAGGCCGCCACCGATCTGGCCCACATCCTGGCCTACCAGGTGCTCACGCTGCCGAATCTGTCGGCGGAACTGCTCGACGGCCCCAATGGTGACAAAACTCGCCAGTTGGTGGAACATCTGATCGCCGATGAGATCCGCACCCAGCTGGGGCCGACCCGCTCGGTGGTGCGCGCGGCGTTCGGGGCACGCCAGTTCGACAATTTGCAGGTGGGCGCGGCCGGCGCCGCGGTGAGCCTGGCGCCGAGTCTGGTCGAGGACGAGGCCTTCGCCCTGGATCAGGCCCGCAAGATCGACGAGTTCGCCGCCCGCAAACTGAAGCAGCTCACGCCGGGTGAATTCATGGAGATGTTCTACGCATCGGTCGAACAGGACGCCTGGCTGCTGTATCTGCACGGCGCCGCGCTGGGACTGGTGGTAGGCGGGATCCATTTGCTGATCTTCGGCTGGTGAGAAATACAAGCACGCGTGCTTGCATTTTTTTCCACCCGTTGCCATGCTGTCGTCATGGCTGATCTGGAGGCGTTGCTCGGCGATTTCGAGGCCGAATGCGTGGATCTCGACCACCTGGTGGCTCCGCTGAGCCCGGCCGACTGGGCCCGGCCGACGCCGGCGGCGGGCTGGACCATCGCCCATCAGATCGCCCATCTGACCTGGACGGACGAGGTATCGACGATCGCGGCCACCGATGCCGGCGCCTTCGCCGAACTACTCCGCGAAGCCGCCGCGAAGATCGCGACCTTCGTCGACGACGCCGCCGCCGATATGGCCACCACGCCGCCGCCGGACCTGCTGGAACGGTGGCGCCGCGGCCGCCGGGGTCTCGCGGATGCCTTGCGAGCGGTTCCGGCCGGTACGAAACTGCCGTGGTTCGGACCACCGATGAGCCCGATGTCCATGGTCAGCGCCCGGCTGATGGAGACCTGGGCGCACGGCCAGGATGTGGCCGACGCGCTCGGCGCGGCCCGGACACCGACCGCGCGCCTGCGCAATATCGCCCATATCGGGGTGCGTACGCGCGATTTCGCGTACACCGTGCACGGTCGGCCGATACCGGCGGAGGCGTTCCGGGTCGAATTGACCGCCCCGGACGGCTCCCTGTGGAGCTGGGGGCCGGAGGAGGCCGGACAGCGGGTCACCGGATCCGCGGTGGATTTCTGCCTGCTGGTCACCCAACGTCGCCATCGTGACGATCTACCGCTCCATACCACCGGGAAGGATGCGGCCGAGTGGCTGACGATCGCCCAGGCGTTCGCCGGCCCGCCGGGAACAGGACGCGCGGTAGGGCAGTTCGCCTGAAACCGGATCGAATAAAGC
Organism: Nocardia spumae; assembly: GCF_020733635.1. NCBI lineage: Bacteria > Bacillati > Actinomycetota > Actinomycetes > Mycobacteriales > Nocardiaceae > Nocardia > Nocardia spumae. The sequence goes on along the minus strand of NZ_JAJFZL010000001.1, from coordinate 266,043 downwards.
GGGCGAGCGCCGCTCAGGGTGCGCCGTGCTTATGGCCGACCGGACGCCGTTGGCCGGAGGTCTTCGAGATCGCAGCTCGAAGCTGACGCTCGCCAGCGCCCGTTGATTACCCCTTCCACCCGGGGACAAACCCCGCTCGACGATCACCGCTGCTCGGACACCGCTGTGATCTTTACCGCACGGCATCGGCGTGGCGCGGCGCCGGCCAGTAACCTGGACGCACGTACGACTTTCAACGGTGCGGGTCGGCAACGAGGGGAACAGGGGAGAGGGAAGGACGCACCGATATGCCTCAGCAGTCCGCGCAGTCCCGGTCCACCGGACAAATTCTGCAACACACCGCCGTCGTGCTCGCCGGTATGGCGAGTATCGGCCTGACCGTCGCCGCCGGGACGTATATCGTCAATCAGATCGGCGAGACCCATCGCCCGGGCGTGATCAGCGCGCCCGAAGGCGCGAATGTCCCTGCGCCCGAACCTGATCGAGCCGAATCACCGGCGCCGACCACCACACCCGTCATCGGAACCTGGGGCCTGGCCGCCGATTCGCGGCCACTACAGGTCGTCGTCGCCGGGCCGGTGGCGGTGCCGTATCGGGTCGACACCGGCCCCGTCGTGCCTCCGACGTCGGCTACCGCGACCATGGCCGGCACCCATCCGGGCGGCGTCGGGGGCCGCCTGAATCTGACCGACGACACCTACGTCGGCGCGAATCTGGCCAGTTCACAACGCAATTCGCTGACGGTCACGCTGGATACCAATCTGCCCGCGGCACTGAGCACCACCGATACGCCGGAGGTCGAACCTCCCGGGGATTCGAGCTCGGTCACCGAATTCCGGACCGATGTCGATGTGCACCGAGGCGAGTTCAGCCTCGCGATGAGCGATCCGGTACTGGGGCGTCACGATATGCAGGTGCAACGGCACGCCCGCCCGGCGCCGATTCCGGTCGATCGACCGCAGCGGATCGCGCCGGAGGACGCCGCCGCACCGGTCGGTCACGCGGTCGTCGCCGGCGAGAGCGTCGCATCGGCGGATTCGGATACCGCATCGGCATAGCCGCACGACATCACACGGCCGGGTACCTACGGGTGCCCGGCCGTTGCCATCTCCGCTCCCGTCGAGCACACCCGAAACGTACTGGTCGTCTGCCGCATTCGCCCTTGTCAGCGGTTATTCGCCACCGCCGGCGCGGGCCACACGTTAATCCTCGGTAATCGTTTAATAAAGAGGATTTCTGTAGTACTTTTGTGGCAGTCGGGGCAACAGGGAGGGCCTATGGGCCACATCAGGTACGCGAGTGACGTCGGGGCTCCCGTGGAAGTCGCATTCACCTACGCCGACAACCATCTGTTCGTACCGGATTGGATGTTCGGTATCACGGCATTCGAACCCATCGGCGAGGCCGGCCACGGCCCGGGTGCGCTCTATGCCGCAACCCTTCGACTCGGACTGTGGCGCCCCACGGTCGAGTGTGAAATCACCGAATACCGCCGCAACGCGGTCATCGGATACACCCTGCGCAGGCGCCGGCCGGGGAAGGCGGCGCCTGCGCAGACCACCGCTTCCGATCCGGTAGGAGAAGCGGTCCCGCCGCAGGTCCCGGTGCTCGCCACGCTGACCCTGAGGTTCGATCCGCTCGGCTACGGACGCGCGGTCCTGACCTCGGAGGCCGACTATCCACCCCTGCACGGATGGCTGGCCCGACCTGCCGCGAAAGCGGTCGATGTGCTCGCCCAGGCGGCGGTCCGCCGCAGCGAGGCGCAATTGCGCAGGGAGATAGAGGAATTCCACGGCACGGATCTTGTCGGGCGGATTGCGTAGGGTACCGGTCATGATCATCGTGAGCACCGACGGATCCTGCCTGCGTAACCCCGGCGGCGCCATCGGCTGGGCGTGGGTCGATCATCAGGGCGGTTCGGCGAGTGCCGGTGCCGCTTCGGGCACCAATCAGGTCGCGGAGCTACGCGCCGTACTGGAAGCCATCCGGTCCCATCCGGGGCCGGAACCATTGTTCATCGAAAGTGATTCGCTGTACGCGATCAAATGCGCCTCCGAGTGGCTACCCGGCTGGCGGCGCAACGGTTGGCGCACCGCGACCGGCAGCCCGGTGAAGAACGTGGAACTGGTCCGCTGGATCGATCACGCGATCTCGACTCGTCCCGGGCCGGTGCGATTTCGCTGGGTCCGCGGACACGTCGGCAACTACTTCAACGAGCAGGCCGACCAACTCGCCGGTGCCGCGGCGCGCGCCGCGGCCGCGGCACCCGATCCGGCACCGAACGGCGTCGACGATCTACCCCCGCTACCGGCCGGCGCACCAGCGCTCGCGCCCCCGGCGCCTGCCGACACCATGACCGATTCCGCGGTGACCACACCGATCACGGTGGTCACCCCGGAGAAATCCGGCCCCCGCGCGAAGCGGGCCCGGGCGAGCGCCGACACCACGGACGCGCTCACTCTGTTCTGACCGGGCGACAGGCCAACCGAATGCTTCCGGCGGTGGTGGGTCGGCCCACCGCCGGAGGCGCCCGGTGCACTGCGAGCGCTGACGCTCGGCGACCGATCACGTGTGAGCGACGTAGTAACTGTTCATCGGATCACCGTCCACGTGATGCACCCGCACATCGGTGAATCCGGCATCGGCCAGCATCGACAACGCCCGTTGTTCGCCCCATACCGTGCCGAGACCGTCACCGCCCTGGCTCAGCGACACCGACATGCAGTGCATGGTCGATACCGCGTAGAGGAACGGACCCAGCGGCAGATCCAGGTTCTCTTCCAGTTTGCTGGAAGCGTGGATGTCGACCATCAGGAAGGTGCCCCCCGGGCGGAGCGCCTCGGCGATATTGCTCAGCACCCGAGCCGGATGTGCCTGATCGTGGATGGCGTCGAATACCGTGATCAGATCGTAGGTCTGCGGCCGGTGCAGTTCGGCGATATCCTGCACCTCGAAATTGGCGTTCGGCAGATCCAGTGCCGCGGCCTCGGCGCGCGCGGAGTCGATCGCCTCGGCGGTGAAGTCGTAGCCGGTGACCGTACTGGCCGGAAATGCGCGCGCCATCAGGTTCACCGCATGTCCGCGACCGCAACCGAGATCGGCCACGTCGATGCCGTCGCGCAACCGCTGCGACAGCCCCGGCGCGAGAGGCAGGATCACATCGATCAAGGCCGCGTCGAACACCGCGGCGCTCTCTTCGGCCATCAACGCGTGGAATCGGCCGTAATCGGCGTACGACAGGCCCCCGCCGGCCCGGAATCGCTCCACTACTTTCGGCTCCACCTCGCCCATCAAGCCGATGAACTGCATCACCCGTGCCAGATTGTCCGGACCGGCCGCCCGGGTGAGGCAGGCGGCATGCTCCGGCGGCAGGCGATAGCTGGCATGCTGCGGGTCGTAGGTGACGATCGCGGCGGTGGTCATCCCACCCAGCCATTCCCGGACATACCGCTCATCCAGGTCGGTAGCCGACGCGAGCTGCTCGCTGGTCGCTGCGGGCATCCCGGCCAGCGCATCGAACAGTCCGGTCTGATGGCCCATGCTGATCATGACCGCGGTACTGGCACGATCCAGTGTTTCCACCATCTCCCCGGCGAAGGCTTCGACGGCAGCCGGGTCGGGTTCGGATAGTCGGAGTGATTCCGAGGGTTGGAACGGTGCGGACATGACAGGTCTCCGGGACAGGCCCGCGACCCTGCATCGCAGGCTCTGTCCGGGGATCTTACGCGCCTGCGCTGCGCGGTCACCAGCGTGACCGCTGGACTCGACCTGCGCTTCGGCCCGCGGCGGAAAACCGTCGCGGGCCGAACAGTGCTGTGCGATAAGGGGATTCAGTTACCGGGCTGCGGAGCCGGCGCGGGCTGCTGATCGCCCCCGTTGGCCTGCGGACTGGTACCCGGCGCGGCCTGCGGCGTACCCGCTCCCGGCGCCGCGCCCATACCCTTGGCCACCGGCGAATCGAACTTGGCGACCAGCCACTTACCGTCGTGCTTCTCCATCTGGGCGACGCCCGGGATGGTCAGCTTGTCCGGCTGCGGCACCGCCTGGTTCGTCTGCTCCTGGGTGATCACCAGGACGACGTTGGCCTGGCTGTCGTTCCCGGACTCCCACGCGCAGTGGATCTCGTCCAACTTCGACTTGGCCTGGACGCTCACCATGGCCTTCTTCAGCGTGTCGGACGCGTCGCCGAAGAATTTGCCCCATTCACCGGTCGACTTGTCGTTGACGCTCTTGAAGTAGGCGTCGAGATCCTTCGAGTCGTAGCTGGCCACGGCCTTGCCGAAATCGCAGGCCGCCCGGGTGGAGTCGTCGCGAGCCGCGAGCTGATCCTCGCGATCGTCGGCTTTCATCCAGAAGACCACCACCGCGGTGACCGCCGCGACCAGTACGACACCGGCCGCGAAGGCCGAGACGATGGGCACCCACGGAGTGCTCTTGCCGGGCGGCGGTGGCGCGGCGGGCGCTTCGGCCCGCTTCGCCGCCGGAGCCGCGGCGGCGGCCGGGAGCTTCACCGTCGCGTCCGCGGCGGCCTTGTCGTTGGCGGAAGCGCTCTCAACCGACGAGTCCGATTCGAACTTGACCGTTGCGTCCGCGGCGGTGCTGTCTTGCGTCGTATCGACCCTCTCGGTCGATTCGGCATCCTTGTTCGCCTTGTCCTTGGCGGTGTCGTCATCGGACATGAATCGATCTATCACCTTCCCGGCATGGCCTGACCACGCCGTTTGTTTCGGGCCACTCTACTCATCGCACCGGGGGCGGCGTCCGATCGTTCGGATCGGCGCCGGACGGCATCTGAGCTCCGTTGTTCGGAACATCCGGCCGAGGTGCGTTCGCCGACCCACGGATCTGCTGGTCCGGCGGCGGGTTCGTGCAGTAGTTCCACTTCGGTACCGTCCCGTCCGTCACGACATACGGCGCGATCGGCGCATGCGAGTACTGGCAGAACGGGCGCGGCCAGATATCGAGGATCGTATAGAACTCCCCGTCGTGCGCGGGCACGCCCATGGCGGAACTACCGACTACCAGCGACGGGAACAGGGCCCGCAGAGCCGGCAGCCGCAACTGTGCGGCCCGGGTGATGGCCACGAAGTTGTTGGCCAGGCTGGTGATCGGATCGGCGGTCTTGTCCAGCGTCGCGCCCAGGGACTGCATCTGGGCCGGCGCCTGATCCAGCACCTTGCGCAACTCGTCGTTGGCGTTGTTGAACTGAATGAACAACGTCGACGAATTGTGAGTGAGGGTGCTGAGATCGGGCTGGGCGTTGGACGTGGTCGACGCGATCGTGCGCAGATTCTTCAGCAGATTGGTGGTCTGCGGCAGCAGACTGTCCAGACCGGCCGTCACCAGGCTCAGCGCATCGATCATGTTGCGCAGCTGATCCGGGCCTCCGCTCAAGGCGGTGTCCATCTCGGTGAGGATGGTGCTGAACCGATCGGGATCGATCTGATCGAAGAAGCCGCTGGCGTTCACCAGCACCTCCGACACCGGAGTCGGCGTCTGCACCTTCTGCGGATCGAACTGGATCACCGAGCCGTCCTTCAGGAACGGTCCCTGATCGGTGTCGGGCTGGAAGTCCACGTACTGCTCACCGGCCGCCGACAGCGCGTGCACCACGACCTGGGTCGCGACCGGAATCTTGTAGCGGGTGTCGATCTGGGCCTCGGCCGCGATCGAGGAACCCCGTCCGGCCAGCTTGATGGAATTCACCTTGCCGACGCGGAATCCGCGCAACGTGACATCGTTACCCGGCTGCAGGCCACCGGAGCGGTCCAGCGACACGGTGACGGTGTAGGTGCTGCGCAGCGGATTGATCCGCATGACGCTGATCGCCAGGTAACTCGCACCGATGACGAAGATCGCCACCAGACCGATCGCGGAGAGCAGTAGTTTGTGACGCAGTAGCCAACTCATCGGTGGCCCCCTGTCACTCGGCCGTAGACGATCTGCAGCACCTGGATCAAACTGCCCGCCATATCCTGCAGATCCCGCAGATCCCAGACCTTGCTGTGCGGCGGGTCGGTCAGCGCACCGACGTCCAGCTGGGTCAGGGTGGCCGCCACGGCGAGCGTATTGCCCTTGAACGACGCATCGACCTTGGGCCGGATTTCGTGCAGCGCGTCCAGAGCCGGTCCGAGAGTGTTACTGGTCTGCGCCAGCGCGGCCATGAGCTTGTGCACGTTGTCCAGCAGTCCGGCCAGCTGATCGTGGCTGGTGTCGGCGTAGTCCCCGAGTGCGGCGCTGGTCGTCGAGATCTTGCCGAGCAGATCACCGATCTGCTTGTTGTTCTCGGCGATGGCGCCGATCATCTGCGGCAGCGTGTCGGCGACCTGTCCCAGCTGGTTGTGATTGGCCTCGATGGTGTTGGCCAGTGCGTCGAATCCGTTGAGCACACCGTCGATTCGATCGCTGTTGGCGTGCAGGGTGGTGGTCACGCTCGTCATCTGCTTGATCAGGCTGGCGAGCTGATCGGGCCGGCCACCGACCACCGAATCGAGTTCCGAGGCCAGCTTGGTCAGCGCCGCGACACCGCCGCCGTTGAACAGCATCGAGACCGAGAGCAGCAGCTCCTCGACCGTGGCACCGGCGGAGGTGTGGTCGATACCGATGGTGTCGCCGTTCTTCAACGTCGCCGCACCGCCATCGGATTTCGGCCTCGACAGGGCGACGAACACATCGCCGAGTGGCGTGGCCTGCCGCAGTTCCGCGGTGGAATCGGTGGACAGGGCGATGTCCTTGCGGACCGACATGTCGACGATGGCCTGGAAGTTCTTGGTCTCGATGTGGGTGACCACCCCGACGTCGGAACCACCGATCTTCACCTTGGCCTGATCGGGCAGGTTGAGCGCATTGGAGAACACCGCGTGCAAGGTGTAGGTCTCCCCGGACTGTCCTGGTTTGGGCAGCGGCAGACTTTCCACCGTCAACCCGCAGCCGGAGGCCGCGAGCATCGTCGCCGACACCCCCATCGCCACGGACGTGCGCCGCAGGCGCTTCATTCCCATCATTTCGTCAGTCCCAACAGTGCGGCGGTCAACCCGAGGTCGGGCCCGAAGTCCTCGATCTTGCCGGTCCGGCAGCCGTCGGACTTCATCTGGATTCGTTCACAGAACAAGCTGACGATCTCACCGGAGAGGATGGTGCCGAGCACGGCGTGCAGGCGGACGAATCCACCGTTGCGATTCATCGACCGGTCCAGGTTCTGCAGCAGCAGCGGCGCCACGTCCACCGTCTCCACCACACCGGCGGCGTTCTGGCGCAGCTGGTCGGTGACCGCGGTGAGCCCGGTCAGGCTCTCCGACAACTGATTCTGATACTGACTGAACACTCCGCTGGTGTTGGCCAGGAAGTCGTTGAGCTGGTCCAGCGTGCCTTGCAGACCCGGCGCCTGCTCGGCCAGCAGCGACGACATCTGGGTGACCTTGTTGCTGAAGTCGCGCACCGACTGATCGTTGTCGGCCAGCATCGAGGTCAGCTCGTTGAGCTTGATGATGATGGTCGAGATCGCGTCCTTGTTGTCGACACCGACCTTCAGTGCGCCCGACAGCGCGTTGAGGGTGTCACGGATCTTCTCGCCCTGGCCGTTGACCATGTCGTAGAGCACCGTGCCCGACAGCGGCCCCTCGGTCTGGCCGGGCGCCGGCTTCAGCGCGGCGGTGAACTGGTCGATGGTCTTGATCATCGTGTCCAGTTCGACCGGGGTCCGGGTCTGCTGCACGGTCAGATGGGTGTTGTCCGGCAGCTTCGGGCCGCCGGTGTAGCGCGGGGTGAGCTCGATGTGGCGGTCCGTCACGATCGACGGCGAAATGATCGCCGCCATGACATTTTTCGGAATGTCGACATCGTGGTTCACGGTCATGTGAACCTCGACGTACTCGCCCTTGGGGATGATCTTGTCTACCTTGCCCACATCGAGGCCGAGCACCGTGATCGGATTCCCCTCGAAAATACCGGCGATATTGCGGAAGTCGGCAGTGATATGGGTGGACCCGCCCACCGCGTTCTGCACCGAACCACAGCTGCCGGCCACCAGCACGGCCGCGCCGATGGCCACCACCTTGGTGGCACGCGAGAGCCGGAGCCGGCCGAACGAACCTCGGATCGATGGTTTGGTCAGTTTCATCCCTGGCACCCCTCGATCACTCGGGCGAAGCACAACCAGTTGTCGGGGAACAGCCACGGCACGCCGACCTCACCATAGGGGCCGTTGCCGAACACATTGTTGAACTGCCGCAACGACACCGGCATGATCTGCAGCAGCCGGTCCAGGTTGTCCTTGTTCTTCTGCAGGCCCTGGGCCATCGTGTTGAGCTGTTCGATGGTCGGGCCCAGCTGATTGTTGTTCTCCGCGCCGATCTGCTGCAGCTGCTTGGTCAACGTCGCGACATTGTTGAGCAGCTGGGTGATCAGGGTCTGGCGTTCCATGACCCGGGAGGCGATCGCCTCACCCTGGGTGATCACCAGCAGCAGGCTGTTGCGGTTGTCGCCCAGGATGGTGGTGACCCGGTCGAGATCCTTCAGCAGTCCGTCGACCTGATCGCGGCGATCGTTGATGGTCTTGGCCAGCGCGCCGACACTGTCGAGGGCCTGGGCCGTCAGCTGCGGCGAACCGTCGATCTGATCACCGAGGACCTTCAGTGATTCGGAGAGCTTCTCGGTATCCAGGGCCTCGAACTTCGGGGTGCCGATCTGCACCACATCCGCCAGGTCGTAGGGGACCTTGGTGTTGGACTTGTGAATTCGGCTGCCGGGCAGGCCCTTACCGTTGCCCGGGTCGAGATCGACATACCGGGCGCCGAGCAGGGTCGCCATCTTGATCGAGGCGCGGGCGTCCGGGCCCAGCTTCACATCGTTGTTGACGTGCAGCGTGACCAGCACGTGATCGCCCTCGAGCTTCGCCCCGGACACGGTCCCGACCGGCACGCCGGCGACATTGACCTTGTCTCCGGACTTCACCCCGGCGGTCTGCACGAACTCCGCCTGCACATCGCGGGTGCCGACGCCCAGTTTCTTGTAGCTGCTGGAGACCACCAGCAGCACCACGATCAGCAGGGCGCCGATGACACCGAGCCAGAAGAAACGATTGCCCTGGAACCGATTCCGGATCCGTGTACCGAACTTCGTCATGGGCGGCACACCGCCGAATGTCCGGGTCCACCGATCTGGCTGAGCAGACCGCGCGGCAACAGCACTCCGTACAGCGAGATGTCCAGGCTGCACAGGTAGGCATTGGCGTAGGCGCCGTCGGAGGTGAACTTACCGACGTCGGCCAGGATGCCCGGCAGATCGACCGCGGCCTGATCCAGTTTTGCGCCGTCGTTGATCAGCAGGGTCAGCGCATCGGTGGTGGAGTTCTGCGCGGCGGCGATCTTCGGCTGCACCTGTTCGACCATATTCACCAGGGAGGTGGTGGCATTCGCGATCTGGACGGTCGACGCCTGCAGTGACTGGCCTTGGTCGTACAGGCCGCCGATCAGCGACCGAGTCTGAGTCACCAGAGTCTCCAATTCATCACCTCGTTTCGCCAGTCCCGCCATCACGGCCGACAGGTTGGTGATCACATCGGACAGGATCACGTCGCGTCGCTGGAAATCACCGGCCAGGGCGGCGGCCTGGGTGATGAACGAGCTGAGCGATACGCCGTCACCCTGCAGTGCCTGGATGAACGTGTTGGACAGGGTGTTGACCTGTTCCGGTTGCAGGGTTTCGAACAGCGGCGCGAATCCGTTGAGCAGACCCGAGATATCGAACGACGGCTCGGTCCGGTCCACCGGAATGGTGCTGCCGCTGTGCAGCGCCGAATTGTCACCCTTGTTGCCCGGGGCCAGCGCGACATAGCGCTGACCGATCAGATTCTGGTACCGGACAAGGGCTTTGGTGTTGCCGTACAGCGTCTGGTTGCGCTGCACGATGAACGACACCTTCGCGCTGTGCTGGCCCTCGAGCTGAATATCGGTGACCTTGCCGACGCGCACGCCGGCCATGCGGACATCGTCGCCGGCCCGCAGGCCCAGGACATCGGTGAAGACCGCCGAATAGCTGTTGGTGGAGCCGTTCACCGTGCGCGCCAAGGTATTCCAGATGACCACGGTCACCAGCACCGAGACGATGGCGAAGACACCGAAGCCGATCAGCGGTTTGCGAATACTCATCAGGCGGTACCGCTCTCGGACACTTGCAAGGTTCCACCCCTCAGGATCGAGCTCATCAGCAGGTATTCGGCGGAGTTGGGTTCCCGGCCGAGGATCTGGGCCATCGCGTCCCGGCCGGTGTAGTAGGCGACCGGGCCGGCGTGCGGCTTGGACGGATCCGCCGCGGGGGCGGCGGCGGGAGCCGGCTGTGGCGGCTGCGCCGGCGGCACGGGTGCGCCCGGCAGACCCGGCAGCTGCGGGAACAGACCCTCCAGCGGAGTCCCGGCGAACGGGTTCCCCGGCTTGGGCGCCTGCTCGGGCGCGGCCGTCTGCGCGGTGTCACCGGTGGTGACGCCCGGAATCGCGGGCAGGCCGGGCATCGGCGGCAACTTCGGCAGTCCCTGTGCCGAGTCCAGGGTGCGGGGCTTGAGCGCCGGGGTCGGCGCACCGAGATCCGCGACCTCCGGTGCGGTCACACAGCTCGGTGCGGCGAGGTCGCCGTAGTGCGGGCAGTCGGACCGGTCGTAGGGCTTGTACGGGGTGAAGGTCAGACCCGCATTCCAGATCATCTGCTGCTGCGGGCCCCAGTGGAAGGTGGTGCTCAGCGCGCGAACCGAGCTGTTCAGGTTCGCGATGGCCTGCGGGATCGCGGACGGATCCTCGGCCAGCGCACCGAACATATCGCCGGTACCCGAGGTCAGCTGCTTGCCGACATCGGGGTTGCGGGCGAACAGTCCGTTGACCTTGTCGACGGTCGCGGAGGTGCCGGTGATCAAGCCGGTCAGTTCACTGCGCTTGTCGGCGATGGTCTGGGCGGTCTTCACCGATTCCGACAGCGTCTGCATCAGATCGGGCGCCGACTGGTTGAGGGCGTGCATCGACGAGGACAGATCGTCCAACGTGCCTTGGGGATCCGGAACCGCGCCGCGGACCTGGGTGAACCAGTTGTCCAGCCGTTCCACGGTGGAACCGGGGACGCGGCTTCCGGGTTCGAGTGCGTAGGACAGGGTGCTCAGCACCCGGCCCAGCTGCATCGGGTCGATCTTGTCGAGGATCGTGCGGACCGTGGTCAGCGTGTCCTGCAGCGCGATGGTGCCTTGGCTGCGGTCCTCGGGAATCTCCGAACCCTCCTTCAACGCGACGTTGTCGGGACCGTTGTAGACCAGTTCCACGGAGGTGACGGCGAACAGGTTGCTCGGCACGACGCGGGCGGTGACATTGGCCGGGATATCGGAGATGTAGTCCGGCTTCATATCGATATGGACCTGCTGCAGCTGGCCCTTGTCGGCGACGGAGACATCCTTGACCTCGCCGACCAGGACACCGCGGAACTTGACGTCGGCGTTGGGTGGCAGTCCATCGCCGGTGGTGGTCAGATTCGCGGTGACGCCGACCTTCGGATTCAGGATGTAGCCCTTGTACCTGGCCATGAGGAAGGTCAGGGCGAGCGCGAAGACGATGAGCCCGCAGGCACCGGCGATGAGCAACTGCTTCATCGTCGGTCCGCGGCCACTCGGATCGATGATCATGCCCCGCCCCCTATCCCGAAATCCTGATGCCGGGGTTGACGCCCCAGACCGCCAGTGTGATGAACAGGTCGGCGAAGACGACCGCGATGATGCAGAGCTTGATCGCGCGGCCGGCGGCGACACCGACGCCCTCGGGGCCACCGGAGGCGAAGAAGCCGTAGTAGCACTGGATGAAGGTCGTGATCGCCACGAAGAGAATGGCTTTCAGCAGCGACCACAGCACGTCGTGCGGTACCAGGAATTGGTAGAAGTAGTGCTGGAAGGTGCCCGAGGCGGTGCCGCCGATCAGCCCGACGGTGATCGAGCAGGACAGGTAGGCCACCGGCAGGGCCAGGCAGTACAGCGGCACGATCGCGATCATCGCCGCGATCATGCGGGTGCTGACCAGATAGGGGAGCGGCCGGATCGCCTGCGATTCCAGCGCGTCGATCTCCTCGGCGATCCGCATCGAACCCAGCTGGGCCGTGAATCGACATCCCGCCTGGGTGGCGAAGGCCACCGTGGCCAGCATCGGGCCGAGCTCACGAGTCGTGGCGAAGGCCGACACGGCACCGGTCAGCGGACTCAAACCCAGCAGGTTCAGCGAGGTGTAGCCCTGGATGGCGACGGTCATACCGCCGAAGGCGCTCAGGATCAGCACGACGCCGATGGTGCCGCCACCGACGATGAGACTGCCGTTACCCCAGGTGACATCGGAGAGCAGGCGCCAGACTTCCTTCGGATAGTGCTTGAGCGCCAGCGGCATCGAGCCGATCGACCGCAGAAAGAAGAAGACCTGATGGCCGACCCGTGCGAGCCAGTCCCGCGGGGCGCCGGCGGAACTGCGGATCCGCTTCAGTGGCCGCAGTAGCGGCGGAACATATGTTGACGACACCGGCTCAAACCATCTGTGGGGGGAACAGGGCGTTGTAGATCTGCGTGATGATCAGATTCGTGCCGAACAGCATCAGCGCGGACAGCACCACCGCGGTGTTGACCGAGTTGGCGACACCGCCCGGGCCACCACGGGTGTTCAGCCCGGAATCACACGCGATGATCGCCGCCAGCAAACCGAAGATCAGCGACTTGATGAGCGCCACCAGCAAATCGGTGGTCACCGCGAAGGAGGCGAAGGTTCCGATATAGGAGCCGGGGGTGCCGTTCTGAGCGAAGATGTTGAAGATGTAGCCGGTCAGGAAGCCGACGAACACGACGAATCCACACAGCAGCACCGACACGAGCATGGCCGCGCCGAGCCGGGGCGCGACCAGCCGGCGCATCGGATCGACACCCATGACCTTCATCGCGTCGATCTCCTCGCGAATGGTGCGGGAGCCGAGGTCGGCGCAGATCGCCGAGCCGACGGCGCCGGCGATCATCAGCGAGGTGACCAGCGGGGCGCCCTGCTGAATGATGCCCAGACCGTTGGCCGCACCGATGAACGAGGTGGCGCCGACCTGCTGGGCTACCGATCCGACCTGAATGGATACGATGACGCCGATCGGAATTGCGACGAGCAGAGTGGGCGCGGCGGCCACGCTGGCCATGAATGCGCATTGCCGTACGAATTCACCGAAGGGGAAGCGCCTGCGGAAGATCGCGACAAACAGTTCGGCGACCGCCGAGACGCCCATCGTGATCTGTCGCCCGAAGGTCTCGAGCGATCGCTTGGGGTGATCCTGCCAGTACGCCTTCGTCCAGTCCGCCGCGGCATTCATTCTCGATGGTGAGCTAATTGCCCCCGACCCGTCCGGACCGTTGGTGACTTGCACTGGCTACCCCTCTCGACGCCGGTTACCCGCCCCGACGACTGTTTCGCTTGAGGCACCTTACTACGGAGTTAGGAAAAACACACCACAATGTGTGGCTGTGGTCATAGACCCAGATCACGTCGGTTGTGGAGCTGTGATCGGCGGCACTCGACTGGTATAGGTCACAAAGAACAGGGCGAAATTCTAGAACAGGTTCTAGTTTGTTGATCGAATGTCCAACTCGAGATCCAATACCTGTTTTCTCGGATTGAAATTCTCGTTATTAAGATTTGCCCTCGAATACCGACAAAGCCTATAGCGAGTAGCCACGAAACCGTGGATGGCAGGAGCCGGTGTCGTATCGCGGCCGTTCGAGCGCGTCGCCTCGCGACCTTGGCATCGATCCAGCAAACTGCTGCGACGTACCGGGCGCGTTCCGGCCCGATTACTGCAAGGATGTAGTACGACAAGGCTGATATCGTGCGGGCTTCCGACCTCTGGAGGGAAATGTTCAACACACTCGTCAGGGCGGCTCATGCCGCCTTCGCCGTAGCCCTGGGCGCAGCGCTGCTCGGGACTGGCGCGGGGGTCGCACAGGCCGATCCCGGTCCGGTCATCGGTGGCGGTTCCGGGATCATCATCGACCAGCAATTCGAATGCACCGTGACGACCATCGGTCACGACGCCGGCGGCCGGCTGGTCGGCCTGACCGCGGGCCACTGCGGCGAGGCGGGTTCCGAGGTCTGGTCCGAGCAGGATCGCGGCGCCGGTGTGATCGGACATTTCGTCTATTCCAACCACGACCTCGACTACGCGGTCATCCAGTTCGATCCGGGCCGGGTCACTCCGGTCAACCGCATCGGCAATGTGACGATCACCGGAGTCGGCGCGCCCGCGCAGTTCCCCAACATCGTCTGTAAGGAAGGACGCACCACCGGCAACACCTGCGGGCTGGCATGGGGCGACGTCTTCCAGACAGATGAGACCTGGACCCAGATGTGTGTCGTCGAGGGCGACTCCGGTGCGCCGGTCGTGATCGGATCGACCCTGGTCGGAATGGTCAACGCCTATCTGGCCGTGGCCTGCTTCGGTCCCGAGGTCGGCACCAACATGACGGCGATCACCAACGATATGAACGTCCGCGGTGGCGCCGGGGCGGGATTCGCCCCGATCTGATCGGCTGCGAGCGAGCTCGCGAAAACCCTTGCGATGGGCGGCGATTCGAGTACCGAACTCGAGTCGCCGCCCGTTTTCGTTATCCGCCCCGGGCTCGGTGGTCCGGCGCGGATGGGGCTGCCCGCCGCCCCGTGCGGTTAGGGTGAGGTCTGCCGGCCCGAAAGGAGCGTTCCATGAAGGTGATGACCGCGATCCTGAGCTCGGTCGTCGCAGCCGGGGCCGTGACATGCTGCTTCGGCACTGCTTCGGCAACCACCGTGCACTGCGCCGCCGACAGCAACCGTGACATCACAATTCTGGCCGGGACCACGGCATGCCGGGCGGCCGGTGATGATTCCGGCCACGCCGGATCGGCCGGGATAGATGGTGTCGGCTACGCCAAGGCAACAGCGGGGGCCATGGCCCTCGGTATGGGTACCGCCGGCGGGATCGGCGCCAGCGAAGGAGCGGCCGGACTCCCGGTCGCCGTCGGTATGGGGCCGGATGCCTTCGCCTTCACCTCGATCGCCCCGGATCCGGTTCCCGGCCGTATCGGCGTCTCGCTCGCGATGAACGGTTCGCAGGCGCAGGTGATCTCGGATCGGCGCACCACGATCTGCCTGGGGGCGGCGGCGCTGGCCTGGGATTCGCGCACCGGCGCGGCCTGCCTGGCGACTCCGTTCGGCCTGTGGCGGATCCCACCCACGCCTTGACGTCCTACGCTGACGTGGTCAGTTTCGACGCCGCGACCATGCGGCGGTAGGAGGTCGACAAGGTGGATTCGGCACCACGTTCCGAGCGGGCCGCCGAGGCGGATGCGGCGCAGATCGGTCCCGACGACACACCACAGATGATCATCGATCCGCGGTTCGTGCCGGTCGTGCACCGTTTCTTCCGGATGTTCCCGCGGCCCAACCGCGGTGGCGGCGCCTTCGCGGTCTTCCTGCACGGACGGCCCGTGGTCGATGTGTGGGCCGGATGGTCGGCCCCGGATCAGCGCTGGGGCTACGACACCGTGGCGCTGAGTTTCTCCACCGGTAAGGGCGTCGCGACGACGGTCCTGCATCGCGTCGCCGAGCGCGGGCTCATCGATTACGACGCACCGGTGGCCGCGTACTGGCCGGAATTCGGGGCCAACGGCAAACAGGACATCACCGTGCGGGAGGTGCTGTCGCACCGGGCCGGCCTGCACAAGGTCCGGGGCCTGGCCGAGACTCCGGACGGCATCCTCGACTACGACGCGATGATCGCCGCACTGGCCGCCGCCGAACCGGACCCGCGGCGACTGCAGTCATCGGGGTATCACGCGGTCACCTTCGGCTGGCTGGTCGCCGAAATCGTGCAGCGTGCGACCGGTACGGCGTTCACCGACGCGGTCCGGCAGGAGATCGCCGAACCCCTGCGAACCGCCGAATTCTGGTTCCGCGTGCCCGCGGCCGAACGGCACCGGATCGCCCGCACCTTCCCGCGGCTGAAGATCCCCGGCATGCGCTGGGACACCGCCTCGAAGGTGATCGCGCGCAGCCGCGCGGTGGGCGCGATCGCCGAGGCCGGGATGCCCGCCGGATTCGATGCGCTGATCGGCGATCCACGGGTGCACGACGCGGTGATGCCCGGCTTCAACGGGGTGTTCTCCGCACGCGCCCTGGCCCGGATGTACGGTGCGCTCGCCAACGACGGCCGGGTGTGGTTGCCGGACGGGACCTGGAGCGATCCACTGCTGCGGCCGGAGACCATCGCGACCGTCAACCAGGTACAACGCTCCGAACATCGCGATTATGTGATCGGCGTGCCGGTGCCGTTCACTCTCGGATATCACCGGCCCCCGATCGCCTCGCGGCGCCCGCTGCGTCGGGCATTCGGACATTACGGGGTCGGCGGTTCCGGCGCGTTCGCCGATCCGGAAACGGGAATGTCGGTCGCCTTCGTGACCAACCGGCTGGGGAATTCGCTGAACACCATCGGTGACGGCCGCTTGGCCCGATTGGCCGCCGACGCGCGGGCAGCCCTCGGCTGAGGGACGCGACGCCGGCCGAATCGACCGGCCACCGAATCGAACCGGCTGTCGAGTTGTCTCGTATCCCTGGGTATGGGCCCAGCGACAGCTTCCAGCGAATCGGTCGTGCCCCGGCCGCCGCGGTGGGTGACCGCCCATGCGGCGGCGGCCGGAATGGATTTCGACCGTTACTTTCGAATGCGCCGCGCACGCGACGGAGATCCGTTCACGGTCCGGTTTCCGGGATTCGGTTCGATATTGTTCACCGGGACTCCGGCCGGGGCAAAGGAATTATTTCGGGCACCGATCGAAATATTGCATCCGCCGCGACCGAATCCGATTGAACCGCTTATCGGTTCGGCCTCATTGATACTCGCTCGTGATCAACGACATCGCGGGGATCGCATCCTTTTGACGCCTGCATTTCATCGCGCCCGAATTGCGCAGTACGGCACGGTAATTCAGGACAGCACCCGAGATGAGCTCAGCGGCGCCGGAATCGGGCCGCCGTGGCGGCCGGGAACCACGATCGATGCGCGGGTGGCGGCGCGCGCACTGACCCTGCGGGTGATCCTCACGCTGATCTTCGGTGTGGACGATCCGGTCCGGCGGCGCGTCTACACTGCCGCGGTCGGCGATTTCCTCACCGCCTTCACCGGGCCGCTCATGCTCGTTCCGGCCTTGCGGCACAGCGCATTCGGATTCTCGCCCTGGGATCGGTTCGTCCGCGCCCGGGCCCGGGTGGACAGGTTGCTGGATACCGATATCGCGGCCCGGCGCGCGACCGGCGAAACCGGTGACGGCGCCCTGGGCGTACTGCTGAGCGCCCGCTACGACGACGGCAGCGGCGTCTGCGACGCCGATCTGCGAGAGCAGCTGCGCACCCTGCTTGTGGCCGGTCACGAAACGACGGCGACCAGCCTGGTGTGGGCGCTGTTCCAGCTGCACCGGGAACCCACCGTCCTGGAGCGACTGCGCTCGGAGCTGGACGCCGCCGGCGATATCGAACCCGAGGAACTGGCCCGGTTGCCCTACCTGGATGCCGTCTGCCAGGAAACACTGCGACTGCATCCGCCGGTACCGATCGTGCTGCGCCGGCTGACCGGGCCCTACACACTGTGCGGGGTCGACCTGGTCGCGGGCGACACCATGGGAATCGTGCTGCCACTGCTGCACTCCGATCCCGATTGCTGGGAGGAGCCGGAGCGGTTCCGGCCACAGCGGTTCCTCGATCGTCGGTACGGACCGTTCGAATTCGCGCCCTACGGTGGCGGGCATCGGCGTTGCCTCGGTGCCACTCTCGCCGACTTCGAATTGCGGATCGCCCTGGCGACGGTGCTGACCCGGGTCGAGTTGTCGCTGCCACCGCGCTATCGTGATGGCCGAATCCCGCGCTCGGTGCCACACAACATCGCTACCGGGCCGCATCGCGGAATCCGTTTCGCAGTAGAGGGAATCCGCCACCATTGAAGTGATTTGCCTCACAAGAGGGTTTGCTGAGTATCGAGAGCGCTCAGCCGAACCGGCCGTGGTCACTCATCCGACTCGCCGATCCGAACGGCGCTTTCGCCCCATCACTACGGCGTGGCGAATCAGCGGTGACACAGCACACTCCCCGTCCGAGTAGTTCATAACTGCCGGAACGCAATTGGCCGATGTCGGTGGGAGATGTAGTAATGGATGCCGGGCCGGGGCCTGAGAGACCATTCGCGCACACGCGCGCGATTTTTTCTGCGCGCTGTGATTGCGCGATCGGAGTTTGGAGAGGACGAAACGGCTGTGCGCACCACCCCTTGCCGGAAGCCCGTTCGGGACAAGACCAGCCTGTCCAAGCGGACCGGTCTGCTCACCCTCGCGGTGACTTCACTCGCGGTGACCGCCGCCGGCGCCATCACGATGGCGCCCGCCTCGGCGTCGCCGCTGTGGCCCGGGGGCCCCGATGTCCCCGGCGCCCCCGCCGTCGTCCAGTCTCCACAGCCGGAGCCGGGCGCCTCGCCGCTGCAGAACCCGCCGCCGCTGCCGCAGGCCAACTTCGCGCCGCCCAGCGTCAGCCCGGGTGACGGCGACGTGGTCGGCGTGGCTCAGCCGATCATCATCAACTTCAAGGATCCGGTGGGCGATCACGCCGCGGCCGAGAAGTCCATCCGGATCACCTCCAGCAACGCCACCCGCGGCCACTTCTACTGGCGCGGGGACAAGCAGGTGCGCTGGCGGCCGGAGGAGTTCTGGCCCGCCAACTCCGACATCACGGTCGAGGCCGGCGGCACCAAGGTCGCGTACAAGGTGGGCGACGCGGTCGTCACCACCGCCGACGACGCCACCCACACCATCACCATCACCCGCAACGGCGAGGTCATCAAGACCATGCCGACCTCGATGGGCAAGAAGGACCACGAAACCCCCAACGGCACGTACTACGTCGGGGAGAAGAATCGGAAGATGATCATGGACTCCTCCACCTACGGAGTTCCGGTCACCGATCCGCAGGGCTACAAGCTCGAGGTCGAGTACGCCACTCGCCTGTCCAACAGCGGCATCTTCGTCCACGCCGCGCCATGGTCGGTCGCTCAGCAGGGCGTATCGGACTCCAGCCACGGCTGCCTGAACGTCAGCACCGAGGACGCGCAGTGGTTCTTCGACAATGCCCAGAAGGGTGACCCGGTGGTCGTCACCAACTCCACCGGAAACCTCAGCGCCAACGACGGTATGGGCGACTGGAGCTAGAAGCGCCGGCTGCTCCGCCTCTTGCGCGGGCGGTATGGGTGCCGTTGACAGGTGTGCGTCCGTAGTGACGTCGAGGCCGAACCAATGCCATAGGATTCGGCCATGACCGGGGTGTCCGAGGATGGTGCGCGCCGGGATGTCAGGGGTTCGGCATCGGGGATTCGCCGGGCGTTCACGCGGAGCGGGCAGGATACGGCGGTGCGTAGCCGGCCGGAGCGGGTGCTGCCTCAGAATCGGGGGCGCGGGTCGCGGCGGCGGCCATGGGGGGATTACGGCCTGTTCTGCGTGCTCGTCGTCCCGAATCTGGTGCTGCTCGGGCTGTTCGTCTATCGGCCGCTGGTGGACAATATCCGGCTGTCGTTCACCGACTGGAATCTCGCCGAACCACTGGCGCATTTCATCGGCACCCGCAACTATCGCGAATGGTGGGGCCGCGACGACACCTGGCAGATCGTCGGGAACACCGTCGTCTTCACCGTCTTCGCGGTCGGTGGCAGTATGGCGCTCGGACTGGCGCTGGCCCTGCTGCTGGATCGGAAGCTGTTCGGCCGCAATGTGGTTCGGTCGGTGATCTTCGCTCCCTTCGTCATCTCGGGGGCCGCGGTCGGCGTGGCTTTCCAGTTCATCTTCGATCCCGGCTTCGGGTTGGTGCAGGATCTGCTGCACCGCATCGGCATCCAGAACGTCCCGGATTTCTACCAGGATCCGCACTGGGCGCTGTTCATGGTGACGATCACCTACATCTGGAAGAACCTCGGCTACACCTTCGTCATCTATCTGGCCGCACTGCAGGGAGTGCAACGCGAACTCCTGGAGGCCGCGGCCATCGACGGCGCCGGACGCTGGACCACCTTCAGCCGGGTGTTGCTCCCGCAGTTGCGGCCCACCACCTTCTTCCTATCGATCACCGTCATGCTCAACTCACTGCAGGTCTTCGACATCATCAACGTGATGACCCGCGGCGGACCGCTCGGCACCGGCACGACAACGATGGTCTACCAGGTCTACGACGAGACCTTCCGCAACTTCCGCGCCGGCTACGGGGCGACGGTGGCCAGCATCATGTTCGTGGTACTGCTGGTGATCACGCTCGTCCAGGTGCGCGTGATGGATCGAGACGAACGATGAACCCTGCCTATCGCCGACGTCGTCTGCTCGCAACGGTTTTCGGATATGCGGCGATGGTCTGCGTCCTGATCCTGGTGGGGGTGCCGCTGTACTGGATCCTGATCACCTCGTTCAAGGCCCGGCCCGACATCTACACCCAGCCGGCGGTGTGGTGGCCGCACAGCTGGCATCCGGAGAACTACCGCGAAGCGACGACCACACTGCCGTTCTGGACCTTCCTGCGCAATTCGCTGATCGTGACCACGGTCGTGGCGGCGGTGAAGTTCGCACTCGGGATCTTCAGCGCCTACGGGCTGGTCTTCCTGCGATTCCCCGGAAAGACCGTGATCTTCCTGGTGATCATCGCCGCGCTGATGGTCCCCAACCAGATCACGGTGATCTCCAACTATGCTTTGATCGCGCAGATCGGATGGCGAAACTCCCTGCAGGGCATCATTATTCCGCTGTGCGGGGTCGCGTTCGGCACTTTCCTGATGCGGAATCACTTTCTGTCGCTGCCGGTGTCGGTGATCGAGGCCGCGCGCATCGACGGCGCCAACTGGTGGCAACTACTGGTGCGGGTGGTCCTGCCGATGTCGGGACCCACGATGGTGGCCTTCGCGGTGGTCACTCTGGTCAACGAGTGGAACGAATACCTGTGGCCGTTCCTGATGGCCGATGATTCGTCGGTCGCGACCCTTCCGGTCGGTCTGACGTTGTTGCAGAACACCGAGAATCCCAGCGTCACCAACTGGGGGCCGGTGATGGCCGGAACCCTGCTGACCATGCTGCCGATCCTCGTGGTGTTCGTCGTACTGCAACGCCACATGATCAAGGGCCTGACCACCGGCGCCGTCAAGGGCTGACCCACGAGGAGAATGCCGTGCCCCGATCGACGACCGCACCTCCGCTGTCCCGCCGCGGCTTCCTCACCGCGGCAGCCGGTCTGAGCGTGTCGGCGTGCGCCGGAATGGGCGCGCGCAGTGCGGTCGAAGGGGATCCGAACACCATCGTGTTCTGGTCGAATCATCCGGGTACCTCCAAGAATCAGGAGACCGAGCTGATCAACCGTTTCCGGGTTCAGCATCCCGAGCTGACCGTGAAACTGGTGGACGCGGGCCGCAACTACGAAGAGGTGGCGCAGAAGTTCAATGCCGCCCTGACCGGTGGCGCCCTACCGGATGTGGTTGTGCTGTCCGATGTCTGGTGGTTCAACTACGCCCTCAACAAGGCGATCGAACCGCTCGACGCCGAAATCGCGGCAGCCGGTGTGCCACTGACGGACTACGTCGACTCCTTCGTCGAGGACTACCGCTTCGACAGCAAGCTCTGGGCACTGCCGTATGCGCGCTCCACCCAGATCTTCTGCTACAACCGCGGGCTGTGGGCGCGTGCCGGACTCCCCGATCGGGGGCCGCGGTCCTGGCAGGAATTCGACGAATGGGGTCCCGAACTGCAGCGTGCCATCGGCCCGGGCAAATGGGCGCACGGCTGGGGCGACGCGAAGAACTACCTGGCCTGGACCTTCCAGGGACCCAACTGGACCTTCGGCGGCGCCTACTCCGACCGATGGACGCTGACGTTCACCGATCCGCACACCGTCGAGGCCGGAAACTTCCTGCGCGACATGATCAATCGCAAGCGCTACGCCAATATCCGGCCCCAGCTGGCCGTCGATTTCGGCACCGGGGTGGTGGGATCGGCGATCACGTCCACCGGCGATATCAAGGGCATCACCGCGAATGCCGCGGGCACCCTGGACTTCGCCACCGCATTCCTCCCGCACCCGAACGGGCCCGGGTGTACCACCGGTGGTGCGGGCCTGGCGATTCCGGCCCGCATATCCGAGCGCCGCAAGGCCAACGCGCTGCGGTTCATCGCCTTCCTCACCGATCCGGTGAACACCGCCTACTTCTCGCAAGCCACCGGATACATCCCGGTGCGCAAGTCCGCGATCGATGAACCGTCCCAGCGGGAATTTCTCGCGGCGAACCGCAATTTCGCCACCGCGATCGAGCAGCTACCGCTGACTCGGTCGCAGGACTGGGGGCGGGTGTTCCTGCCCGGTGCCGATCAGATCATCGGCACCGGACTCGAACAGATCGGACTGCGCGATCGGGAGGTGACGGCGGCCTTCGCCGACGTCACCGAACGGCTACAGGGCATCTACGATCGGCAGATCGGCCCGAAACTCCCACGGTGACTACCAGATTCGCACGCGCTGTGCGGGATCCAGATATAGTTCGTCACCCGGCGTGACCTCGAACGCCTCGTGGAATCCGTCCAGGTTGCGCACGACGCCGTTGCAGCGGAACTCCGGCGGCGAATGCGGATCGACCGCCAGCCGGCGGAGGGCCTCCTCGTCCCGGGCCTTGGTGCGCCACACCTGGGCCCAGCCGAAGAAGACCCGCTGCAGACCGCTGAGTCCGTCGATGACCGGGGCCTCGGCACCGCCCAGCGCGATCTTGTAAGCCTCCAGCGCGATCGAGAGTCCGCCCAGATCACCGATGTTCTCACCGATCGTGAACTCACCGTTCACGGTGTGGCCGGGCAGCGCCTTGGGTTCGAAACTGTTGTACTGGTCGATCAAAGCCTTGGTGCGCTTGCCGAATTCGGTCCGATCCGTCTCGGTCCACCAGTCGACCATATTGCCGTCGCCGTCGTACTTGCTGCCCTGATCATCGAAACCGTGCCCGATCTCGTGACCGATCACCGCACCGATACCACCGTAGTTCGCCGCATCGTCGGCGTTCATATCGAAGAACGGCGGCTGCAGAATCGCGGCCGGGAACACGATCTCGTTCATGCCCGGGTTGTAGTAGGCGTTGACGGTCTGCGGGGTCATGAACCATTCGCCGCGATCGACCGGTCCGCCGAGCTTGTTGAGATCCCGGTCGTGGTCGGCGGCGTAACCACTGCGGTAGTTGCCGACCAGATCGGAGGGATCGACCCGCACCGCGGAGTAGTCGCGCCAGCTGTCCGGGTAGCCGATCTTCGGGGTGAAACGCTCGAGCTTCGCCAGCGCCGCCTCGCGGGTCTGCGGGCTCATCCACTCCAACTCTGTGATGTTGCGGCGGTATGCCTCGATCAGATTGGCGACCAGCTCCTGCATGCGCGCCTTGGCCTCGGGCGGGAAGTGCTCGGCCACATACAGTTTGGCCACCGCTTCGCCGAGGAGATCCTGTACCAGCGATACCGCGCGCTTCCAGCGCTCCCGGTTCTCCTGCGCACCGGTCAGAGTGCGGCCGTAGAAGTCGAAGCTCTCCTCGACGACGGCGGCGGTCAGATACGGTGCGCGCGAACGCAGGATCCGCCAGCTCGCCCACGCCTGCCAGTCCTCGATCGATTCCGAGGCCCACAACCGGGCGAAGGTGCTGGCGTAATCGGGCTGGCGCACAACGACTTCGGCCAGCAGCTCCGCACCGGCCCGGCCGGTACCCTCGGCCATGGCATCGGCCCACGCGTTCCAGTCGAATTCGGGGTTCTCGGCGGCGAGATCGGCGAACGTAGTGAGGTTGTAGCTCAGCTCGGCGTCCCGACGCCGCACCACATCCCAATGTCCCTCGGCCAGTTTGCGTTCGAGTTCGAAGACCCGCCGCGGGTCGGCGTCGAGCGCGGCGAGGGCGAACATCCGGCCCATGTGCTCGACGTACTTGGTACGAATCTCGGCATAATCGTCGCTGCGGTAATACGATTCGTCGGGTAGGCCGAGACCGGACTGGGTCAGGTTGACCAGATAGCGCTGCGAATTCTTGTCATCGGTATCGACATAGGCGCCCACCGCGCCACCGACACCGGTGCGCTGTAGCCGGCCCAGCAGCGTGGCGAAGGCGGCGCGATCACCGACCTCGCGCACAGCGGCCAATTCGTCGGCGATCGGAGTGAGCGCGGCCGCCTCCACGGCCTCGGCATCCATGAAGCTGTTGTAGAGGTCACCGATCTTGCGCGCCTCGTCGGCGTCGGGGACCGATGCCCTCGTACCGGCGGCCAGTTCCTGGATGATCTGCTTGACATCCAGTTCGGCCTGGTCGTAGAGGGTGCGGAAGGCACCGTCGACCGCGCGATCGGCGGGAATGTCGTAGGTTTCCAGCCATTTGCCGTTGACGTGCGCGAACAGGTCGTCCTGTACCCGCACAGCGTCGTCGCGATAGGTCAGATCGATGCCCGAGGGAGTCGTCACGTCGAAAGTCACGAACTCCAGTATGCCGACGATGGTGCCGTGCCGCCGCCGGCCGGCCGTGCTCAGCCGGTCGCCACCGGAATGCGGTCGAACTCGCCGTCGCGGACGCCGGCCACGAACGCCCACCACTCACCGGCCGTGAATCGCAGCTCGGTGTCGCCGTGCCACAGCACCGTGCCGCCCGCGCGATCCGGCCGGGTACGCACATGGGCGCTACCGCCGATGTCGTCGACCGTCCGCAGAAATTCCATCCACACCCCCGCGTCGACGATGATGACGGGCTCCCGCTCCGGTCTGTTCGCGGGATCGCGACGGTATTTGCTGTCACGAATCAGCACCGCCGGGCCGTCGAAACGCACCTCGACACATTGATTGCCGTTGTTGGTGCGGGTCGAGGTGAACCACTGCGTCACCTCTGGTTGATACCTCTCGGGGGTAGGCATGGGCAGGATGTTACACGCCGAGATATTTCTCGATCAGCGCCAATGTTTCTGTGCGACTGAGGGATTGATCGAGCGCACGCAAATATGCGAACGCCAGATCGTGAACTCGAGCGGGATTGTCGACCGGCCCGCCGAAAACGGCGCTCTCGGCCCAGCCGAACGTCGGCAGATACTCCGAGGCGAAATCGAGCAGATGGAAACTGGCCCCGCCCAGAATCGCCCCGGCGGTAGCGGCGAACGGAATGACCCGGATGTCGATGTTGTCGCGGGTGTGTAGTAATCCGGACAGATATTCCAGCTGGGTGCGCAGCACCTGGGGACCACCGATCTGCTGTACCAGGGTGGCCTCGCCGACCACCGCGGTGACCTCTGCGGGATCGGACCCGTGCAACCGCTTCCGCCGGCGCATCCGAATAGCGACGAGCTGCTCGACCTGAGCCGGGCGGATCATGACATCCGCGCTGATCAGCGCGCGCGCGTAGCCTTCGGTCTGGAGCAGACCCGGGATCACGAGACTGTCGTAGCTACGGATGCTCTGCGCGCCGTACTCCATGCCGTAGTAGCGCTGCAGTTCCGGGCCGATCAGGGCGGATCGGGTCCACCAGCCCCGCTCCTTACCGGCCGCCAGCAGCTCGAGCAGTTCCACACGCTCCTCGGCGGCGACCTCGAGCAGGTCCAGCACCGGGCCGATGGTCTTGCCGGTCAGCATCCGGCGGCCCTTCTCCACATGCGACCAGTTGGCCGGGGTGAACCCGACGCCGCGGGCGAAACCCGCCGAATCGAAGCCGCGCTGTTCGCGCAACTCCCGCAGTCTGCGAACCAGTTCCCACCGAGCGACGACAGGCGACGTTGGGGCCATGCGGGCCGATGCTACGCCGGTGTAGATGTAACCCGTGTTGACTATTGTCATTTCAACCATCCGGCGATACGGTCTGTGCATCGGTGGCATTGCACTCGACTACGAGACGAGGATCGCCATGAGCACGCCCGACCCGGTGGCCGGAGCGATCGAACCGAATAGCACCGCCATCCCGAGAGCGCACCGCGTGATCGCCCAGGAAGCGCTGGCTCGATGCCGTCGCTACCGCACGGAGAACGGCCTCTACGGCATCGTCGATGCGATCCAGGGCCGAATTCTGCTCGAAATCGGGGCCGTCGGCGCTGTCACGGTACCCGCCGCCCTCGGCTCCACCATCCGCGATTACCTGACCGAACGCGGACACCGCGGACCGATCATCGGCCATCCGCGTTCGGCGCGCTGGACCTTCCTCACCGGCCACGTCGACGAATCGACCCAGGATGCCGCGGTCGCCACCGATATGTTCCATCGCTGCGCGGCACTGGTCACACCGGGCACCACCATCGTGCTCCCCTCACCGGCCGACGAACGCACCGGCTATCGGGTGTGGATCGATTCGCCGCACTGCGATTACCGGCCGGATCTGCCGGAAGTCCTCTCGGCGGCCAGGCAGTGCCGCCCGGCCGTCTACTGACCGCGCTCGGCCCGAGGCGATTACGACGTCGGTCGCGGGCTGATCGTGACGCTGTACTTGTTCTCCAGCGTCTGATTCCAATCACGCTGGCACTGGTCGATTTTCGACTGATCGCCGTTGGCCTTGTTCACGCAGTCGAGGAAGTCCTTACCGCCGTTGTTGACGAAGAAGCTGACCCCGATCGCGGCGATCACGATGGCGGCGATCAGGCCCAGCAGCCCGAGGACCAGCCCGGCGATCGCCATACCGCCGCCCCCGGCCGTACCGCGACGCGATTTGACCGTGGCGATGATGCCGAAGATCAGCGCCAGCAGGCCGAACAGGATCCCGCCCAACACGGTCCAGCAGCTCAGCAACGCGATGATACCCAGGACCAGGGCGGTGATGGCCAAGCCCTTACTCTTCGGCTCCTCCCACGCGCCCTGCCCCGGCGGGCCGGGGTAGCCGCTCGGCGGCGGCGGGGGATATCCGCCGGGATACGGCTCCTGCTGTCGCGGATACGGCTCCTGCTGTCGCGGATACGGTTCCGGCTGCTGCGGGTACGCCGGCTGTTGTGGATACTCCCCGGAGCGCCCCGGATACTCTCCGGGTTGCTGCGGATACTCTCCGGGTTGCTGCGGATTCCGATCCGGCGGTGGATAGTTTCCGGGCGGTGGGTTCTCCGTCATGGCCGTCCTCTCCTTGACCGCACGTCTGCGCTGCAGCGTCTGCCGACTCTATTGCCCGCCGAGCCGGGCGTGCATCTCCCACACCAGGACCTCCGCCGGAACTTCGGCGACGATCCGCTGCCCGCCACTGCGCGTCATCCGCACCGCGTCACCCGCGTACAACGTCCCGACGCCTTCCATCTCCACCTCGCCGCGCGCGATGAATACATGCAGATAGGGGGCCTCGGGCAGACTGATCGCCTCGTGCGCACCGGCACCCGACAGACGCGCCACATGCAGGGCGGAATGGCTGCTGCTGATCGCGATCGCGGTGCGATCGCGATACCTCGGCATTCCGGTGGCGACGGTGATCAGACCGCCGCGTGCGAGTTCGTCGTCGATTTCGAGCTGCTGATATCCGGGGGTAATTCCGGGCTCGTCCGGAACAACCCACATCTGCACGAAATGCACCGGCTCGGAATGCGGTGACGTTCCGCCCTGCTCCGGCGGCAACCGCCAGGAATCGTTCTTTTCCGAATGGAGAATTCCGGTGCCGGCACTCATTCGTTGCGCCAATCCCGGATAGATGACACCGGCATGTCCGAGGGAATCCTGATGGACCAGAGACCCATTGAGAACCCAGGTGACGATTTCCATATCCCGATGCGGATGAGTTTCGAATCCCTCACCCGGAAGCACGATGTCGTCGTTGTTCACCAGCAACAGCCCATGGTGGGTGTTGTCGGGATCGTAATGCTCGCCGAAGGAGAACGAATGTTTCGAATCCAGCCATGCCACACGGGTTTTCATGCGATCGCCGGCGCGATGTATATCGATGTGTGGTGTCGTGAGTGTGGACAACAGGGGTCCTCCTCTCGGGCTGCTGTCGAGGCCGCCGGGTAGATTCTACCGTGGCGGCGCACCGCCCTCGCACATTGATCCGGAGGTGAACCGATAATGCGACCCGACGCTCAGCGGCGGGCCGCCGTGGCCGCCGCCGTCCGTCGGCCCGGAATGCCCCGGCTGGCCCTGATCCGGTTCGCCGGCCAGTTCGGCGACGGAATGTTTCAGGCCGCGCTGTCGGGTGCGATCCTGTTCAATCCCGAACGCGCCACCGATCCGCTGGCGGTCGCGGGTGGCTTCGCGGTGTTGCTGCTGCCGTATTCGGTCATCGGCCCCTATGCCGGAGCGCTACTGGACCGATGGGACCGGCGCATGGTGCTGCTGATCGCCAATGCGGTGCGGGCGGTACTGATCCTGGTGACCGCCGTCGGATTGTGGGCCGGCATCCGGGATACCCCGCTGTTGCTGCTGGCCCTCGCGGTGGTCGGCATCAGCCGATTCGTCCTGGCCGGTATCTCGGCCAGTCTGCCCCGGGTGCTGGAGCAGCGCTGGCTGGTGCCGATGAATTCCGTGCTCGCCACCGTCGCCTCGGGGTGCGCCGGGGCGGGGGCCGCGGCGGCCGTGACGATCATCGGGGCGCTGGGCGCCGGTGATTTCGCGGGCGGGGTCGCGGTGGCCGCCGGCGCCTGCGGATCGATCCTGTCGGTGGCGGCGGCGCTCGGATTCGCGCGTCACCAGCTGGGACCCGAACATCTGGGCCCGGCGTCCCCGGCGGAGGGCGCGCAACCCGAACCCGATTCGCCCGCCGCCACATCCGCGAGTCCGGCACCGGCGACTCGGCGCGACTCGGCACGGGAGTCCGTCCACGCGGTCCTCACCGGGTTGCGGACCGGTGCCCGCGCGGTCGCCGAATCCCGGGAT
This sequence comes from Nocardia spumae, assembly GCF_020733635.1. Classification (NCBI taxonomy): domain Bacteria; kingdom Bacillati; phylum Actinomycetota; class Actinomycetes; order Mycobacteriales; family Nocardiaceae; genus Nocardia; species Nocardia spumae. Next base: position 237,148 of record NZ_JAJFZL010000001.1, on the reverse strand, counting down.
TGCACGACGGCGATGATCGGCGTCGGCACCCACCGGATCGTATTCGGCGCGAACACCCTGCTCATGGTCCTGGTGCTGCGCCGGCCGAACGAATCCGGCATCTCGGCGAGTTCGGGACTCGTCGGGTTCGGGGTGGCGATCACGGCCGTGGCCGCCGGCATGCTGGCCGCCGCCGTGCTGACTCCATTGCTGATCCCACGGCTCGGCCGACCGCGCACCGTCGTCGCGGGACTGTCGCTCGCGCTGCTCGTGCAGGCGACGCTGGTACCGCCGATCACCATCGCCACCGGAGCCGCCGAACAACGCGCCCACCAACTGCTGCTGGCGGGTGCGTTTGCACTGGGCCTGGCCGGGCAGATGGTCAAACTGACCGGCGACGCCACCCTGCAGATCGATATGGACGACGATCGACGCGGACAGGTATTCGCGCTGCAGGACACCATCTTCAACATCACCTTCGTAGTCGCCGTCGCGATCACGGCGCTGGTGATCCCCGCCGACGGACGGTCGCTCGCCGTCGTGGCGGCCGGGGCCGTGCTCTACGCGCTGGGTATCGCGGCCATCGCGATCAACAGCAGGCGTTCCGCTACTCGGTGACCGACCAGATCGGCTGATCCCAGGTACCGAGATCGTCGCTGTCGGCGAAGAATCGGTCCAGAACGCCGTCGTCGTCGAGATCCAGCGCGGCGATATCGGCCGACCCGTCCCGATCCCAATCCCAGAGCGCGTCGTCGGCCCGACCGTCGCCGTCGAAGTCGAGCCGTACCGCATCGGGTGTGCCGTGACCGCCCAGGTCCAGATCCGCCCGCGTCGACCAGATATGTGCGCCACCGTCACCCGAGCCGAACAGGTACTCGATATTGGTCATATCCGTCCGACGCGACCGCCGCGCCCGGGGTTCCCGGTCCACCCACACGCACCCCGTCCAGTCGGTTAGATTGATACCCGCTGTGCTCGATCCCAAAGTTCGTGGCGACTGATGGTGCATGTCCCCGGTGATGCGAGCGGTTGTCCAGGAGAACGGTGAGCGGGAGCTACGTGGTGGGGAAGTATCGGGTCGGTACACCGGTCTCACGCGGATTGGTCTCCTCCGGAAGGCGCTGTGCGCCCGCGATCTTCGGGCCTGCCCTCACCGGACTGCTGCTGGCCGGCTCCCTGGTTCCCGCTCCGGCCGCCGCCGAACTCGCACCGTGGGCGCCGCCGCCGAAGAACGCCTGCGGGGAAACCGGATTCGACCCACTCGCCCGCAAGCCCGATCCGAACGCGCCTGCGCCGCCGATACTTCCGCCGCTGCCGCCGTCGATCGATATCCAGGTGCCGTACCCGGAGATCGTGCCGGTGCCGGTGCCGGGCCCGAAACCGGACAACACCCGGATCGTCCCACAGCCGCTACCGGCCGACCCGTGCCACAATCCGTGCCCGGATATCCGAGATACACCGAAGCCGCAGCCGCCCCCCACCGAGGATCCCGCCCAGCCCGCTGAACCCGCACCGCAGTCGGGGTCCGCATCGGGTTCGGGGACCGGCTCCGGGACCGGCTCGGGTACCGGATCGGGCTCGAACTCCGGGCCGTTCAATCTGCCGAACATCAACATCAACCCCGAACCGGAGCCGATTCCGATCCCGATTCCCGGGGGCGAACCGCCCGCACCGGAGACTCCGCCGCCGCCGGTGATCAACTCCGCCGAACCCGGTCCGGTCGCCGCACCGCCGGCACCCCGGCAGGTGGACGGCGTGAAACTGGTCGGCCAGGTGACCGGCCACGGTTCGGTCAATCGCACCGATATGCGCTGGCAGGTCGACGGAACCGACCTCGGCATCATGTGGGAGACCAAGCCCGGCGAGGTCGCCGTGCTGTTCGGCGACACCTTCGGCAAGGGCTGGCAGTCCGGTGGCGCCGGCGGGCCCGACTGGCGATCCAATGTGCTCGGTTTCAGTACCGAGCGGGATCTGTCGAAGGGACTGGTCATCGACAAGATGGTCCAGGACAGCCGATGCCACGCGGCCGAACTGCTGAGCAGTCGCAAGATCAAGAACTTCGAGACCACGGTCATCCCCACCTCGGGATTCGCCCTCGGTAACCGGCAGTACGTGAGCTACATGTCGGTCAATCGCTGGAGCCGGATTCCGGGGATGTGGTGGACCAACAACGGCGGCCTGGCCTACTCCGACGACGGCGGCAGCACCTGGGTCAAGGATCAATACGCCAAGTGGGACAACATGTTCGGCCTCGACCGCTTCCAGGTCGCCACGATGGTGCCGCACGGTGACTACGTCTACATGTTCGGCACGCCCAACGGGCGAGTCGGTGTCATCGGGCTGGCCCGGGTGCCGAAGAAGGATGTGCTGAACAAGGCGGCCTACCAATACTGGGTGAACGGCACCTGGGCACCGGCCCAGGAGAACCTCGCCACCCCGATCGTGCCGGGAATCGCGGGCGAGCTGTCGCTGCGCTACGACGACTCGAGCAAGCAGTGGCAGATGGTGTACCTGGATCCGGCACGGCACGCCATCGTGCTGCGCACAGCCGCCGAGCCCCAGGGCACCTGGACCGACGGGGTGGTGCTGGCCGATACCGACAACTACCCCAAGTCGTACGGCGGTTTCATCCACCCGTGGTCGACCGGCAAGGATCTCTACTTCACGATGTCGGCCTGGGACAGCTACAACGTGTACCTGATGCACGCGACACTCGACGCCCCGAAGCCCGCTGATCCCTGATCCGAGCACGCGAGGCGTCATCTGCACCACCTCGCGTATTCACCCGCGGCCAGTATTCTCGAATCAATCATGGCCACCTATTTCGATCCCAAGTCCTGGTCACCGTTGCGGGCAGTGGACCTCGGCCGTCGGTTGTTCGACCCGGAACTGCTGGATCAGTGGGCGGCCTTCACCACGGCCTGGCTGGATCCCGTCGCCGATCTGGGATCGGGAACGGTCACCGCGCTACTGCCCGATGTGCTGATGACCCTGCTCAGCGAGGGGATCCTGAGTCGTTTCGGCGGCCGAGAGGTCACCGCCACACTGCTCGGGCACGATCTGACCGCGATCCTGCGGACGTTGAAGGTTCGCCGCCGGGGCGCCCACTTCCAGACCAAGACGGTGTTGACCGAGCTGCGCTGGAACGGGCATCCGGTCGAGGAGATGACCGTCATCGCGCACGGGGTGCGGCTGATTCCCGGCGTGCCGACGAAGGTGCGCACAGCGGGCCTCGACGTCACCGGCGCCGTGACCACCGCGGCCCTGATGGAGTGGCTCAACGAGAAGCGCCTGGACTGGCATTTCGAGGTTCATCCGAGCGGATTGATCAGCGCGCGACATCGACAGCGCAGGTTCCGGGCACTGGCCGATGCCACCATCAGCGACAATCAACTGATCATCGCGATCCACGAAGTGTCCTGGGCCGGCGTGCGGGTACCCCGGCGCTGGGTGACGGTGGCGCCGGTGCCGCTGACCGATCTACCGAGCGACCTGCGGATCGTGCGCGCGGACCGGCAAGGGGACCGGGTGAACTTCCGGATCGAACTGCCCGCGGTCACCGGTTCGATCGACCTGGGTCAGATGCGCGCGGCGATCGTGGCCGGCACCACGCTCATCGTCTTCTGACCCCTTCCGACCGGCTACTGCCCGCCCGCGGCCCACCACTCCCGCAGTGCCGCCTCCGCTTCGTCGCGTGTCAGCGGGCCGCGATCCAGCCGCAATTCCTTCAGATAGCGCCAGGCGCGACCGACCTGGGGGCCCGGTTCCAGGCCCAGCAGCTCCATGATCGCGTTACCGTCCAGGTCCGGCCGCACCCGCTGCAGGTCCTCCTCCTGCTGCAACCGCTCGATCCGCGTTTCCAGATCGTCGTAGGTGGACCGCAGCAGAGCGGCACGGCGCTTGTTCCGGGTGGTGCAGTCCGCCCGCACCAGCTTGTGCAGGCGTGGTAGCAGCTCCCCACCATCGGTGACATAGCGGCGGACCGCGGAATCGGTCCACTGACCCTTGCCGTAGCCGTGGAACCGCAGATGCAGGTAGACCAGTCGCGCCACATCTTCGGTGAACTGCTTCGGATACTTCAAGGCGCGCATCCGCTTTCGCACCATCTTGGCGCCGACCACCTCGTGGTGATGGAAGCTGACACCGCCGCCGGGCTCGTTGCGTTTGGTCGGCGGCTTGCCGATGTCGTGCAGCAGCGCCGCCCAGCGCAGCACCAGGTCGGGATCGCCGTTTTCCTGGTCGATGGCCTGGCGCAGCACCGTCAGCGAATGCTGATAGACGTCCTTGTGCTGATGATGTTCGTCGATCTCGAGCTTCATCGCGGGCACCTCCGGCAGCACCCGCTCGGCCAGCCCGGTCTCGCACATGATGTCGATGCCCTCGGTCGGATATTCACCGCCGATCAACTTGTCCAGCTCGGTGCGCACCCGCTCGGCGGTGATGCGGCGGATCTCGTCCGCCATCAGCGCGATCGCCACCCGCACCCGCGGCGCCACCTCGAAACCGAGCTGGGAGACGAAGCGCGCGGCGCGCAACATCCGCAGCGGATCGTCGTTGAACGAATCCTCCGGCGCCGCCGGCGTATCCAGGACACCTTCGAGCAGATCGTCCATCCCGTCGAGCGGATCGACGAATTCCAGTTCGCCCGTCGCGCCGATCCGTACCGCCATCGCATTGGCGGTGAAGTCGCGGCGGATCAGATCACCCTCGAGGCTGTCACCGAAGGTGACCTCGGGATTGCGCGAGACACGGTCGTAGCTGTCGCTGCGGAAAGTGGTGATCTCGAGCTGCCAGCCCGATTTCGACGCGCTCACAGTCCCGAACGCCAAACCTCCGGTGTCCCACAGGTTGTCGGCCCAGCCGCGCAGAATCTCCTGGACGACCTCCGGTCGCGCATCGGTGGTGAAATCCAGATCGGTGCCGAGCCGGCCCAGGACCGCATCCCGCACACTGCCGCCGACCAGGTACAACATATGGCCCCGCGCCGCGAACAGCCCGCCCAGCGGAGTCAGGACATCCGAGAGCCGGCCCAGCGTGATCGCCGCCGCGGCCAGCAATCGCGTCCGTCGATCACCGGCGGGGTCGGACACGGCTCTTCCCTCCACTGCTGTGCCGCCCTCCACTTCTGCGTCAACGGACTTCGGCGAAACCACGGACACGCAGCTTAGTTGGTCCGCACCCACGCGCACTCGCCCGGACCTGCCGGGGCGGGGCGGGCGACTCGGCGCCGAACACGTTCAGCGCATCGATCCGGCGCGGCTAGACTGACGCAGTGTCTCCGGCCGATCGCGCGAACAGTCGACGCCGCCAGCCCCGGCGCCGCGGTTCGGCCGGTAATGCGGCGAAACCTCGCATGCGCACCGTCCGGGAAACCTCCGCGGGCGGATTGGTCGTCGACGGCCTGGACGGTCCGGCCGAGCAGCGCTGTGCCGCACTCATCGGCCGTACCGACCGTCGTGGCCGGCTCCTGTGGTCGTTGCCCAAGGGGCATATCGAGGAGGGGGAGACGGCCGAGCAGACGGCCGTCCGCGAGGTCGCCGAAGAGACCGGTATCAACGGCACGGTGGTCGCGGAGCTGGGGAGTATCGACTACTGGTTCGTCACCGAGGGCCGTCGGGTACACAAGACCGTGCACCATTATCTGATGCGGTCGTTGGGGGGTGAGCTCTCCGATGCCGACGTCGAGGTCACCAAGGTGGCCTGGGTGCCGTTGAGCGAACTCGATTCACGGCTCGCCTACGCCGATGAGCGGCGTCTGGCCGAAGTCGCGAATCGGCTGATCGATCGGATGGAGAGCGGCAGACAATGACGCGTGCGGGTGGCAGTAGGCGCCGGTGGGTGCTACTGCTCGTCTCGCTGGCGCTCGCCGTTTTGTGCGTGCCGTCGGCCGGATCGAGCAATGCGGAACCCTCCGGTTCGGGGGGTACGACGACCGCGCCGAAATTTCTCAAACTCACGCTGGATTCGGTCTCACCCAGCACGATCACCACGACCAGCGATTCGGTGCTCACGCTCACCGGGACCGTGACCAATATCGGCGACCGCGCGGTCGACGATGTGAGTGTCCGGGTGCAACGCGGGTCGGCGGTCGGCGAACCCAGCGAACTGCGCTCCACCCTGCGCCAGGATCAGTCCGGCTTCCCGATTACCGGACCGTTCCAGGATGTCACCGACGAATTGGCCCCCGGCCAGCGCAAACAGTTCACGCTGCGGATCGGTGTGCGGGAGGGGATGTACAACCAAGCCGCCGATCCGCCGGTGTCGTCCTCGCTCGGGATCACCGAGCCGGGGGTGTACCCGCTACTGCTCAATGTGAACGGCGAACCGGCCTACGGCAACCAGGCCCATCTCGACGATGCGCGGTTCCTGCTGCCGGTCGTGGGCCTGCCCGCGCTGCCGAGTAGTTCCGACGGCGCGCCCGAGGGCACCCAGCCGATTCCGGCGGCCCCGCAACCTCCGGTCGCGACCACCATGGTGTGGCCGCTGGCCGACCGTCCGCGGCTGGTGGCCGGAATTCCGGGGTCCGTCGACGGCAAGGCCCTGCTCACCGACGACGAACTGGCCGGTGAACTCGCGGCGGGCGGGCGGCTCGATCAACTGGTTTCGGCGCTGGAATCGGCGCTGCGGTCCGATCCATCTCGCGATTCCTCGCGATCGGGCCCCGGATTGGCGGGGTCGCTGTGCCTGGCCGTGGACCCCGATCTGCTGCTGACCGTGTCGAAGATGACCGATGGCTATCGCGTGCTGGCCAGTCCGTCCGATCCGGACGGCCCGACCCGCGACGGCACCGGCCCGCAGGCGGCGCGGTCGTGGCTGGATCGGCTGCGCGCGCTCGCGCCGACGATGTGCACCGTGGCACTGCCGTTCGCCCAAGTCGACCCGACCGCGCTGGCCGGGGTGCACGACGCGGACCTCACCGCCCGCGCACTCACCGCCCCCGCCGATATCGTCGATTCGCTGCTGTCGGTCAAATCCGTGCGCGGGGTGAGCCTGCCCGCGTCCGGCGCCATGGGTCCCGATGCCACGACCATGCTCACCGAGCGCGGTTTCACCAGCGCGGTCCTCGCCGACAATGCGATAGGTGAAGGCGATGCGGTCAGCGCCGCGACCGGTTCGATGCCCGCCGATGCCACCGTCCGCAGTACCGCCTCGGTCTCCGCGGAGACCCATGCCCCGGTGCCGGAGGTGGTACGCCTCCCGGCCGCGCCCGCGAAGCCCGACGCACCGGCACAACCCGATTCCGGATTGAAGGTCGCCACCTTCGATATGTGGTCGGCGACCGCGCTGGCGGCGGTCGGATCGAATCCGCCCACCCCGGCTTTCACCCCCGATCGGGTGCGCTACGCGGTGACCAACGACTCCCGTACCGCCCGGCTTCAGGATGCGCTCGGTGCGCTGGCCTGGCCGGCGTTGAGCACGACCGGGACCCGGCCGCGATCGACACTGCTGATGCCGCCACAACAGTGGGGTGCCGATCGCGACGAGGCGGGGGCGCTGCTCTCACAACTCGAATCGCTGTATCGGACCGGGCTGGCCACTCCGCGATCGTTCACCGATCTGCTCGCGCAACCGGCCGATCCCCGGCCGTTCGACCTCGACTATTCGGGTGACGCGGCCGCCCAGGCCGTGCCGGATCAGTTCATCGCCCCCGTCGGACAGCAGGAACACCGCATCGACGATCTGATGAGCGCCCTGGTCGAGATCCCCCAGCAGGAGCCGACCCCGCGCACTTTCCTGACGCCGCTGCGCGACGATCTGATCCGAGTGCTGACCCTCTCCGATCGCGGCGGTACCGACACGCAGGCCGACACCGCCGCACAACGCCGGCTCGAACAGACCACGCGGACCATGGACGGACTGTTCTCGTCGGTGAGCGTGCTGCCGCCGGGTGGGGTGTACACCCTGGCCTCGGAACAGAGTCCCCTGCTGCTGGTCGCGCGCAACGATCTGCCGGTCGCGATCCGGATCCGCTTCAAGATCGGCGCGCCCGCCGAGACGAATATCACCGATATCGGCGAACAGCAGCTTCCCGCGGAGGGCACCCGGTCGTTCCAGATTCCGACCAAGGTGAGCGACAGCCGTAACCTGGTCATTCCGATATCCCTTAGCACACCGGACGGGGTGCCTCTCGGCAATGCCACCTCGGTTTCGGTACGTTCGAACGCTTACGGTCAAGCGTTGGCGATAATTACCGCATGTGCCGGTGCACTGCTGTTCCTGCTCGCCGGTCGCCGCCTGTGGCGCCGCTTCCGGGGACAGCCGGATCCGGCCGACAAGGGATTGGACCCGGGGAAACGACGCAGGCTCAACCGGTACCTGCGCGCCCGCAAGCGAGTACTGCAGGAAGAGGAGGCACAGTGAGCGACAATCGCGCAGCGGCTCATTGTGCCGACCGGGTGCGGGTGTCCCGCAGGATCCCAGGCACAGTGAGCGACAATCGCGCAGCGGCTCATTGTGCCGACCGGGTGCGGGTGTCCCGCAGGACCCCAGGCACAGTGAGCGACAATCGCGCAGCGGCTCATTGTGCCGACCGGACCCGCGACCAGCACCCGCCTGTCCGCTCCGCCGATCGAATGCCCAGCAGCAGACCGGAGGTCCGGTGACCGAGTACGACGGCCCCGTCGTGCCCGATCAGGCCGACGACGAGCAGCATCCGCGACGAACTCCCGCCGCGCCGTGGGAGCGCGGACCGCGACGTCTCGGTCCCGACCAGTCGATGCCGCCGTCGGGCCCCAACGGTGTCGTGCCGAACGGCGCGGGACCCATCCGGCGCGCGCCGCACGATGCGCGCCCGGTCCCGCCCGCCGATCCGCGACGTCCTCTCAGCGGTCCCATTCCCCAGGTCCCGCCGGGCGCCCGGGCGCCGGGTGCGCCCGGACCCAACGGCCCGCGGCCGCAACCACCGAACCCGCCGCGACGGCAGACGCCCCCCAGCGCGCCCATGCGGCAGACACCCCCGGGTGCCGGTCCGGGGCCGCAGAATCCGCCCCGCCGGCAGGCCCCGCCGAGTGCGCCGCAGCGCCGGATGCCACCGCCGAGTGAGCCGTTCCGACAGATCCCACCCGCCGACCAGGGGGGCGGCCGACCGCCGCGCATGCCACCCCCGCCGCCGCAGCAGGGTCGTCCGCGGCCGCCGCAGTCCGGCCGCCCACCGGCGGATCAACCCCCGCAGCGGTCGTATCCGCCGGGCCCGCCGAGTGGCCCGATGGATCAGGTACCGCGTGGGCCCCGGCCCGAGCGGGCGATGCCGCGACATATTCCGCCGGGCGAACCCGCGGAACCGCGACGTCGCCCGGCCGGCGAACGGCCGGCGGGACCGAAGCCGGTATCCGGGCGCCCCGGCGCGGCGCGCCCGGGACCCGAACCCGCCCGTTCGAATCCACGCACCGCGCAGCAGGCGGTCGTGGAACGCGAACCGGAGATGTCGGCCAATGCGCGGTTGATCAGCGATTCGGGTTCCATCGCGGTCGCCACGCTGGTCAGCCGCATTACCGGCTTCGCCAAGCAGTTGTTGCTGGTCACCGTGCTCGGCCCGGCGATCGCCAGTGCCTTCACGGTTGCCAGCACGATTCCCACGATGATCTCCGAGTTGCTGCTCGGCGCGGTCCTGACGGCCATCGTCGTGCCGACCCTGGTACGAGCGGAGAAGGAGGACCCCGACCGCGGCGCCGCCTTCGTCCGCCGCCTGGTCACCGCCGCGTTCACCGTGCTGGCGATCGGAACGGTGCTCGCGGTGTCCGCGGCGCCGGTGATGACCACCCATATCTTCTTGTCCAACGACGGCAAGGTGAATACCGCGCTGACCACCGCGCTGGCCTTCCTGTTGTTGCCGGCCATCCTCTTCTACGGGATGTCCGGCCTGCTCATGGCGATTCTGAATACCCATCAGGTATTCAAGCCGGGTGCGTGGGCGCCGGTACTGAACAACCTGGTCGTCCTGACGATCCTGATTCTGTATGCCGTGACGCCGGGCGAGATCAGCCTGGATCCGGTCCGGATGGGCGATCCGAAACTGCTGGTACTGGGTGTCGGCGTGACGGTCGGCGTCATCGTGCAGATGGTCAGTCTGCTGCCCGCCATCCGGCGACTCGGCATCGATCTGCGCCCGCTGTGGGGTGTGGACGCCCGGCTGAAGCAGTTCGCGGGCATGGGTGCGGCCATCATCCTGTACGTGTTCATCAGCCAGATCGGCTGGACGATCGCCACCCGGGTGTCCTCTCACGCCGATGTCGCGGGGCCGACGATCTATCAGAACGCCTGGCTGCTGCTGCAACTCCCGTACGGCGTGCTCGGCGTGACACTGCTGACCGCGATCATGCCGCGGCTGAGCCGCAACGCCGCGGCCGACGACAATCCCGCCGTGGTCGACGACCTCGGCGATGCCACCCGGCTGACGATGATCTCGCTGGTACCGGTGGTCACCTTCCTCACCATCGCGGGCCCCCAGATCGGCCAGGCGCTCTACGGTTACGGCCATTTCGGCAGTTCGGACGCCGGTCGCCTGGGCGAGGCGGTGTCCTGGTCGGCCTTCACGCTGATCCCGTACGCGCTGGTGCTGATCCATCTGCGGGTGTTCTACGCGCGCGAGCAGGCCTGGACCCCGACCTGGATCATCCTCGGCATCACCGGCGTCAAGATCGTGCTGTCACTGCTCACGCCGGTGTTCTTCAGCGATGATCACGTCGTCATCGCCCTGGGTGTCGCCAACGGACTCGGTTTCGTGACCGGTGCGGTCATCGGTGGCTGGTTGCTGCACCGCAGTCTGGGTGATCTGCGGATGGCGAATGTCGGCCGCACCATCACCCGGGTGGTCCTGGCGTCGGTGGCCGGTGCTGCCGTGACGCTGATCGTGGACGAGGTGCTGGGCCTGTCCCGGCTCGACGCCGGACTCGGTTCGGTGATCCGCGTCGGCCTGGACGCGATCGTCATGTTCGGCGTGGCTTTCGGCCTGATGCGGCTGGCGGGTATTCCGGAGATCGTCGCCCTCACGGTCGCCGTGTCGCGCCGTCTCGGCTTCACCGCGCCGGCGCCGGACCTCGGCTTGGACGCGGTCGAGGCCGATATGCACGACACGATGGTCCTGCCTCGACCGGAGCTGGCGGCTCCTTATTACTACAGCTACGACCCGTATACCGATGCTCAGACCATGGTGTTGCCGGTAATCCGTCCTGGTGCGGTTGACCGCACCGGTCAGGCCGAGTTCCCGTACCCTGTTCGGCAGAGAAACGCAAATGCCGGTGCCACACCGGCACAACGGACTTCGACACAGCAGGGCGAAGGAGGAGCGAGGGTGAGCGACGACGCGGCGGAGGGTCAGCCCTCCGTCGAGGCTGCCCAGGCGGCAGGCGCAGTGCGCACCGACGACGTCCCGCCCGGGAAGGTTCCGCCGGTAGACCGCACTCGAGATCCCAGATCCGAGGATCCCCAGGAATCGAATGCCGAGGCGGTGTTCCAACCCGACCTCGACGAAGCAGAGCCCGGTTCGCCGGAATCGGGCGATCCGGCAGGCGCGATGGACGGTGTCGCGGGTGCGGCGCCCATTCCGTCCGGACCGGTACCGCCGCGCGATCCGGCCTACGACACCGGAATGTTGCCGGTCGTGTCGCCGGAGATGCCGCCGATGCGAGTCGAGCCGTCGGCGCGGCGAACGCCGCGCGGTCCCAAACTCATCGCCGGCGCTTCGGTGGCCGGTGGCCGTTACCGGCTGCTCGCCGATCACGGCGGCGCGCGCGGGCTGCGATTCTGGCAGGCACTGGATGTGAAGCTCGACCGTGAGGTCGCGCTGACCTTCGTCGATGCCGACCAGAAGGCCGGTGACAATCCCGGTCACGACGGCCCGCAGGCCATCCTTTCGCGCACGCTGCGGCTGGGGCGGATCAATTCCTCCGGCCTGGCCCGTGTGCTGGATGTGGTGCGCGGCAGCTCCGGCGGCATCGTGGTGGCCGAGTGGACTCCCGGGCGCTCACTGCGGGAGATGGCCGAGACCAGGCCGTCGCCCATCGGCGCAGCGCGGGCGATCCGCGCCCTGGCCGCCGCGGCCGAACTGGCCCATCGCGGTGGTGGTTCGCTGTCGATCGATCATCCGGACCGGATCCGGATCAGTGCTTCCGGCGATGCGGTGCTGGCGTTCCCCGGCACCCTGGCAGATTCCGATGCGCAATCGGATGTCCGTGGCCTCGGCGCCATGCTGTACGCACTGATCACCGCCCGCTGGCCGATTCGGACCGGCGGTGTGAGCGGCTCGGCGGCGACGGTCGGCGGGCTGCGGCTGGCCGATTTCGGCAGTGACGGTTCACCGGTGGAACCGCGCCAGATTCGCCCCGAGGTCCCGTTCGAGATCTCCGCGGTGGCGGTGCGCTCACTCGAGGCCGACAAGGGCGTCCGTACGGCGGCGACCGTGCAGCATGTGCTCGAGCAGGCCTCGGTCGTCGATCAGAAGACCGATTTCATACCTGTCCTGCGACTGGGGCAGCGCGCGGTGGCGAATCCGGACGAATCACTCGCGGATCCGGAGCTGCTGGCCGCCGAGCGGGAACGTTCCCAGCGCATGATGTGGATTCTGGTCGGCCTGGGTGTACTGGCGGCGCTGGTGGTCGGCGTGATCATCTGGTGGCTGCTGAGCATCTTCGCGCCCAGTGCCTCCGATGAGCCGCTCAACGAGCAGCGCAAGCTCGGTCTGACCACAGCCAGTGTCGCGCCACCGACATCGGCCACGCCGGCCGCCGGTGCCGCCCCGACGACTGCCGCGGGGATCCCCGTACAGGCGACGGGTGTCAGCGTGTACTCCCCGGAGGGCACCCCGGACAGTCCCGGCAACGCGTCGGCACTGCTGGACGGGAATCCGACCACCACCTGGCACACCGATCAGTACTTCCAGCAGTTCCCGGCTCTCAAGAAGGGGATCGGGGTCCTCGCGACGCTGCCCGGCCCCAGCAAACTGAGCAAGGTGGTCATCGATTCCGCATCGCCGGGCACGGTCGTCGAGGTGCGGACCTCGCCCACCGCCGTGCCCACTCTGGATCAAACTCAGCTCGTCGGCCAGGCCACCCTGGCCGACGGCACCACCTCGATCCCGGTTCAGTCCGACGCGCCTGCCCGCTACGTCCTCGTCTGGATCACTCAGCTGGCCAACAACGGCGGTCAATTCCAGACATCGATCGGCGACATTCACTTCGAAGCAGCGCCCTGATCCGGACTTTCCCGGCAAGTTCGGCGCTCGTTCCGTAATATCTCCTCGCCCTGGTTGCTACCGATTCGTAACCGACGATATGATTCACAGCGCGCTCTCAGCAGGGGAGCTTCCTGGGATCTGGTATCTCGGTCCTGGATGATGCGAAATTTGCGGCCTGTCCGGTGTAGGACGTCGGGCCGCCGTGAGCGCTGTCCAAGGGGTTTGTGTGTCGTTCGAAGCGATCACCGGTGGGGGGACATCCGAGCCGTCTGGTGTCCGCCGTCGCCCGATCGATCCGGATGAGGCCACCGATTTCGAGTTGCTGAGCGCCCACGTCGCGGGCGATCGCGACGCCTTCGGCATCCTGTTCCGCCGCCATTACCACCGGCTGTGGCAGCTGGCTCTGCGGACCTGCCGGACGCCGGAGGACGCCGCCGATTCACTCCAGGACGCCTTGCTGTCCGCGCACCGCAATGCCGCCTCGTTTCGCGGCGACGCCGAGGTGCGCAGCTGGCTGCATCGAATCGTGGTCAACGCGTGCCTGGACCGTATGCGGCGCAACAAATCTCGCATGAGCGCCTCACTGTCCGACGAATCGGTACCCGAGCCCGCGGTCGAGCGCGACGACATCGCCCAGCGAGAGGTGAAGATGGTGGTCGCCGCGGCCCTTTTCACACTGCCTCCCGATCAGCGAGCAGCGCTGGTTGCGATCGACATGGAAGGGTATACCGTAGCGGAAGCGGCGCAGTTGCTGGGCGTCGCCGAGGGGACGATCAAGAGTCGCTGTGCCCGCGGCCGGAAACGCTTGGAGCAGGAGTTGGAATTCTTGCGGAATCCAGGGAACCGGACGTAGTCGAGAAGCGTCATTACTAACAGACGAACAGATACCCGTCGTGCTTGCCACCGCATCGCCGCGATGCGTGACCAGGCGCTACATCATGAGGCCGGACCCGGAGAGGCGATGGACGACAAGGGCGAATTCGCCGCACGGCGACGCCGTTCCGGGGTGTGGGCCGACGATGGGGACACAGGAGGTGTGATGGCAGCCCGATCGGTGCCGCGACCTCCCTTCTCCACCGATCTGCTGGCCGATCTGCACGCCGACAACGTCCCACCGGACGAGGCCGAAGCGCTGTGGCCACAAGTTCGCCAGGACCCGGAGGCCGTCGATTTCCTGCACTCGCTGGACAGCGTCACCGCGGAGTTACGCGCGCTGAGCCTGGACGATCACATCCTGCATCCGATGCCGACCGAGGTCGCTGCCCGGCTGGATGCTCTGCTCGACGAGTTGTCCCGCGGTGAGGGGCCGGACCGGGTGGCCACCGTGCACCACCTCTACACCACGTCTCCCGGATCGGAACCGCCCTCCACCCGCCCGATGCCCGCGCTCGAGGCGATATCCGACGAGGTCGAGCCTTCCGACACCGAGGCCGACTGGGCATCGGACGAGGTCCCGCCGCCGGTCTCGCTGGACGGTCAGCGCGCCAAGCGGTGGCGCTGGTTCGCCGCGGCCGCGGCGGCGGTGGCCGTCGTCGCCGGAAGTTTGGTCGCCTTCGATGCACTGCGCGATCGCCCGGTGACACCGAATGCGTTGCCCGCCAAACAATCCACCCCTCTCGCGCTCGACGAGGACATGTCCTCGGGCGCGGTGCTGAACGTCCTCGGCCGTAACGACGTCAGCGGTCCGCTCGCCGGCCCCGGTGCCATCACCAGCTGTGTGAAGGCCGCCATACCCGACCGCACCGTCCTCGGCTCGACGAATGTCACATATCACGGTGAGTCGGCCGTCTTGATTCTTCTCACCGGTCCGCGGCCCCCGAAAATCACCGCACTGGTGGTCGGGAGCGGTTGCAGTCCTGCGGATCCGCAGATCCTCGAGATTCGCGACATCGGCTAGAAGCCCAGCCGGGCGGGGTCCTCCGACCACGGCCGGTCGGCTGCGGGAACAACTGCGTTTACGCTGTTGTTGACCGACACGCCTGTTCAACACTCCTCGGAAGGGCACCATGAGTACGCCTGTTCGCGATCTGATCATTGTCGGCTCCGGCCCCGCCGGCTACACCGCCGCGGTCTACGCTGCCCGGGCCGAACTCGAGCCGCTGCTGTTCGAGGGCACCCAGTTCGGTGGTGCGCTGATGACGACGACCGAGGTCGAGAACTTCCCCGGCTTCCGCGACGGCATCATGGGCCCGGACCTGATGGAGGAAATGCGCGAGCAGGCCAAGCGCTTCGGAGCCGATATCCGCACCGAGGACGTCGAGGCCATCGATCTCTCCGGTCCGATCAAGTCGGTCACCGTCGGTGGTGAGGTCTACCAGTCCTACGCGATCATCCTGGCCATGGGTTCGGCCGCACGGTATCTCGGCGTCCCGGGGGAGCAGGAGATGCTGGGCCGCGGCGTCAGCGCCTGCGCGACCTGCGACGGATTCTTCTTCAAGGGCCAGGACATCGTCGTGGTCGGTGGTGGCGATTCGGCGATGGAGGAAGCGACCTTCCTCACCAAGTTCGCCTCCAGCGTGACCATCGTGCACCGCCGCGAGGAGTTCCGTGCCTCGCGCATCATGCTCGAGCGGGCCAAGTCCAACGAGAAGATCCGCTTCCGCCTCAATTCCGAGGTCGTCGAGGTCCACGGCGATACCGCCGTGACCAGCCTCACCCTCCGCGATACCAAGACGGGGGAGACCTCCGAATTGGCCGCGACCGGTCTGTTCGTGGCGATCGGTCACGACCCGCGCAGCGAATTGGTCCGCGGTCAGGTCGACCTCGACGCCGAGGGCTACGTGCAGGTCCGTGAGCCCAGCACCGCCACCTCGGTCGACGGTGTCTTCGCGGCCGGCGATCTGGTCGATCACACCTACCGTCAGGCCATCACCGCCGCCGGAACCGGCTGCCGCTCGGCGATCGACGCCGAACGCTGGCTCGCCGAGAAGGGCGATATCACCAGCAACACCCTCGATCACGCCGGCAACCCGGTGGAAGTTACCGCCGGCTGATCACCCCGATCTCATCGAATATCGCGACACCGCACACCGCTAGGAGTTCCACCATGTCCGAATCCACCAAGACCGTCACCGACGCCACTTTCGAACAGGATGTGCTCGGCAGTGACAAGCCGGTGCTAGTCGACTTCTGGGCCTCCTGGTGCGGTCCGTGCAAGATGGTCGCCCCGGTGCTCGAGGAGATCGCCGCCGCGCACGCCGATAAGCTCACCATCGCGAAGGTGGATGCGGATGCCAATCCGACCAGCTCACGCGACTACGGCGTCATGGCTCTGCCGACGATGATCCTGTTCTCCGGCGGTAAGGAAGCCAAACGCATCGTGGGCGCCAAGGGTAAGGCCGCACTGCTGCGCGAGCTCGAAGGCATCATCTGAAAGACCCGTCGAGGCCCCGGCCGTGGCACGTCGCGAGCGTTGCCGAGGCCGGAGCCCGATCCGGTTTCACCGGCAGGCTGTCGGGGCCCCGATAGCTGTGTACTATTTCGGCACCCGGAGAATTGCCGAAATTCGGCTCGGGTCTGAGACAATCGACCGACCTCCGGGCATGCGAGGGTGTGCGCCGTCGCATCAGTGGGTACCCGGGTTGGCGGAAGGAAAGGGCTCTCACGCATGCACCGACTTCGTCACGGCGATACTGGTCCAGCCGTCGCTGAGGTCCGGAGCACCCTGGCAAGTCTGGGATTCCATCCACACCCGCACGGGACCGACCGGTCCGATGGACGCGGAGAGTATTGGAAGGATTCCGACGCCGTCTTCGATCGTCAACTCGATTCGGCGGTACGCGCTTTCCAGCAGCAACGGGGACTGCTCGTCGACGGTGTGGTCGGACCGGCCACCTATCGGGCGTTGAAAGAGGCCTCCTATCGCCTCGGTGCACGCACTCTCATCTATCAGCTCTCGGCTCCGCTGTACGGCGACGATGTGGCCACTCTGCAACGGCGCCTGCAGGATCTGGGCTTCTATGTTCACCGCATCGATGGCTACTTCGGCCCGCATACCCACGAGGCGCTGACCGCGTTCCAGCGCGAGATCGGTCTGGCCGCCGACGGTATCTGCGGCCCCGATACCCTCCGCTCGCTGGAGTTGCTGGGCGCTCGGGTGACGGGTGGTAATCCGCATCGCATCGCGGAGGAGGAAGTGGTCCACCGCGCGGGTCCGCAGTTGACCGGTAAGCGCATTGTCATCGATCCCGGAATGGGTGGCGAGGACAAGGGTTTGGCCGTACCCACGGAATTCGGCGATGTCTACGAGTCGGAGATTCTCTGGGATCTCGCGAGCCGGTTGGAGGGCCGGATGGCCGCCACCGGTATGGAGACATTCCTGTCCCGGCCGTGGGGCGCCAGCCCGACCGATGCCGAACGCGCGGAGACCTCCAACACCTTCGATGCCGACCTGATGATCTCGCTGCGCTGCGCCGCGAATCTCAGTTCCTCCGCCGGCGGCGTCGCCAGCTTCCATTTCGGCAATTCCCACGGCTCGGTGTCGATGATCGGCCAGGTGCTCGCCGGCTTCATCCAGCGCGAGATCGTGGCCCGGACCTCGCTGCAGGACTGCCGCACCCACGCCCGCACCTGGGATCTGCTCAGGCTGACGAAGATGCCGACGGTGCAGGTCGATATCGGCTACCTGACAAACGAATACGATGCGTCGGTCCTGACCAATCCGCGGATGCGCGATGTCATCGCGGAGGCCATTCTGATCTCGGTCAAGCGGTTGTATCTGCTGGGCCAGGACGATCAGCCCACCGGGACTTACACATTCGCCGAACTGCTGGCCGAGGAACTGGCCGCGGCCGACCGCATATAGACGGTCTTCGTACCCAACGACGGTGCCCCGGGTCGATTCCCGGGGCACCGTCGTTCGATTACAGGTCAGCGACAGGTGACACCCGGCTGGGTCTGCAGCGCGGCTGCCGCAAGCAGCTGATCGAGCGCGTGCTCGACATCTTCCTTCCACAGATGATCACTGTCGAGTTCGAGTCGCAGCCGGGGAAACCGATGGTGCGGTGCCACGACGGAGAATCCGACATCCTCCAAGAAGTCCGCATCGATCATGCAGCTCTCGGGCGAACAGGCGCTGTCGGCACGCTGCCGCGGTGCGGAGGCGATGCCCTGCGCCGGAGAGTCGATTCGTTCCATGAAGAACATCGACTTGATTCCGCGAGCGGGAAGCGCGGTGGCGGCCGGATCGGAGCGAATTCCGAATGCTTCGATCGCGCGCACACCGCGACGCATCAGATCGCCAACTACGGCCTGTATGAGCCGATGGGCAATATCCCCATCATTATGCGGCGGTTCGGCCCGCAGCGTGGTCAGCAGGACCGCGTCCGGGCTCACGGGGGAGGTGGGGAACAGTGCCGCGCGCGGCACCACGCTCGGTGGCGAATACAACGCGCATCCGGCCGATTGGCCATCGACGAGTGCGACCTGCCCGCAGGAACCCCATTCGAGCATGACCGTGGACAGCCATGCTTCCTTTTCGAAGACGGGATCGCTGAATTCACGGGAATCCGCCGCCACTGCCGGATCGATCTCCCAGAACACACATCGACGCGCATGCGCGGGGAGCTGATCGAGTCCGCCGAGGGTCAGTGCGGTCACGCTGGTCGACACCGCTCTACTCAGCCTCCAGCTTTCCGATTCATCTATGCTCACGCCGCATCAACATCTTCTCGCCAGCAAGAATATGCGATCAAAGCGAACGCCTCATTTCCCATCCCTTATCGATGGCGACACACCTCGGTTCGGCCCGAAAAACAGCGGCGTCACAGTGACGTTTCTAGCCGAGGCGCCGACATCTACCCGATCACGATGAATTTCGGCCCATAACTCTTGTCAGAGCTGCTGCTGCTCCATCAGCCCGACAATGCGTTCCAGATCATCGACCGAACCGAACTCGACAACGATTCGGCCCTTCTTCTTGCCCATGCTGACGGTCACCCGAGTGTCGAAAGAATTCGCCAGCCGTTCGGCAACCTTGTCGAGCCCCGGTGCGTAGATCGGCTTCCGCTTCGGAGCCGGCTTCGGTTCATCCTCGGGGTAGCGGTTGGCGAGGGTGACTGCCTCCTCGGTCGCTCGCACGGACAATCCCTCGGCGACGATGCGTTCGGCCAACCGCTCCTGAGCTTCGGCGCCCGCTTCCAGACCGAGCAGCGCACGCGCATGTCCGGCGGACAGCACACCGGCCGCGACGCGCCGCTGTACCGGAATCGGCAACTTCAACAGACGAATCATATTCGTGACGACCGGTCGGGATCGGCCGATTCGATTCGCCAGCTCCTCGTGGGTGACGCCGAACTCTTCGAGCAGCTGCTGATATGCCGCCGCCTCTTCGAGCGGATTCAGCTGGACCCGATGAATATTCTCCAGCAACGCATCGCGCAGCATGGCGTCGTCGGTGGTCTCGCGCACGATCGCCGGAATGGTTTCCAGCCCGGCTTCCTGACAAGCCCGCCAGCGCCGCTCGCCCATCACCAACTGGTAGCGCGGGGTAGGGGAGGACTCCAGCACGCGCACCACGATCGGCTGCATCAAGCCGAATTCCCGTACCGAGTGCACGAGCTCGGCGAGCGCATCCTCTTCGAAGACCTGCCGCGGCTGCTTGGGATTTCGCTCGATCTGATCCGGTGGAATCTCCCGATAGACAGCTCCGGCACCCGACTCCTCGGCTGCCTCGGGAACTCGATGCAGATAGGCCGATGCCGGATGGGGGCCGATCGGATCGAGTCCGATCACGGCATTGGCGGCCGCACTTCCCAAGCCCTGAACATCGGTCGGACCAGTCGGGATCAACGCGGCTAATCCGCGCCCCAATCCACCCTTCTTCGCCTGACTCATCGACCTACCGACCCCTTTCCTGTGCTGCACCAGCGGTACCGGCCGCGGCGCTCGGCTGGCTTTGCGTCGCGGACGACGAGCCGGGCTCTGTCACCACCGAACGAGCCGCAATCTCCCGGCCCGCATCGAGATAACTCATCGCACCACGGGAACCCGGATCGTAATCGAGGACGGTCATACCGAATCCCGGCGCCTCCGACACCTTCACACTGCGCGGGATCACGGACTTCAATACCGCATCACCGAAGTGGCCGCGAACCTCTTCGGCGACCTGGTCGGCCAATTTGGTCCGGCCGTCGTACATGGTCAGCACGACGGTCGAGACGTGCAGCTGCGGATTGAGATGCGCCTGCACCAATCCGATATTGCGCAACAGCTGGCCGACTCCCTCCAGTGCGTAGTACTCACACTGAATCGGGATCATCACTTCCTTGGCCGCCACCATCGCATTGACGGTCAACAGACCGAGCGACGGCGGGCAGTCGATCATCACGTAGTCGATTTCGTAGCCGGCCAGATTCGCTTCCTGAATGGCGGCCTTCAATCGCCCTTCCCGGGCAACCATCGAGACCAATTCGATCTCGGCACCGGCGAGGTCGATAGTGGCAGGGATACACAGCAGGCGATCGTTGTGCGGACTGCGCTGAATCGCGTCCTGCACCGAGATCTCACCAATGAGCAGTTCGTAGCTCGACGGGACGCCGGAGTGATGCTCCACTCCGAGTGCCGTGCTGGCATTGCCCTGGGGGTCGAGATCGATGACGAGCACCGTCATTCCCTGCAGCGCCAATGCGGCTGCGAGGTTCACAGCTGTAGTCGTCTTGCCGACGCCACCCTTCTGATTGGCGATCGTGATGATGCGCTGTTCTCGCGGTTTGGGGATACTCATCGATCCCGGGTGCAAGACCTGACTAGCTCGGTGCGCCTCGGCTGCGATCGGTGTCTCGGCTGCGGAGATGTTCCCGAATGCGGTCTTGGAGAAGTCATCTCCTCCAGCTCCGCCGCTGTCCAGCATTCCGGGCACTCGGGACGTTGTTTCCCGTGAAACATTCGCCGGACGGTTCGACATACAGGCTCCTAACCCCGAGAACTTCAAGACACGTGCCTAGGCAGCACCGGCGCCGCATGGCTCGAACAGCTGAACGTGGTCAGGTTCACGGCCAATCCCTCGGGAATGTCCCCGTTTTCGAGATATGGCCCTCACCGACGTGCTGTGTCCCAACCGAACGAGCCGCCGGGAACCGCGAATCCGCGCTCACGCTCGACGACAACTAGCTTGCCAGCACGCGGCACAATACGGAAGTTGAACCGCGGCAATCACTCTGCGACACGCTCGGAATCACTGATTCCAGTCGCACGAACGGCACCGCCGCGCCTTGTTTCCCGTGAAACATCGGGGGAAGTTACTGTGCGCGCCGGGCGCGTCGGCTCGCTTCCTTGTTCGCGCGCTTCTCCGCGCGTGGGACTCGCTCCACACTCAGCACGACGGTCGGGGGCGACACGACGCCGGCGCCACATTCGAGAATCTGGGCGTGGCCCGCACCCGCACGCGCCAACTCCATCCGATCGCGCTCGAGTTCCTCGACGACGCTCGATCCCTTGAGTGCCAACATGTGACCGTGTTCGCGCACCAGCGGCAGGGACCACTTCGCCAGCTTTCCGAGTGGAGCGACAGCACGCGACGTCACGAAGTCGGCGCCGCCCGCCTCCTTGCGAACATCCGGTTGCTCGGCACGCCCGCGAATGACGGTGATCTCCAACCCCGCCGATTCGATGAACTCGGCCAGGAACTTGGTCCGTCGCAGGAGTGGTTCGACGAGAGTGATCCGAAGATCCGGGCGGGCGATACCCAATGGGATTCCGGGAAGGCCGGCGCCACTGCCGATATCGACCACGGACGCTCCGACCGGAATCAGCTCACCCAGGACGGCGCAGTTGAGAATATGGCGATCCCACAGACGCGGAACCTCACGAGGTCCGATCAACCCCCGCTCGACTCCGGCGGTCGCTAGCGCGGAGCAGTACTGCACGGCGAGCGGAAGTCGCTCACCGAAAACCTCCATCGCCACCACGGGCGGTGTCAGGTCGACGGGCTCACCGTCACCGGGGGAGTGCTGGGGCGTCACACCCGCGCCTCGTTCCACGTGAAACATCCTTCCGGACCGATAGAGGATCCACGGCAGGCGGACGGCCAGCGCCCGCTCGAAACTCACCACAAAGCGTAGGGCCCCCGGTCCGATGAACCGGGGGCCCTACCTTACCCATTCACACCACTCAGGCCGGTATCACGACCACATGTCGATTGGGCTCCACACCTTCACTCTCACTCGCGACGCCGTCCACTGCCGCCACCGCATCGTGGACGATCTTGCGCTCGAACGGAGTCATCGCGGCGAGGGATTCGGGCTTGCCCGACTCGACCACGCGGTTGGCCGCATCGGTTCCGAGCGCGCTCAACTCCTCGCGCCGCTTCGCACGCCAGCCCGCGACATCGAGCATGAGGCGGCTGCGCACACCGGTCGCCTGCTGCACCGCCAAGCGGGTCAGCTCCTGCAGTGCGTCCAGCACCTCGCCGCGCCGACCCACCAACTTCGACAGATCGCGGCCGCCATCGATACTCACGATCGCGCGGTCACCTTCGACATCCAGATCGATATCGCCGTCGAAGTCGAGGACGTCCAGCAGCTGCTCGAGATAGTCGCCCGCGATCTCACCCTCCTCGATCAACGCCTCTTCGGCATCGGTCGGATCCGGCTCGGTCGCGTTCTCACGGTCGTCCACCGCAGCATCGTCCTGCACACCGAGGGCCACTGTGGCGTCCCCTCCATCGGTCTCAACAGTCATATGTCGTTTCCTTCAATCTGAATCATCCGTCGTATCCGGCGCGCACCGCACCGGGAAGCCGTAATCCGCGACCGTTAGCGACGTCGCTTCTGATTCGCTCGCCCCCTGTTGCCGGATCGCTTGCGATTACCCGGTCCGGAGGATTTGCCGGACGTCCCCGACTTCCCTGAGGCCGAACCCGACTTGGCCGATGCACCCGAACTCGACGAAGCCGCCGCGCCGGTACCATTCGTCTCCGCGTCCACGACGTTCTCCACGGCGTCGGCCGCGGCGTCGGCCGCCGATCCCGATTTCTTCTTGGCGGACGGCTTGGCGCCGGGCTTGGGTGCGTTCTGCGCCTTCCGCTCGATCGCCTCTTGCTTCTTCTGCTGTTCCTCTTTATCGATACGACCGAAGACCAGATGCTGCTGCCCATAGGTCCAGATGTTGTTGGACACCCAGTAGAGCAGGATGGCGATCGGCAGGAACGGACCACCGACGACGACACCGAGCGGGAACACCCACAGCGCCAACTTGTTCATCAGAGCGGCCTGCGGGTTCGCCGCAGCCTCCGCGCTCTGCCGTGCCACCGAGGCCCGTGCGTTGAAGTGGGTAGCGAGACCCGCGATGACCATCAGCGGAACGGCGACCGCGACCATATTCCAGACGTGGGGGATGCCGCCGTAATCGGCGTACGCGTCCAGGGTCGCCTTGGGGGAGGTGATAGCGGCAGAGATCGGCGCACCGAAGATTCGGGCCCGCAAGAACGACTGCACATCGTCCGCACTGAAGACGTAGTTCGGCGTCATCGCGTTCTGCGCCGGTGTCATGTGCAACTGGCCGATGCCGGAGCCGGTCCGGTTGAAGGACCGCAGCACGTGGTACAGACCGATGAAGACCGGAACCTGAGCCAGTACCGGCAGACAGCCCATCAGCGGGTTGAAGCCGTGTTCCTTCTGCAGCTTCTGCATCTCGACGGCCATCTTCTGGCGGTCGTTCTTGTACTTCCGCTGCAGTTCCTTGATCTGCGGCTGGAGCTCCTGCATCTGCCGCGTGGTGCGCACCTGCTTCACGAACGGCTTGTACAGCACAAGTCGCAACGTGAATACGAGGAATACCACGGCCAATGCCCAGGCGAATCCGTTACTGGCGCCCTTGTCGAAGTCTCCGAGTCCGAATATGAACCCGAAGATTCGGTGCCAGAACCATAAGATCCAGGACACCGGGTAATAGATGAAGTCGAGCACGGCTCTATGTACTCCCGTCGGTCGTGTCGCCGGTCACCGCACGCGGCGACCCTTTACAAGCCTCGTGTTCAGCCGCCTCGGCATTGGCTCGACTCCGCTCCGGAGCATGTGAGCACTCGGTATTCGACTCATCGGTGCTCGACTCGTCGGCGAGACTCGGCGGATCGGTTTCGGCGGCGGCCCGCTTCCTTTCGGGAACGGGATCCCACCCACCAGGGTGCCAGGGTGCGCATTTGGCCAGACGCACGGCCGTCAATACGAGGCCTACGAACAGTCCGCGGGTACGCAGCGCAGTCACCGCGTACTCACTGCAGGACGGGGTGAAACGGCAGACCGGCATGCGGGTGGGGGAGACGTAGGTCCGATACAGCTCGATCAGAAAGATCACGAGATCGGCCGGCCATCGCATCACCCTGCGCAGGCGGTTCATGACGCATCACTCGGCTCCACCCGCACAGCGGGGATATCGAACGACAGTTTCCGCAGGGCGGATCGCAGCTGGCGGTCCAGGTCCGCGGAGGTCGCCGTCGCCGCGCCGGGCAGGGCCCGAATCACGACATCGGCTTCGGCCGGGAGATCCGAGCGGACCCCGGCGCAGATATGACGCAGGCGGCGGGCGACGCGGTGTCGAATCACCGCGGTACCCACCGCCTTGCTGACAATCAAACCGAAACGAGGACCGCCGGACCGCGCGAGCGACCGCGACTCGATCTCGCCGATCGCGGCACTGCTCGACACCACATGCACCACGATGTCCCGCCTCCCGATTCTTCGGCCCTGTCGCACCGTCCGGGAGAAGTCGGCACGATGATGCAGCCGGTACGGCTCAGGCAACACCCGAGTGTCCGAGCACGTAGCGGGTGAACGGGGAGAATGGGACGAACGGCGAGCGAGGCATGGCGGCGATGCCGATGCCGATCGATCAGGCCGTCAGAGAGGCGCGGCCCTTACGACGGCGCGCCGACACGATCGCGCGCCCAGCACGGGTGCGCATCCGGAGACGGAAGCCGTGGACCCGCGCACGACGACGGTTGTTCGGCTGGAACGTCCGCTTGCCCTTGGCCACGGTCAACACTCCTCGAGTTGGTGGGCGCCAGGCGGCGCCCGAAGCTATTCGGTGAAACGATGTGGTCGCGATGAAAACAGGTCTTCATCGGCACAACGCCCATTGCGTGGTGGTCCCGCTGGATCGAAATTCGACCAGGCAGCAGGCACCGGACACCGCGTCAACGGGTGACTGTACGAGGGTACTGATCAGCCAGGAGAGGGTCAAACTCGGGGTACCCCATGAGACGCCCGCCACGGTCGCGGCGCGCCGAGCCGACCGGGGCTCGTGAACAACCCTTGTCACATCCCCGAGAAACCCACTAGCATCCATAGCTAGAAAATTGCTGCGGAAGCGCAGGTCCAGGCGCTGACCGGGGGGTTCGCGCAGCAAGCCACGTATCGCACCGGTTCTCCACATCTGTGGATAATTGTGTGGAAAGACCCCTGGAGTGGCATATTCGTATGGCTGACGGCCAGGCCGACCGTGGTGCTCCTATCGACTTTGCTCCGGGGAGGAAATATACGTGGACGATGAGCAGAACGTGTTGACCGCGGTCTGGCCCGAAGTGGTCGCCGAGCTCACCGCCGGCTCGACCGACGGTGCCATACCACCGGTGACCAACGCGCAGAAGGCGTGGCTGGGCCTGGTGAAGCCGCTGACGGTCGCACAAGGGTTCGCCCTGCTCTCGGTACCTTCTTCGCTGGCGCAGGAAGCGATCGAACGGGATCTGCGGGAGCCGATCCTGCGGTCGCTGGCCCGCCGCCTCGGCCCCCAGGTCGAAGGCCTCGGCGTGCGGATCGCGGCACCGACCAACCCGCCCCCGGACCGTCCCGGAACGAGTGCGCGACATGCCCGGCTGACCTCACGCCCCGACCGGATGCGCGACAAGCCCCGGGAGCCCGCCGGATTCCCGGCGCCGCCGCAGTACTCCGACCCTGGGGATTTCCCCACGCCGCGCTACCTTTCCCCAGCTGACTACCAGGCCCGTCCCGCATATCCCCAGGGTGAGTATCCGCCGGGGCCGATGGCCGGGGAATTGCCGGAGGTGCTCGGACCGCCGGCCACGCTGCGCCGGGACTCGGATCCGCAACTGCACGAGGACTCGTTGCGCCGCGACCCCGAGGGGGTGCGCGAACCCATGCGCCACGAGCCGGAGTCGCTGCGTCGCGAACACGAGCCGATGCATCATCCACAGGACGCGCTGCGCCGGGAGGCCGAGTCACTGCGGCACGAACAGGAACCGTTGCGGCGGGAGCCGGACCTGCCCCGACGAGAGCCGGACATGCCGCGGGCCGGCGGTCACCCCGGACAGGAGTCGCTGTTCACACCCGAGGCCGACATTGCGCCGGTGCCGCGGCCCGGTGCCGTCGAGGAGCCCGACGAGCCGGTGGTGAATGCGCGTAACTCCTGGCCGACGTACTTCACGAAGTCACCGGAACCGCCGCCGCCCACCCCCGCGACGTCCTCCGCCAGCCTGAACGCCAAGTACACCTTCGAGACGTTCGTCATCGGCGCCTCCAACCGGTTCGCCCATGCGGCGGCCGTGGCGATCGCGGAGGCCCCCGCTCGGGCCTACAACCCGTTGTTCGTCTGGGGTGCGTCGGGGCTGGGGAAGACCCACCTCCTGCACGCCGCCGGTCACTATGCCCAGCGGCTGTTCCCCGGGATGCGCGTCAAATACGTCTCGACCGAGGAATTCACCAACGACTTCATCAACAGTCTGCGGGACGACCGCAAGGTCGCGTTCAAGCGGCGGTATCGCGAAACCGACATCCTGCTGGTGGACGACATCCAGTTCATCGAGGGTAAGGAAGGCATCCAGGAGGAGTTCTTCCACACCTTCAACACCCTGCACAACGCGAACAAGCAGATCGTGGTGTCATCCGACCGCCCGCCCAAACAACTCGCGACACTCGAGGAGCGGCTGCGTACCCGGTTCGAGTGGGGGCTGATCACCGATGTCCAGCCGCCGGAACTCGAAACCCGCATCGCGATTCTGCGCAAGAAGGCGCGGATGGATCGGCTCGATGTGCCACACGACGTCCTGGAATTGATCGCCAGCCGGGTGGAACGCAATATCCGCGAACTCGAGGGTGCGCTGATCCGGGTGACGGCGTTCGCCTCGTTGAACGGGCAGCCACTGGATCTGTCCTTGGCCGAGGTCGTCCTGCGCGACCTCATGCCCGACACCACCACCATCGAGATCACGGCCTCGACGATCATGGCCGTGACCGCGGAGTACTTCAACACCACCCTGGAAGAGCTGACCGGTCCCGGTAAGGCTCGTCCGCTGGCTCAAGCCCGGCAGATCGCCATGTACCTGTGCCGGGAACTGACCGATCTGTCACTGCCGAAGATCGGTCAGGCATTCGGGCGCGACCACACCACGGTCATGTACGCGGAGAAGAAGGTGCGCAAGGAGATGACCGAGCGCCGCCGTGTGTACGACCAGGTTCAGGAACTCACAGCCAGAATCAAACAGCGTTCTCGCTGAATCTCTACACAAGCCGATCCACCCGGTTGACCTGGGTGGATCGGCTTTTTCGTGTTGTGGATTCCTCGAGGAGTCCTTGTGGAGTCCTCGAGGAATCCCCCGTTTGTCCTCGAGGTTGCGCACAGTCTCGGCCGGCGGCTGTGGACGGTTTCACTCACAGCCGTCGATACACAGTTCCCACAGCCTGATTCATCCACCGGCGCCGAACTGCGAAGACAGCCGAATCGGCATGTGGATTCCTCGAGGACTTCTTGTCAGGTCCTCGAGGAATCCCCCGGTAGTGCACCGATCGGCACACACGTGTGTACAACAGGCCGCAAGCCATGGAAGAACTCGAGGATGACTCGAGGATGACGGTTGAACAGATTTGTGGCCTCCACAGCGGTCCTCTGTTCATCCTCGAGTCACCCGCCGGACATCCCCACGCCGCCACGCCCCGTGAGCTGCGCAGACCGGCGGCGTCCACAGAATCCACAGTGCCTACTACTACTTCAGTTCTTCTTCTTTAGATTTCTTCTTGAAAACAGGGTGTGTGGAAACTCAGCTCGGGGACCGACGGAACGATCCGAACAACTCCACAACCGAACGAGGCAGGGAGAAGAGGGGAGCCCGGGGCAGCCGACGCGTCGGGGCGATCGGTCCTCGTTCGTGTTCCTGGTGGCCGACTCACCGGGTGAGGGGGTGACGTAGTCATCGGGCGCCTACGCGGGTACGGTTTGATGTCGGTCGGCTGTGCCACACTGCGGTGCGCTGCGGACGACCGTTGGACCACGTCGCTGCATGAACCACGCTGAGTTGCCGAGCAGATCACCACTGCGCCGAACAGATCACGACCGATCGAGACTGGGAGAGGACATACCGAGCGATGGAGCTTGCAAGTATGAAGTTTCGGGTCGCTCGCGAGGATTTCGCGGAATCCGTCGCTTGGGTGGCCCGTAGCCTGCCGTCTCGCCCGCCGGTGCCCGTCCTCGGCGGTGTCCTGCTGGTGGCCGACGAGGATGGTCTGACCGTCTCCGGATTCGACTACGAGGTCTCCGCGCAGATGCGGGTCGCGGCCGAGGTCGCCGGCCCCGGACAGGTCCTGGTTTCCGGTCGTCTCCTGGCCGACATCACCAAGGCGTTGTCCAACAAACCGGTCGATGTCTCCGTCGACGGCACCCGCGTGCTGATCGCTTGCGGCAGCGCCAAATTCTCGCTGCCGACCATGCCGGTCGAAGATTATCCCCAGCTGCCCGAACTTCCTCCGCAGACCGGTGAACTGGGTGTGGAACTGTTCTCCGAGGCGGTGAGCCAGGTGGCTGTTGCCGCCGGCCGCGACGACACCCTCCCCATGCTGACCGGTATTCGCGTCGAGATCGAGGGCCCCCAGGTCGTCCTGGCCGCCACCGACCGCTTTCGCCTGGCCGTCCGTCACCTGGAATGGCAGCCGGGCCGTTCGGATGTGGAGACGGCGGTGCTGGTGCCGGCCCGCACGCTCTCGGAGTCGGCCAAGACGCTCGGCGCCTCCGATGCGCCCGTACAGCTCGCCTTCGGCACCGGGACCGATGGCCTGCTGGGCATCGTCAACGGCGGTCGGCGCACCACCACCCGACTGCTCGACGCGGAATTCCCCAAGTTCCGCCAATTGCTCCCCAAGGAGCACACGTCGATCGCGACGCTGCAGGTCAGTGCGCTGATCGAAGCGATCAAGCGAGTTGCTCTCGTGGCCGAGCGCGGTGCACAGGTGCGGCTCGAGTTCTCCGATCAGGGGCTGCAGCTGTCCGCGGGTGGTGACGATGCCGGACGAGCCGAGGAGTGGCTCGAGGCGGAGTTCCGCGGTGAACCCCTGACCATCGCGTTCAACCCGAGCTACCTCAACGACGGGCTGTCGGCGCTGCATTCGGACCGGGTGACCTTCGGCTTCACCACACCCAGCCGTCCCGCGGTGATGTGCCCGACCGGCGAGGAGGAGCCGGAGCAGTCGGAGTCCGGCGCCTTCGCAGCGCTTGCGAGCAGCTACATCTACCTGTTGATGCCGGTCCGGTTGCCGGGCTGATCGTCTCGCTTCTCGGTCTCGTCCGCCTCGCCGGCCATCGTTCGGCCGGCGAGGCGGCATTCGTTCACCCCGACCTGTGGAGATGTTGATAAACCTGTGAAAAACTCCGGGCGCGTGGGCATTTCGAGCGGTCCGTCACAAAGTGCCTGGTGACGGCGGGTTCAGCTATGCACATTCGAACGCTCACACTGCGTGATTTCCGCTCCTGGGAGCATGTGGATCTCGAATTACCCACAGGCAGAACCGTTTTCCTGGGGGCCAACGGCAACGGCAAGACCAACCTCGTGGAGGCCGTCGGCTACCTGTCCACACTGGGTTCCCACCGGGTTGCCGGCGATGCGCCGCTGATCAGGTTGGGACAGCAGCGATCTCGGATCGGTGCCACCGTCGTCAACAGCGGACGAGAACTGCGCGTCGATGTGGAACTGAATCAGGGGGCCGCCAACCGCGCCCAGATCAACCGCTCCCCGGTGCGCCGACCCCGCGAGATCCTGGGCATCCTGCACACGGTGCTGTTCGCACCGGAGGACCTGGCGCTGGTCCGTGGCGATCCCTCCGAACGGCGCCGATTCCTCGATGAGCTGGCGACCGCGCGACTGCCACGGCTGGCCGGAGTTCGCTCGGATTACGAGCGGGTGCTGCGGCAGCGTTCGGCCCTGTTGAAAACCGCGGGACGGCAGGCTCGTTCGCGCTCTGGATCGCCCGCCGAACTCGGCACCCTCGATGTCTGGGACGGCCATCTGGCCGCGCACGGAGCACAACTGCTGGCCCAGCGGCTGCGGCTGGTACATGAGCTGGCGCCGTATCTCGAGCAGGCATATCGGTCCATCGCGCCGGAATCACGGACCGCGGCCATTCGCTACCGCTGCGCGGCGCTGCCCGAGGAATTCCTCGATCCACAGCGTTCTCCCCAGCCCGATGATGTCGAGGCGTTGGAAGCGAACATGTTGAGCGAGTTGGCTTCCGCGCGCTCGAAGGAACTCGAGCGCGGGGTGTGCCTGGTCGGCCCGCACCGCGACGATCTGGATCTGATGCTCGGTTCGGCGCCGGCCAAAGGCTTTGCCAGCCATGGTGAATCGTGGTCGTTCGCGCTGGCCCTGCGGTTGGGGGCGTTCGAACTGCTGCGCAACGCCGGCACCGATCCGGTGCTCCTGCTCGACGATGTGTTCGCGGAATTGGATCGCCGTCGCCGCACAGCGCTCGCCGCGGTCGCCGCCGGTGCCGAACAGGTGCTGATCACCGCGGCCGTACCCGAGGACGTACCGGCCGAACTCGAGGCCAATCCGATTCGGGTCGAAACCGACGGCGTCGCCGATGAGCGAACCTCCCGCATCGTCGTTCCGCCGGCGCCGGCCCAGGACCAGGACACGGCCTGATCTTCGGCCCGCGAGGGTGTTTTCGAACCGTCCGGTGGCGGCCACACAGGTTGTCGTACCCAGCGACTAGCCTTGCTGCAACGCCCGGTTCAGCGGAGTCGTCCACAACGGTACCGGGCTCGCGACGGACCGACAGCAGGCAGCAATCGGACGGGAGGAGTCGACCGTGGCCGCAGACACCGGACCAGAAGCCAACTCGGCGTCGTCACCCGCCGGTTCCGAACCGGAACTGCGCGGTGTGGACCTCGCCCGTCGAGCGCTGGAGGAGGCGCGCGCCGCCGCGCGCGCCAGCGGAAAGGCCGTCGGCCAGGGCCGGGCCTCGCCGCGCAAGGGCGGTGTGCGAGCCCTGCGTCGCCGGTCCGGCTGGTCCGGTGCACGGCCCGACGATCGGGATCCGCAACTGTTGTCGGCCGTGGCCGGGTCGCTGGCCAAGAGTCGTGGCTGGTCCGGAAAAGTCGCCGAGGGAACGGTTTTCGGTCGCTGGCCGGCGGTGGTCGGGGAAGATATCGCGGCGCATGCCGAGCCGGTATCGCTCACCGACGGGGTCCTGAGCATCCAGGCCGAATCCACCGCCTGGGCAACCCAGCTGCGTATGTTGCAGGCGCAGTTGCTGGCGAAGATCAATGCCGCGGTCGGTCAGGGCGTGGTCACCTCGTTGAAGATCAGCGGCCCGGCGGCGCCGAGCTGGCGTAAGGGTGAGCGGCATATCAAGGGCCGCGGCCCTCGCGATACCTACGGCTGATCCGCCCGACGTCGAGTTTCACGTGGAACGTGGGCCCGGATCGCGATCCGGTGGGTAGCTTCGGCGAACCACATCGGCGTAACTTCTCCGGCTCCGACTCAACTGCCCGTAGCTTCCCGCTGAGGCTCGCGGGAGCGGGTTCGCCTATAACCGGACCCGGCGGCGACCGATTTCACGCACTCACGACGCTCTCAGGGGTGTCATAGGTGCATCCTGTGCCGGGGGTACCAGTAAGATGGAGGAGTAACTAGCGGCGATACCTTCGGCGCGTTCCGTGCAGCACGCGCGAGGACCCGTAATTCTCGAGCAGTTCGACATCTCGAGCAGATGCCTTACGGGGCTCGGTTCGGTGTGTTGCTCGACGTCGCATCGAAGGATCAGCAAGTAAGGAGAGCTACCGAGCAGTGGCTGCCAACGACTCCAACGCAAGCGGCTCGTCCAAGGCGAAAGCGGGCAACAAGGACTACGGTGCCTCCAACATCAAGGTCCTCGAAGGACTCGAGGCGGTCCGCAAGCGCCCGGGTATGTACATCGGTTCCACCGGTGAGCGCGGTCTGCACCACCTGATCTGGGAGGTTGTGGACAACTCCGTCGACGAGGCGATGGCCGGCTACGCCAGTCGAGTCGATGTGACCCTGCTGGCCGACGGCGGCGTCGAGGTCGTCGACGACGGCCGCGGCATCCCGGTGGAAACGCACGCTTCGGGAGTGCCCACCGTCGAGGTCGTCATGACCCAGCTGCACGCCGGCGGCAAGTTCGATTCCGATGCCTACGCGGTCTCCGGTGGTCTGCACGGTGTCGGTATCTCCGTGGTGAACGCCCTCTCGACCAGGATGGTCGTCGATATCGATACCGACGGCTACCACTGGACGCAGGAGTACAAGGACGCCAAGCCCGGCAAGCTCGTCCGCGGGGAGCCGACCAAGCGCACCGGTACCACCCAGCGCTTCTGGGCGGATCCGGATGTCTTCGAGACCACGACGTACAACTTCGAGACGATCTCGCGTCGCCTGCAGGAGATGGCGTTCCTGAACAAGGGCCTGACCATCACCCTGACCGATGAGCGGGTCAGCGAGGCCGAGGTCACCGACGAGGTCGTCAGCGAGACCGCGGAAGCGCCCAAGCACGGCGAGGACCAGAACGCTACGCCGGAGGTGAAGGTCAAGACCCGGACGTATTACTACCCGGGCGGCCTCGAGGACTTCGTCAAGCACATCAATCGCACCAAGCAGCCGATCCACAACTCGGTCGTCTCGTTCACCAGCAAGGGCACCGGCCACGAACTCGAGGTCGCGATGCAGTGGAACTCGGGCTACTCCGAATCCGTCCACACCTTCGCCAACACCATCAACACTCATGAGGGCGGTACCCACGAAGAGGGTTTCCGCGCGGCCCTGACCACGGTGGTGAACCGGTACGCCAAGGACAAGAAGCTGCTCAAGGAGAAGGACGGCAACCTCACCGGTGACGACATCCGCGAGGGTCTGGCCGCCATTGTGAGCGTCAAGGTCAGCGAGCCGCAGTTCGAGGGCCAGACCAAGACCAAGCTCGGCAATACCGAGGTCAAGTCCTTCGTTCAGCGCACCTGCAACGAACATCTGGCGCACTGGTTCGAGGCGAATCCGGCCGATGCCAAGACCATCGTGCAGAAGGCGGTGTCCTCCGCACAGGCCCGCGTCGCCGCCCGCAAGGCCCGCGAGCTGGTGCGCCGCAAGAGCGCGACCGACCTCGGCGGCCTGCCCGGCAAGCTGGCCGACTGCCGGTCCAAGGATCCGAGCAAGTCCGAGATCTACATCGTCGAGGGTGACTCCGCCGGCGGCTCGGCCAAGTCCGGCCGGGACTCGATGTACCAGGCGATCCTGCCGCTGCGCGGAAAGATCATCAACGTCGAGAAGGCCCGCATCGACCGGGTGCTCAAGAACAACGAGGTCCAGTCGATCATCACCGCCTTCGGTACCGGTATTCACGACGAGTTCGACATCTCCAAGCTGCGGTATCACAAGATCGTGCTGATGGCCGACGCCGATGTCGACGGCCAGCACATCTCGACCCTGCTGCTGACCCTGCTGTTCCGCTTCATGCGGCCGCTGGTCGAACACGGTCACGTGTATCTGGCGCAGCCGCCGCTGTACAAGCTGAAGTGGCAGCGGTCGGATCCGGAATTCGCTTATTCCGACCGGGAACGCGACGGCCTGCTGGAGGCCGGTCTGGCGGCCGGCAAGAAGATCAACAAGGACGACGGCGTCCAGCGCTACAAGGGTCTGGGTGAGATGAACGCCAAGGAGCTGTGGGAAACGACCATGGATCCGTCGGTGCGGGTGCTTCGTCAGGTGACGTTGGACGACGCGGCCGCCGCCGATGAGCTGTTCTCCGTGCTGATGGGCGAGGACGTCGAGGCGCGTCGCAGCTTCATCACCCGCAATGCCAAGGACGTCCGCTTCCTCGACGTGTAGTCGGCGCTGCGCGGCCACCCGCGCGCCCGAGTACCCGCCAGGCCTTCTAAGGAGAGTTCATGACTGAGACCACCCTGCCGCCCAACGGTGGTGCGGGCGACCGGATCGAGCCGGTCGATATCCAGAACGA
Organism: Nocardia spumae; assembly: GCF_020733635.1. Taxonomy (NCBI): domain Bacteria; kingdom Bacillati; phylum Actinomycetota; class Actinomycetes; order Mycobacteriales; family Nocardiaceae; genus Nocardia; species Nocardia spumae. The sequence goes on along the minus strand of NZ_JAJFZL010000001.1, from coordinate 202,816 downwards.
AATGCAGAGCAGCTACATCGATTACGCGATGAGCGTGATCGTGGGCCGTGCGCTGCCCGATGTGCGTGACGGCCTCAAGCCGGTGCATCGGCGCGTGCTCTACGCGATGTACGACAACGGATATCGGCCCGATCGCGGTTATGTGAAGTCCGCTCGCCCGGTCGCCGAGACCATGGGTAACTACCACCCGCACGGTGACGCCTCGATCTACGACACCCTGGTGCGTATGGCGCAGCCGTGGTCGCTGCGTTATCCGCTGGTCGACGGTCAGGGCAACTTCGGCTCCCGCGGCAACGACGGTGCGGCCGCCATGCGATACACCGAGTGCCGGCTCACCCCGCTGGCGATGGAGTTGCTGCGTGAGATCGACCACGAGACGGTCGATTTCACGCCCAACTACGACGGCCGCTCCCAGGAACCCGTAGTTCTCCCCAGCCGGGTGCCGAACCTGTTGATGAACGGGTCCAACGGCATCGCGGTCGGTATGGCGACCAACATCCCACCGCACAACCTCAACGAGCTGGCCGAGGCGATCTACTGGGCCCTGGACAACTACGACGCCGACGAGGAAACCACCCTCGCCGCGTGTATGGAGCGGGTCAAGGGTCCGGACTTCCCGACCTACGGCCTGATCGTCGGTGGTCAGGGCATTCACGACGCCTACACCACCGGCCGTGGCTCCATCCGGATGCGCGGTGTGGTCGAGATCGAGGAAGACAATCGCGGCCGCACCACGATCGTCATCACCGAACTGCCGTACCAGGTCAATACGGACAACTTCATCAACTCGATCGCCGAGCAGGTCAAGGACGGCAAGATCGCGGGTATCTCCGATATCCACGACGAGTCCTCCGACCGCGCGGGTATGCGGATCGTGGTCACGGTCAAGCGTGACGCCGTGGCGAAGGTGGTGCTGAACAACCTCTACAAGCACACCCAGCTGCAGACCAGTTTCGGCGCCAACATGCTGTCCATCGTCGACGGCGTGCCGCGCACCCTGCGCCTGGATCAGATGATCCGGCTCTACGTCGAACACCAGTTGGACGTCATCGTCCGGCGCACCCGCTACCTGCTGCGCAAGGCCGAGGAGCGGGCACACATCCTGCGCGGCCTGGTCAAGGCTCTGGACGCGCTCGACGAGGTCATCGCCCTGATCCGGCGTTCGGCCAACACCGACACCGCGCGGACCGGCCTGATGGAATTGCTGGAGATCGATGAGATCCAGGCGACCGCCATCCTCGATATGCAGCTGCGCCGCCTGTCCGCCCTGGAGCGGCAGAAGATCATCGACGAATTGGCCCGCATCGAGGCCGAGATCGCCGATTTGAAGGACATCCTGGAGAAGCCGCAACGGCAGCGCGCGATCGTGCGCGACGAGCTGGCGGAAATCGTCGAGAAATACGGCGACGACCGGCGGACCCGGATCGTCGCGGCCGACGGCGACGTCGCCGACGAGGATCTGATCGCCCGCGAGGACGTGGTCGTCACCATCACCGCCACGGGGTACGCCAAGCGCACCAAGACCGATCTGTACCGCAGCCAGAAGCGCGGTGGTAAGGGTGTGCAGGGCGCGGGTCTCAAGCAGGACGACCTGGTCAAGCACTTCTTCGTGACCTCGACCCACGACTGGTTGCTGTTCTTCACCAACCTCGGGCGGGTCTACCGGGCCAAGGCCTACGAGCTGCCCGAGGCCAATCGCACCGCGCGCGGTCAGCATGTCGCCAACCTCCTGGCGTTCCAGCCGGAGGAGAAGATCGCGCAGGTCATCCAGATCAAGACCTACGAGGATGCGCCGTATCTGGTGCTGGCCACCCGCAACGGCCTGGTCAAGAAGTCCCGGCTGACCGATTTCGATTCGAACCGCACCGGCGGCATCGTCGCGGTGAATCTTCGCGATACCGACGAATTGGTCGGCGCCGCACTGTGTTCGGCCGACGACGATCTGCTGCTGGTCTCGGCGCACGGACAGTCGATCCGTTTCGCGGCGAACGACGAGGTGCTGCGCCCCATGGGCCGCGCGACCTCCGGTGTGCAGGGCATGCGATTCAACACCGACGATGAACTGTTGTCGCTCAATGTCGTTCGTGACGGGACCTATCTGCTTGTCGCGACCGCGGGTGGGTACTCCAAGCGCACCGCCATCGAGGAATACACCGCCCAGGGCCGGGGCGGTAAAGGTGTGTTGACGCTTCAGTACGACCCGAAGCGTGGCAGCCTGGTGGGAGCGCTTATCGTCGACGATGACGACGAGCTCTACGCGATCACGTCCGGTGGCGGTGTCATCCGGACGGCGGCGAGGCAGGTGCGCAAGGCAGGTCGGCAGACCAAGGGTGTGCGGTTGATGAACCTCGGCGAGGGCGATACCTTGCTCGCGATCGCACGTAACGCCGATGAGCCCGACCAGGTTTCCGGGGAAGAAGAGGCCTGAGGCTCGGATTAGCGTTAGGTTCTGGAAGCGGTAATTTCTCCACAAGCAGCGGCGCCACGACGGATCGAAGGATTCTGCATTGACCACTCCGAATCAGCCGAACGACGAGCGAAACCACGCCAACGGTGTGACCGAGCGGATCGCACCGTCACCGATTCCGCCGCGGCCTGCGCCGCGGTCGGGGTCGTCGGCCGAGAACGGCTCGGGCAATTCGCCCGCATCGTCCGAGCCACATGGTGATTCCGCCAAGGTAGGTGGTTCGGCACCGGATCCCGCCGAGGGCGGTGATGGTCGTGGTGGGTCCCGCTTCGAGGAGGGCTGGTCGCAGTTGCCGCAGCGCGAGCCGCAGTCGAATCTGAACCGCCCGGGGCAGGCACCGGTGCAGGGTCGCAGTGCGCAGAGCGGTCTGGGTGGCGGTGTGAGCAACGCTCGCACCACCACCGACCTGGCCGCCAAGGCGGCGCGTAAGGAAGCGGCGATGGTGAAGTCGGTCGGAATCGATGGCCCGACTCGCAGTATCGCCCGGCCGGAGCTGATCAAGGACCTGCCCGATCTGTCGGATCTGCGGCATCCGCTGCCGCAGGCGGATGTCAATGCGGGACAGCAGGTTCCGATGGCGGTGAAGGCCCCGGCCCCGCACGTCTCGCCGTCCGCGCCCGCCGCGGTCGCGCAGGCCGTGCACAACGGCGAGCCACTGCGCGCGACGGTGCAGGTGCGTCATATCGACCCGTGGTCGACGTTGAAGGTGTCGCTGGTGATCAGCGTCGCGATGTTCTTCGTCTGGATGCTGGCGGTCGGATTCCTCTACATCGTGCTGTCCGGCATGGGTGTCTGGGATCGGTTGAACAGCACGTTCACCGATATGGTGAACGACAACAATTCCTCGGCGACGACCATCATCGACGCCGGCAGCGTCTTCGGATATGCGGCCGTGATCGGTCTGATCAACGTGGTCCTGTTCACCGCGTTGTCGACGGTCGGTGTATTCATCTACAACCAGTGCACCGATCTGGTGGGCGGTGTCCAGGTCACCCTCGCCGATCCGGACTGACGAAGCACTCGCGAGCGGCCGGTTCCGGGTTCTCCGGGACCGGCCGTTTGTCTCTCGGAGGATGCTTTGACCAGGCGTTTTGGAGAGGTATCGAGGTGTTGTGTACTCTCTACCGAGTCGAGTGAGACACCAGTTTCACCCACGGGCCTATAGCTCAGGCGGTTAGAGCGCTTCGCTGATAACGAAGAGGTCGGAGGTTCAAGTCCTCCTAGGCCCACATTTCCATATACCTGGTCGTATCGCACGGCCGAGGGGGCCTTAGCTCAATTGGCAGAGCACTGCCTTTGCAAGGCAGGGGTTAGGGGTTCGATTCCCCTAGGCTCCACTTCAACGGATGGACCGGTTCGGGGGATACCGTCATCTGCTCAGCACGTTGTTCGGTGATTCACCACTGTCGATGATCGCCGCCACGGGCCGCGATTCGCTTGTCCTTCCTCACGCCGGCGGCGCGCGAGTTCGGGTAATCCACACGCCTGCCGGAAGCTTCGGCGCGGCGAGCACAGTAGGGTGGACGGCATGAAACTTCTTCTGACGATCGGTGTCCTGGCCGCAGTTGTCTTCGCTGTCACCAAGGTTCGCAAGCGGAACGAGGCGGATGTGTGGCACGAGGTGACCACGCGCTGAGTCCGCGTACGCACCGGGGCCTTAGCTCAATTGGCAGAGCACTGCCTTTGCAAGGCAGGGGTTAGGGGTTCGATTCCCCTAGGCTCCACCACACGGACCGGCCGTTCGGGACGCGGGATCCGGATCCCGAACGGGCCGCAATGTCCGGACTGCGTTGCGTGCCGAACGGAAACAGGCACAGAAGTATTCACCGGACACCTCTCGGTCGCCCTACCTCTCATAGCCGACCGTGCGGCCCGCGAACAAAGCCGGCAGATGCCAGAAACGATGGTGGTGGCGTGATACCACATCACCCTCTGCGGTAGAGAAAATAAACCTATAAGTAGAGAAACTCTACTCCTCCCTGCGTATGCTGGTCGCATGCGAAGCTACGGTGAATACTGTTCGATCGCCCGAGCGCTCGACCTGGTCGGCGACCGGTGGACACTGCTGATCGTTCGCGAGCTGCTTGTGCAGGGGCCGTGCCGCTTCACCGATCTGAAGAACGGGCTGCCTTCCATCGCCGCCAACCTTTTGTCGACCCGGCTGGGCGAGCTGAAGGAGAGCGGGCTGATCGACACCGTTGACGCGCCACCTCCGGTCGCGACCACTCTCTACGAACTGACCGACACCGGGCGGGCGCTGGAACCCACACTGCGGACACTCGGCCTGTGGGGCATGCAGTTCATGGCCACCGAGCGGCCCGGCGACACGTTCCGGGCGCAGTGGCTCGCCTACGCGCCGGCGTGGTTCACCGCCGACACCGATCCCGACGGCCCACCGCTCACTATTCAACTGATCGCGTCCGGCGAACACGCGGTCGTCGAGCTCGGCGATGGCGGAGTACGCACGAGGGTCGGCCGCGCCGCCGACCCGGACCTCACCATCGAGGGACCACCCCGTGCCGTTCTCGGTCTGCTCACCGGGTTGATAGACCTCGACGGGGCCACCGCGCTCGGGCTCACCACGCACGGAAGGCTCGAGGCTCTCGATCGTCTGCGACCCGTCACCGAACCCGGCCCGCCCGAACCGATATCGAGCAGATACCAGTCCGTCAGCCGCGCTGATCGATGAAGGAAACCGATATGACACGTGCGCGTATCCCCTCCCACTACGAGACCGGCTCATCCCGGCTGGACATCGAACGAGCCCTCATCGCCGCGGGGAAGGACCTCGACCACCTGCGGGCTGCCGACCTCGGAATGCTCGAGGACTTCCACACCAGTGGACGTATCGCGACCGAGCAGCTCGCGGACCTGCTCGACATCGACCCCGGCAGCAACGTGCTCGATGCCGGTACCTCCATCGGCGGGACCGCGCGGTACCTCGCCGCGCGCTTCGAATGCACGGTGACGGCGATCGACCTGGCCGAGAGTTACTGCGATACGGCCCGCTGGCTCAACCGTCTGGTCGACCTGGACGACCGAATCATCGTCCGGCGGGCAGATGTCACCGACCTCCCGTTCACCGACTCGTCCTTCGATGTCGTCTTCAGCCAGCACGTCCAAATGAATGTGGCCGATAAAGACCTCCTGTATCGGGAGGCCTGCCGTGTCCTGACTAGCGGTGGCCGACTTGCCATGTGGGACATCACCTCCGGTGAACGCGGCGAACCGGACTACCCGGTGCCCTGGGCCGACCGACCCCACCAGGGTCACCTGCTGACTCCGGCCGCGCTGCGCGCCACCGTCGAAGGCGCGGGATTCACCATCGAGCACTGGGCAGACCTCACTGAACAGGCCGTGACCACGATGCGAACGGTGCGCGCGCTGCCCCCCGGCCCACTAGGACTCCATGCCTTCGTCCCCGACTTCGGCAGCCGCGTCGACAACCTCATCGAAGGCCTCGCTGACCGACGCCTCCGAGCGATCCGGGCCATTGCCCGGGCGGCCTAGCTGTAGCACTCGCCGTCGAAGTGCGCTTTCGAGCGCATCCTCACGGCCGGATGAGCAGGTCCACAACCCCCTGCACTTCCTCCGGGGTCGGGGTCGGCAGATTGTCGCGGCCGTGGATCAGCCCGATGCCCAGATACACCATCGCGCCGGCCCGCTGACGGGCCTGTACCGGATCGAAGCCGAGATCGAGCATGATCGTCTGCACCGTCCGGAAGATGCGCTGATCCAGTGCCCGCACCGCCTCCGCCACCGTCTCGTCGGTGCGTGACCATTCCCGTACCGAGGCCTCGACCATCCAGTGCCGCTGGTCCACCAGCATGGCGGCCATCTTCTCGATTCGCGCCTCGACCGGTATCGAATCCAGGGCGGCGAGGGCACGTACCGCCTCGCTTTGCGTTTCGCCCCATCGGTCGGCCATGGCCGCCATCAGTTGTTCGAGATCGTCGAAATGCCAATAGAAACTGCCCTTGGTGACGCCGAGGTCCTGGCACAGCCGGGGGATGCGGATCGCGGTCACGCCTTCGCGGGCCAGTAGATCCAGGGCGCCGTTCACCCAATCCTCGTAGGACAGGCGGGTGGTCTGGCGCCGGTTGCGATGTTGTGCCTCGGCCTTCTTGGACAGCGGGGCCTTCTTCGACGCCGTCATCGGCTCACCGCCGTACCGCCCAGGTGCATAACTCGATCGTAGGGGAGTCGATCACCTGCGGATCCGGTGTGCGCACGGCTCACCTCCGGCTTCACCATTCAATCAAGTACCGTTTACTGTACTAAATGGTATGGTCGCTGCGACGGGTGATGCTCGAATCACCCTCGGAAGGTGCGAGGGATGTATCGACCGATCGGCCGCCGCGCGATGTTGCGGGGTATCGGCACGGGTCTCACGGCGGCAGTGGCGGGCCGGATGACCGCCGCCGCCGATCCGCCCGGATTCGAGAGTCCGCTGCTGTTTCATTCCCCGCCCATGGCACGCTTCGTCGACGAGCTGCCGCGACCGCCGGTCGTCACCGGTGACCGGCTGGACCTGGTCGCACGCAGTGCCGCACATCGCTTCCACCGCGATATGCCGGCGGTGCCGGCCTTCGGCTACAACGATTCGACCTATCTCGGCCCGACCATCGAACACGAGGCGGGCCGACCGCTCACGGTGCGATTTCACAACCGTCTCGGCGCTCACCCGTTCGCCGCCGATATCGACACCAGCCTGCACGGGGTGCCGGAAAGCCATCGGACCGTGGTACCGGCCTCGCTGCACCTGCACGGTGGGGTGACCCCGCCCGCGTCCGACGGTCACCCGGAACAACTGGTGCTGCCCGGACAGCACCTCGATCACGAGTTCCCGCTGCGGCAATCGGCGGGGCACCTCTGGTACCACGATCACCCGATGGGGATCACCCGGGCCAACGTCTACGCCGGATTGACCGGAATGGTGTTGCTCCGCGACGAATTCGACACCGGGCAGCCGGGAAATCCGCTCGGTCTGCCCGCCGGTGACTTCGAGATGCCGTTGGTGCTGCAGGAGAAGTTGTTCACCCCGGAGGGACGCCAGAGTCTGCGCTCGACCGTCGTGGTGCCGCGAGGGCTGTGGGAGGGCGGTGCGGTCGGTGACGTCGGCGTGGTGAACGGGGTGGTGTGGCCGCAGCTGCCGGTGGCGCGCGGGCTGTACCGGTTCCGCGCGATCAACGCGGCCTCGTTCAGTACCTGGAATCTGTTCTTCGGCAATCACATGCGGTTCTGGGTGATCGGCAACGATCACGGCCTGCTCGATGCGCCGGTTCCGGTCCGGACGCTGCGGCTGGCTCCCGCCGAACGTGTCGACCTGCTGGTCGATTTCACCGAACTGGCACCGGGGGAGACGGTCGAGCTGTGCAATGACGAACCGCCGGTATTCCAGGCGGCCGTATTGGGTGAGGTGGCGATGGGCGTGTTCTGCCGTTTCCGCGCCGAGGATCGCACCGGATTTCGCGGCCCGGTCCCGTGGACTCTGCGTGGCGGTCCAGGGCAGCCGCCGGCGTTGCCCGCGATACCGGCGCCGGACCGCGCTCGTACCCTGACCGTCAGTCAGCCCTACGAGCCGCGCGTGCCGCCGGCGATCATGTCGCTCAACAACCTGCGCTACGCCGATCCGGATATCGAGATGCCGCGCCAGGGTGCGACCGAGGTGTGGAACATCGTCAACATCACCCCGGATCCCCATCCGATCCACATTCACCTGGTCAACTTCCGCATCCTCAGCCGTACTCCACTGCGAACGGTGGATTATCAACTGGCTCATCCACAACCGGCCGTCGGCGTGCGCTGGACACCGGATCCGGAGGGATTCCTCGCCGGCCCACCGCAGCCACCGGCTCCGTGGGAGAGTGGCTGGAAGGATGTGGTGCGCGTCGACGGCGGCACAGTGACCCGCGTCGTGATGCGCTTTCCGACCGCCGAGGAGCTCGGTTTCGATCCGGACGCGCCCTTCCCTCGACTGAATCCGCCGTCGGCCGCCATGGCCGGACATTCGGATGAACATGCCGCGCATCACGATTCGGAACTGCGCGGATTCGTATGGCACTGCCACCTGCTCGATCACGAGGACCACGACATGATGCTGCGATTCCGGACGGTTCGGTGAATGCGATGACTCAGACCCTGAAAATTCCCAGCGCCTTCCGATACTGGGAGGCCAAGCAGACGCCCGCCGTCCAGCGGCTGGACGCGGTGGTGCGAAAGGTGACCGGCGCCAGTCTCTTTCCGACCGATGAACAAGCGCGCGCGCTCACCGAGGATCTGTTCGCGGGCGATCCGGTTGCCGAGCGTTTCGTCGCCGACGTGATGCACGGTCCCGGTGGTTCGGCGGCGGGTCGCCGGCTGCTCGATCGGGCATTGTCCGACGGCATCGACGCGGTGCCCGAGGCCCCGGATTCCATGCGCGAGTTGTTCGCGGAGTTCGACACCGTGCCCGAATGGGTACGCCCGGAGCAGGTCGAACAGGGCGCGGCGATCTGGCGACGCTGGGGCACCATGCTGTTCAGCTTCGCCGGTGCCGAAACCCTGGAGATGTACACCGAATCCGCGGTGGCGACCCCGCTGTCGCTGGCGGGTGGATATGCCGGAAACAGCGCCCTGCGCAGGTATCTGGAAACGTGCCGGTTCTGGATGGACGTGTCGCAGCCGAACGCACTGCTGACTCCCGGTTCCACCGGCCGCGCCACCGCGCTGAAGGTGCGCGTCATGCATGTGTCGGTCCGGGCGAAGGTGGCCGGTCATCCGGAATGGGATATCGACAGGTGGGGGCTGCCGATCAGCCAGACCTATCAGCTGCTGACTCTGATCGCCGGAAGTGTCACACCGGGTCTCGGCCTGTGGGCCCTCGGGTATCAGACCACACCGTCGGAAATCCGCGCGCTGCTGCACTTTCAGCGGTACATGGGCTATCTGCTCGGGGTGCGCCTGCGATGGCATCCGGAAACCGTGGTGGATTCGCTGCGAGTGCTCGCCATGACCATCGCCTCGCGTTCCTACGATGCCGGTACCCATGGCGCCGAACTGATCGAGTCCTACCCCGCGGCCTTCGCACCGCGTCCGGAACACCGCGGCTGGAACAGGATTCGCGCCGCCTACAACTTCCGCATCAACTCGGTGTACTCGGCGATGTACATGGCGCCCGGCACCCGTCGGAAATACCGGATGCCCCCGGCGTTGCCGTGGCTGTTGATCCCGGTTCTCCGGTTTCCGCTGATCACCGCGATGGAGTTCATCCGGCGGGTGCCGCCGGTCGCGCGGGCGCACGAGCGGGTGATGGTCCGGCATCGCGAGAACTGGTACCGGGCCCAGATGCAGGGCAGGGAAGCGGAATTCGATGCCAGCGGCGCACTGCGCCGGTGAAGGGAACGGTAGCGATGAACAGTACGGAGATCGTCGAGGCATGGAACGGCCCCGGACGCCGGGACGGCGAACTGACCGTGGTCGAACCACGGCACAATGGCCTGCATCCCGCGACGAGCGCCCTGGCCTTCGAACACTGGTACTTCGACGCGCGTCTCGACAGCGGGCATACGGTGGTCGGATTTCTGACCAAGCGACGTCCCGAGGATTTCCCGCACTCCAGGCCGTGGGTCGAGCTGATGGTGTACGAGCCCGATGGCACCAGGCGCCAGATCTCGCGGAAGTATCCGCGGGACAGGGCGTCGTTCGATGCGCGGACATGCGATGTGCGGATCGGGGACAACCACGCCTACACCGAATTCCGGCCCGGCGGACTGCCGACGCATCATCTCCGGCTGGCCGAGGGCGGGCTGGAATTCGATCTGCGCTTCGACAACGAACTGCCGAGCTGGATGCCGGGCCGGGGCGAAACACATTTCGGCGGTGGCGATTCCTTCGGCTGGGTCGTCGGCGCGCCGCGGGCGCGGGTGAGCGGGACCGTCACCATCGACGGCGCCCGCTCGGAAGTCACCGGCCGCGGCTACGCCGACCACAATTGGGGCGTCGGCGATATGCGCAAGATCATCGAGCGCTGGCACTGGGGCCGGTTGTACGTCGAGGACTATTCGCTGTTGTTCGCCGATGTGCTGACCCAGCGGCGGCGCGGCGCACACGAGATCGCTCCGTTGATGCTGGCCCATCACGATCGCATCGTGCTCTCGACCGGTGAGATGCGGCTTCGGGAGGGGCCGGGGCGGTTCGACGCCACGGCGGGCCGGATGTATCCGGAATGGATCGAACTGGTGGTGCCGGACCGGGTCGAATTGCGCCTGACCGTGGAGCGGGTCATCCACGCCCACGATCTGCTCGACGACATCCCGCTGGTGCGGTCGCGGCTGCTGAAACCGTTGGCGTACAAGTTGATCGGCCATCCCGGTTATTTCCGCTTCGAATCGTCCTTCGAACTGACTGTGCACGATGACGGCGGCCCCGTCCGGCGCACGGGCACCACCTTGCACGAACTGGTGGCGCTGGCTTGACACTTGCGCGGGCCGAGAGCCCGCGCATTCGCGACGCAAGGGGGTTGCAAGCCGGTGCCGCCAGTCTGACTGTCATGAACGAGGCATTCGATGTGGTTGTCGCCGGTGCCGGCCCGGTCGGGCTGATGCTGGCATGTGAATTGCGCCTGGCCGGAGCCGAGGTGCTGGTCGTCGAGCGGCTGACCGAGATAGATACGACGATCAAGGCCGGTGCCATCAATGTGCCGACGGCCCAGGCCTTCGATCGCCGCGGGCTGCTGCCCGAACTGCTCGCCCGGCAGGAGGCGGCGATCGAGGCGATCCGGGCGTTCGCCGGCCCGTCGGCCGTCACCGCGGACCGGCCGCCGATCGCGGGTCATTTCGCGGGCATCATGCTGCCCTTCGATGTGATCGACGGTGAGGATCCGGCCTTCGACGGTGTCGGGCCGGCGGGCCGGGCCGTCCTGGTGAATCAGCAGGGTATCGAGGAGATTCTCGAGGCTCGGGCCGACGAGCTGGGTGTGGTGGTGCGCCGCGGCGTGGAGTTGACGGATCTGACCGATCACGGTGACGCGGTGACCGTGTGCTGCGGTGCCGAAATGATCCGCGCCGCCTGGCTGGTCGGATGCGACGGCGGCCGCAGTACCGTCCGTAAACTCGCCGGATTCGACTTTCCCGGCCTGGACCCGGAGATCACCGGCCGGCAGGCCGTGGTGGAGATGTCGGAAACCGAAGGATTGCGACGGGGTTGGCATGACACCGAACACGGGATCTACGTGTACGGTCCGACCCCGGGCCGCTTCCTGACCGTCGAACTCGACGGACCGCCGGTCGATCGCGACGCACCGATAACCGCCGCCGAGCTGGAGGCGAGTCTGCGCCGGGTCACCGGTGTACCGGTCCGCATCACGGCCGTCCATTCCGCCACCCGGTTCACCGACAACACCCGGCAGGTGCCCGACTATCGCAAGGGCCGGGTGCTGCTGGCCGGCGATGCGGCACATGTGCATTCACCGTTCGGCGGCCAGGGATTGAACCTCGGCATCGGTGACGCCGTCGACCTCGGCTGGAAGCTGGGTGCCGTCGCGCGCGGCAGGATGGGGGAGGAGTTGCTCGACACCTACACCGCGGAGCGCTATCCGATCGGGGCGTGGGTGCTGGAGTGGACCCGTGCGCAGGTGGCGTTGATGCGATTGGATCGTCGCAGTAAGGCCCTGCGTGAGGTGATGGCCGAGCTGCTCTCCACCGGTGACGGCGCGACCACGGTGTTCAAGCGGATATCCGGTGTCCTGCACCGCTACAACCTCGGCGGTGACCACCGGCTCGTCGGTGCGGTCGTGCCGGATCTGGATCTGTCCGACGGTTCACGGATCGCCGAACACTTCACCGGTGGAACGGGGGTGCTGTTCGATTTCGCCGACTCCCCGGAGCTGCGCTCCGTCGCGGCGGCGTGGCAGGACCGCATCCGTATCGTCACCGCGAAACCCCGCGAGTCCGTGGCATCGTCGGCTGTTCTGGTACGTCCGGACGGATATGTCGCCTGGGCCGCGGGCGAAGACGGTGTGGCAGCGGACCGTTCGGACCTCGTCGCGGCCCTGCACCGCTGGTTCGGGGCGCCCGCGCGGTAGTTCAGTCGGGTGCCCAGCCCGGTCCACGCAGCAGATATCCCCAGCGATCGCGCCAGGACCGGGCACGCAGCAGATCCGACCAGATGGCGGCGAATTCGTGGGTGGCCACGCGGACCGGATTGTAGGTGTGGATATTGGTGGTCAAGCCGTAGCGCACCCGTTCGGATTCGGGTTCGAAGGTGCTGAACAGTCGATCCCAGACGATCAGGATGCCGCCGTAATTGCGATCGAGATAGCGATCGTTGGAGCCGTGGTGTACCCGATGGTGGGACGGGGTGTTGAACATCCACTCGATCGGACGCCACAGCATGGTGACGCGCTCGGTGTGGATGAAGAACTGATACACCAGGCTGATCGACTGCTGCAGCAGAATCATCCAGGGCGGAAAGCCCAGCAGCGCCAGTGGAATCCAGTAGGGCAGCGAACTGAACGGCGTCCACGGCTGCCGGAGCGCGGTGGACAGGTTGTAGAACTCGCTGGAGTGGTGCACGACGTGGCTGGCCCAGAACAGCCGCACCGTGTGATGAGTGCGGTGGTACCAGTAGTAGGCGAAATCGTCGGCGACGAACAGGGAGATCCAGGTCAGCGGGTTGGCGGGTGACAGGCGCAGCGGCGTGATCAGATACGCCGCGGCGAAGACGGTGAGTACCACCAGTTTCCAGCCGATATTGACGACCACATTGCCCAGCCCCATCACCACACTGGTGGTGGCGTCGCGGAACCGATAACCGAGCTCGTCGTCATCGGGCAGGAAGTGGAACGAGACGGCCTCCGCGATCAGGCAGATGACGAAAACCGGTATGGCATGGGCGATCAGGTCGAACATGGTCAGTCTTTCGCACCCAGGGCCGCGGCGAAGCGGCCGAGAAATTCGCGGGCGAGCGTGTAGGCGCCGTCCGCGTCTCGCGCCGCGATCCGTCGCGCCAGTTCGCGATGGATCTCGGCGTCGATGTACTCCTTGTTGAGGCCCAACTCCGCGATCACCGGCATGCCGATATCGAAATAGCCGTTGACCAGTGTGTTCATTGCCAGGCGGTAGGCCACGTTTCCGGAGCCGTCGATGACGGCGGTCCAGAATTCCAGATCCGCGGTGGTCAGCTCGCTGAGATCCGCGGTCGCATCCGGGTAGTTCCGGGCGGCCTGTTCGATCGCCGCGATCTGGTCCGCATCCGCGGTGAGCGCACACAACCGGGCCGCGTCGGCGGCAACGGATCGGCGCATCACCGCGATATCGCGCAGCAGCCGCTGCGGTGGCAGCGCACCGGCCGCGGCCAGTGCGGACAGGACGTCGAGCCCGCTGTGTGCCCGCCAGTCCTGCACCCGGGTCTTGCCGCCCTGCGCGATCCTTACCAGGCCACCCTGTTGGACGCGCCGCAGCGCCTCGCGGACGGCGTGCCGGTTGACCTGGAAGGTTTCGGCGAGTTCGCGTTCCGAGGGCAGCGCGTCGCCGGGGGCGATACGACCGCTGAGAATCGCGTCGACCAACTGGCCGAAGACGGTGTCCGAGACGGCGGTGCGGGAGACAGCGGTGAACTCCATGCCGTTACCTTGACCGGTTCCCATCAACAAGTCAACTGGTTGTACCAGTAGCCGCGTGCCACGTGTTATATGTAACTTCGCGTAGCGGAAAAATGGTGGCCGCGAATACCATCGAGTGACTGTCGTCAGCAGGGTGTCGGCGTTGACCGGCGATGATGCCGCGGTTCGACCGCGGCCGGGATATGGGAGGTAGTCACCGGTGGTCGCCTTCGTCGCGGATCTGCCGCGCGCCGCGCGCAATATCTGGGAGGTGTCGTTCGGTGACGGCATCGAGCCCTATCGGCCGGCGCCGTCCACGCCGATCAGCGACGAGCCGCACAATCGGCTGCTGCGCTACGACCGTGCCGAACCGGCGACCGGAAATCCGGTCCTGCTGGTGCCGCCGCTCGCGGTCACCCCGGCCTGTTTCGACCTGCGCGACGGGCAGAGCCTGGTCCGCTATCTACTCGGAATCGGTAAACAGCCGTATGTGATCGATTACGGCGACTTCGACTACGGGGACCGGGATCTCGGGCTCGAACAGTGGACCCACGGCATCGTGCCGGACGCGGTGCGGCGGGTAGCCGCCGAACACGATCGGCCGGTCGATGTGATCGGCTGGTCGCTGGGCGGTGCGCTCGCCATGCTCGCCGCCGCGGCTCACGCGGATCTGCCCATCGCCTCGGTCACCGGCCTCGCGACCCCCTTCGATCAGCGCTGGACGCCTTTCCTGGTGCCGGTCCGCCTGGCCGGACGGATCACCGGCGGGCGCGGTGTCGCGATGGCGACGCGCCTGCTCGGTGGTGCCCCGCGGGAACTGGTCCGGTTGGGGTTCCGGCTGCAGGCCTTCGATCGCGAACTGACCAAGCCGTTGTTCATCGCCCGCAACGCCACTGATACCGAGGCGCTGGCCCGGATGGAGGCGGTCGACCGGTTCATGGCGACCATGCCCGGTTATCCGGGCCGGTCGCTCTGGCAGATCTATCGCAGTCTGGTGCTGCGAAACGAGTTGGCGGACGGCGTCGTTCGGTTGCGCTCGGATCTGGTGGTGGAACTGTCCAAACTCACCTGCCGGGTCCTGCTGATCGGCAGCCGTACCGATATGTTGGTGCCGGCCCGATCCACCGGCCGCGGGCCCGAGTTGCTGACCGGCGCGTCGGAGGTGCGATTCGTCGAGGTCACCGGTGGCCATCTGGGATTGATGGTGGGACCGAACGCCGCCACCTCGACCTGGCCCGCAATCGGAGAATTCCTGGGCGCCTGACGAATTCGGATCGTACCGAGTGGGGCTCAGATCAGGCCGAGTTCACGGGCGCGCGCGATCGCGGCGGCCCGGGAGCCGCTGCCGAGTTTGTGATAGATCCCTCGCAGATGGGTTTTGACGGTGTTGATCGAAACCCCCATGCCCTCGGCGATATTCAGGGTTGTCATCCCGGACGGCAACTGGCGCAGGACCGAGATCTCGGTCTCGGTCAGCCGCGGACTGTGTGCCGCGGTCCGGGCCAGCGGATGTGACCGGATCTGCTCGACCAGCCGGTCGTGATGTCCGAAGCGGCCCACCGAACCGTCCAGCAGCGCAACGATTCCGGGCACATCCACGAACGGCCGGACGATGCGGTCCCCGGCCGCGCGCCCCAGCGCATTCGACAGTGCCTCGTAGGCCTTGACCGGGCGGTCGAGGTGGTCGCAGGCCGAGGCATAGAGCAGCCACGCGGCGACCGCCGGGACCGGGCGCAGTTCCTCGCACCGGTTCAGTAGTGGCCGTAGTAGTTCCAGTGTCGTCGAAGACGTGTGCGCGTACTCCGACAGCGCCGCCTCCGCGACCACGACATCTGGCGTATGCCCCAGCACCGCGACCGCGCGCTCGACCAATGTCTGTGCGCTGACCCGAGATTGAATCCGCAGCAGCGCGAGCACCGCGTGCAGGATCAGATCGCCCGACTGCGCCGATGGGGTCCGATCGGCCAGTATCTCCAGCAGTTGCAGCCGCAGCGCATCGGCGATGGGGAAGCGGTCGGCGGTGGAATCGAATTCGAGCAGCCGGAAGACGGCATGCGCGTGCCGGTCGCCGACCGGCACCGGGGAGGACCGCACCGAGGTCGGCAGTTGCGCGGCGTGCGGATCGAGGGCAGCGCCCTGCAGATAGCGGACGTAGGCGATCATCGCCCGCGCGTGGGTGATCGCGGGATCGGTACGCAACCCGTATTTTCCGCCGAGTTCGACCGCGTACTCCGCACGTTCGCACATGACCGTGAGATGGCCGTCGAAGCCGCCGCACAGGGCCAGCCTGGTGGCGGCTTCGACGACGAAACGACCCAGTCCGGCCCGTTCGGCGAGGGCGAGCGCATGCCACAGGCCGGATTCGCCCGGGGCGATATCGCCGCGATGCAGATACGCGTTCGACAGTTGCAGCACGATGTAGCAGTCGAGTTCGGGGTGGCCGGTCGGGGTCAGCGTCGTCAGGTTGGGGGCCGCGGGTCTGTTACCCGTGGCCACCGCGACGTCGGCGGTCACCGCCTCGCGCAAGATCGTCAGCCACGAGGTGGGTACCAGCGCGGAGGCCGAATACGGTTCGGCCAGTAGCCGATCGAGATAGGCGGTGGCCGCCGCGATATCAGCGCGGCCCACCGCTTCGGCGATACGTAGCTGCTGGACGAATTGATCGTCGGCCAGTTCGCCGATGTCGTCGAGCCGAGCGAAGAAGGCCGGGCCGTCACCGCCGAACACCAGGCGCGGTCCGTGCTCGCGAAGGAATCGCGACAACTGCGGCCGGCCCGGTTCGGCCAGGACGTGATGGAGTGCGGCCGAGGGCATTCGGGTATCGATGAACCAGGTCGAGCAGGTGCGGTGGATCGGCTGCATCCGATCCGGCACCGAACGCGCGGCCTCCGCGAGTAGGTAGGCCCGCAACATGGGGTGGTAGCTGTGCCACAACTCGCCGTTTCGGGCGACGCATTTGATCGGCAGGTTGTTACGCAGCAGGTTCTCGAGTGTGGCCGCCGCGGAGTCACCGGCGAGTTCGGTGGCCAGATCGACGGTGAACTCCTCGGGAATCGCCGTGGTGAGCAGGAAGTGCAGCGCATCCTCCGACAGGGCGGTGAGCAGCTCACCCACCAGGAAGTCGCTGATCGCGTGGGGTGCGCAGGCCAGCGTCGCCAGTGCGGTCGGACGGTCTTGCGGATCGGCGGCGAGATAGATGGCGGCGATCCGCACGAGTGCGGCCCAGCCACACGTCAGCTGCTGAATCGTCGCGATCTCGTCGCCGTCCGGGTCGAGCCCGTGCTGATCGAGGAGTCGCGCGATGAGTACCTCGTCGAGGGCGAGTTCCCGTGCGCTCAGGCGGATCAGCCGGCCACTCAGTTCGAGGACGTGCCAGCGCATCGGCGGGTCGAATCGTCCGGTGACGATGATGGTCAGACCGGCCGGTGCGTTCGTGACGAGATAGTCCAGACCGGCCAGCGCGAGCGGATCGGTCAGCAGGTGGGCATCGTCGAGGACCAGTACCGTTCGCCCCGGCAGTTCTGCCAAACGGTCGACCAGCAGGGCCGGTTCGGCGAGCGGGGAGGTCAGGTCGGGACCGTTCACATCGTCGTCGGACAGACCTACTGATCCGGCGATCGCATGCCAGAGGTCGGCGGATTCTCCGCGGCGCCCGGTGAAGGTCAGCCAGCCGATACGGCAACCGGAACGACGCGCGACCCAATCCGCGGTCAGCACCGTCTTTCCGGTTCCCGCAGGGGCGCAGATCAATACGGTCCGGCCGCCACCGGCCATCGCCTCGTCGATGCGGGCCTGGGCTTCGGCGAGAGGGAGAGGCGTGAAGGACAGCTTCGGCATGCCGATTTGCAGGCCACCCCAAACTGTGGCAACTCTAGAGCTATCGACTATCGCGTGGGCTGAACCCGATGAATCATTCAACGCGCCTCCCGGAGCTTTGCCTTTGCTGAAGGCAGTTTCCTGAAGCCTTGAAGGTTCCAAATTGAAACGTACACCACTCATTTGCCGAACTCGGTCAAATTGTGACTTCCGTCATGGTTTCGAATCGGTCTCGGGTATGCCGAATCAGCCGTGGCGTAGGCCGTCCGCGGCGGGCTGTGGCGTTAGGGTCGCGCAGGAGAATTCAGAGGTGCTCTCCAGCGGCGAGGATATTCCCATGCTTTCGCGACGAGCTCGACCCACGCGTGCCGAATCTGCCGCGCCTCCACCTGCCTCCGGCGCGACCTGGTCGCTTCCGCGCGGACTGATCGTGGTGTTGTCCGCCGCGGGTGCGGTCGTGGTGATCATCGGAATGAAGACGTTCTCCGGGATATTGGGACCGACATTTCTGGCCCTGATGCTGACCATGGCCGTCCAGCCGGTGCAGACCTGGGTCCAGGGGCGCGGGTGGCGGCCGTGGATCGGAATGGTCGCCGCACTGGTGCTCGTCGTCCTGATTTTGCTCGGATTACTGGGCGCGCTGGTGCTCTCGGTCGCACAGCTGGCCTCCGAACTGCCCAAATACACCGATAAGTTGAACGACATGCTCGGCGGGGTGCGCCACTGGCTGTCCGATGCGGGAGTGGACACCGAGCAGATCCACAACACCCTCAACGGTATGGATGTGGGCAAGGTCGTCGACGTGCTGTCGGCCACCCTGAGCAACGCCCTGGGCATTTTCTCGAATCTGTTCTTCGTGCTCGCATTGCTGCTGTTCATGGCCATCGACGGCATGATGATCGATCGCAAACTCGTCGTTGTCGCCAAGGCGCGTCCCGAGATCGCGTACGCATTGAGCGCATTCGCCATCGGTACGCGGAAATACCTGGTGGTGTCGACGATCTTCGGTTTGATCGTCGCGATATTCGACGGTGGCGCGCTGTGGTTGATGGGCGTACCACTGCCGGTGCTGTGGGCGCTGCTGTCCTTCATCACCAACTACATCCCGAATATCGGATTCGTCATCGGACTGGTTCCGCCGGCGCTGCTAGCGCTGCTCGACAGCGGGCCGGTGCTGATGCTCTGGGTGATCGTCGTGTACTCGGTCATCAACTTCGTGATTCAGTCGATCATCCAGCCCAAGTTCGTCGGTGACGCGGTCGGGCTCAGCGTCACCGTGACATTTCTGTCGCTGGTTTTCTGGTCGTGGGTACTGGGGGCGCTCGGCGCTCTGCTGGCTATTCCGCTGACGCTGCTGATGAAGGCAGTGCTGCTCGATATCGACCCGACCACGCGCTGGGTCGGGGTGCTGATCCAGGATCGGGCGCCGCAACCGGACGAACAGACCTGAACCGCGCGATTCGCGCGGCGACCGGGGAACGACCCGGACCACACTCACCCGCCACGGGTGAAGCCAACGCCCCTTCCGCTGGGCACAGTCATGGCAAGGCCCCTCAGCTGGGAAGGAGTTCCGCCATGACAACAACCCCGCAACAACATCCAGTCCGTCAGGGCATCGCCGCCGGAACCTCGATCGCTGCGGCGATCCTGCTGATCACCGTCGGTGTTCTCTCGATTCTGGAGGGGATTTCGGCGGTCGCCAACGACGATCTGTTCGTCGTGGGCGTCGACTACGTCTACAAGTTCGACACCACAACCTGGGGATGGATCCATATCGTCCTGGGCATCCTCCTGGTGATCGCCGCCCTCGGCCTGATGGCAGGAACGGGCTGGGGCCGCGTCGCGGCGATAACCCTGGCCGCGCTATCGATTCTCGCGAATTTCCTGTGGCTGCCGTACTACCCGGCGTGGTCGATTCTGGTGATCGCGCTGAACGTGGTGGTGATCTGGGCCATCGCCACCTGGAAGCCGGGCGCCGAAGCCTGATCCTGGACGTGGATCGCGGTGGTCGGGTTCCACGTGGAACCCGACCACCGTTCTCGTGCGGACACGCACTGTGACAAATCACCACCGGCCGGTCGAGTTCTCGCCGGATCCGTATCGTCGAATCATGGCGTCCCCGGAGCTGTCGAAGCTGGTGCAGTCGGTTGTCGAGCCGTATCTCCTCGAAGGTCCGCGTCGCTACAAACGCGAAGAGGTGGCGGAACTCTCGGGTGTGCCCGCGGATCTGTCACGGCGACTGTGGGTTTCGCTCGGATTTCCCGCCAATCCCGATGACGAGGCCGTCGAATACACCGCCGGTGATGTACAGGCGGTGCGGAATTTCAAGAGCCTCGATGCGCTGGCGGGTGCCGAGGTACGGCGGCAGCAGGCGGCCGCGCGCACCCTCGGACAGTCGATGGCGCGATTGGCCGAATGGCAGGTGGATCTGGTCGCGGAGGAGATCGCGGATCGCATCCGCACGATCACCGCGAACGATCCCACGGTCGATGAGACGGAGGTCGCGCGGGAGGCGACGGCCGAGGTGGTGTCGGCTCTGCAGCAACTACAGGCCTATGCGTGGCGCCGCCATCTGGCTGCTGCCCTGGCACGGTCTCTGGCGGGCGACGGCACCGGAGAAACGTTGCGCGAGTTGGCTGTCGGATTCGCGGATATGGTCGGGTACACCCGGCTCACCCGTCATCTGGATCCCGATGAACTGACCGATCTCCTGGAATCCTTCGAAACCATCACCACCGAAGCGATCACCGAGAACGGCGGCTGGGTGATCAAGAACGTCGGTGACGAGGTGATGTTCGCGGCCGAGTCCGCGGTGGCGGGGTCGCGGATCGCGCTGGCCATTCAGGAGGCGACGTTCCAGGCCGGGACCACGCCGGAATTGCGGGTCGGCCTCGCCTATGGGCAGGTGCTGCAGCGATTCGGCGATCTGTACGGGTCGGTGGTGAATACCGCGGCTCGGCTGACGGGTGTGGCGCGGCCCGGCACCGTTCTGGTGGACGACGGTGTCGCAACACAATTGGGCAAGGAGTCGGAGTTCACCCTGCGGCACCTGCGCAGTGTGCGAGTCCGCGGCATCAATCGTCTGCGGTCGCACGTATTGCGCCGAAACGGGCGCTGAAGCCGAATGGGACGACGGGCCGAAGCTGTTGCCGTCCAGGTGTTTATCGATGCGAATGGCCGCCGGAACGATCGTGGCGGTGATGTGCGACCAGGACGGAAGTGCCCGGAAATTAGAAGCGGGCCTCGGCGAAGGGGGGGAGTTAGCCGAGGCCCGCGTAGGGTCGGCCCGGGGGGGAGGGGCCGACGTGAATGATCCTACGCGACGATTCTCGTTTGTGTATGCATGAGGGCCGCTAGTTTCCGAATTTTTTTCTCTGGCGTGTTGCGGGATGCTGGAAGCGGGTTGCCCGGCACTCGATTGCCGCCGACTGCGATTCACCGAATTATGTTGCGGTACAACGCAATAAACTGATTCCACTTGAAACGACCGGCGTGTTTCGGTGCCGTCGAATGTCGATGGAATCGGTAGCTGAGCGGGTGCCCAGACGGTCTACGGTGGGCGTTTTCACACCTTCGGGAGCCGCCGCGCGGGTAGTGAGTAGCCGTTGCGGGCGTACACAGGTAGCGCACTACTCACGACCGGGCGGCTGCGGCGGGAGAGTATCGAGTCGGTCGCATCCCGCCGGCACCCCCGAGCACCGCCGGATTCCGGGATGCGACCACCTCTTCTCTGTGGGGTGTGTCGCGTGCGGCACGCGGCGCGGCGGCGGCCGAAAGTCCGATTCGTACGTATTTAGGATGAACTTGTCGGTGGTCTGGGCAATACTGCACGGCAGTAGCGAAACCTCACGTCCACATCGAACGGCAGGGGAAGAGAATGCCCGACGCCATCATCGCCGAGGGTTTGGTCAAGAAGTACGGGAAGCTCGTCGCCTTGGACGGGCTGGATCTGGCCGTGCCCGAGGGGACGGTGACCGCACTGCTCGGCCCGAACGGCGCCGGGAAGACCACCACGGTCCGTGTGCTGACCACGCTGCTCACCCCCGACGCGGGCCGGGCCACGGTCGCTGGGATCGACGTACTGGCCGAACCGCAGCGGTTGCGGGCGCATATCGGCGCCTCAGGACAGTACGCGGCCGTCGACGAATACCTCACGGGTTTCGAGAACCTGGAGATGGTGGGGCGGCTGTACCACCTCGGTATCCAGCGCAGTAAACAGCGGGCGCGCGAACTGCTCGACCGCTTCCGGCTCAGCGAGGCGGCCGACCGGCCGGTGAAGGGCTACTCCGGCGGAATGCGGCGGCGGCTGGACCTGGCCGGCGCCCTCGTCGCGAATCCACCGGTCCTGTTCCTCGACGAGCCCACCACCGGACTGGATCCGCGCGCACGGCTGGATCTCTGGGATGTCATCGAGGAATTGGTCGCGGGCGGAACCACTCTGCTGCTGACCACCCAGTACATGGAGGAGGCCGATCGGCTGGCCGATGCCATCGCGGTGATCGACCACGGCACGGTCATCGCCCGCGGGACCGCCGACGAGTTGAAGGCACTGGTGGGCGGCGATCGCATCGAGTTGACCGTCGAACACGTCGACGGGCTCGCGGTGGCCCAGCAGGCGCTGACCGGTCTGGCCGTGGGAGATATCCACCTCGAACCCGGATTGCGCCGTCTCACCATTCCGGTCGACGACGGATCGCAGGCCCTCGTCGACACCATCGCGCGGTTGTCCACACACGGGGTGCGGATTCAGGACGTCGCACTGCGCCGGCCCTCGCTCGACGACGTCTTCCTCACCCTCACCGGTCACGAGGCCGCCGATTCCACCGACCCGGTCGATGCCGCACAGACCTTGGAACAAGCCACGGAAGGACGACTCGGATGATCACCGCGGTGAGTGATACCCAGCGGCCCGCATTGGCCGAACGCACTGCGATCGTGGTCAGCGACAGCATCACCATCGCCAAGCGCAACATCATCAAGATCAAGCGCGTACCCGATGTCCTGATCTTCTCGACCCTGTCGCCGATCATGTTCGTGCTGCTGTTCGCCTACATCTTCGGATCGGCGATCACGGTGCAGGGCACCTCCTACCGGGAATTCCTGATCGCCGGAATCTTCGCTCAGACATCGGTATTCGGCGCCACGTTCACCGGCACCAGCCTGGCCGAGGATATGCAGCGCGGCATCATCGACCGGTTCCGTTCGCTGCCGATGGCGCCGTCCGCGGTCCTGGTCGGCCGCACGGTCGCGGATGTCGCGATCAATGTGGTGAGCCTGGTAGTGATGTCGGTGACCGGTCTGATCGTGGGATGGCGCATTCACGGGTCGTTCCTGGAGGCCGTACTGGCTTATGCGCTGCTACTGCTGTTCGCCTACGCGATTTCGTGGATCATGGCCGTCGTCGGTTTGCTGGTGCGGGCACCGGAGGTGTTCAACAACGCCAGCTTCATGGTGATCTTCCCGCTCACCTTCATCGCCAATACCTTCGTTCCCAGCGATGTGCTGCCGACTCCGCTGCGGGTCATCGCGAATTGGAATCCGGTCTCGGCGGTGACCCAGGCGACGCGCGACCTGTTCGGCAACACGAGTCCGATGAATCCCACGCCCGACGTGTGGTCACTGCAACATCCGGTCACGACGACGCTGATCTGGGTGGTGGCGATTCTGGTGATCTTCGTGCCGCTCGCGCTGCGGCAATTCAAGCGGTCGGTCAGCCGCTGAGCCGTTCACCTGCGGCTACTGCGGACGGGCACGTGCTGTGACAGCATGGTGGCATGCAGTTGGGGACTTCCCGGAAAACAGGTCGGTTGCGTAATCGGCTCATCGTGGCCACCCTCGCCGCGGTCGCCGGTGGCGCCGCGTGGGCGGCGGCCGCGCGTCGCCCGCAACTGCCGCAGCCGGCCGCGGAACCGCCGCGGCTGGGGCATTCGGTCGCGGCGACAGGCCCGGAGGCGGCGGCACATCCCGCCACCTAGCCGACATGGCACGATATTCCGCGTGACCTCACCGAATCAGACCGCCGTGGCCGTGCTGCACACCAACCTCGGCGATATCAAGATCTCGCTCTTCGGTAACCACGCTCCGAAGACGGTGCGTAATTTCGTCGGCCTCGCCGACGGCAGTGCGTCCTACACGACGCAGAACGCGAGCGGCGGCACCTCCGGCCCCTTCTACGACGGCAGCGTGTTCCACCGTGTGATCGATGGCTTCATGATTCAGGGTGGTGACCCGACGGGCACCGGGCGTGGCGGACCGGGCTACGAATTCGCCGACGAGTTCCACCCCGAACTGCGTTTCGACCGGGGTTACCTGCTGGCGATGGCCAACGCCGGGCCGGGCACCAACGGTTCGCAGTTCTTCATCACCGTCGGTGCGCAGCCGCATCTGAACCGCCGCCACACCATCTTCGGTGAAGTGGTGGACGCGGATTCGCGCAAGATCGTCGACGCCATCGCGACCACCGCCACCGACCGCAACGATCGGCCCAAGGAGCCGGTCGTGATCTCGAGCATCACCCTGAACTGACCTCATCGGAGTCTCGTGAATCCGCAACCGCCCGCATCGACCTGTTACCGCCATCCCGATCGCAGCACCGGACTGGCATGCACCCGATGCGGGCGGGCGGCCTGCCCGCAATGCCTGCGCCCGGCCGCCGTCGGCCAGCACTGTGCCGAATGTGTGGCCACTGGGCGCAACGACGTCCGGCCGACGGTCGGCACCGCCGGCCGGACCGCCACCGCACGAACCACACCGGTGGTGACCTACGTGCTGATCGCGATCAACGTGGCGGTATTCGCCGTCACCGCGAGTCAGGCGCACAGCGTCTCCGACAACCACCTCTCACAGTTGTTCTACGACTGGGTGCTGTCGCCCCGCAAGGTCGCCGAGGGACAGTGGATTCGGGTGATCGGTTCCGGATTTCTGCACTACGGGCCGCTGCACCTGGTGGTCAACATGTTCGCGCTCTACATCCTGGGCCGCGACACCGAGCTGGTACTGGGCCGGGCGCGATTCCTCGCGGTCTACCTGACCTCGCTACTGGGAGGTTCGGCGGCGGTGATGTGGCTGGCCACCGGTACCGCCACGGCCGGCGCCTCCGGCGCTATCTACGGACTGTTCGGCGCGATGACCGTCATCCTGCTGCGCCTGAGGCAGAGTCCGGTGCAGATGCTGGTGCTGATCGCGATCAATCTGCTCATCAGTGTGTCGCTGCCCGGAATCTCGCTGTGGGGGCATCTCGGTGGTCTGCTGGCCGGAACGCTCGCCGCTGTCGGAATCCTGTTCGTCCCGCAATGGCTGCAGGCCCGGACCCGGGACTCGGTCCGGTGGATCGGATGGGCGTCGGTCGGCGGGATCGCCGTGTCGGCGCTGGTACTCATCGGCGCGGGCGCCGCGGTTCTCGCCTGACACGGAGGGGCGATTCCGGCCCGAGTGGATCGGGTGGGCTCAGCGCTGTCCCGGTTCGGCCGGGGCCAGACCGTGCACGCTCATGACGTCGAGCACATCCTGGGGATGGGTGCCCAGGTCCCAGCGACCGAAGATCAGTAGCCGCTCGTCACCCTTGTGCTCGACATCCAGTTCGAGGTTGGGAATGCTGCGGCCCAGCCGCCGGAAGCCGACCACTCGGGCCCGCAGGATCTGCTCGGGTCCGTACACCGCCGGGCCGAGCAGGCCTCGGATCACCAGTTGCGCCGGTGGTCCCGGGACCACCGTGAGCCGCGGACGCTGACGCAGGCCCAGCGCGGCCAAGCTCAGCATGAGGACCGCGGCCAGCCCGATCAACAGTCGGCTGGCGCCATCGGAGGCGAGGAACGCGGCGACCGCGAACGCCACACCTCCGAGCGCCACCACGGCCAGGGCGGGCGCCGGAGTGGACCATTCGAGCCGCGGCGCCGGGTCGGTGTCGCCCGACCACGGCTGCGAGTCGGACTCGGGGTGATCGGACTCGGGGTGATCGGACTCGGGGTGATCGGACTCGGGGTGATCGGACTCGGGGTGATCGGACTCGGGGTGATCGGACTCGGATGCGCTCACGGTCCCCAATTGCTCCTCGAGTTGTCCACAGAATCATCCACAGATGTGAATGAATAACACGTGTGTAATCACTACGACCTGTGTGGCACCACAATCAGCACCACCTGCGCGGAGCACATCCGGCGCCAACCGTGCGCGGGAGTCAGCGCCACCTCATGGTCATGATCAACCCGACGACCATGAGTCCGAAGCCGATCAGGAAGTTCCACGCGTTGAGATCGCTCATCCACTGGATGTGATCGGCGCCCAGGTAGTAGACGAGCAGCCACGCCAGCCCGGCCAGCATGAAGCCGAGCATGATCGACACATACCAGACCGGCGACGGGCCGCCTTTCACCTTCACCGGTGTGCGGCTGGTCGGATTGATCCTGTAGTCGGTCTTCTTGCGGACCTTCGACTTGGGCATGACGTCCTCGTATTCGGCGTGCAGGTCTGACTAAAGGCTATCTCAGCTGCGTATCGATGGCGTTGCCACGTACGCTCCTACCATGCGCATTCTGGTCGTCGACAATTACGACAGCTTCGTATTCAACCTGGTGCAGTACCTCGGGCAGCTGGGTGTCGAGGCGACGGTCTGGCGTAACGACGACCCCCGGCTGAATCCGGCCGACAGTGTTGTGACCGACTACGACGGGCTGCTCATCAGCCCCGGACCGGGTACGCCCGATCGTGCCGGCGCGAGTATCGAATTGGTCCGTGCCTGTGCCCGGCACAGTATCCCGCTGCTCGGTGTCTGTCTCGGACATCAGGCCATCGGTGAGGCGTTCGGCGCGACCGTGACCCGGGCGCCGGAGCTGCTGCACGGCAAGACGAGTTCGGTTTTCCACATCGGGTCCGGAGTTCTGGCCGGCCTGCCCGATCCGTTCACCGCCACCCGCTACCACTCGCTCACGGTGCTCGAGGACACGCTGCCCGCGGAGATCGAGGTGATCGGGCGGACCGAGAGCGGCATCGTCATGGCCATGCGCCACCGCGAGCTGCCGATCCACGGGGTGCAGTTCCATCCCGAGTCGGTCCTGACCCAGGGCGGGCATCGGATGCTGGCCAACTGGTTGGAGGTCTGCGGTCAGCGCCCCGCCGAGAGACTGATCGACACGCTCGAGGCCGAGGTCGCGGCGCTGGTCTGAGCGATCATGCCGCGACCGTATGTGGTGCTATCCGTGGCCACCAGCATCGACGGATATATCGACGATGCCGGACCGGAGCGGCTGCTGCTGTCCAATGCCGAGGATTTCGACCGCGTCGATCAGGTGCGCGCCGAATCCGACGCGATTCTGATCGGCGCGGAGACGCTGCGGCGGGACAATCCGCGGCTGCTCGTCGGCAGTGTGTCGCGACGACAGGCCCGGGTCGCGGCCGGGAAGCCGGAATTCCCGGTGCGGGTAATCGTCAGTGCGAGTGGTGACCTCGATCCCGGGCTGCGGCTCTGGCAGCAGGGCGGCGATCGGCTCGTCTACACGACCACCGCCGGTCGCGAACGGCTCGGCGACCGGCCGGCCGCATTCGCCGAGATCGTCACCCTGGGCGCCACCGTCGACTTCGGCGCCCTCCTCGACGACCTCGGTGCGCGCGGGATCGGGAGGCTGATGGTGGAGGGCGGCGGCCGAATCCACACCGCGTTCCTGGCCGCGGATCTGGCCGACGAATTGCTGCTGGCCGTCGCACCGGTACTCGTCGGCGACAGTGCCGCACCACGTTTCCTGCATCCGGCGGAGTTTCCGGGCGGTTCTCGGCGCAGAATGGTCTTGCGGGATGTCACCCGGCTGGGAGATATCGCGGTACTGCGCTACCTGCCCGGTGGCAGGCCGGCGGACGGGAGCCCGACGACGAGGGAAGGCCCACAGTGACAACCGAATCCGAGGCGTGGCGGACGAGCGAGTCGACCAGCCGGATCCCGGGTGCGCCGGGCGCACACCGATTCTGGATGCATCACGCGATCGGCTTGGCCCGGCTGTGCCCACCCAGTAGCACCGCCTTCTCCGTCGGTGCGGTCATCGTCGGACCGGACGGCGTGGAAATCGCCCACGGCTACTCCCGGGAAACCGATGCCAAGGTGCATGCGGAGGAATCGGCGCTGAACAAGCTCGGCGCCGACCCCCGGCTGGCGGAGGCCACCATCTACAGCAGTCTGGAGCCGTGTTCGATCCGCGCCTCGGCCGATCGCGCACCGTGCACCGATCGCATTCTGGCGGCCGGAATCCCACGGGTGGTCATCGCGTGGCGCGAACCCCGCACCTTCGTCGAGAACTGTGTCGGCGTGGAGAGTCTGCGCGACCACGGTGTCGAGGTGATCGAGATACCGGATCTGGCCGATGAGGCCATGTCGATGAATCGTCACCTCGACCTCTAGATCACGGCGGACCCAGCACCCCGGTGACGATCGTGATCGTCGAATCGCGCCCGACCGAGGCACCCGGACGGGGCTGCTGATCGATCACGCGGCCGACATTGCTCGCGTCGAACGTGCCCTGGGTGCTCTGGCTGATCTGGCCCACGCCACCGGTCCAGCCCACCGAACGCAACTTGTCCACCGCCTGCGACGGGGTCAGTCCGGTCAAGGACGGCATCGTGATCTGATCGCTGGACACCTGCACCGTGATGGTCGAGCCCTTGTCTGCCATGGAACCGCCGGCCGGATCCGTGGACAGCACCTCGCCGGCGGGCCGGGAGGAGCTGACCTTCTGGACGACCACCTTGAATCCGGCGCTGTCGGCCAGATTCGGCTCGGCGATATCGATGGACTGGCCCACCACATTCGGGACCCGGACCTGATCGGGACCCTTACCGAGGGTGATCGTCACCTTCGTTCCGGCGTCGATCCTGGTATCCGCGGTGGGGGACTGGCTGATCACCTTGTCCTTGTCCTCGGGACTCGACGGCCCGCGCTGGACCTGGGGATCCAGGATCAGTCCGGCGGCATTCAGATTCTGCTCGGCCTGCTGCTGGCTGAGTTTCGCCAGCTGCGGCACCGGGACCTGCTGTGGTCCGGTCGAAACCTGCAGGGTGACGGTCGATCCCTTGTCGACGCGCGCACCACCGAGCGGCTGAGTGGCGACCACATTCCCGCTCGCCACCTTGCCGTCCGGCTTCGGCTGTACCGCGACGTCGAACCCCAGCTTCTCCAGATCGTGCTGTGCCTGCTGCGCCGGCTGGTTCGACAGATCCGGAATCGCGACCTGATCGGGATGACTACCCGGTCCGATCAGAACCCAGAACAGCGCTATCAGCAACACGACCAGCGCACCCGCACCGATACCGATCCACATGCGGCGCGGATTGCGCCCGTCGGGTTCGGATTCGTCGTCGCCGTCGTTGCGTTCGACCGTGCGATAGCTGCGCGGCTCCGGATCCATGCTGCCGAGGAAGGTCGTGCGATCCTCTTCGGTCATCACCATCGGTGCGTGCGGCTTCTGACCGCCCAGCACCCGGATCAGGTCGGCGCGCATCTCGGCCGCGGTCTGATACCGGTTGGCCTGATTCTTGCTCATCGCCTTGAGCACCACGGAATCCAGTTCCCGCGGTACGCCCGGATGGACCAGAGAGGGAAGTTTCGGATCCTCGCGCACATGCTGATAGGCGACGGCCACCGGGGAATCGCCGGTGAAAGGCGGTTGCCCGGTGAGGATTTCGTACAGCACGCAGCCGACGGAGTACACATCGGAGCGGGCGTCGACCTGTTCGCCCCGCGCCTGCTCCGGTGACAGATACTGCGCGGTGCCGATCACCGCCGCGGTCTGGGTCATCGGGTTGGAGCTGTCCGCGATCGCACGCGCGATGCCGAAGTCCATCACCTTCACCGCGCCCTGGCGGTTGATCATGATGTTGGCCGGCTTCATATCGCGGTGCACGATGCCGTTCTTGTGGCTGAAGTCCAGCGCCGCGCAGACGTCGGCGATGACTTCCTCCGCGCGGCGCGGCGGCAGCGGACCCTTACCACGCACGATATCGCGCAGGGTCTCGCCGTCGACGTACTCCATGACGATGTAGGGCAGCGGGCCGCCGTCCACCTCGGCCTCGCCGGTGTCGTACACCGCCACGATCGCCGGATGGTTCAGCGCCGCCGCATTCTGCGCCTCACGTTTGAAGCGCAGATAGAACGTCGGGTCGCGGGCGAGGTCGGCGCGCAGCACCTTGATCGCCACATCCCGACCGAGCCGCAGGTCACGAGCCTTGTGGACCTCCGACATACCACCGAATCCGATGATCTCGCCCAGTTCGTAGCGAGAAGACAGATTCTTCGGGGTCGTCATGGCAGTCCTTGCGAGGAGGTGTCAGGGCTTCTGCTGCTGCTGTCGGCTTCGTGCGCACCGCCGACCCCCGGTAATGGTAGGTCGAGCGAGGGGTAGTACGGGATCGATGTCGGGCGTGTGGTGCGAGTCGGTCGCTGCCGGGTGGTCGTGCTCGTGGCCGGCGGCGTGGTGGTCGTGGTCGGCGGCTGAGTCGTGGTGGTGGTCGGTTCGGGTGTCGTCGTGACCACCGGCGGCGGCGCCGGCGCAGTGGTGGTCGTGGGTTCCTCGGTCGTGGTCCACACCGTTGTCGGCGGCGGTGGTGCCACCACCGAGGTGGTGGGTTTGCTCGGTGAGACCGTCGGAGCGGGCGCCTCGCCGCTCAGCAGCACCCAGGCGGCGAGTCCGCCCAGTAGCACCGCGCCGGCGCCGAGACCGGCCATCACCTTCTGACTGGTGGTGAATCGCGACGATTCCGGATCCTCGGGCGGCGTCGCGTCCCCGCGGTTCGGCATCATCGCGGTGGAACCGGCCTGCGCACCCACCCGAGCCGGTTCGGCGGCCGGATAGCGAACAGTGGCGCCGTCGTAGTCGCCGCGCGGGATCACCGCGGTCGGACCGGGCGGCGGCAGGATGCGCGCGGCACCGGTGGTGGTGGCTCCGCCGCCACGCGGTGGCGGTGGACGCCGGCCGGCTCGGACCGCGGCCACGGCATCGGCGAACTCGCCGCCACCGGCGTAGCGACGCGACGGATCCTTGGCCATCGTGATGTCGATCAGTTCGCGCACATTCGGCGGCAGATCGGCGGGCATCGGCGGCGGGGTCTCCCGCACATGCTTCATCGCGACGGTCAACGCGCCGTCACCGGTGAACGGCCGGTGCCCGGCCAACGCCTCGTAGCCCACGACGCCGAGGGAGTACACGTCACTGGCGGAGGTGGCGTCCTCACCGGTCGCCTGTTCGGGCGCGATGTACTGAGCGGTGCCCATCACCATGCCGGTCTTGGTGACCGGCGACGCGTCGACCGCCTTGGCGATGCCGAAGTCGGTGATCTTCACCTGCCCGGTCGGAGTGACCAGGATATTGCCGGGCTTCACATCGCGGTGCACCACACCGGCGGCATGGGCGACCTCGAGTGCGCGGCTGGTCTGCTCGAGCATGTCCAGCCCCTGGCCGACCGACAGCCGGCCGAGGCGGTTCAGCACCGCGTTGAGCGGTTCGCCCTGGACCAGTTCCATCACCAGGTAGGCGGTCTCACCGGCTTGCGGATCGTAGGTCTCGCCGTAGTCGTAGACCCCCGCGATACCGGGATGGTTGAGCTGGGCGGTCGTCTTGGCCTCGGTCTTGAACCGATGCCGGAACGTCGGGTCCGCGGAGAACTCGGCCTTGAGCACCTTCACCGCGACCCGGCGATCCAGCCGGGTGTCCAGCGCTTCCCACACCTGGCCCATACCGCCGGTGGCGATCAGTCGTTGCAGCCGATACCGGTCCGCGATCAAAGCACCGTTGTTCAGCATGGCCGCCCCCGTCGGTATGTCCGCAGAGCGCGACGTTGTTGCATATCCACCTGGGGTCCTGGTCCTCGCTT
The DNA here is from genome assembly GCF_020733635.1 of Nocardia spumae. Taxonomy (NCBI): domain Bacteria; kingdom Bacillati; phylum Actinomycetota; class Actinomycetes; order Mycobacteriales; family Nocardiaceae; genus Nocardia; species Nocardia spumae. Next base: position 171,104 of record NZ_JAJFZL010000001.1, on the reverse strand, counting down.
ACTCATTGTCGTCAGCCCCCCTGCAATCCCGCATCGAGCACCGACCGCGCCACCGGCGCCGCTACCGAACCGCCGGTCGCGGCCAGTGCGCGATCGCCACCGTTCTCGACGATGACCGCGATGGCGATCTTCGGGTTCTGCGCCGGGGCGAACGCGATGTACCAGGCGTGCGGCGGCGTATTGCGCGGGTCGTTGCCGTGTTCGGCGGTGCCGGTCTTCGACGCGATCTGGTACGGGCGCGGCTGGGTGCCGCCGGCCGTGGCCTTCTCCGAGTCGATCATCAGTGCGGTCAGGTCGCTGGCCACCGGCGCGCTGATCGCCTGTCCGACCGAAACCGGTTTGGTGGTGGACAGCTCCCGCAGGTCGGGACCCTGGGTCTGATCGACCAGATGCGGTTCCATCCGCACCCCGCCATTGGCCACGGTAGCCGCGATGACCGCATCGTCGAGTGGGGTGAGAGCTACATCTCGCTGGCCGATGCTGGTCTGAGCCAGCGCGGCGTTGTCGGTGACCGAGCCGATCGTGCTGTCGGCGACCGGAATCGGGATGCCCGAGTGCGGGCCGATGCCGAACGCGGTGGCCAGATCCTTGAGCTTGGCCGCACCGACCTTCATGCCGATTTCGGCGAAGGCGGTATTGCACGAGAGCCGGAACGCATCGTGCATGGTCGCGGTCGCGCCGCCGCCGCACGGGGTGCCGTTGTAGTTCTCCAGCGTGGTGTTCGTGCCCGGCAGGGTGATGTTCGGCGCGGCGGTGAAGGTGTCGTCCGGCTTGATCCCCGCCGACAGCGCCGCCGCGGCGACGACGACCTTGAAGGTGGAACCGGGCGGATACGTCTGCGACACCGCACGATTCAACATCGGCTGACTGGGGTCCGCGCTCAGCGATTCCCAGGCCTGGGTGGCGCGGGCCCCGTCGTGGGTGGACAGCTGATTGGGGTCGTAGCTGGGCGTGGACACCATCGTCAGGATGCGTCCGGTGCTCGGTTCGATGGCTACCACCGAACCCGTATACCCCTTACTCGTGAGCTGATCGTAGGCGACTTTCTGCATCACCGGATTGATCGTGGTCACCACATTGCCGCCGCGCGGATCTCGGCCGGAGATCATATCGATCAGGCGCCGTCCGAACAGCGCGCTGTCGGATCCGTTGAGTACCGAATCCTCGGATCGTTCCAGTCCGGTGCTGCCGTACTGCATCGAATAGAAGCCGGTCACCGGTGCGTAGGCCGACGGATCGGTCGGATAGGTGCGCAGATACTTGTAGCGATCGTCGGTGGCGACCGAGGTGGCCAGCACCGTGCCCTCGGCGGAGATCTGACCGCGCTGGCGGCTGTACTCGTCGAGCAGCACTCGGGAGTTGCGCGGGTCGTTGCGCAGGTTGTCGGCCTTGATGACCTGGACGTAGGTGGCGTTCAGCAGCAGCGCGACGATCATGACCATGACGGCCATCGCGACCCGGCGGAGCGGGGTGTTCATGCCGGATCTCCCTTCTCCGGGCGGATCATCTCGGTCTGCGCTTCGGCGATCGGCGCGGCTTCCCGGCGGCGTGCCGGTGCCGGCGCGCGGGCCGCGTCGGAGATCTTGACCAGCAACGCCAGCAGGGCGTAATTCGCCAGCAGCGAGGAGCCGCCGTAGGACACGAAGGGGGTGGTGAGCCCGGTGAGCGGAATCAGCTTGGTGACGCCGCCCACGACCACGAATACCTGAACGGCGATGGTGAACGCCAATCCGGCCGCGAGCAGTTTGCCGAAACTGTCACGGACCGCCAGCGCCGTCCGAAGCCCGCGCAGCACGAAGACCGTGAACAGCATCAGCACGGCGGCGAGTCCGATCAGTCCCAACTCCTCGCCGATGGTGGCGACGATGAAATCCGTCTTGGCGAACGGCACCTGGGACGGCCGGCCGCTGCCCAGTCCGGTCCCGGCCACGCCGCCGGTCGCGAGGCCGAACAGCGACTGGGAGATCTGATACCCGGTGCTGTTGTAGTCGTCGAACGGGTGCAGCCAGGTCGAGACGCGGACCCGCACGTGGCCGAAGGCGTTGTAGGCGAGCACGAATCCGATCGCGAGCAGGCCGGCGCCGACGATCAGCCAGCCCACTCGTTCGGTCGCGATGTAGAGCATCGCCAGTACGGTCGCGAAGACCAGCAGCGAGGTGCCGAGATCCTTCTCGAAGAACAGTACGACCAGGCAGATGGCCCAGACCAGCAGGATCGGGCCGAGGTCGCGCGGGCGCGGCAGCTCCATCCCCAGGACGTGGCGGCCGGCCGCGGTGAACAGATCACGCTTGGCCACCAGTACGGAGGCGAAGAAGATGATCAGCAGGATCTTGGCGAATTCGCCCGGCTGCACGCTGAAACCCGGCAGCCGGATCCAGATCTTGGCGCCGTTGGTCTCCGAGAACTTGCCCGGCAGCAGGGCGGGAATCATCAACGCCACCAGGCCGATCAGGCCCAGCGTGTAGCTGTAGCGCGCCAGCGTCCGGTAATCGCGCAGCAGCACCAGCACCGCGATGAACAGTGTGATCCCCAGCGCCGTCCACAGGACCTGTTGATTGGCGTCGGGGGAGGGGATCGACCACGAGTTGTAGATCGCGGTCTGCTCGTCGGCCAGGTCGAGCCGGTGAATCAGCACCAGCCCCAACCCGTTCAGCAATGCCGCGATCGGGAGCAGCAGCGGATCGGCGAACGGCGCGAACCGCCGCACCGCCAGATGGGCGATACCGAACAAAGCCAGATAGGCGAAACCCAATTTGGCCAGATCCCAGGTGATTTCCTGATCCTGACTGGCCTCTACCAGCACCAGCGCCACCGTGGTGATGACCACCGCGAAACCCAGCAGCAACAGTTCGACGTTGCGGCGGGTCGACGGTGGCGGCGCGGGAGCGAACCCGCCCGGCGGACTGGGGAACGCTCCAGCGGACGGCGGTGCCGGTGCGGACATCAGTCCGCCTTCCTGCAGTTCTCCCCCGGAGTCTGAGGGGCCGGTGCCGCAGTCGTGGGCTGCTCGGAGTGGGCGGGGGCATTGGTCGGGGCCGGTGCGGGAGCACTCGAGGGCGCCGGCGGCGCGGGGCTACCGGGCGCCGGAGTGCCGGAGCCGGCGGAGCCTTCGGCCGGCGGCGGTGTCACCGGGGCGGCCGGCTTCGCGCAGACCGGCAGCAGATCGGTGGCGGCCAGCTTCTCGACCTGTCCACGGGTGGAGTCGAATGCGCCCGGGGGCAGCAGCCCGTTGTTGACCTTGTCGCGGCCCGTCTGCTGCAGATCGGTCACCTGCAGCTGCCGGCAGCCGCTGGGGGTACCGGCACCCGGACGGATGAGCGATACCTTGTTGCGCTTGTCGACGCAGACCAGCTGGTCCACATCCTGAATCGAATAGCCGAGGACCGAGCCCGGGAGTCCGCGCATGATCACCACGTTGCCGTTGTCGGCGCCGACGTAGTAGTTGCTGCGAATCATCTTGTAGCCCACGACCAGTCCGACCACCACCGCCACGACCAGTGCTACGGCGAGCGCGATCCAGCGCCCCTTGTGGCTCTTGCGCGGCGTCGGCGGTTCGGCGGTGACCGTGGCCCGGCGGGGTGCGGCCCGCGGCGGGCGCATGGCGGCGGCCCGGCCGGCGGCGGTGTTGGGCGGGGGTGTGTCCTCGTCCTCACCGGAGGCGGCGCCGGCCACGATGGGGTGGCTCTGGCCGTAGTCGAGATCGATCACATCGGCGACGACGACTGTGACATTGTCGGGACCGCCACTGCGCAAGGCCAATTCGATGAGCCGGTCCGCGGCCTCGTCGGTGTTGCCCTCACGCATGGTGTTGGCGATGGTCTCGTCACTGACGACATCCGAGAGCCCGTCGGAGCACAGCAGATAGCGGTCACCGGCGTGCGCTTCCCGGACGACGAGGGTGGGCTCGATCTCGTTACCGGTGAGCGCGCGCATGATCAGCGACCGCTGCGGATGAGTGTGGGCCTGTTCCGGCGTGATTCGACCCTCGTCGACGAGCGACTGGACGAAGGTGTCGTCGCGGGTGATCTGGGCGAGTTCGCCGTTTCGGAGTAGATACGCCCGGGAATCACCGATGTGGGCCAAGCCGAGTTTCTTCCCCGCGAACAGGATGGTGGTGAGCGTGGTGCCCATACCGTCGAGTTCGGGCTCCTCCTCGACCTGGTCGGCGATCGCCGCGTTGCCTTCGCGGATCGCCCGATCGAGTTTGCCGAGTAGATCGTCGCCCGGTTCGTCGTCGTCGAGATGCGCCAGCGCGGCGATCATCAACTGCGAGGCCACCTCACCGGCGGCGTGCCCACCCATACCGTCCGCGAGAGCCAGCAGACGTGCGCCGGCGTAGACGGAATCCTCGTTGTTCGCCCGGACGAGACCACGGTCGCTACGCGCTGCGTAGCGGAGAACTTGAGTCACGATCGCAGCTCGATCACAGTCTTACCGACACGGACAGGTGTGCCCAGCGGAACTCGGACGGGGGTCGTGACCTTGCCTCTGTCGAGGTAGGTCCCGTTGGTCGAACCTAAGTCTTCGACGTACCAGTCCTCGCCGCGCGGCGATAAGCGCGCATGCCGGGTCGAGGCGTAGTCGTCGGTCAAAACCAGCGTGGAATCGTCTGCCCGGCCGATGAGCACCGGTTGGGTGCCGAGCGTGATTCGAGTGCCGGCGAGTGAACCTTGAGTCACCACTAGATACTTGGCGCCCTTCTGGCCACGGCTGAAGGATGGCAGTACCGCCGAACCACGGGGGGGGCGGGGCTGGATCCGGATGCCTGATGCCGCGTAGATGTCGCTGCGCAAGGTCCGAAGCACCGCCCACACGAACAGCCACAACAACAAGAGGAACCCCGCACGGGTCAACTGCAGGATCAGTCCCTGCACGGCGCTCCACCTCCTGTTCGACCGGTCCCGTAGTAGCGTTTCGTCCCCCAACCGGCGTGCTGGTCAGCACAGCCCGGCTGCCGAGCGAATGTTGGCAGCATAATAGGGCCGATGACCGGTTGCGATCACGACAGGGGCGAGGGATTTCGCGCCATATCGTGACCTGCACCGGCAGCTTACGGGATCAGACGATTCGGATCAGGATCTCGGAATGCCCGGCGCGGATGACATCCCCGTCGGCGAGCTGCCAATCCTGGACGGGCGAGCCGTTGACCAGCGTCCCGTTGGTGGAACCGAGGTCCGAGAGCATCGCGACCTGGCCGTCCCAGCGAACTTCGATGTGCCGGCGGGACACCCCGGTGTCGGGAAGCCGGAAATGGGCGTCCTGGCCACGCCCGATGATGTTGCTGCCTTCGCGCAACGCGTACGTGCGGCCGCTGCCGTCGTCGAGGTGCAGCGTCGCGGAGTATCCGGACCCGCTGCGCGGCGGCTGTGGGGCGGCGCCGTAGCCGGGCTGCTGGCCATAAGCCTGCTGCTGACCGTAGGCCTGCTCCTCGGGTGCGTAACCGCCCTGGTCGGCGTATCCCGGATCGGCGTAACCCTGGTCGGCGTAGCCCTGCTGGCCGTACCCGCCCGGGGCCTGGGCCGGGTAGCCCTGGTCGTATCCCGGCGCTTGGCCGTAGCCTTGCTGCTGGCCGTAGTTCTGCTCCGGATAACCCTGCTGTTGCCCGTAGCCCTGGTCGGCGTAGCCCTGCTGCCCGTAACCCTGGTCGTAGCCGCCCTGTTCGTAGCCGCCCTGTTCGTAGGACTGCTGCTGGCCGTAGCCCTGGTCGGCGTAGGCCTGCTGGCCGTAACCCTGGTCGTAACTACCTTGGTCGTAGCTGCCCTGTTCGTAGGCCTGCTGACCGTAGGCCGCACCACCCTGCTGCTGGTAGCCCGCACCACCCTGCTGGTAGTCGTAGCCGTTCTGGTAGTCGCCGCCGTACCCGCCCTGTTCCGGAGCGGCGTACTCACCGGCACCGGGGTACTGACCGCCCCGGCCGTAGTCGTCCTGATATTGCGGCGCAGGGCGGCCCCCCGGCGGGGGTGCGTACCCGCGATTGCGTGGATCGGACTCCGCGGGCTCTCGGCTGGGGTCGTAGCCTGAGTTCTGCGTCATGGGGCCAGCTCCTGGTTGCGGGTGTGCGGGTCGTTGTGGGGGTCGTCCAGGTCTATCGGGCGGGCGGTGCGGAGCCGGTGGGTTCCGGCGACCCGCATCCGGGTCCACCCGGCCGTGCGTCCTGAACTGCCCGGTGTGCAGCGTAGGGGATGTCTCGAATTCGACGTGCACTTCACCGTAGGTCTGCCACCCTTGTTCGCGGATGTAGTCCTGTAAATGTCTGGCGAACGCGCGTGTGGTCAACTCATGGTCTGCATCGAGTTCCTGCAGGTCCGTGGGGTTGACGGTGATCACGTAGACATTCGGGGCGAGCAGATGTCCGCCGTCGAGTTCGGCCAATCGATCCGAGGCCTCGCGCTGCAGCGCCGCTTCCACCTCCTGGGGAACGACACTGCCACCGAAGACCCGGGCGAAGGCATCGCCGACAGCACCCTGCAAGCGTCGTTCGAAACGCGAGACGATGCCCATTCCGGCCTCCCTTCGATGCCCGCCCTCGTAATTCCTGCGCTGTATGTCTACGTCAGCTGATCGGTGTGTGCCGTCCGGTAGTCACGATCCCGCGACACGACATGCCAATAGGGCGTGTCGTCGAACGGACACGGTCATTGCATGATATCCACGATCCTCCACACCTGTAACTCACGACCGTCCTCCGCGGTTCCCGCGCGTCGGAAAATTCGCACAGAAATTGTCTTGACCAGGCGATTTCATATGTGTCCCGACCGCGTGCTACTGTCTTCCAGTCGCTCGGGCGAGTGGCGGAATGGCAGACGCGCTGGCTTCAGGTGCCAGTGTCCTTCGGGACGTGGGGGTTCAAGTCCCCCTTCGCCCACAGATGAAGAGCCGCAGATCGAATCCGATCTGCGGCTCTTGTCGTCGGTGGGGAACAGTGCGTACGCGGTGGACCGGAAGCGGTACTGATATCCACTGGGAGAGATGCCGATTCGGGCGATCGCCCCGTGTCGAGCGAGACCCGCCCGTGGCGCGGGCCGACGCGGTGTCGGCCTATGGCGGCGGCTGCTCAGCGGCGATTGCGACGGCGAACCGTCAGTACACCGGCGATCCAGCCGACGACGAAGGTCGCCAGCAATACCAGCCACATCGGTGAGGTGATGTCGATCAGCAGGAATTCGATCGACACCCGGCCGCGGTTCTCGGCGACGAAGATGATCGCCAGCACGATCAGAACCAGCGCCACCCACTGGGTCGGCGAGACGCGAGCGAGGAGGGAACGCTTCTGTGGTGCGGTCATGCTGTCTCCCTTCGCCGTGGGCGGGAGCCGTTCCGTCGGACTCCTTGGTGCCGAACGGAAATGCCCTAACTCTACCGCCGATGATGTGACCCAGGTCATGACCGGAATGGTCGTCGCCGACGCCGTCAGCCCCGCTGGGTCCGCACGTAGTCGACCGCGTCCTGGGTCACCGGATCGGTGATGTCGGCGAATTCCTCGTGCTTCTGGAGGAATCCGGCGACGAAGGGACAGATCGGCACGATGTGCAGCCCGGCCTCCCGGGTTCGCGCCAGCGCCTGCGAGACCAGGGCTCCGGCGAGGCCGCGTCCGGCGAAGTCGGAGTCGATTTCGGTGTGGTAGAAGATCCGCTGCCGGTCGCGGTCGAGGTATTCGGTGAATCCGGCGAGCCGATCGTCCACGCTGATTTCGAACCGTTCCGCGGTTTGCGTGACGACCGGGTCTGCTTGCTGTTCGGCGGTCATGGTCACAGTATTGCGGTCTCGACGGGCGTAATCGGGCAGGTGGCGGGGGAGACGCGCGGGTCGGTGTGATCTTCGCCGCATTCCTGAAGTGCGCCGGAGTGCGATGCGACTCGGATATCCGGGGTCGAAACATTGTTATTCGGGTTCGCTGCCGAAATATTCCGACTTTTCAGTAGAAGTGGATACGTGATATTCCCGTGAGTCCCTAACTTCTGGATCGAATTTCGCAGCTATAACCGACTTTGAGTTTGTTTTTCTGGTCCACCCGTGGACGTCGACCGATACCGAAGTGTCACTCGAGCTCTCTACCTGCGGTGATGACATTCGGGTGAGCATTGGGCGACATGCCGGGAAACGGCCGAGGTCAGCGATCTCGGGGGGCCGGTAACGGTCGAATTAGCAGGAAATATCCCAGCAACCCGGGTGTTGCGGTCCGAGTCCGCCAGGTATTTCCGACCAGCCGCCAGGTATTTGCGAGTGGTCTCCGGAAGTGTCACCCGGCTGCGGGTTTCGGCTCGGTTACGGCCAGGCAGACGGAGTGTGCAGGAGGTTGCGTAGGGATAACGATTGTGTAGAGTCGACGGTAACGCTGGCCGCAGCTGAGCTGGACTCGCTGCGGCCAGTGGATCTCAAATCAGGACTCGATCATCGTCCGCATCCCCCGTTCCTCTCAAGGGATTTTCTCGGCTCGAGCGTATTCCGCGCGAAGTTAGCCGAATATGCGCTCGCCCTCGGCCGCTGCCGACCGCCAGGCCGCCTGTTCCTGCGCGGCCCGCCGTCCGGGGCCGAAGACATAGGCCAGAAATCCGAGTTCGGCAACCAGCCCGATACCGATCCGCACCGGTGCGGGCCAGCCGCTCGGGGTGATGAAGCCCTCGATCAGGCCCGAAACGAGCAGCACCCCCACGAGTCCCAGTGCGATCGCCGCCGTCGCCCGGCCCTGCCGGGCGAGCGCCTCGGCTCGCGGCGCGCGACCCGGATCGATCAGTGTCCAGCCGAGTTTCAGCCCGGCGCCTCCGGCCACGAAAACCGCGGTGAGCTCCAGCATGCCGTGCGGCAGCAGGAATCCGAAGAAGGACTCGAGCCGCCCGGCATCGGCCATCAGACCGGCCGAGACCCCGACGTTCAGGGCATTCATGAACAGCAGGTAGGCGGCCGGGAGAATCAGGATTCCGGTGAACAGCGCGATGGCCGACACCCACGCGTTGTTGGTCCACACCTGCGCGGCGAAGGCATCGTGCGGATGTTCGGAGTAGTAGGACTCGAAGCGGCCACCCGGGGCGGTCAGCGACTCCGCGTTCGCCGGTATTCCCAATGTCTTTCGGGCCGTGGCGGATCCGGACACCCAGATGCCGATACTCGTCGCCACCACCAGGAACGCGCCCGCCACACCGGCCCACCAGAGCCAGGCCCGATAGACCGCGGCCGGGAACCGATGGGTGAAGAAGTAGCCGATCTGGGACCAGGTATCGCTGCGGGCGCCCAGCAGACGGCCGCGGGCTCGGGCCAGGACCGCACTCAAGCCGTTGATCAGCTCCGGGTCGGGCGAATGCGACTGCAGCCGCGCCAGCTGTTGTGAGCTGCGGCGATACAGTGCCACGAACTCGTCCACCTCGGCGCCGGTGAGGCGCCGCCGAGCGGTCAGATAATCGAGCCGGTCCCAATGACGCCGCTGCGCGAACGAATAGGCGTCGACGTCCATCGGATCCTCCTCCTACCGCCGCGGGACCTCCGCCACCGAAGGCTAGTTCGTGGGCGGCCGATTCGGGATACTGGAACGATCATGGCGGAGTTCACCACCGGGGAGGCCGTCTCCCTGCAATTGCCGATCGCGCGGATCCCGACCCGGGCCGCCGCGTTCGCGATCGATCTGCTGCTGCAGCTCGTGCTCGGCCTGATGCTGCTGCTGGTGGTCTTCCTGGTGCTCTTCCAATTCGACCCCGACGAGGCATGGCTGCAAACCTCCGCCCTGGTCGTCATGGTGATCGTGCTGGCCGGCTATCCGATCGTCAGCGAAACCCTGCTGCGGGGCCGGACGGTGGGGAAGATGGCGCTGGGTCTGCGGGTGGTGCGCAGCGACGGCGGTCCCGTCGACTTCCGGCACGCGCTCACCCGAGGCCTCGCCGCGGCCCTGGTCGACTTCTGGAATCTCGGTGGGTTCGGTCTGGTCGCCGTCGTCACCTCACTGTGCTCGCCACGCGCCCGCCGGGTCGGCGATATCCTCGCCGGCACCGTCGTGGTGTCCGATCGCGCGCCGATCCCGATGCCCGCTCTGGCCGTCGCGCCGCCGTGGTTGGTCGACTGGGTCGCGCGACTCGATCTGTCGGGCCTTACCGAGGAGCTGGCACTGCCGGTGCGGCAGTACCTGACCCGCTACGCCGGACTGACCCCCGAGGTGCAGGCGAATCTCGGTGCGGCACTGGTGATCGCGGTGTGTGAGCAGCTGCGGGTCGCACCGCCGGCCGGTTACCCACCGTTGCAGATTCTGGGCGCGGTGATCGGGGAGCGGCAACGCCGGACGCTGCCGCCGCCGCGGCTGCCGTTCTGGCCGATGCCCGCCGTGCGGGCTACAGCGCACCCGATCGCTTGAGTTCCAGATATTCGTCGGCCAGTGCCTCAGGCAGCCGGTCGGGGGCAGCGGCCACCACATCGATCCCCAGGCGCTGCAACGTTTCCCGGACGATCGCGCGTTCGGTGAGCAGATGTTCAGCGGCCGCGGCGGCGTAGACCTCGGCGGAACTGTCGCGGCGCGTCGCCGTCGCCGCGATCTCCGGATCGGTGACCGACACCAGCAGCACCCGATGCCGTTTACTCAGCACGGGTAGCACCGGCAGCAGATTCTCCTCGACCATCGCACCGTCCAGGCTGGTGAACCACACCACCAGACTGCGGCGCCGGGTATGCCGCAGCGCCGTCCGCACCATCGCCGCGGTATCGGTATCCGTCAGCGCGGGCACGATGCCGGACAGGGCGTGCATCACAGTGGGCTGCAAGGCTTTTCCGCGGACCCCGCGCACCTCGGCGCGAATCTCCCGATCGAATGCCAGCAGGTCGACGGTGTCACCGGCGGCGGCCGCGAGCCCGGCCAGCAGGAGCGCGGCCTCGATGCCGATATCCAGCCTGGTCTGCGCACCGAGCCGGGCGGCACTGATGCGTCCGGTATCCATCAGTATCACCACGTGCCGATTGCGTTCGGGTCGCCAGGTGCGCACCAGCACATCGGTGGCCCGAGCGGTAGCCCGCCAGTCGATCGAGCGGACGTCGTCACCGGCCACGTATTCGCGGAACGAATCGAATTCCGAACCCGGGCCGCGGATATTCGCCACCGAACGGCCGTCGAGGTGCTGAAGTCGTTTGACCTTCGCCGCCAGAATTCGCTCCGAACGGAACGGCGGCAGGGCACGGACTCCGGCCGGAACCACTCGCTGGAACTGGCGTCCGGCCAGTCCGAGCGGACCCAGCAGCCGGACCGTCACCGGCCCGGCGACCCGATCACCGCGACGAGTGGGACAGACCGTGGTGCGCACTGTGGTCCTGGTGTTGGCCGGCAGTCGCAGCCGGTGGGTGAGCGCCGGGGCGTGCGCACTGGGCGGCCAGTCGTCCCACAGCAGCGCGCGCACCGGCCGGGCGCCGCGATTGAACACCACCAGCTCGACGGTCGCGGTGCGCCCGACCCGGACGGTGGTAAGCGGTACCCGGCTCAACTCGAGATCATCGGTGCCGCACGCGAGGACATCGATGACGACGAGCACGACGAGCACCCCCGTGCACACCACGACGCCGATCCACGACGGCAGTGCGACGGCCACCAATACGGCGGCCACGGCCGCGCCGAGGGCGAGCCGACCGGTGACGATCATCGCTCTACACCGGGACCGGGACCGAGGCCAGCAACGACGCCATCACAGCTTCACCTGTCACACCGTCCAGCTCGGCCTCCGGACGCAATTGCAGCCGATGCCGCAGCGCCGGCACCGCCACGGCTTTCACATCGTCGGGGGTGACGAACGCCCGGCCGTTGAGCCATGCCAGGGCCCGCGCCGCCGCCAGTACCGCGGTGGCGCCGCGCGGGGAGGCGCCGTGCTGTACGGCGGGTGACGTGCGGGTCGCCCGGCACAGATCCACGATGTAGGCCAGCACCTCCGGATTGATGTTCACCTGCGCGATCGCGGCCCGGGCAGCGGCGATATGGGCTGCTCCGGCCACCGCCCGCACCCCCGCGGCGCCGAGATCGCGCGGATCGAATCCGGCGGCATGGCGTTGCAGGATGCGGAATTCGTCGTCCCGTCCGGGCAGCTGGATATCGACCTTGAACAGGAACCGGTCCAGCTGCGCCTCGGGCAGCGGATAGGTGCCCTCCTGTTCGATCGGATTCTGGGTCGCGATCACCACGAACGGGTCGGGCAGTGGCTGCGGCACCCCGGCCACCGAAACCTGGCGCTCCTCCATGGATTCCAACAGTGCCGACTGGGTCTTGGGCGGGGTGCGATTGATTTCGTCGGCGAGCAGCAGATTGGTGAAGACCGGTCCGCGGCGGAAGGTGAATTCGGTGGTGTGCGGATCGTAGATCTGCGAACCGGTCACATCGCCGGGCATCAGATCCGGGGTGAACTGCACCCGGGTGTGCTCGAGGTCCAGCGCTTCGGCGAGGGCCCGCACCAGCAGCGTTTTCGCCACGCCCGGAACGCCTTCCAACAGCACGTGACCACGGCAGAGCAGGGCGAGCACCAGGAACATCACCGCGTGGTCGTTACCGACGACCGCCTTGCCGATCTCGACCCGCACATCACCGAGCGCCCGCAGCGCCGTGTCGGCGGTGGGGGTGTGGTTGGTCTGCGCCGTTGTCATCCGCTCTCCGTCATCCGATTTCCGATTCGATCCAGTCCAGTTGTGCGGCAACGTATTCCAGTGTCATGTCATCGGGAACCGGGCCGTGGAACGCGGTGGCGATCCGGTGGGGGTCGATGCCGATCCGGGCTCCGATCACCGCGCTCACCTGCTCGGGGGCGGCATCGGTGCGCAGCTCCAGCCGACCGCGGATCCGCCGCAGCGTGGCCGCGCGTAGTTTCGCCGCGACGTGCTCGCGATCCTTCGACCGGCGGTAGAGGGCGGCCTGACCGGCCAGCAGTTCACCGGCCGCCACCTGGACCGGGCGTGGTTCGCCCACCACGGTGCCGCGGCGGCGGCCGCGCCACCACACCACGATCGCCGCGAAGATCAGCGCTTGCAGTCCACCGAAGGCCAGCCACGGCGGTAAACGCTCGAAGATCGAATCGTCGCCCGCGCCGAGTTCCGGCGGCGGGATGTCCTCGCGGTCGGGCGGGGGCGGCGGCTGATGCGTCGGCTGGGGCGGCGCCGTCGGTGCGGCGGACAGCCGCAACAGCAGGTAGACGATCAACGCGATCACCACGACGCCGAGGACCACTGCCCAGAAGCGCTTGTCGCGCAGCAACTGTGGCAGCGGCGGCAGCCGCGGTCGCCGGGGCGCACGCGGCGGCGAGTCCGCCTGATCGACGGGATCCGGTGGTGGCGGCGGTGCGAGGGAGTAGCGGTCGGCCGCGCTGAGCCGCTGGTATTCGTCCGGGCTCGCGGCCCGGCCGCCGTACACGATCTCCTCGAAACTACGGGTGGCGCCGTCGAATTCGTCGGTGGTGCCGGGCAGTGCGCGCGAGGCGGCCCGGGCGGTCTCGCGTGCGGTGCGGGAACGTTCGACCTCGAGTACGCCTCCTTGTTCCAGCCCTCGGACCACCGCGCGAAAACGCTCCCGCAGCGCGGTGTCGAAATCGTGGTGCCCGGCGGCGGATTCGGCCGCGGCCCGGTGCTGGGCGGCCGGGCCCAGCACGGGTGGCGGCGGAGCCGCGGGCCGGCCGGCCGCCGGGTCGGGTGGCGGTGGGAGCTGTTCGCCGGTCACCGCACGGCCTGCCCGGCAGGTATCCGGATATCCGCGCCCTCACGCCCGCAGCGCCGGTCGAGATGGACCACGACCCCGGTGGCGGCGTCCACGGCCGCGGCGAAGGCCGAGATGAGCAGTGCCGCACCGGACAGCAGTGTGACCACCGCCCAGCGATGGGTGCCGGAGATATCGGAGAGGTACCCCAGCAGCCCGCCGACCGGAACGGCCAGTACCAGCAGTACCGCGCGCAGATAGATCCACAGTCCGGCCAGCGGCATGACCCGCCCCGCGGCGAGCAGCTTCGACCGTGCCACGGCGGTGGAGTACGGCACGGATTCGGCGAACAGGATCGGCGCCACCGACCAGCGCCGGCCACGGACCCGGCCCAGCCAGATCGTCGCCGGGATGAGGGTGACCACCAGCGGTGCGCCCAGTGCCAGGATGCCGAAACCGATGAGGGTGGAGATCAGCCGATCAGCCAGCAGCGGTGCCGCGACCGCGGGCAGCCGGGCGACGGCGGTACGCGCGGTGATCGGCTGCCGGTACACCACCGCCAGGCCGATCGGGACCGTGACCGCGACTATCCACAATCGCAGCGCCCATGCACAGCAGGCTGTGGAAAGAACTGCCGCCCAGGCATTTCCGGTGCTCGATCCGTCGGTCAGGGCGGTGACCAGCGCCGTGACGCCGAGGACGATGCCGAGCGCGACGACGAACCCGCCGCCCGCCGGCCCAGCCACCGTACGAATCCGGTGTTGGAGCACCGCGAAGGGCAGATCGGCCAGTTCCCGCCAGGCCAGCGGCCGGATCGGAATCCGTTCACCCTCGCCGCTGCCGGCTGTGGGCAGCGCGACCGGACCGGGTGCGGGAAGCACCTCGGCGGCGGACGCCCGCCTCGTCCGATCGGCTACGGCTGGAAACACGGGCCGAGTCTATCCAGCGAGGCGGCCGCACGACGGGTATCGAACGGCCACCGTCACCGCCGCTATCGGCGGCCGGAACCGGGTGGGAGTTCGCGCGGGGCGCGGTAGCCGAGCTCGGTCGCCTCGTGCGCGGGCAGTGCGCCGTACCGATCGGCGGCGGCGAGTCCGGGGTGACCCGCGCCGGGATGCTGGGGCAGCGCCGCGTATCGCGGATCCTGCGGATGGGCGAGCTGGGAGTACTGGCTCACCGCGGGCGCCGGCGCCTGGCCCGGGACCATCGATACCGACGGATCGTGCGAATCCTCGGAGTTCACCGTGACCTTGCGGGTGCGCTTGAGGGTGAAGGTGATCTCCTCGGCCTCTTCGAACACCTGACGGACCGTGCGCAGTGGTGAGGTGGCCGTATCGATGGCCTGATCCAGGGCGCTGGTGACGAAGCCGGGGACCAGCGGCCGGATCCAGCGCGCCGCGGTATCGGTGAACGGCACCGTGCCGATCACCGGAAGTTCCAGTCCACCGCCCTTTTTCGGGCCGTCCGCCGGGGCGGGAAGTCCGGCCGGATCGTTCGCGGCGAGCGCGGTCGACGGGAGAGGTGCGGGCAGATTCCGCGGTGCGGTCACGGTCGCCTCCTGAGTGGGATGGGTGCGGTCGGCGGACTGTGCGGCGGGAAGTGCGGCCAGCGCTTCGAATTCGGCCACCGCCCGGCGCTGCGGTTCGGTGATGCCGATCTCCAGATTGCCGATGGCCGCGATCACCCGGGTGCGCTGGTGCTCGCGATCGATGACCGTATCGGCGTGCCGGGCCAGCTGCGCGGACGCCAATTCCTGTTCGGCGCGCAGATTTTCGGTTTCGGCGTGGATCTGTGCCCGCTTGACCGCGACGGCGGTGTCGGCGGCCCGTGCCGCGCGATCGGTTTCGGCGCGGGCGGCGACGGCCCGATCGAACGAGGATTCGCCGCGCCAGGTGCGCAGCAGCAGCGGCAGCAGCGCCGTCATCACCGCGATGACGATGACCAGCAGGCGCAACAGCATTGCGCCCGCGTGTCCGGTGGTGTAGTCGTTCATCGCCAGCCAGCGCGCGCCCAGTCCGCGATCACCGGTGTGGAATGCGGCGGCCCGGGTCTGATCCAGGGCGGTCTGCCGGGCGGCGATCTGTTCGTCCAGCGGCTGGACCCGGCCCTGTGCGTTGTTGAGACGGCCGCGGGCGTCCTCGAGCATGGAGTTGGCCGTCTGCGATTCCGGCCCGCGTCCCGGCACACCCGTGATCTTGGTCTGCGGGCACTGCGGGGTCGGGTTGAACTCGCAGCGGGCGATGACCAGTGCCTGGTCCATATCGGTCTGCGCCTGGGTGATGGTCTGCGCGAGGGCGCCGCGTTCGGCGGTGGCCCGGTCGAGTTCGTTGCGGGCGGTGACCACTGTCGCCGCCGCGTCGGCGTCCCGGCGGGCCCGGTCGTCGAGTGTCCGGTCGACCGATCCGCCGAGTATCACGGTGGTCGCCAGCTCGGCGACGACCACGCCGGTGAGTACCGCGACCGCGATCCGCCCCATGCGTTCGACCCGGCCGCGACCATCCGTCCGTCCGGACAGCGGCGCCATCGCCAGGGCTCGCGATACCGCGCCGACCAGCAGGGCCGCGAGTATCGCGGTGACGGCGACGACCGCGGCCGGCCAGTGGGCGGATGCCCCGGCCAGTGCGACCACGACTCCGGAGGCCACCGCGAACAGCACGACGACCGCGCCGGTGACGGCGTAGGCCGATCGCTCGTGCCGGTCACCGTCTCCGGCTTCGGCGCCACCCAGCCAGGTCAGTAGGGCGGTGGCGGATTTCGGCGTCACCACCGTGCCGGAGGACGGGGCGGTGGGCGGTCCGGGGACATGGGGAGCGGTCAACGGATTTCACATCCTCTGGGTCCCAGTCGTTCTCGCACCAGGCGAAACGGTCGCTGCATCGTGGTCCGGGCGGGTGGTGGGGGGAGTTCGCGCAGATGGCAGTGCCACCTGCCGAGCGCCCCGGCCACGCGCGATCAGGTTCAGAGTGACAGGCCGACCGGGTATCCACCGAGTGCGGCGGCATCGATGTGGTAAGCCTCACAGTCGCCGGCGGCGGCGGGTTCCTACGCGTAAGTAGGGATGCCGTGGTCTTCGGTGCGATGGTGGATCTGTGGCAGGAGGGCTGAACGTGCGTCCGGATTCGGATATCCATTCGACGGAGGTCGGGGGAACGGCTGATGGCGGGAACGACACGGCGACCGGAAGTAGCCGCGCCCGTCGCCCGTCGCTGCGCACCGCGGCGGTCGCACTGCTCCTGGCGGCCTGTGGATCGGTCCTGCCCATGACCGCCGAACCCACGTCGCCGGTCGTCGCGGCCGCTCCCGTGCCGGCGCCGTCTCGCGGCGCGCAGGTCTCCGAGCTGAGTCCGCTGGTCGAGCAGGTGCTGCGGCGGCTGAACACCGCTGACGCGGTGGCCGCCGCCAAATGGGAGACGTCGCAGCGCGCCGGGCAGCCCCCGGTCGTGGACGATCCGGTACGCGAAGCGCAGGTCTACGACGCGATGGCCGCGGCCGGGGTCCGATCGGGTCTGCCGCAGGATTGGGTGCGGCAGGTCTTCGCCGGTCAGATCGAGGCCAACAAGACCGTGCAGTACGGCCTGCTCACCCGCTGGCGCTTCGATCCGGCCGCGGCGCCCGTCCCGGGATCATCCGATCTGGCCGCGGTCCGGCCGGTCATCGACGAGGTGAACGGGGAGATCCTGGCCCAGCTGGCCGCCCAACGAGCCGTATTGACCGGGCCGGACTGTGCGCAACGGCTCGCGGCGGCCGTCTTTCCGGTGCTGACCTCGGGTCGGGCGGATGCGCTGCATTCCGCCGCGCTCGTGCGGGCGACCGTAACGCTTTGTCCCGCAACGCATGTGAAATAAACCACAGTCGCACCGGAGTTTGGTTTGCCGAGAATGTGCTGAACTCCACAATCGGAAACGATGCCGTACGGTCCGCACATTGGCGTGGCTTGTCGCTCCGTATCCGGAATGTCTCCTCCGGGTGTCCGGAGAGTTAGCCGTCTTACAACCCGGTTTGCCATCGGGTCATCCTGGGAAATCTGTTCCGACGCAGGTGAGAGCGTTACGCAGGACTTGGCTCCCAGCTCGTGGCCGATGTTCAGGTGCTATCGGCGGCAGTGGCGAACGCGACTCAGCGATCGGCGCTGCCTGCTTTACACTGGAGAACGCGCAGGTAGTGGAGGACCGATGAAGATGCCCAGGTAGACGGAGTATTTAGCACAACCTAAGTTGGTTGGGCACCGGTCCTGACTTATCGTTTGCTCTAGGTGTCGGACGCGAAATGTCCGACTCATCGCCCGGACTCGGCCACGAGCCGCAAGCACCAGCCTAACGGGCGAGCACGGCGCGGTGGGTAGCGAACTCCTCGAGTTCGGCTACCGCCGAGCACCCGACTACGAAACCGAAGCGGGTGGACAACTGGAGAGTTCGACTGCACGGGATGACCATCAGCGCCGCTGGTCGCCACAACGTCCGGACGCAGTCTAGGCGGAGGCGTTTCGACGAAGGCACCGAACTCGGAGGCCTCTTCATTGAAGGCGCCTATTTCTTGAAGGCAGAGGCATGACGCAACTTCCTGGCCACAGGTCACCTGGAAACACCGGGCTCTACGACCCGGCGAACGAACACGACTCCTGCGGTGTCGCGTTCGTCGTCGATATGCATGGCCGCCGTAGCCGCGACATCGTCGACAAGGCTATTACGGCACTGCTGAACCTGGAGCACCGTGGTGCTGCGGGTGCGGAGCCCAACTCCGGTGACGGTGCGGGCATCTTGATCCAGCTTCCGGACACGTTCTTCCGGGCTGCATTGTCCGAAGCCGGGGCCTCCTTCGAGTTGCCGCCGGAAGGCTCCTACGCCACCGGTATCGCATTCCTGCCGCAGGCCCGCCGTGAGGCCGCCCGCGCTTGCTACCGCGTCGAGAAGATCGTCAAGGAAGAGGGCCTGTCGGTCCTCGGCTGGCGCGAGGTTCCGATCGACGAGTCCTCGCTCGGCGCGCTCTCGCGCGACGCGATGCCGACGTTCCGGCAGTTGTTCATCGCCTCGGCCGCCGATTCGGGCGAGCAGCTCACCGGAATGGATCTGGAGCGGCGTGCCTACGTCGTGCGCAAGCGGGTCGAGCACGAGCTCGGCAAGCAGGGCGCCGGCGAGGGCGCGGTCGGCCGCGAGACCGTCTACTTCCCGAGCCTGTCCAGCCAGACCTTCGTCTACAAGGGCATGTTCACCACCCCGCAGCTGCGGGCGTTCTACCTCGATCTGCAGGACGATCGGGTGGAGTCGGCGCTGGGCATCGTGCACTCGCGCTTCTCGACCAACACCTTCCCGTCCTGGCCGCTGGCCCATCCGTTCCGTCGCGTGGCCCACAACGGTGAGATCAACACCGTCACCGGCAACGAGAACTGGATGCGCGCCCGTGAGGCGCTGCTGAACTCCGAGATCTTCGGTACCGACAACGAGGGCAACAACCGGTTGGAGAAGATCTTCCCGGTCTGCACCCCCGGCGCCTCGGACACCGCCCGTTTCGACGAGGTGCTCGAACTGCTGCACCTCGGTGGCCGGAGCCTGCCGCACGCCGTGCTGATGATGATCCCGGAGGCCTGGGAGCGACACGAGTCGATGGATCCGGCGCAGCGCGCCTTCTACCGCTACCACTCGATGCTGATGGAGCCGTGGGACGGCCCGGCATCGGTGTGCTTCACCGACGGCACGGTCGTCGGCGCGGTGCTGGACCGCAACGGTCTGCGCCCCTCGCGCGTCTGGGTCACCGAGGACGGCTTGGTCGTCATGGCCTCCGAGGTCGGCGTGCTCGACATCGAGCCGTCGAAGGTGGTCCGCAAGGTCCGCCTGCAGCCCGGCCGCATGTTCCTGGTCGACACCTCGCAGGGCCGCATCATCAGCGACGACGAGGTCAAGTCGCAGCTGGCCGCCGAGCATCCGTATCAGGAATGGCTCGACGAGGGCATCATCAAGATCGCCGATCTGCCCGATCGCCCGCACGAGCACATGTCGCACGACCGGGTGCTGATCCGCCAGCAGATCTTCGGATACTCCATCGAGGAACTGAACCTGCTGATCTCGCCGATGGCCAAGACCGGTGGCGAAGCACTGGGCTCGATGGGCACCGACACCCCGATCGCCGTGCTGTCCGCGCGGCCACGGCTGCTGTTCGACTACTTCGCCCAGCAGTTCGCGCAGGTCACCAACCCGCCGCTGGATGCCATCCGCGAGGAGATCGTCACCAGCCTGCGCAGCACCATCGGTCCCGAGGCCGATCTGCTGCATCCGGGTCCGGAGTCCTGTCGTCACATCACGCTGACCCAGCCGATTCTCGACAACGACGAGCTGGCCAAGCTCGTCCACATCAACGACGACGGTTCGCGGCCCGAGCTGCGGTCGGTGGTCGTCCGCGGCCTCTACCCGGTGAAGAAGGGCGGCAAGGGCCTGCGCAAGGCGCTCGAGGCCATCAACGCCCAGGTGTCGGCCGCGATCGACGGTGGCGCGCGGATCATCGTGCTGTCCGATCGCGAATCCAACGAGAAGCTGGCGCCGATCCCGTCGCTGCTGCTCACCGCGTCGGTGCACCACCATCTGGTGCGCGAGCGGACCCGCACCAAGGTCGGCCTGGTCATCGAGGCCGGTGACGCCCGCGAGGTGCACCACATGGCCATGCTGGTCGGCTTCGGCGCTGCCGCGATCAATCCGTACATGGCCTTCGAGTCCATCGAGGACATGCTCGACCGAGGTGCCCTGGAGATGCCGGGCAGCACCGGCGACAAGGCCGCCGATTTCGCCGCCGCGGTGAAGAACTACAACAAGGCCGCCGGTAAGGGTGTGCTGAAGGTGATGTCCAAGATGGGCATCTCCACGGTCGCCTCCTACCGCGGCGCCCAGCTGTTCCAGGTCATCGGCCTGTCGCAGGAGCTCTGCGATCAGTACTTCACCGGGCTGAACTCGCCGCTGGACGGTATCGGCCTCGACGAGATCGCCGCTGAGGTCGCCGCCCGACATCGGGTCGCCTACCTGGAGAACCGCAACGAGCGCGCACATCGCGAGCTCGAGATCGGCGGCGAGTACCAGTGGCGCCGCGAGGGCGAGTACCACCTGTTCAACCCGGACACGGTGTTCAAGCTGCAGCACGCGACCCGCTCGGGTCAGTACTCGATCTTCAAGGAGTACACGAAGCTGGTCGACGACCAGTCCGAGCGGCTGGCCTCGCTGCGCGGCCTGTTCAAGTTCAAGACCGAGAATCGGCACGCGATTCCGATCGACGAGGTCGAGCCGGCCAGCGAGATCGTCAAGCGGTTCTCGACCGGCGCGATGAGCTACGGCTCCATCTCGGCCGAGGCGCACGAAACCCTCGCCATCGCGATGAACCGTCTCGGCGGCCGCTCCAACTCCGGTGAGGGCGGCGAGTCGGTGACCCGCTTCGAGCCGGAGGAGAACGGCGACTGGCGGCGCAGTGCGATCAAGCAGGTGGCCTCGGGCCGCTTCGGCGTGACCGCGCACTACCTGACCAACTGCACCGATATCCAGATCAAGATGGCCCAGGGCGCCAAGCCGGGTGAGGGCGGCCAGCTGCCCGCGCACAAGGTGTACCCGTGGGTCGCCGAGGTGCGGCACTCGACGCCGGGTGTCGGCCTGATCTCGCCGCCACCGCATCATGACATCTACTCGATCGAGGATCTGGCGCAGCTGATCCACGACCTGAAGAACGCGAATCCGCAGGCTCGGATTCACGTGAAACTTGTCGCGGAGCCGGGCGTCGGCACCGTGGCCGCGGGTGTCTCCAAGGCCCACGCCGATGTCGTGCTGATCTCCGGTCACGACGGTGGTACCGGTGCCTCGCCGCTGACCTCGCTCAAGCACGCGGGTGGCCCCTGGGAGCTCGGCCTGGCCGAGACCCAGCAGACCCTGCTGCTCAACGGTCTGCGTGACCGCATCGTGGTGCAGGTCGACGGCCAGATGAAGACCGGCCGCGACGTGCTGATCGGCGCCTTGCTCGGTGCCGAGGAGTACGGTTTCGCGACCGCTCCGCTGGTGGTCTCCGGCTGCGTCATGATGCGCGTCTGCCACCTCGACACCTGCCCGGTCGGCGTCGCCACCCAGAACCCGGTGCTGCGCCAGCGCTTCAACGGCAAGCCCGAATTCGTCGAGAACTTCTTCATGTTCATCGCCGAGGAGGTGCGGGAGCTGCTGGCTTCGCTGGGTCTGCGCTCGCTCGACGAGGCCATCGGCCGGGTCGACCTGCTCGACACCACCAAGGCCAAGGAGCACTGGAAGGCGGCCAAGCTGGACCTGTCGCCGATCCTCGACGATGTCGAGACGGCCTTCATGTTCCAGGACCGCCGCTGCACCACGACCCAGGACCACGGCCTGGACAAGGCGCTGGACAATCAGCTCATCGCCCAGTCCGCCGATGCCCTCGAGCGCGGTAAGCCGGTCAAGTTCGAGACCAAGATCACCAACGTGAACCGCACGGTCGGCACCATGCTCGGCCACGAGGTGACCAAGCTCTACGGTGGCGCCGGCCTGCCCGACGACACCATCGACATCACCTTCACCGGTTCGGCGGGCAACAGCTTCGGCGCCTTCGTCCCCGCCGGTATCACGCTGCGTGTCTTCGGTGATGCCAACGACTATGTGGGTAAGGGCCTTTCGGGCGGCCACCTGGTGGTGCGCCCGTCGCTCAACGCGCCGGAGTCGTTCGTCGCCGAGGAGAACATCATCGCGGGCAACGTGATCCTGTTCGGCGCCACCAGCGGTGAGGCTTTCATCCGCGGTGTGGTCGGCGAGCGGTTCTGCGTGCGCAACTCCGGTGCCACCGCGGTGGTCGAGGGCGTGGGTGACCACGGCTGTGAGTACATGACCGGTGGCCGGGTGGTCATCCTCGGTGAGACCGGTCGCAACTTCGGCGCCGGTATGTCGGGCGGTATCGCCTACCTCTACAACCCGAACGGCACGTTCGAAGCCAACCTCAATACCGAGCTGGTCGATATCGAGCAGCTCGAGGGCGAGGACTTCACCTGGCTGCGCGACGTGGTCGCAAGCCATCGCGATGCGACGGGTTCGGCGGTCGCCGAACGCATCCTCAGCGATTGGTCGCAGCAGGTGAACCACTTCGTGAAGGTTATGCCTCGCGACTACAAGAAGGTATTGCTGGCTATCTCCGAGGCTGAGAAGGCCGGCCGGGATGTCGACGAGGCGATCATGGAGGCCGCTCGTGGGTAATGAGAGAGTTCTGCAGTGGCGTCGACGAGGCGCTGTGATTATTCGAGGGCCGCTCGTGGGTAATGAGAGAGTTCTGCAGGTGGCGTCGACGAGGCGCTGTGACTATTCGAGGGCCGCTCGTGGGTGACGCACAGGGATTTCTGAAGCACACGAGCAGGGAACTGCCCCAGCGCCGTCCGGTGCCGTTGCGCCTCATGGACTGGAAAGAGGTCTACGAGGAGAACTTCTCCCACGAGACCCTGCAGACCCAGGCCAGCCGGTGTATGGACTGTGGTATTCCGTTCTGTCACAACGGCTGCCCGCTCGGGAACCTGATCCCGGAGTGGAACGACCTGGTCTACCGCGATCGCTGGCGCGAGGGCATCGACCGGCTGCACGCGACCAACAACTTCCCGGAGTTCACCGGGCGGCTGTGCCCGGCGCCGTGTGAGGCGTCGTGTGTGCTCGGCATCAACCAGGATCCGGTCACCATCAAGCAGGTCGAGGTCGAGCTCATCGAGAACGCCTTCGACGAGGGCTGGGTGCAGCCGATCTACCCGACTCGGCTGACCGGTAAGAAGGTCGCGGTCGTGGGTTCGGGTCCGGCCGGTCTGGCCGCGGCCCAGCAGCTGACCCGCGCCGGTCACACCGTCACGGTGTTCGAGCGCGACGACCGCATCGGCGGTCTGCTGCGCTACGGCATTCCGGAATTCAAGATGGAGAAGCGCTTCATCGACCGCCGCCTGGCACAGATGGAGGCCGAGGGCACCATCTTCAAGGCCGGCGTGAACGTCGGTGTGGATATCACCGCCGAGCAGCTGCGCGAGCGGTTCGACGCGGTCGTGCTGGCCGGGGGCGCCACCATCGCTCGTGATCTGCCGATTCCGGGTCGCGATCTGGACGGCATCCATCAGGCGATGGAGTTCCTGCCGCTGGCCAACCGGGTGCAGCTCGGTGACGCGATCGCCGACGAGGACGGTCTGCCGCGGATTCACGCCAAGGGCAAGAAGGTCGTCATCATCGGTGGCGGTGACACCGGCGCCGACTGCCTGGGCACCTCGCACCGGCAGGGCGCGGCCAGCATCCACCAGTTCGAGATCATGCCGAAGCCGCCGGCCGAGCGCGCCGAGTCGACCCCGTGGCCGACGTACCCGCTGATGTTCCGGATCTCCTCCGCGCACGAGGAGGGTGGTGAGCGCGTCTTCTCGGTGAACACCGAGCGGTTCACCGGCGCGGACGGCAAGGTCACCGGTCTGCAGGCGCACGAGGTGCAGAACGTCAACGGCCGCTTCGAGAAGGTCGAGGGCACCGACTTCACGCTGGAGGCCGACTTGGTCCTGCTGGCGATGGGTTTCGTCGGCCCGCAGAAGCCGGGGCTGCTCGAGGATCTGGGCGTGGGCTACGACCAGCGTGGCAACGTCAAGCGCGGTAAGGACTTCCAGACCACCGTCCCCGGCGTCTTCGTCGCCGGCGATATGGGTCGTGGCCAGTCGCTGATCGTGTGGGCCATCGCCGAGGGCCGCGCCGCCGCGTCCGCGGTGGATCAGCATCTGGAGGGTGAGACCGCGCTACCGGCGCCGATCGCTCCGACGACGGCTCCGCAGCGCTGATTCGCTCATCGAATACCTGAGGCGCCCACGGACTTTCGAGTCCGTGGGCGCCTCACTTTTCCGGGTTGCCCTGCGGAAATGTCGATCGACGTCTCAAACATCGGAAATCGGACGGGTTTTCGCGCTCGGATGGCAGTTCGCGGTTGTCACCGTTATCCTGAGGACCGATATGTCGTCGACACCTGTCCGTGATCGGCGCTTTGCTTCGCCGGGAGTTAACCGCACGGCAATCCGGCGACGGCATCATCATCGGCGGAGAATTTTGGAATGCCCTGCGAGGGCTGACTGAAACTGGAGCAGCATGCGGTTGAAAAAGGTTGTCGCGGCCGCGGGTGCGGCAGTGGCGGTACTGGCTGGGATGACGGTGTCGGGTACCGCTCTCGGAAGTGGCTCCGCGGCGGCGTCTCCCGGGTGCCCGAGTCTGTATGTCGTGGCGATCCCCGGCACCTGGGAGACCGGTGATCACAAGCCCGATCACATGGTCGGCCCCGGGATGCTGTCCGGTGTGACCCGCGGGCTGCCGAGTTCGGCCGACAGCGACTACGTCAGCTACGCCGCGACCGCTTTCCCTTGGGAGGGCGATGTTTACGGTGCCTCGAAGAAGGAGGCGACCGATAACGCGCGCGGCCTGATCCAGGCGATGGCCGCCCGGTGCGCGGGTACCCACTACGCCCTCGTGGGCTACAGCCAGGGTGCCGACGCCGCGGGTGACCTGGCCGCCGAGATCGGCACCGGACTCGGTGTGGTGCCTCCGGATCGGGTGTCGGGCGTCGGCCTCATCTCCGATCCGCGGCGTTCGCCCACCGATGTCCAGGTCGGCCCGGTGGTCGGCGGCGCCGGCGCCGGTGGCCCGCGCGTCGGTGGCTTCGGTTTCGTCAGCGACCGAGTGCGCACCATCTGCGCGGCGGGCGACCTGTACTGCTCCACCGAGGACACCGACTACGTCACCCGGTTCGCGGGCTTCCTGGCCCAGGCCTCCGGTGCCAGCGCGACCAATCTGTGGCGCTACCAGCTCGAGGCCGGTTCCATCGTTGGGGACCTGATGGCGCACGGCGGTATCGGGACCCTGCAGAACCAGCTCACCGAGGGGGCGAACCAGGCACGCGTCCATCAGCTCGAGGACTTCTACAGCTCGGGCACCCACACCTCCTACGGCAACTACGGTGTCGGCGGTGGTCAGACCGCGATCTCGTGGATGCACAACTGGATCGCCGGCATGGCCTGATGCTCCGCTGATCTCGACTCGTCGAGGGCCGCTCCCGATCGGGAGCGGCCCTCTGTCGTTGCGGGCCGGAAAGCTTCGCACACCCCTGTCACATCCTGGGCTCGCGCGGCGTCTTGTGGTCGCAACCTCGAACGAAGGAGAGACCATGACCGGGAACATCGAAGTGGTCGTCATCGGTGGTGGATACGCCGGGGTGATGGCCGCCAACCGTCTGACACAGCGCGACGATGTCGCGGTGACGCTGATCAATCCCCGGTCGGCCTTCGTCGAGCGGATCCGGCTGCATCAGCTGGCGGCGGGCACCCACGACACCGTCGCGGACTACGACACGATGCTCAACGACCGGGTCCGCCTGGTAGTCGACGTCGTGAACCGGATCGACGCGGCCGAGCACCGGGTGACACTGGAGACCGGCGCTACCCTCGGCTACGACTACCTGATCTACGCGGTGGGCAGCCATGGCGCCGACCCTCAGGTGCCGGGATCCGCCGAATTCGCCTATCCGATCGCGACTCTCGAGGATGCGCGGCGACTGCGCGGCGCCCTCGACGCTGTCGGTGACACCGCCCCGGTGGTCGTGGTCGGCGCCGGACCGGCCGGGATCGAGACGGCCGCCGAGCTGGCCGAACGAGGCCACCGGGTGACGCTGATCTGCGGCGCGGTGCTGGGGCCGTATCTGCACGCCCGGGCCCGCCGTGCGGTCGGCAAGCGCCTGGCCCGCCTCGGCGTGACCGTGCTCGCCGGGCCCGAGGCCGTGGCCGTCGCGGTGACTCGCGATATCGTCCGGCTCAGCGGCGGCCATACCCTGCACAGCGCGGTGACGATCTGGACGACGGGGTTCGGTGTGCCCGATCTGGCCGCGCGCAGTGGGCTGAGCACCGATGCCCTCGGCCGCCTGCGTACCGATGAGACGCTGACCAGCGTGGACGACGAGCGGATCATCGCCGCCGGTGATGCGGCGGCACCATCGGACCTGCCGTTCCGCATGGGATGTCAGTCCGCGGTGCAACTGGGCCCGCAGGCCGCCGAAACCGTCCTCGCCCGGATCGCGGGCGGACAGCCGGCGGCCATCGAGGTGGGATTCGCCGGACAGTGCATCAGCCTGGGCCGTCGCTTCGGCATCTTCCAATTCTCCGACCGGCACGACACCGCCAAGCCATACCACCTCGGCGGCCGTCCCGGTGCGGTGCTGAAGGAGGCCATCTGCCGCAGTACCGTCTGGCAGTTGCGCTACGAGGCGCGTCAACCCGGCGTGCGGACCTGGTGGACCGAAGATGCCCGGCGCAGCGACCTGCTCGCGGCGCGGCGGCCGGCGCCCGCCACATCCGAGCAGATCTGACGGAACGGTCTGTGCGGCCGCCGATTTCCCGGGACCGAGGCCACACCCGCCGCGAGGTGGCCTCGATGCGCGGTCCTACCGCTTGCTCACGCGCTGCGGCGGCACCAGCAGAATCCAGCGGTGACCGAACGGGTCGACGATGACCGACCCGCGACCGTAGGGCTGATCCCGCGGCGGCCGCTCCACGGCGGCGCCGTGTTCGGCTGCCGCCCGGGTGAGCTCGTCCACCTCGTCGACCCGCAGGTGCAGCGAATGGCTGTGCTGGGTTCCGGTCGGCGCCGCGACCGGCACCTCGGGCCACAGATCGGACGGTTCGGCGAGCATCAGCACAGAACCGCCGATGTCGAGTTCGGCATGCCCGATCGTGCCGTCGGCGTTGACCTTCGGATCACCGCGGCGGGTGGCGCCGAGCACCGTGACGTACCAGTCCAGCGCACGTCTGGCGTCGTTCACCACCAGGTACGGGGTCAGGACCGGGTAGTCGGTCGCCGCCGCGGCGGCCGTGGTCGGAGCATCGGTTTCGGTCATGTTCGCACCTCCGGTGTGCACTACGGCGTCGAGCAGTCGCTCCCGCAGCCGCTCGGCGAATGTCGGATCCGGGTCCACGGGTTCGGATCGTGCGCGAAGGGCATCCAACGGATCGGTCATCTCAGCCCTCCTCTCCCGCATAGGCCCGGCGAAAGGCGTTGCGCGCCCGGACCAGCAGTGCCTCGGTCGCGTGTACGGTGCGGCCGAGATGGGCGGCCACCTCACCCACCGGCAGGCCGTCCATATAGCGCAGCGTCAAAGCGGCCCGATGGTGCGCGCCCAACTGCGTGAGCACATCCCGCGCCCGGATCGCGTCGATCTCGCCGTCCCAGGGATCGGCGCTGGTGGGTTCGTCGTCGAGCGCCCGCAGACCGCGTTGTTCGCGTTCGACTCGCCGCCAGTGATCGGCCAGCTTGTGGCGCGCCACTCCGATCAGCCATGCCACCGACAGCGCGGGTGCGCCGGGTTTGCGCACCGCGTCGACGGCGGCGAGGAAAGTCTCCGCGGTGAGATCCTCGGCCAGCGGGCGCTGTCCGCACCGGGCGAGCAGATAGCCGTAGACGTGTGGCAATGCCTCGTCGTACAGCTCCAGCAACCCGAACGCCGGATCGGGTCGCACGCGCGGTGTCGTGCTCACATCCTCATAGTCGTCCGAGGACCCGGATCTCCGACGCCCGACGCGATATTTTTTCGGGGTGGCACCGCGTACGGCACGAAGGCCACCCCGGAGATCGGGAGTGGCCTTCGTCGGTGATCGGCGATCAGCCGAAGGAGCCGGTGGGCGGCGGGCCGGGCAGGAAACCGCCCGGCAGGAAACCACCCGGAAGGAAGCCGCCGGGGCCGCCGGGGCCGTTCCAGTCGTCGTGATCGTGGTGGTGATGACGCCACCCGTCGTGGTCGTGGTCGTGCCAGTCCACCGGCGCGGCGGAGGGTGTGTCGGCGAAAGCGGGTACTGCGACCGCCGCCACCGGAGCGGCGGCAACCGCACCGGCGACCGCGATGCGCGCGATCAGCCGGCGGCGGGAAGAACTCTTCGAGGAGAGCAACGGACTACCTTTCTCTCGGAACATGAGCCGTCGTGCGCGGGGCTCATGCTGCCCATCGAACGATCCGTACCTGGGATCGGCAAGCGATGGCGCTGGTAATCGCCTGTGAGTTTTCAGGCCCAAGGTGTGCCAGCGGAGTGGTTGCGCGGCAGCAACTCCCAGACGTGGCTGTTCTCGTTGATGGTGGCGGCGGTGCGCGTTCCGGTGCGTGAGAACAGGACACGGGTGATCGAGCAGTAGTCGATGGGGAAGGTCAGCGGGCGCTCGAGCCCCAGCACATCCTGCAGCAGCACGTTTATCACCCCGCCATGCGCGAAAGCGACCACGGTATCGGTGGGTTCGGCCGCGGCCACGATCTCGGAGACGGTGGTGAGCACCCGTTCGACGAACAGCGGGCCGTCGATCTGCTCCGGTAGATGTCCGGCCTTGATCCGCTCGTAGGTCTCCCGGAAATCCCGCTTGGCATCCTCGATCGGAATGTAGGCGGGCAGGTCTCGATCGTATTCGGCGAGTCCGTCGAGAATCTCGACCGGCAGCCCGAGTTTCTCGGCGGTGGGCGCGGCGGTATCGCGGGCCCGCCGTTGCGGACTGCTGACCACCCGCGCGATCCGATGTTCCCCGCCGGCGAACCGCGTGATCACGGCCGGAACCCGTCCGGCCTGCTCCACCCCCAGCTCGGTGAGTTCGGGATCGGCCGGACCGGATGTGGTCAGCACCCGCCCGGGCTGGGCGTGGCGCACGAGAACAAGCTGCACGGATCTACTGTGCCGGACCGATATCGCCGACCTGCGAACGGGTGCCGTCCGGCGGTGGCGCAGGGCCACCGATCAGCGCGATTCCCCCTGTCCGGTGCGTGGTTTGACCAGCGGGAACGGCAGGGTTTCGCGGATGCTGCGGCCGGTGATCAGCATGACCACCCGGTCCACGCCCACGCCCAGGCCACCGGTCGGCGGCATCGCGAACTCCAGCGCCTCGAGGAAGTTCTCGTCCAGTTCCATGGCCTCCGGGTCACCACCGGCGGCCAGCAGCGACTGTTCGGTCAGCCGGCGGCGCTGTTCGATCGGATTGGTCAATTCGCTGTAGGCGGTACCCAGTTCCACTCCCCAGGCCACCAGATCCCAGCGTTCGGCGACACCGTCGATACTGCGGTGGGCCCGGGTCAGCGGGGAGACCGAGGTCGGGAAGTCGATGTAGAAGGTCGGTTCCCGGGTGCGGTCCTCCACCAGGTGCTCGTACATCTCCAGCACGATCTGACCGGCGTCCCAGCCCGGCTGATAGGGCACCTCGGCCTTGTCGCACAGCAGGCGCAGCCGGTCCACGTCGGTATCGGGTGTGACGGTTTCGCCGATCGCGTCGGAGATGGCGCCGTGCACGGTGCGCACCGGCCAGTCACCGGAGATGTCGACCTCGGTGAGGCCGCCGTCGGAGTCCGGGCGCAGTGCCACACAGGAACCGTTGGCCGCGATCGCGGCGTTCTGGATCAGCTGGCGGCAGGCGTGCATCATGCGTTCGTAATCGCTGTGCGCCTCATAGGCTTCCAGGATCGTGAATTCCGGATTATGGCTGTAGTCCACACCCTCGTTGCGGAACACCCGGCCCAGCTCGAAAACCTTCTCCATTCCGCCGACGCACAGTCGTTTGAGATACAGCTCGGGCGCGATCCGCAGATACAGGTCCAGGTCGTAGGCGTTGATGTGGGTGCTGAACGGTGCGGCATTGGCGCCGCCGTGCACCTGCTGCAGCACCGGGGTCTCGACCTCGAGGAAACCCCAGCCGTTCAACGTATCGCGCAGCGACCGCACCACGGCACTGCGTTTGGCCAGCACCTCCCGGGCCTCGACGTTGATCGCCATGTCCACGTAGCGCTGCCGCACCCGAGCCTCGGGGTCGGCGAGGCCGCGCCACTTGTCCGGTAGCGGATGCAGGCATTTGCCGATCATCCGCCAGTCCTGGGCCAGCAGGGACAACTCACCGCGGCGGCTGGCGCCGATCTGTCCGCTGACCTCGATCAGATCACCGAGGTCGAAGTATTCGTCGAACGAGCGCGAGCGATGCGCGCCGACCCGGTCGCGGTCGATGAGGATCTGGACGTCGCCGGACCAGTCCCGCAGCACGGCGAAGGTGACGCCTCCGTAATCGCGGATACGCAACAGCCGCCCGCACACGCGCACCGTGGTGCCCTTGGGGGACCGGCGGGCGTCGGCGATGGAATGGGTCGGGGCGTAGGCGACCGGATAGGCGTCGACGCCCGCTTCCGCCAGGCGCGCCACCTTGTCCATGCGGACTCGCACCTGCTCCGGCCGGCGCGCGGCGGCCTGCTCGAGCGCGGACGGCGGGGCCTCGGGCGGACTGCCGTCGGCATGCAGGCCGGTGATCGTGTCCGGTACCGCGGAATGCAGACCGGTGTGCGCCATGGCATCCGGCTGTTTGCCGAAGCGGGGGACGAAGCCTTCGGCCAGGGCACTGGCGAGGGCGACGCGGGGGAGCTGGCGACGTTCCTCGAAGATGAAGAATCGGGGCACCCACTGCGGCTGATACTTCACATTGGACCGGTACAGCGCTTCCAGCTGCCACCAGCGGCTGAAGAACATCAGCACACTGCGCCACAGCCGCAGCACCGGACCGGCGCCGATTCGGGCGCCCTCCTCGAACACCGAGCGGAACACCGCGAAATTCAGCGACACCCGGGTGATCCCGTACTGTTCGGAGCTCAGCGCCAGCTGGGAGATCATGAATTCCATGATCCCGTTGGGGCCCTTGGGGTCTCGGCGCATCACGTCGAGCGATACTCCGGCGCGACCCCACGGCACCAGCGACAGCATGCCCCAGACCCGGCCGGTGTGATCGAGGGCCTCGACCAGCAGGCTGCAGCCGTCGAGGCGATCGCCGAGGCGGCCCAGCGCCATCGAGAATCCGCGTTCGGTTTCGGTATCGCGCCATGCGTCGGCGCGCGCGATCATCTGCGCCATCTCGTCCGGCGTCAATTCGCTGTGGCGGCGAATCCGCGTGGTGAAACCCTGCTTGCGCAGGCGGTTCGCGGCTTGGCGGACCTGCTTCATATCCGGTCCGGCCAGGGAGAAGGAGCGAGTGTCGAGGATCGCCTCGTCGCCCAGGCGCAGCGCCGACAGTCCGGCCCGGCGATAGGCGGTGGCGCCGAGTTCACCGGCGCCCATCACCGCGGGGGCCCAGCCGTATCGGTCGGCCAGCCGCAGCCAGGCGTCGATGGCCTGCGGCCACGCCTCGCGCACCCCGATCGGATCGCCGGAGGCCAGGCACACCCCGAGTTCGACGCGGAAGGTGATCGCGGCCTTGCCGCTGGGTGCGAAGACCACCGCCTTGTCGCGTCGGGTCGCGAAGTAGCCCAGGGAATCCTCGACATCGGAGCGATCGAGCAGTCCGCGTATAGCGGATTCGTCGAGTGGGGTCATGGCATTGGACGCCTGCTGCGAGCGGAACAGCACCAGCGCCGCCGCCAGCAGCGCCACCGCGCCGAACAGGCCGAGCAGCAGATTCACCACATGCGGCGGATGCCCGTCGAAGTTGTTGTCCGCGACCAGGATCGTCGCCGTGACCCGAGACAGCGCCCACAGCGGACGTTCGGCGCCGCGCGGCAGGCTGCCGGGGAACAGCTCCACCAGGCCCCAACCGAGCAGACTGCCGACCACCAAGCCGCTGACCAGCACGCCCAGCGCCTTCCAGACCGCGCCACGACGCACCCGGGTGTAGAACTCGGGCCAGGCGGCGATCATCAGACCGATCACCGCGAGGTGGACGATCAGCGCGGCCAGTGCGTGCGGATCCTGTTCCTCGGCGAAATCCAGGCCGTTGGCCACCGCGAACAGCGCCATGTAGCCGGCGAGCAGCCACCAGGCGATCCGTTTTCGGGAGGCCGTCGCACCGGCGAGCAGGCCGATGATGACCGCCCACATCAGGTTGGTGTCGGGCGCGTCGAAATAGTAGGCGTCCAGATAGTGCCGCGGGGCCGAGGTCAGAAAACGCAGGCCGGGCGAAATACTCCACAGCGCACACAGAATCGAGAAGACACCGAGTACCAGGCCGATCAGATGGGGTACTTCGCTCAGCCGACCGTGGGCGCGATGCGGAACCGGTGAGGAGGGAGATCTGCGATCGCGGTCGTGGAGCCGGTCTTGCTCGGAAGTCACCGAACCAGTGTGCGTGCCGGGACCGCTCGAGGGGAGAAGGCCGCCGGGCGAGTCCTGCTCGTGCACGGTCATATTCGATCCTTTCGCCGGACACCGGCGGGATTCCCTTGCCGGACAGCGCCGGCGGTCACGACCCGACGCGAGTTCGATTGGCGCACATCGGCGGAGTCCGTCGGCCGGGTGCCGGCCGAGTTCGAACGCCGGGTACCGGCGGGGGCGGCGTGCGGCCCGTCGATCGCGGCGGTAAAGATGTAACCCATGTCGGATCCAGTCGATGTGCCGATCGAAGACGAAGTCATTCGACTCGGGCAGTTCCTGAAGCTGGCCAATCTCATCGACAGCGGGTCGGAGGCGAAGACCGTGATCGCCGCCGGACTCGTGCGTGTCAACGATGAGGTGGAACTACGGCGGGGCCGCCAGCTCCACGCCGGTGACGTCGTCGCACTGGCCGGCCACCGCGTCCGCGTCGCGGGGGGATAACCCGCCGCTGGCGGGTGCTCCGGCGGCGATCGGTGGGTCATTCCGCGCGGACGACGATCCCGTCGTGATCGCTGTAGAGCACCTCGCCGGGGACGAAGGTCACCCCGCCGAATTCCACCGGCACGTCACGTTCGCCGGAGCCGGTTTGCGTGCTCTTGCGCGGATTGGTTCCCAGCGCCTTGATGCCGATATTCAGGGTGCGCAGGATCGCGGAGTCGCGTACGCCGCCGTTCACGACGACGCCGGACCAGCCGTTGTCGACACCGCGGCCGGCGATGATGTCGCCCACGAGGGCGGTGTGCACACTCGCGCCGCCGTCCACGACGAGCACTCGGCCCTCACCGGGTTCGCTGAGAGTCTGCTTGACCAACAGGTTGTCCTGGAAGCAGCGAATGGTGACAATCCGGCCACTGAACACCGGATGGCCGCCGAACTGCGTGAACTGTGTGTCACAGCTGCGGATCTCGGGGCCGATCTCATCGGCGAGGTCGGCGGTTGCCACTTGGTTTGCTGAATCGGTCACCGGACTAGCTTGCCATGACGGGGCCTCGGAGATCCTGAGACCTTCCTGGCAGGAACGGCTAGCGGTCCTGCCCGTACTCCGCGATTCTGGTCGTCAGATTGTGCGCGGTGTGCTTGACCGACATCTTCACGAACGGCTCGATCGTCTTCCCCAGTACTTTGCCCGCGATACCGCCCGGGACCCGGTATTCGACGATGGCGTCCACCGTGCAGGCGTGTTCGTCACGCGGATGGAACAGGAAGGTGGATTCGATCTCGAATCCGGTGACGGCCTTCACGGCGATCGCGACGTTCTTCTCCCAGCGCACGATCTGCAGCCGCGAGGTCAGCGAGGCCGGGCCCAGTTTGATCTCGGTGTCGAAACTGGCGCCCAGTCCGGCCACCTGATCGGTGACCGGGCGGAAGGAATGGACCTCGGTGACGAATTCCGGCAGATGCCGGTAATCGTTGACATAGTCGAACGCGGTCTCGGCGGAGGCGGCGCACTCGGCGACGATCTTCACTGCGGTCATGACAGTAAATGTAACGTGTTTCAGATCGTCCCGGATCGGATGTAATTGCTATCACTCCAGTTCGGAGGCCCTATCCAGCGGCCGACCGGCTCAGGCCGTCACCGATAACGTCGCCGCCAATCCGAACACCGAACCCATCACCGCGACCTCGATCAGCGCCCGCCGCAGCGAGGAGTCGGCGCTCATCCGATGGTCGGTCGCCCGTGGCACCCAACTGCGCCGCCACCACCAGCCCAGTACGAGCAGGGCGAGCACCATCACCGTCTTGGCCAGCAGGATGCGCCCGTAGCCGCTGTCGATCAAGGCCGCCGGATCGCCGATCCGGACCAGCCCGTTGCATACCCCGGTGACCGTGACCGCCCCGATCGCGGGCAGTGCCCAGCCGGAATACCGCGGCAGGATCACCGCCCATTCACCGCGGGTGCGCACGACCAGAGCCAGGGCCAGCAGGACGCCGAACCAGGCCGCCGCGGCGAGGGCGTGGACCGCGGCCAGCACCGAACCCAGCGTCTGTTGCGACATATGGCCGGTGATCGGCCGCAACACCAGCGTCACCGCGGCGAAGACGAGCACCAGATCGGCGGTCGCGTGGTCCGGTCGGCGATAGGCCAGGGTGCTGTAGCCGGCCACGGCGGCGGTACCGATCAACACGGCGATACCGATCTGACCCCCGCTGACATGGGCGAGGTAGTCACCGAAATCGCGCGCCCGCAATCGGCCCACCGAAACGCCCACCACCTCGGCCGCCTCGGTGGCCAGCAGGACGAATTCGGTGACGGCCCACAGCCCGCCGAAGACGGCCAGCATGCGCCACGCGGGCCGCAGTCGGTCGTGCAGGCGGGGGAGGGCGGCCAGGCCCACCACGGTGGCGCCCAGCCCGTCGGCGAGGGTGCGCACCGGCGCCTCGGCCTGCACCGGATCCGGCGCGGCCAGGGCCCAACCGGCGACGACGCCCACCAGGGCGGCCGGGACGACCAGGAGCAACGCGTATCGCAGCGCGCTCGAACTACCGCCGGTCGTCCCCGATCTCATGGTGTGCCGCCGCTACCCGAACGCCGGGAGCGACCGCCGAACAAGGCGAAAGCCAATCCGCCGCCGAACAGGATGACCGCCGCGACGATGAAGACCCACAGCGGAACACCGCCGGAATCGCCACCACCGCCGGAGTTGCTCGCCGCGTCGGCCTTCGGACCGGGTGTGCCCTGACCGGGTTTCGTCAGCTCGAAAGTGCGGGTACCGCTGACCGGATGCCCGTCGGCCGAGGTGACCCGGAAGGCCATGGTGTAGGTCCCGGCCGGGCCGAGGTCCCCGACCTCGACACTGACGGTCGGGCCGTCCACCACGGGCTTACCCTTCGACCACAGATTCTTGTCGGGACCGACGACGGTCAGCGACGGGAAACTCGGCTGCAGGTTCTCGTTGAAGGTGAAGCTCACCCGGGCCGGGCCGGTCTCGAGCTTCGCGCCGTCGGCGGGGTCGGAGGAGACCACCGACGAATGCGCACCGGCCGGACCGGCCACCGTGATCGCGAGGCCGCCCAGCGCCAGCACGGTGGCGAGGGAGAGCAGGAGGCGCCGCATCATGCGCGCCGGCTCCGGATCAGGCTGCCCAGTCCCAGCGCGGCGCCCAGTGCGCCCAGTGCGAGCCCGATCCCGCCGAGCCAGCGAGCGGTGTCGTCGGATTCGGAGCCGGTGCCGGAATCACTGTCGGCGGCCGCCGTGCCGCCGTGCTCGTCGTGGGATCCGGCGGCGCCCAGCGAGACCGACGGCGCGGGATGTTCGGGTTCGGCGCCGTCGGCGGGCATGGGCTCGTTCCAGTTGACGACCTTGCCGTCGCTGTAGGTCTGGGTGGCCGGGAAGCTGATCTTGTCCTGCTTCGGCAGCGGGCCGACCGCGAGGGTGAAGCGCTGGAACTGCTCCGCGGTGATACCCGGGTTGCCGGGATCGGCGGTCCAGGTGACGGAGGTGAACTGGTTCTTGTCGTTCTTCTCGGTGCGGGCCGTCCAGCCCGGCAGCGGTTCGGTGCGGGCCGAGGACAGCTGCGGCAGCGCGACGGTCAGCTTGGTGGTCGATGCGGTCGCCGATTCGGTCGGCACCCGGAAGGTGACGACGGCGTAGCCGCCCTGTGCCGCGCCCGGGGCGTCGGCCGTGACGTGCGCGGCCGCGGTTCCGGTGGCGAGCAGGGCGAAGCCGGCGGCGGCGCCGGTGGCGAGCAGGGTGCGCGACACCGCGGTGGGCATGCGTGAACTCACGATGGATGACTTTCTCGGTACGTGGCGAAATGCCTGAGGTGTGGGATCGGATCAGGCGAGTACCGGTGGTGCGCGGGAGCCCGCCGCGCGACCGCTGAGCCGCTGCCACTGCCGCGAAGCGGAGGGACGCCACCGTGCGGTGGTGATGCCGGGCAATGCCCGGGGCCGGCTGGTGACCGCTCGGACCGAGCGGGACACCGCGGCGTACAACCGTTCGGCGGCCACGATGAGCAGTGCGCAGACGACGGTGGCGACCGTATGTGCCACCGCCATCCAGCCACCCGGGACGCCGATGGCGAAAAGACCCTCACCACACGCTGTGTCGCCGCCGCCGTGAGCGGGTAGCAGACTCAGCGCGAGATGTGCGGCGGTTTGTCCCGCGCCGAGGACGGCGACCACCGTCGCCCGCCCCCGCATACCGCCGATCGCGGGCAGCCACGCCGCCGCGGCGCCGGTGGCCACCGCGCTCAGCAGCAGTAACGCCAGCGCCGACGAGTCGGGAGATCCGCCTCCGGCCCAGCCGTGCGCCGCCACCGCGAGCACGACCGTGGCCGCGCCGACCAGTCCACCGCGCACCGCGTCCGTGCCGGGCCGGCGGATCACGCGCCGCGAGGGCGCGGATCTCCCGGTCGGCCGATCACGGTGGGGCATGGCGGATATCGGCGGTCAGTGCACGCCGAGGCGCGCGAGAATATCGGCTTCGACGCCGGAGAGTTCGTTGGAGATGGAGGCGTGCACCGCGCGCCGCCGCGGCGCCGGCATCTGCTCGGAGGTCCGCACCGCGGCCGACAGACTGCTCAGCCGGTCCCGGGTGGCGGCCACGAACTTCTGGTTATCACCGGAGTGGCCGCCGCTGTCCGCGATCCCGTCCAGGGTCGATTCGACTCCGGAGATGCGGGCCTGCAGCCGAGCGCCGTGGCCGGTGAAATTACCCAGATCGCCGATGCCGACACCGAGCTGGTGGGCCCGGCGGGTGTCGATCTGTCCGCGAATGAAGGTGGCGGCTCGATAGGCCAGCGGCGCCAGCACCGGTACCAGCACCCGCGCGACGCCCAGATACTTCTTCACCTGACTGGCGCTGAACGGATCCCGCTCGGCGCGCTCGGCTGTCTTGGCGGCCGCCTTCTCCTCCGCCTTCAACGCCGCGATCTGGGCCTTGGCCACCTCGCGCTGGGTCCGGAGTTCGGCACGGTTGCGCTTGCGTTCGTTGCGGGCGCCGAGTTTGGCCTCCATCGCGGCCTTGTGCTTGAGAGCTTTCGCCTCGGCTTTACGGTCGGCACGACGCTTGCGCTTGGTGAACAACCCCATCGAAAGGCCCTCCGTCACGAAGTTTCCGTCATGCGGATGTACCCACATGCCACACGGTTTGCGCCAACTGTAGCGGGAGAGACGCATGATGCGGTTGGCGAGGTTGTCGGGGGGAGGGACCATACTGCATAGCGTGTATTCGGGCAGCGGCGACCAGGACGGTCACGAAGACGACGGCGGTGGCGACGAGCGACAGGTGTCTGCGTCGAGAACCGTCGCGGCTGCCGAGGGCGTGGTCACCGCCACGAATTCGGAGTCCGCCGCCCCGCGAATCGCCTATGTGGACGCGCGCGCACTGGTCGGGTGCCGCCACCGGCTGCATCTGGATGCCACCCACCCCGAGCGGTTGCTCGGCATCTCCGAGGACGCCGGGGTCAGACAGCGCCGCGAGGCCGCCACCGCCCATCGGGCCGAGGTGCGCGACACCCTCGTCGCCGCCGATCCGGAGCAGTGGGTGGTCATCGATCCCGATCAGCCCGCGAGTGTCCGTGCGGCGGCGACACTGCGGGCATGTGCCGAAGGGGCGCAACGAATCTGGGGTGCGGTCCTGCCGCAGGAGCCCGATACCGGCCGGCGCGGCGGGTGCGAGATCCTGCTGCGCGACCCGGACCGGGGCGGTTATATCCCGATCATCGTGGTCAACCACAAGGTGACCGATCCGCGTCAGCCCGATCCGGCCGATTTCCATCCCACGACCTCGGATCTGTACCACTGGAATCCGCAGCCGGACCGGCATGTGCGTATCCGGACCCAGCCGCGCGATCAGCAACGCCTCGCACATCTGTACCGGATGCTGCAGCGCCACGGCTTCGCCGGCCCGGCCCTGGTGGGCGGGGCGATCGGCTATCACTTCGACCGGATTCTGGTCCACGATCTGACGCTCGTGCTCGAGGAGTACGACCGCCGCTACGCCGATCGGATCGCGGTGGTCCGCGGTGAGCTGCCGACCGTTCCGTCCAAGGTGCCCGAATGCCGTCAGTGCCCGTGGTGGTCGCGAGCGCCCCAGAGCGAGGACCCGGACCGGCCGCCCGCCTTGAGCTGCGAAGGGTGGTTGGCCGCGTACCGCGATGTCAGTCTCGTCGCCCCGGGTTCGCGGGCCGAACTGCTGCGCCGGCACGGCGTGCAGACCATCGACGATCTCGCGGCCTGGACCGGTCCCGAGCCCGAGGATTGGCAGTACGAGCCGTTCGGTGAAACGGTCGTCACCGCGCGTGCCTGGATTTCGGGCGCTCCGCTGGTCCGGCGGGTGGACCGGGTCCGGGTGCAGCGCGCCGATGTGGAGGTCGACGTCGACCTGGAGAGCTATCAGGAATACGGCGCTTATCTGTGGGGCACGCTGCTCGACGGCGTCTATCGCCCCTTCTTGACCTGGGATCCGCTGCCCACCGTCGACGAGGGGCGGTCGTTCGCCGAATTCTGGACGTGGCTGATGGGCGTGCGCGCCGCCGCGGCCGCCGCGGGCAAGACCTTCGCCGCCTACTGCTACTCCCGGACGGCCGAGGACAAATGGCTCTACGAATCGGCCCGCCGATTCGCCGGAATGCCGGGGGTGCCCACCGAGGCCGAGGTGCGCGCCTTCGTCGACGGTCCGCAGTGGGTGGATATGTTCCAGGCGGTATCGGAACAGTTCATCTGCCCGAACGGCAAAGGACTGAAGAAGATCGCGCCGGTGGCCGGCTTCGGCTGGCGTGATCCCGAGGCCGGCGGTGAGGCGTCGATGAGCTGGTACCGGCTGGCGGTCGGCTACGACGGCGACCCCGATCAGTCCCAGCGGATCCGCCTGCTCGAATACAACGAGGACGATGTGCGCGCCACTCAGGTGCTGCGGGATTGGATGTCGCCCGCGACCCCCGGCCCGCACAGCGCCGATGCCGAGGTGCCCGCGATGACCGACTTTCGCGAGCCGAGCCCGGTCCGTCGTAATATCTGCACGTGACCGATCACGTCGAACAACTGGAGTTTCAGGCCGAGACCCATCAGCTTCTGGAACTGATGATCCACTCGGTCTACTCGAACAAGGACACATTCCTCCGCGAGTTGATCTCGAACGCCTCCGACGCCCTCGACAAGCTGCGGCTCGAGTCGTACCGGGACAAGGATCTCGAGGTCGATACCTCGGATCTGCACATCGAGCTAGAGGTGGATACGGACGCCCGGGTGCTGACCGTGCGCGACAACGGTGTGGGTATGTCGCGCGCCGAGGTCGTCGATCTGATCGGCACCCTGGCCAAATCCGGCACCGGCGAACTGCGCCGGCAGCTACTGGAAATGAACGGAGCCGACGCCGAGTCTTCGGGTCGCTCCGCGGGCTCCGCTCCCGCGGACCTGATCGGCCAGTTCGGTATCGGCTTCTACTCGACCTTCATGGTGGCCGACAAGGTCACCCTGACCACTCGCCGCGCCGGCGAAACCGAGGGCACCCGCTGGGAGTCCGCCGCCGGCAGTTCCACCTACACCATCGAAACCCTCGACGACGCGCCCCAGGGCACCGCGGTATCGCTGCATCTCAAGAGCGCCGATGAGGATGATCACCTCTTCGACTACACGCAGGAGTGGAAGCTCCGCGAGATCGTCAAGAAGTACTCGGACTTCATCTCCTGGCCCATCCGGATGCAGGTGGAGCGCACCGTCACCGAGGGGGAGGGTGAGGAGAAGACCGAGCAGACCATCCTCGAGGAGCAGACACTCAATTCGCAGAAGGCGCTGTGGACGCGCCCGCGCAGCGATGTGTCCGACGAGGAGTACAAGGAGTTCTACAAGCACGTCTCGCACGCCTGGGACGATCCGCTCGAGATCATCCCGCTCAAGGCCGAGGGCACCTTCGAATATCAAGCGCTGCTGTTCATTCCGTCGCAGGCTCCGTTCGATCTGTTCATGCGTGAGCACAAGCGCGGTGTGCAGCTGTATGTGCGCCGGGTGTTCATCATGGACAACTGCGAAGAACTCATGCCGGAGTACTTGCGTTTCGTCAAGGGTGTGGTGGACGCGCAGGATCTGTCGCTGAACGTCTCGCGCGAGATCCTGCAGCAGGACCGGCAGATTCAGATGATCCGCAAGCGCCTGGTGCGCAAGGTGCTCTCGACGATCAAGGATCTGCAGGGCGCGGGCGCAGCCGAGGGCGACGCCGCGGACGCCGGCGCGGACAGCAAGTACCGCACGTTCTGGAACGAATTCGGCCGGGTCCTCAAGGAGGGCCTGCTGTCGGACTTCGACAATCGCGACACCATTCTGCAGGTCTCGTCGTTCGCGTCGACCCATTCCGAGTCGGAGCCGACCACGCTGGCGCAGTACATCGAGCGGATGGCCGAGGGCCAGGACAAGATCTACTACATGACCGGCGAGAGCCGGCAGCAGATCGAGAACTCTCCGCATATGGAGGCCTTCAAGGCCAAGGGACTCGAGGTGCTGGTTCTCACCGATCCGGTCGACGAGATGTGGGTCGGCTCGGTGCCGGAGTTCGACGGCAAGGCTTTCCAGTCCATCGCCAAGGGCGAGGTGGATCTGGAGACCGAAGAGGAGAAGAAGGCCTCCGAACAGCTGCGCGAGCAGCAGGAGAAGGATTTCGGCGAGGTGCTGAAGTTCTTGCAGGAGACGCTGGACGACAGCGTCAAGGAGGTCCGCCTGACCTCGCGCCTGACCACCTCCCCGGCCTGCATCGTCGGTGACGTCTTCGACTTCACCCCGCAGCTCGAGCGGATGTACCGCGCCTCCGGCCAGGCGCTGCCGGAATCCAAGCGGATCCTGGAACTCAATCCGGAGCATCCCCTGGTCACCGGGCTGCGCGATGCGTACGCCAAGGACCGGAAATCCGAGGACCTCGGCGCGACCGCGCAGTTGCTCTACGGCACAGCGGTGCTCGCCGAGGGCGGCGAACTGAAGGATCCGGCGCACTTCGCCCAGCTGCTGGCGGATCGGCTCACCAAGACCGTCTGATCCGCATCGCCGCGAATA
The DNA here is from genome assembly GCF_020733635.1 of Nocardia spumae. NCBI lineage: Bacteria > Bacillati > Actinomycetota > Actinomycetes > Mycobacteriales > Nocardiaceae > Nocardia > Nocardia spumae. Next base: position 129,345 of record NZ_JAJFZL010000001.1, on the reverse strand, counting down.
CGTAAGGCTCGCACGGAAGTCCGTGCGAGCCTTACGTATCGGACGCCGCAGGCCGATCCGTTCCCGGTGTCAGCGCGGCGCCATGCGCAGCGCACCGTCCATGCGGAAGGTCTCGCCGTTGAGGTAGTCGTGCTCGGTGATGTACTGCGCGAGCTGCGCGTACTCGTCCGGACGGCCCAGGCGCGACGGGAACGGCACACCGGCCTCGAGGCCCTTGCGGTACTCCTCGGTGACGCCGGCCAGCATCGGGGTGTCGATGATGCCGGGGGCGATGGTGTTGACGCGAATGCCGAACTGCGCCAGGTCACGTGCGGCCGGCACGGTCATACCGGCGACGCCGCCCTTCGAGGCCGAGTAGGCGATCTGGCCGACCTGGCCCTCGAACGCCGCCACCGACGCGGTGTTGATGACGACGCCGCGCTGGCCGTACTCGTCGACCGGCTCGGTCTTGGCGATGGCATCGGCGGCCAGTCGCATCACATTGAAGCTGCCCAGCAGGTTCACGGTGATCACGGTGCGGAACAGCTCCAGATCGTGCGGGCCGTTCTTGGACAGGATGCGTCCCGCCCAGCCCACACCGGCGCAGTTGACCACGATCCGCGGCGGCACACCGGATTCGACGACCTTCGCGACCGCGGCCGCGACCTCGTCGTTGCTGGTCACGTCGGTCGGGATCAGGGTGACGCCAGCGGGAACGCTGTCGCCGGCCCGTTCGATCGACTGCGCGAGGTCGAGACCGAATACGGTCGCACCCTGGTCGGCGAAGCGTTTTGCGGTAGCGGCGCCCAGACCGGATGCGGCTCCGGTGATGATCGCGGCGGAGCCCGAAATCTCCACGGTGATGGTCCTCTCGTCAGTGACGGCCCTATGGGTACTGGCCTTCCGTCAACAGCACCATATCGGGCGGAACGGTCGCCACGGCCGGGGGTGTGCGCCGCGGGACGACCGATTCCGCGCAGAATGGAAGGTAACCAGCTAGTTTGCTTCGCGAAGCATTCGCGATCGATCGATGGAGTTGCCACATGACCACCTCGGCCGCCGCGGACCGCAGGTTACCTCGGGGCCGGCACGGGATACCGCGTGAAACGGTGGTTCGTGCGCAGCGCGACCGCATCCTCACCGCCATGGCCGATGCGATGGCCGCCAACGGGTACGTCGGCACCTCGGTGGCGGCCGTGCTCAAACGCGCGGGGGTGTCGCGGGAGACGTTCTACGAGCAGTTCCGGTCCAAGGAGGACTGTTTCGAGGCGGCCTACGAGCGTGCGGTGGAACTGCTGCTCGCGCACATCCAGGAGTCGTTGCGGGCAGTCGCCGCGCGGGAGTCGTCCCCGCCCATCGGCACCCTGCTCGACGCGTACCTGGACGGGCTGGCCGCCGAGCCTGCTTATGCCCGGCTGTTCCTGGTCGAGGTCTACGCCGCCGGACCGAAGGCGATCGCGCGCCGGGGCGAACTCCAGGAAGCATTCGTCTCCCTGGTCGCCGACATCCTCGACGCCCGGACCGATCAGCAACGCTTCGCCTGCCGCACCATGGTCGCGGCCCTCAGCGCCATGGTCACGACCCATGTCGCCGCCGATGACCTCAACGGCCTGCGCGCGCTGCGGGAACCCATGCTGGACCTGGTCCGCCGCAGCGGTGACCTCTTCGGTGCCGCGACCGCCGAGTCGCGGCACCGCTGATCAGTCGAGGCAGAATTCGTTGCCCTCGGGATCGGCCATCACGATGTGCCCGGCGCCGAGCGGGGGAGCGGGTTCGTGCCGCCGCAGCCGGGTGGCGCCGTGCGAGATCAGCCGTGCGGCCTCGTCCTCCAACGCGGCCATGCGCGCGGCACCGGTCAGGCCGGGTGCCGCCCGCACATCCAGGTGAACGCGGTTCTTGACCTGTTTGCCCTCGGGCACCTTCTGGAAGAACAGCCGCGGACCGGAGCCCTCGGGGTCGATCACCGCCGACGCGTCGTTGCGGTTCTCCGGCGGCACCCCCATCGCCTCCAGCGCCTGCTCCCACGTCTCGAATCCGGTCGGCGGATCCTGCAGCCGGTAGCCCAGGGCCTCGGCCCAGAACGCCGCGGTGGCGGCCGGATCGGCGCTGTCGAAGGTGATCTGGATATCGCGGGCCATCTCAGTCGGTCTCCTGTCGGTTTCGATCGGTATGCAGGTAGAGATCGCGGAGCAGACACACCTCGGAAAGATGATGGATCAGCTCGCGGTTGATGTGCAGCACCAACGCGGACATCGGGTATTCGGCGTAGGGTCCTTCCGCGGCACCGGCCGCTCGGGAGAGTCCGTCCGCGCCGAGGGCCGCGACCCCGGCATCCCAGCGGGCGTATTCGGTATCGAGCCGGTCCAGGGCCGCCGCGGCGGTCTCGGGGTACTCGAACGACTCGTAGTCGGTGGGCGGACCTCCGAAATGCCAGGCATTGCGCATCGCGAGCACGCCCACGATCACATGTCCCAGGCGCCAGGCGATCGTGGTGAACGGTGGCGGATCGGGCGGCGGCCAGGCGAAGTCGATGGTCATCGCGCCTGCGCCGGCCTGGATGGGGGCGGTACCGGTGCCGCGCCGGCGCACATTCCAGCAGTCAGGCGTCGGTTCCCAGAAGTATTCGTCGTCGGTGAGCCCGGTCAGGCGTGGACGTACTTGTTCGGTCCAGTGCCAGGCGATCTGCTCACGGAGCAGGGAATTCCAGGTCTGGTCGGTCATGGGCAACAGCCTGCCGCATATCGCGGACAGAATCGTTCCGTGATCCGTGCGACGATGAATCGATGACCGTCGAGGGCACGACCGAGCGGGTGCTGCGACTGCTGGCGCTCCTGCAACGCAGGCCGTCGTGGACCGCTGCCGAACTGGCCGCCGAACTCGCGGTGACCGACCGCTGCGTGCGTCGCGATGTCGAGCGGCTGCGCGCGATCGGATATCCGGTTCATGCCACGGCCGGCGTCGGCGGCGGCTATCAGCTGGGCGCGGGTACCCGGCTGCCACCGCTGCTGCTCGACGACGAGGAGGCCATCGCGACCGCGGTCTCGCTGCGGCTCGCGGCCGGTGGCACGGTGGCCGGCGCCGGTGCGGCGGCACTGCGCGCACTGGCCAAACTGGATCAGGTGATGCCGCCTCGACTACGGGCCGAGGTGCGCGCCGTCCACGACGCCACCGAGACGCTGGTCGGTCCGGGAATCGAGATAGACGCCGAATTGCTGGTCGTCCTCGCCCGTGCCTGCCGCGACGCGGTGCGGGTGCGATTCCGCTACGCCGGACGCGACGGCGCGGAACGGGAACGCACGGTCGAACCGGTCCGGATGGTCACCACCGGGCGTCGCTGGTATCTGATGGCTCGCGATGTCGACCGTGCCGACTGGCGCACCTTCCGCCTGGACCGGATGCGTGAGGTGACGGCCACGACCTGGCGTTTCCGGTTCACCGAGTATCCGGACCCGGTCGAATACGTGCAACGTGCGGTGACCGCGGCGCCCTATCGCCATATCGCGCGGGTGCGGGTGCGCGCCCGGCCCGAACAGGTGCGGGAGCTGATCCCGCCCCAGGTGGGACGGGTCGAGGACGATCGGGACGGCTGGTGTGTCCTCGCCCTCGGCGGGGACGATCTGGACTGGCTCGCGGTGCACGTGGCCCAGCTGGCCTTCGACACGCAGGTGCTGGAGCCACCGGAATTGCGTGCGGCCGCCGGCCGACTGGCCCGCCGCATCGCGGCGATGGCCGAGGGTGAGCCGCCCGCTCAGAGCTGATTCAGCGACTGCGGTTCGGTCGGCTGCTCGACCTGATCGGCGCCCGATCGGCCGCGAAACCACCGGATGGCGCCGGCGACGGCCGGCACGATCGCGGCGATCGAGTATTCGCCCACCGCGCCGAGGTCCGGGGCGAGGGCACCGAGCAGGGTGGCGGCGCCGATGTAGAGGAACAACAGTCCGGATGCGACGGCGATCGCCTGCTCGGGAATGTGCTTGCCGACCGAGATACCGATCGCGATGGCCAGACCACCGGCGGCGACCATGCCCGCGACCGAGCCGATCCAGACCGCGGGCCAGCTGTGATTGGAGGCCAGCGCGATGGTCGCGAACATGGTCCGGTCACCCAGTTCGGCGAGCAGAAAGGCCGAGATCACGATGAAGAATGCCCGGCCCGGACCCGCGGGACCGGTGTCGGCGGGTTCCTCGTCGGAGTCCTCGTGCCGGCTCGCCCACAACGTCCAGATACCAACGCCCAGCAGGATGACGCCGGTGCACAGCGCGATCACATCCGTGGGCAGTGCCGCACCGAGGAAGTGCCCGACGCCGACGGCGATGAGATTGACGGCGATGCTGGCCACGGTGATCCCGCCCAGTACCACCCACCAGCGATACCGCAGGGCGAAGGTCAGGGCCATCAACTGTGATTTATCGCCGAGTTCGGCGAGGAACAGGACGCCGAAACTCAAGACGATGGCGGCGATCATGGTTGGCTCCCTCCGGCCTGTCGGCCGAAGACCGGAGCCTTCAGCCGACAACGTGCCCGAAAAATTCGGTCTTTGTCATCGGCCGAAGGTCTCGCCCACCGGTACAACCGGTTCGGATGGCCGGATCTGCCGGATTCGGCGGATCAGTATGTCGACCATGCGATTGCGGGCTACTCCCCTTCGCTGTCTTACACAGCCTACCCTTACCGCCCCGTGGCCGTAAAGCCGGTGTAGCCGAAATCGCAATGCGCACAATAAGTTTGGCGATGCGACCGGAAATTTTCGGGTACCCGTCGATGTGGATTCGACGAGGCTTCGCCCGCCGTTCGGACATCCGTGGGTGATGCGCCGCGCCGCCGTCTTCGGGCTCGGATCCGTCAGGCGGCGAGCAGCATCGCCAGCACAGCGGTATCGGGATCGGAGATCGGATCCACGCCGACCCGGCTCACCATCGAGGTGACCGTGCCGTCGAGTTCGGCCTCCACCCAAGCCGCCCGATGCGCCAGTCCGAGATGTGGAATACCCGGCAGCAGTACACATCCCGATGCCGCACCGACGCATTCGGGCAGCGACGGATTGGTCTCCGACGGGGGATGCAACATCATCAGCGCGGGTGGCACATGCTCGGCGAAGCGGCCCGGCTCCACGGCCTCCTCACCCAGCACCGGCCCCTCGGCCATCACCAGGCCGACGGTGCCCGGATGCGGATCGTCGGGCAGCTCCTCGCGGGCGCCGAAGACGGTGCTGGTGGCCAGCAGGCCCGGCAGGCTCGCCACCCGTACCGCCAGCGCCAGCAGTTGTGCCCATTCCTTCGTCGTATCGGGCCATCGACCGGATATCACGAAACCTCGCAGTGATCCGTGCGCCTGAAACGGCGTGACTCCGACCGGATTGTTCGTACGCATCGTGTGCCTCCCGAACTTCTGACGGGGGCGGCTGCTACGTCGGAATGAGCGAGCCCGTCCTCGACCTATCGTTGAGATAGGAGTACCCGAGAATGCCTCGAAAAATGTCTGGCACACAAGTACCAGAGAGTGCTAAGTCGCAGGTAACGCGCCTGAAACACGAAACCGGGTCCGCAGACCACTGTCTGCGGACCCGGCTGCCGGAGAACTCTCAGCCGAAGATGAGGCCCTTGCCCTGAGCGACGGCCTTGGCGAAGCGGTCCTGCACGTCGGCCCAGTTGACGACGTTCCAGAACGCCTTCACGTAGTCGGCCTTGACGTTCTTGTACTGCAGGTAGAAGGCGTGCTCCCACATGTCGACCTGCAGCAGCGGAACGATGCCGAGCGGCACGTTGGCCTGCTGGTCGTACAGCTGGAAGGTCAGCAGCTTCTGGCCGAGGGTGTCGTAGCCCAGCACGGCCCAGCCCGAACCCTGCAGACCGTTGGCGGCCGCGGTGAACTGCGCGCGGAACTTGTCGAACGAACCGAACTGGTCGTCGATGGCCGCGGCCAGCTCGCCGACCGGCTTGTCGCCACCGTTGGGGGACAGGTTCTTCCACCAGATGGAGTGGTTGACGTGACCACCCAGGTGGAACGCGAGGTTCTTCTCGTTCAGGAAGATCGCGCCGTGGTCGCCGGCCTCGCGAGCGGCTTCCAGCTTCTCGAGTGCCGTGTTGACACCCGCGACATAGGCGGCGTGATGCTTCGAGTGGTGGATCTCGTTGATCTGCCCGGAGATGTGAGGCTCCAAGGCGCCGTAGTCGTAATCCAGATCTGGCAGCGTGTACTCAGCCACGATGTCCCTTCCTCATGATGTCGGCGCGTGTACCCGGTGTTGTCGAGCACACCAACCTTCATTCGTACACCCGCTCGATGCAACCGGGTCCGGTCCACCCTAGATTCCCACGATCGGAAATCGACCTTGCGACCAGGACCCGGCGGGCACATGCACGCGAAATGGTCGGGCCGGGAACGAACGCCGAGATTTATTCACGCCGAATACATCTCGGCGCGGTGATACCGATCCGCTGCGCTACATCGGCGGTGCGACATCGGGCAGCATCGTGCGCGGATCGCACGAGTCGTGCGCTTTCCACCAGCGCCGCGCACCGGCCACGAACTCCTCGAGGCCGATCCGGCGTCCGGCGGCGGTCTCGATGGTGATGTCCTCGAACCAGATCCGCACATCCAGTTCGCGCGGATCGGTGCCTTCCTGCTGGGAGAACTCGAGGACGTGGGCTGCTGGGCGATCGCTGACGGTGGTGTCGAAGCTCAGCAACTCCCGCCACAGCGCCCAGCCGCTGTCGTCGACGTCGATGAAATCCCAGCCGTGGAGGGCGCCGCCGCCGAATCCGGAGATGGCGTCCCCGAGGGTGTCGAGCGTCAGCGGAAAGATGTGCGGTTCCAAATCGTCCCAGCGCTGCTGGCGCAGCGACGCCGCGACCCGGCTGACTCCGGACAGCGTCAGGAGCACTCGGCCGTCGGCGGATTGTCCCTCCCCTGGGAGGGTGAGCACCTCCAGTTCGATTCGAAGTCGTGCGTCCGCGACATCTACCGCGAGCCCGAGGCAGGTCGCCTCGGCGAGTGCGGTGTTGAGCCCGGCCGTATCCAATCCGTCGAGTAACGCCCTGCTCGCGTCCATAGCGCCAGGCTACCGATTCCGCGCCGTCAAACGCGGTATTTCGGTTTCTCGCTAGTGTTGTCGGTTTTTTCGGGAACGGAGGGAACCGAAAGGACGTATCGCCCGTCCAAGTAGTTGTCGGGATCTCGTGGCCGCCGGTGGGAGCACCGTTCGGCCGGTGCGGGAGGCCCGCAGGCGGCGGCGGGGGCCGCTCCGGGACGAGGAGGGGAGTCCCGGAGCGGCCCCCGTTCCGTTTTCACCCCTCCTTGTTGCGTACCGACCGGTCTGCCAAGTCGCAACCTGTGGATGAGGTTGTGGATTATGTGGATAACTGGGGGTGAGATATTCACAGGCGGGTTTGCTCGGGGTGTGCGGCAGGGTATCGGCGGGCGGAACAGACCGGAAGTTCACCGGGGCGCCCCACTGCCGGGACTCCACGCCGATCCGGGGTACATGGCAGGATCGTCAATTGTGACGAGCTCCGAAATCCCCTCGGTGCCGATTCAGGACCTGCCCGCCGAATTCGACGCCGTACCATCGGCGGGTGCCGGATCCGGTGCCGTCTCCGCGATCCTGCTCGATGTGCGCGAGGACGACGAATGGCAGCTCGGTCACGCGCCGGCCGCGCGGCACATCCCGATGGTGGATGTTCCGGCACGGCTGGACGAATTGGACTACGACGCCGAGATCTACGTCGTCTGCCGCCAGGGCGGGCGCTCGATCGAGGTCGCGAAATATCTGGCCTACGTCGGGTTCGAGGTCTTCCAGGTCGTCGGCGGCATGGTGGCCTGGCAGCAGGCCGGTCGCCCGCTGCACGGCGAAGGTGACCACGAGGCCAAGATCTACTGAGGATCTACTGAGGATCCACCGCGATCGGCGGTCCACCGACCCCGATCACCCGCACAACCCGATGAAGAAGGTCGACTGGATGGAAGGGGGAGCAGCCCGTGAGTAGTACGGTCGTGCAACCCTGCGCCCGGTGCGGCGCCCGCTGGGCGGTGCACGGTACGCCGATGCACTGGTGCCCGCGGTGCCGCGGTGTCCTGCTGTCGCCGGCGCCGGTCGACGCGCCTCCGGAGCGTCGCAACTATCGCTGGGTGGCCCGGCCGCCCGGCCGCGGCCCCCGATCCGAACAGCCGCGCACCACCGCTCCGATCGATCCGGCCACCCCGCACTACACCGAGACGCCGCGCTGGGGTCTGCTGGACCGGCCGCGTCGGGTCGCCGTCGGTCCGCGCACGCGGGTACAGGTGGCGCTGCACTGGGTCACCGAACGGGTCGCCGGGCTGCTGCTCGCCACCACCATCCTGTTCGCGCTGTCGGCGGTCGCGGAATTCGGCCGATACCTGATTCTGCTGCGCAACCGGACCCGGCTGATCCAGCAGATCGTGCTCTGGCTGTCCGATCTGACGGTGTACGCGACATCGGTCGCCGCCCTGGTCTGCGCCCTGGTGACCGCCGTGGGCCTGATCGGCTGGCTGGTGCGCGCTCGTGCCACCGCCTACGCCGACAACGGCAGCCGTGATCCCCGCTCGCTGCGCGCGCTGCTGTGCGGCGGCCTCGTTCCGCTGGTGAACCTGATCTGGCCCGGGGTCTTCCTCACCGAACTGGTACGTCAGCTCGGCGGCGATCCGCGGACGTTGCGGGCGGTGCGGATCTGGTGGTGCGTGTGGGTGCTCAACGGTGTGATGGTGGTCGCGGCGCTGGTCTGGCGTACAGCCGATACGCTTCAGGGCCAGGCCAACGGCGTGATCTTCGCGGTGTACACCGATCTGGTCGCGGCGGCCGCGGCGGTCTTGTCGCTGTGGGTGCTGCGCATGTGCGAGGGTCGTGATCTGCGCGGTGAGATCCGGATGCCCAAGCGCTGGCTGCCCGCACCCGGCCCGGCGGTTCAGGTCATCGAGCCGGTGCACCCGGTCCCCGCGCCCGATGCCGAGCGCATCGAACAGGAGGAGGTCATGGCCAAGTGAGCCAGGGCAATCGCGCACCGTTCGTGGTCGCGCATCGGGGTGCGTCCGGGACCCGTCCCGAACACACCCTCGCCGCCTACGAACTGGCGTTGGAGGAGGGTGCGGACGGTGTCGAATGCGATGTCCGGCTGACCCGGGACGGCCATCTGGTCTGCGTCCACGACCGCACCGTGGACCGGACGTCCTCCGGTACCGGCCTGGTCAGCGAGATGACGCTGGACGAGCTGCGGGAACTCGATTTCGGTGGCAACGGCGCCTCCTCACCGGTGCTGACCCTCAGTGAGCTGATCACGCTGGTTCTGGATTGGCGCAGCCGTCCGACGAAACTGTTCATCGAGACCAAACATCCGGTCCGCTACGGCGCGCTGGTCGAGAACAAGGTGCTGGCCGAGTTGCAGCGCTTCGGTATCGCCACCCCCGCCTCGGCCGATCACTCGCGCGCGGTCGTGATGTCGTTCGCCGCCACCGCGGTCTGGCGGATTCGCCGGGCGGCGCCGCTGTTGCCGACCGTGCTGCTGGGCGAGTCGTCGCGGTATCTCGGTGGCAGTGCCGCCACCACGGTCGGCGCCACCGCGGTGGGCCCGTCGGTGAAGACACTGCGCGAGCACCCCGAACTCGTCGACAAGGCCGCGGCCGCCGGGCGCGCCACCTACTGCTGGACGGTCGACGATCCCGAGGATCTGAAGCTGTGCGCCGAATTGGGTGTCAGCTGGGTCGCCACCAACCACCCCGGCCGGACCAAAACCGTGCTGGACGGCATCTGAATCAGGGCGTCCGAGCGGAACATCCACGCTCGCGTACGCGCGCCCCTGCGCAGTGCGGACCCGATGACCCGGTAGGTTCTGCGTTCGTGGGTAAGAGCAAGCGCAACAGTCCCAAGCCCGACAGTAATCGGGCCCAGCGCCTCGCCGAACGTCGTGCGGCGCAGGAACAGGCCGCAGCGGTCGTCACGCGTCCGTTCGCGGGCCTCGCCGCCGAATGCGATCTCGTCGCACTCCGTGAATTCGTGCCGTCGGCGACCGCGACGCTGACCTTGGCGCCGGCCGTCGGCGCGGAACGTCCGGTCACCCTGGCGACCGTGCTACCCGGCGCCGTCGCCGCGCTGGTCCGTGTCGGCGAGCAGCCGACGGGCTTCGTCGGCGCCCAGGTGCAGTTCCACTCCGAGGATCCGGCCTCCGACCTGGCCGCGGCCATTCTGTGGACCCAGGGCGCCGAGCCGGGCGAGTCGCTCACCGCCGCGAGTGAGGCCGCGCAGCCGGCCGTGCCCGCGTTGGCGGAGGTGATCGATGCGAAGGCGGAGCTGGATCTGACCGTGCATCAGAACTTCCAGTGGTGGATCCCGGAGGGCGTGCAGCCGGATCCGCAGGTCGCCGCGACCATCGAACAGGCCGATCAAGCGATCATGCCGTCGGACCGGCTCGCGCTGGGCGCGGACTCGGTCGGTGCGGCCTGGTGGGTCGATGCCGGGGAGAAGGCGCACCTGCGCTGGGTCCGGCCCGAGGACGAGGACGACCTGATGCTGGCGCTGGCTCGCGTTCACGCCGCCGGTGGTCTGCATCTCGGTGACGGTTCCCGGTTCGCGGGTTCGTTCCGCACGCACGGTCTGCTGGTGCCGGTCTTCGATCTGGACCGGGAGCGCCACCCCGACGAATGGGTCGCGCCCGCAAACGAATTCGGTGCCCGGCTGGCCGAGGCCCTGGCCTCCGACGTACCGCTGACCTCCGATGAGCGCCGGTCCCGCGACGGGCTGCGGTCCCGCCAGGTCACCCTGCGCTAGCAGCGCGCACGAATGCGAGTTCGGCCCGTCCCCGATGGGCCGAACTCGCGATCGTCGTCCGGGCGTGGCACGCCCGGACCACGTCAGATATTGCCGCCGGCGGCAGACGGTGAGCCGGACGCGTCGGCGGGACCGCTCATCTCGCGCGAGACGAAGTACTCGAGATCGAACAGATTCGATCCCGCCCGGTCGGCGACGGTCAGCAGAGTGGTCATCCGCGCGACCTCCTCGACCTGTTCCTTCAGGAACCACTGCATGAACTGCTCACCCAGGTAGTCGCCCTCTTCGCGCGCGGTGCTGGCCAGCTGGATGATCTGGTCGGTGACGGTCTTCTCCTGCTGCAGCGCCAACTGAATCGGGTCGCGCGCCGTGTCGAATTGCGAACGTGCGGCGTCCACCCCGGAGAGCTCGACACTCATATCTCGATCGAGGAAGTACTGCACGATCATCATCGCGTGATTGCGTTCCTCGATGGCCTGGGCATAGAAGTGTTTCGCGAGCACCGGAAGATCGGCATTGTCGAACCACACGGCGATTGCGATGTACTGATGTTCGGCATTGAATTCGTGCCGAATCTGATCGTGGAGCAGGGCGTGAAATTTGCTGTGTGAAGAATCGTGGTGGTTGGACATGTTCTCGACATTAGTGCTGGTCAAGTGTGCTTGTCATCCAAGTACACCCTTATTGAGGCAAGTATTGCCTTAGTTACCGACACCTTACTTACGGGCGCCTCCTCGATATTCCACCGCCATCTTCCTGCGTTATTCCCGGAGTATCCGGTGGAATTTGTGATTTCAGCGAATCCGCGCGATTCCAGCGGGTCTCGGCGCTGCTGCCCGGGGCTTGTCGGTGGCGGGAACCTCCCGCGCCACGAACTCCTCGATATCGAACAGATTCCCGGCCGCTCGCGCACAGACCGCGGTCAGAGTGGTGAGCCGGGCCACTTCTTCGGTCTGATCCTCGAGGAACCAGCGGATGAATTGCTCGCCGAGATAATCCCCGGCATCCCGCGCGGTCCGAGTGAGGTCGGTGATCCGCTCGGTCAGTTCGCGTTCTCGCGCGAGCAGGAATTCGACGACGGCGGCCGGCGATTCGAATTCCGATTCCACCTCATCGGTTCCGGTGACCGTCACCACACTGTCGCGATCGAGCAGATACTGCACCATGCGCAGCGCGTGCGTCCGTTTGTCCTCCGCGCCGAGATAGCAGATCCGCGCCAATTGCGGCAGTCGCTGCGTATCGAAGTAGACGGCGGCGGCGAGATATTGCTGCGAGGCGGTGAATTCGTGCCGGATCTGCGCTCGCAGCATCTCGGGAAAGGGACCGGACATACCTCGACGCTACCGGGTGAGCAGGTCGTCGGGGATTGTCCGGTCGTGTGCGAGGTCGTCGAAGAAGCGGCTCGCGCGATCCTTGTCCCACAGCAGCACATTGCCACTGCCCGATTCGTCCTCGAAACCGCCGATCGGCACCGTGGTCGCGATCGTGCCACCGCGCAGTGCCCAGCCCAGCCGTCCGAGATCCCAGATGTGGTCGCCGTTGTCGACCTGCAGGGAGGAGGCGATACCGCTGGCGAGCGGCCAGAGTTTGAGCGGATTGACCAGTGTCGACGTACTGGTGGCCTTGTCCAGCAGGGCGGAGAGGAACAGCCGCTGATTGTTCATCCGGTCCAGGTCGGCGCGCGGTGTGGCGCGGGTGCGGACGAATCCCAGGGCCTGGGCGCCGGTGAGGCGCTGACATCCGGCCGGAAGGTCGATACCGGCCTTCGGATCGTCGATCGCGTCGGGCAGGCACATATCGATACCGCCCAGTGAATCCACCATTCCGGCGAAGCCGCCGAATCCGATCTCGGCGAAATGGTCGATATGCAGTCCGGTCGCGGTTTCGACCGTCTGCACCAGCAGTTTCGGACCGCCGGCCGAGAACGCCGCGTTGAGTTTGTCCTTGCCGACGCCCGGAATGCTCACATAGGAGTCGCGCGGCAGGCTGATCACGGTCGCCTGACCCGACTTCGGGATGTGGACCAGCATGATCGTGTCGCTGCGCTCACCACCGGCATCGGAGGAGTCGCCGGTCGACAGCTGTTGTTCCTGCTCCTGGGTCAATCCCACGCGGGTGTCGGAACCGGTGAGCAGCCAATTCGTGCCTGCGGTCTGCCCGACTCGGCCCGAATAATCGGACAGGGCGTCGACGCGATGCAGCGCGCGGTCCAGATAGATCACCCCGGCCACCGGCAACAGGATGATGATCAACACCAGGATCAGCAGCCATCGCCCCGGACGGCGCCGGCGACGGGCCCGCGGCTCCCGCGGTTCGCGGGGCGGGCGCTCGGCACGGCGGGGCCGGGCCGGGGGCGGCGGCGGTGGCGCCTCCCGGTAGGGGACCGGGCGCTGGGTCGGCGCGTGCGCGGGTGGTTCCCGGTGTCCGTCGGGCATCGGATTGCCGCGCCGGCGAGGTGGGCTGTCCGGAACCTGTGACCAGGCCAGAGCCTGGGGATTGCCGCCGTCGCGCCGCATCACCTGAGTCGGTTCGATCGGCGGCCCACCCGGTGGCATCGGCCGTCCCGAGCCGGGCGGCAGTGGTCGTCCCGACCCGGGCGGCAGGCCGGATCCGGGCACTTCGGGCCGTCCCGAGCCCGGGGGTTGCGGCCGTCCCGATCCAGGGGGTTGCGGCCGTCCCGATCCGGGGGGAATCCGCTGGTCGGGTGGCATGCGTCGGGGGTCGGGTCCTGCAGGCGGCGGCACCCGGCGGGTCCGCGGATACTGCTGGGGGTCGTCGCCGTTCACCACCGCGATGGTACTTATTCCGGCGTCACCCGGGTCGGCACCCGGTGACTCCGGTGCCGACCTGGCGAATTTCCGCAGGTGTTGATTCCTACGGTAACCAGGAAACGTGTTCGTGGAGGGCGGTATAGCCGATATAGGCGATCGAGTCGATCGTCGCGTGCGCGAGGATCAGCGGCCACAGCCGCCCGGTCCGCTGCCAGTACCGGCCGAAGATCACCCCCATCACCACATTGCCGAGCCCGCCGCCCAGTCCCTGATAGAGGTGGTAGCTGCCGCGCAGCAGCGCCGAGGCCGCCAGCGAACGATTCTCCGACCAGCCGAGGGCGCGCAGCCGGCTGATCAGGTACCCGACCACCACGATCTCCTCGGCCACCGCGTTCGCGATCGCCGACAGCACCAGCACGGGCAGTCGCCACCAGTGGTCGTGCAGTGAGCTGGGGACGATGGTGACGCTCATCCCCAGTGCGTGCGCCGCCAGATACAGCCCCAATCCCGGCAGGCCGATCACGGTCGCGAGGACGAGGGACGGCAGCACATCCCCGCGCAGCCGGATCCGTGCCAGCCCGAGCAGCCGCGGCCCGATCCCGCTGCGCCACAACAGGTAGAGACCCAGCGCGCCCCAGGCCACCAGCCGCGCCACGCTCAGCAGCTGTAACAGCAGATCGATGGTCGATTGCGCGGCGCGCGAAGGGTTCAGCGCGACTTCGCGATTGGCGATACCACCCGGTGCGAGTGCACTCTCGAGGAGTGACAGCGCCGCACCGACACCGCTCGAACCGAAGGTGATGACCAGGACGATCGCGATCTCGACCCGGATCGCGAACCGCTCGCGTTCCGGAGCGGGCGCGGGCCATGAAGGCACGGAACGGGCAGCCGAAAGCATAAGCCCAATCTAGGGGTGTCCGGTGGGCACCGGACGGACGCCGCGGGTCAGGCGGGGCGGTCGGATCCGTGCAGGCGATCGAAGAACGGGCACCCGGCGAGGATCCGCACCGCGCGGCTCAGCGCTTGCACATCGTCGACCGGTGAGTGGAACGGCAGGCGCACATCGTGATCGGTATCGGGGCCCTCGACGCGCAGCGTGACGCCGTAGCGGTCGATCGCCAGCGGCCGCACCGAACCGCCGCGCAGCCGCACCGGCAGATGCCGGGCCAGCCGGGCGATCACATCGGCGTGATCGGAGTCCATATGTTGCAGCCAGGCCGATTCCAGCTCCCAGAACGGGTCGGCGTCGGCACTGCGCAAATCGTGCGGGCATACCGATTCGGCCCCGGCGGCATCGGCGACGACGGCGGATTCCAGGACCACCCGCAGCAGGGTGGTGGTGTGGCCGACATCGAGCAGACCGGGGTGCGGATATTCACTCGCGACCTGGGATGCCACAGCGCGCTGCGCATGTCCCGGAACCGCCCGTACCCGCCCGCGGAGCCAGACCAGGGCGCGCACTGGTTCGCGCAGGGGCAGCGGCGCGTGGTCGGTGAGTTCGAGGACTCCGGGGGACCCGACCTCGGCCGCGGCGGCGGCCACCACCGCCGAATTGCGCGCGACGGCGATGACCACATCGCCGCAGGCCCGCAGGTGATGCACGGACGTGGGAATGGGATCGGTACCGGGCAGGGCCAGGACCGAACTCTCGGCATGGGCACACGCACTGCGGATCCGCTCCGCGGCGGATGGAGCGGCGGACGTGATCGTGCGGCGCATACAAACCTCCAGTGACAAACCCACGACAGATAATTAGGTAAACCTAAGCTAAGTCACCGCGTGTGGATGCGCAAGCATTGCGCTCGCTACGGTGGAAATGTGCCGCACGATCAGACGCCCGCCTCCGAACCCGTCCTGGTATCGCTGAGCGTGCCGGTCGCCGCCCGCACCGATCTGGTGCAGGACCTGGTCCGGGCGCCGTCGGCGAACCCACAGGCGCCGGTGCTCGATCTGGATCTGCCCGACGAGCGGATCGCCGAATTCCTGGTCGGCGTCGCACATTCCGATACCGGCTTCATCGCGGTCACGTCCTCGGGTGAGCGCGCGGTGGCGATCGTCGCCGCCACCGTGGCCGCGCTGTGCGGTGACGATATTCGGAGGGCGCTGACCGGTCCCGATATCGAATTCCTGCGCGGGCTGACCGCTCCGGCCGTTCAGGCGTTGCGCGAGGTGCTGCTGGCGGTCGAGACCGACCGGGTGGATGTGCTGACCGAGGCGCTGCGGGTGCTGCGGCCCTGACCGCATCGACTCGCCTACCTGGTCGGTTACTGCCGGGTACACGCAAACGGCGAGTCGGCAGCCAACTGCCAGTAATGTCGTATCCGTGCCGCGTATCGCCTATTTCGGGCCGTCGGGAACTTTCACCGAGATGGCCCTCGCCCAACTCGAATCCGCGCAGACCTTCGATGAGCCGGTCGAGCGGATCGCCGCACCCAGTCAGGGCGCCGCACTGGAGCTGATCCGTTCCGGTGCGGTCGACGGCGCGGTGGTACCGATCGAGAGCTCGGTCGAGGGCTCGATCTCGGCGACCTTGGACGCGCTCGCGGTGGGGCCGCGGCTACAGATCGTGGCCGAAACCGAACTGGATGTGGCCTTCGCGATCGTGGCCGCTCCCGGGGTGGAACTGTCGCAGGTGCGCACGATCGCGGCCTATCCGGTGGCCGCCGCGCAGGTGCGGTTGTGGCTGGCGGATCGGCTCCCGCAGGCCCGGATGTACACCTCGGCCTCGAATGCCGCCGCAGCCGAGGACGTAGTCGCCGGCCACGCCGACGCCGCGGTGTCGACCTCGCTGGCCGGACAGCGATTGGGCCTGGTCGAACTGGCCACCGGCGTCGCTGACCACGATCAGGCCATCACCCGGTTCGTCCTGGTCACGCCGCCGCGGCGAGCGCCCGCGCGCACCGGTGCCGATCGCACCTCGCTGGTGGTCCTGGAGTTGGCCAACGAGCCGGGCTCGCTGATGCGGGTGTTCGCCGAATTCGCCACCCGCGGTGTCGATCTGACCCGCATCGAATCGCGGCCCACCCGCACCGGAATGGGCACCTACCGGTTCTACCTCGATTGCGTCGGCCATATCGAGGACACCGCCGTCGCCGACGCCCTCAAGGCACTGCACCGCACGGCGGGGCGCATTCGCTATCTGGGCTCGTGGCCGGCGAGCTCACCGAGTGGTTCGCCGCCGCCCGCCGACGAGCCGGCGGCGGCCTGGTTGGACGATGTGAAGAAGGGGGTGGACGCTTCATGAGCGAACCCGAAGCAACGAAAGATCCCGGCAGGGGACCCGGCAGATTGGTGCTGGTCCGCCATGGCGAAACCGAAGGCAATGTCGCCAAGCTGCTCGATACCCGGGTGCCCGGATTGCCTCTGACCGAACGCGGTGTGGCGCAGGCGAAGTCGTTCGCCGCGCGCTTGGCGGAACCGCCGGTGCGGCTGTACTCGTCGGTCGCGCTGCGGGCGCGGCAGACCGCCGGGCACATCGAATCGGGTATCGGGGTTCCGGCCGAGGTCCTCGACGGTGTGCACGAGGTCCAGGTCGGTGAGCTCGAAGGCTCGAATTCCGATGCGGCGCATCACGAATTCCAGCGAATCTACCGCTCCTGGCATATCGGTGAACTGAGTACCCGGCTACCGGGTGGCGAATCCGGCGAAGAGGTTCTCGGC
Organism: Nocardia spumae; assembly: GCF_020733635.1. NCBI lineage: Bacteria > Bacillati > Actinomycetota > Actinomycetes > Mycobacteriales > Nocardiaceae > Nocardia > Nocardia spumae. The sequence continues at coordinate 112,158 of NZ_JAJFZL010000001.1, read as the reverse complement.
CGCTATCTTCCGGTGCTGGAACAGCTTCGCGCCGACTACCTCGCACCGGGTTCGGACTCGCGCGACGTGTTGTTGGTGAGCCACGGTGCCGCCATGCGTTTGGTAGCGCGTGAACTCACCGGTGTCGCACCACCGTTCACCACCAACAACCACCTCGACAACACCGAGACCATCGAGCTGGTGCCGACCGCCGAGGGTGGCTGGACCTGTGTGCGGTGGGGCCGTTACACCCCACCGTTCGGATACCAGGTCGAGCCGGCCGCCGACGATCCGATGGGTTAGGCGATCAGACCAGGCCCGGGGTAATGGGTGTGAAATCCTCGCGCAGCGGCAGCTTCTCGATGAGGTCCTTGATCGCGGTGCGCAGGCGCCCCGCGGTGCCACTGGCCAGCGACGTCCACATGACATCGTCGTCGGACCGGGTGGTGACGCCGATGAAGCGGCCGTTGCGAGTGTTGTAGACCGCGATCATGCCGTCGGAGACATCGCGACTGGCATCGTTGTAGACGACGCCGACGATCGAAGCGTGCGAGTGGATTTCGACCAGGGCCGAGCCCAGAACCTGAGCATCGCGCGCCGGACGGCCCACGCGGTTGAGGCGCTGCGTGGTGGACGCGGCGTCACCGGCATCACCGAGGATCGGTTTGAGTTCCTCGGTGAGGACGTTCATACCGCTGAGCTCGAGCGCTTCGGCGGGGCCCAGCGCGGCCATGATGGTGCCGGGCAGATCGTGCCCGACCTCATCGACGCTGTAGGAGTCCGGGCCCCGCAGTACCACGACCTCGAGCTCGTCCCCCTTGGCCAGACAGAAGCGGTTCACCCGATCGCCGACGTACCAGCGCATCGCGATCACCCAGTGCGGGCGATACAACGCCCGCAACCGGTCCTCGAGATCGCGATGCACCACACTGTCGACGAGTAGGTCACGCGCCGTGAGTGATTCGGCGGCCGCGGCCATCGCCCTACCATGGTCGGTGACGTTGTCATAGCGGCCGATCGCATTCAATACGACCGGCACCTCGTCGATCTCCAGTTTCTCGAGCAGAAACTGCATCTCGTCGAGCGACAACACCACGCCCTCGAGTGCGGATGACCCGCGGCCTTCGCCGAGAATTGTCACTTAGCGTTCCTCGGTAATCGCGCCTCCGCCGATGACGCCGGCCGCGATGATCCGACCGTCGGCGAAGTGATCGCCGCGGAGGTAGTCGGTGCCGTTGTGATCGCTCTCGTCGTCGTCACTGTGAACCTGACGGCCCAGCAGCGGATTACCCGACGGATTGCCGGCCCGAGCCGGAGCCGGCGTGCCGACCTGCGGGGCACCGGACTCGACCACCGGGGCACCGGCCGGCTGACCGATGACATTGCCCGCGCCCCAGCCCTCGGGCAGCTGAAGTGTGCCCGCGCCATTCCCGATTCCCACGCTGCTGCCGGTGAACGACACCGCCCGGGTGGCCGCCGCGGCACCGCCGGCAGCGGCGACACCACCGAGACCGCCCATCATCATCGGCGACATGGTCGAGGCCGATCCGGCGTGGGTGGCCGCGGCGATCGCGGTACCCGCCACGTTGCCGGCCGTCGAAACACCCGTGGTGGCCACCGAACCCGCGACCTGAGCCGCCTGGGTCGCGGCGCTGATCACGCTCGGGTTACTGGCCAATGCCTGGGCCGCGGCGGCCGCGGTCTGGATCGGATCACCGCTGGTGTTCTGCGCGGCCGACTCGGCACCGCCCTCGGCCAGTCCGGCGCCGGCCGCGATCGGCGGCGGGGGCGCGAACTCGGCCGGAGTGGCCATCATGGCCTCGACCGTCGACTCGTAGGTGTCCATGACCAGGGCTGCCTGGATGTCCAGCGCGGCTTTCACGGCCTCGGCGATTTCGGCCGAGCCGTCGAGATCGCCACCGTGCGCGTGCGCCGCGACGCGGGCCGTATCGGCGGCCGCGATCTCGGGCAGGCTCGGCATGGCCAGGCTCGCAACGGTATTGGCGGTGGCGTGTGCGGAGGCCTTGGCGGCCATGGCGGCCGCCTGCACGCCCTGCTGTTCGGCCCAGCCGGTGAATCCGGCGAGCTTGGCCAGTGCGACGGTGCCGTTGATGCCGACCATGCCGACGCCGAGCTCCGCCATCACCCGGACGGCGGTGGCGGTCGCGTCGACCCACGCCGCGGTGAGCCCGCCCCAGGCGGTGGCGGCGGCCGCGGCCGGAATCGCATGCGGTCCGGCGGTCAGCAGACTCGAGTTGCCCTCGGCCAGACGGGGCAACCAGTAAACTCCGGTCAATCCTGCGGTCATTGTGTCTCCCCTGAACGAACGGTGTGGTGAAGGATCGTTGGGCCTCGGGTCAGAACGTGATGGCCGCGGTGGCGGCGGCGTTCAATCCGTCTTCGGCGATGTAGGAAGCCAACTGCTGACGCAGGATCGCGGCGGCGTGATGCAATTCCAGAATGGCCTGGGCGGCCGCGCGGTCGTGGCTGAGGGCACCTTCGTTGAGGTGGGCGGCCGCGGTCGCGGAGACCTCTTCGGCGCCGGCCGGAACGACATGGGTCGCCGGTCCGCTCAATGCGCTTGCGGCGGCGAGACGTTCGGCGAGCAGATCGAGTTCCGCCGAGGCCGCGAGGACGACTTCGGGCTGTACACCGAGCAGACCAACCATGACTCGAACTCCTTCTAGTGGCGGCTGTGCAAGTGTCGGGACAGCCTGAGTTCGAGTACCGCACCGGTGCCCGGACTGTATGACCGACCCTTCGGTGGAACCACGAGAATTCCCCCTACGAGATGATTGGACGCGACGGATCTCCTTTCGGTTCCCGCCAATCCCGAATCACTTCGACTTTACCGCTTTCGCGTGTAAAGACTAGCCCCATCCCAGCTCATGCAGCCGGTCTTCGTCAATGCCGAAATAGTGAGCTATCTCATGGATCACGGTAATGGCGACTTCCTCGACGACCTGCTGTTCGTCCTCGCACATCTCGAGGATCGAGTCCCGGTAGATCGTCACGGTGTCGGGTAGCGCGCCGCCGTATTGGCTGTCCACCCGGTCGGTCAGCGCGATGCCGTGGTAGAGCCCGAGCAGGTGCGGATCGTCGCGGTTGCGCGGTTCGACGAGGATCACGACATTGTCTATGGCCCTGGTCAGCCCGGGCGGAATCGTATCCAGCGCTTCGCCGACCAATTCCTCGAACCGGCTCTCCGACATGGACACCGGCACTGTGGTCAGCCCCCCGGCGGAATCGGCGCGGGTGCGGCGCCCGGCAGCGGCGCGGGTGTGGAGCGACCCGAACTCGGCGGCGCCACCGGAGCCTGGCCGTCGATGAGGATATCGCCCTTGGCCGATCCGGTGATGGTCGAGAAACCGTCCTGAGAACCCTTGCCCACCAGGCAATTCAGTTTGTGGCTACCGACCAGCCAGCTGCGGCTGTCGAGGTTGTCCCAGAAGATGGTCAGCGTCTTGTTGATCAGCGCGTCCTGTCCACCCAGGTAATCGCCTGCGGCGCGGCCGCATTCGTCCTGCATGAACTTGTCCTGATCGGCATTGGCCGGGGGGCCGCCGTTGAACTGGGTGCCGAGGTCGACGGTCGACATCACCTCGTAGGCATGTGGCTGACCGCAGGGGACGGGCTCGTTGGTGGGCAGATTCTGGCTGATGCCGATGCAGGTGCCCGGATCGAAGATGCGCGACTGATCGCTGTCGCGCACCCGGCCCACGGCCTGCTGGGTGGCACTGCCGGTCGCGCTCACCAACTGCAGCCCGCATCGGATGGTCCGATCGCCGTTGCGCCAGCCGGGTTCACCCGGGTTGACCATTCCGACCACGAACTTGCCGCGCGGATCGAGCCGCCCGCCGAGATAGGCGGCCGCGGCCGGTCCGCAGTGCTCGTCGCGCAGTTCGGCGAAGCGCAGCGAATCGGGAAAGGCGGAACCGGGCCCGAATTCGCGCCCCGGGTACCGGCTCAGGTCGATATCGGAGGTGACTTCGAACAGATGCTTGTCGGCGCAGTTGACCTTGGCCAGATCCAGCGTCTTGGCGCTCGTCCAGGTGAGGCAGTCGCCGGATTTCGCGGCGCCGAAGGCGGCGCCGGCGTGGCCGCCGGGTGCCTTGGCCGTACCGGGATCGTGGGCCTCCAGACCGTGCGAACTGCGAAATCCGGAGATGGACAGTGTCACCAGCGCCGCCACCACCGCGCCGATGGCGACCGCGAGCAGACCCCAGCGCAACCGGTGTGGATGCAGCGCCTTCTCACCGGCCTCCGCACTCGCCCGACGGCCGTGCTCGGAACGTCGCCGCGGGCCCGGCACCGAGCGATGGCGGTTCGCTCCGGCACGCCTGCGAGTGGGCCTGTCGGATGCTTCGGTTTCCGGTTCCGGCGCCGCTGGCGCCCCATCATCGGAGGACATCGCCGTCCATCATGGCAGGCCGCGCGCGGAGCCTGCCACGATCGTCTCGGTTTTCACCGGATCCTCAGAAATTCGGCTGGACGCCGCCCATTAGGCTGATTGCCCATGATCGACCTCCGATTCCTGCGCGAGAATCCCGATGCGGTCCGTGCCTCGCAGCGTGCCCGTGGCGAGGACCCGGCGCTGGTGGATGCCCTGCTCGAGGCGGACGCGGCTCGGCGTGCCGCGGTCGCGACGGCCGACAATCTGCGGGCCGAGCAGAAGGCGCTGGGCAAGAAGGTCGGCAAGGCGTCCCCCGACGAGCGGCCGGCCCTGCTGGGCCACGCCCAGGAGTTGTCGGCGAAGGTGAAGGAGGCCGAGGCCGCCGAGAACGCCGCCGACGCCGAGCTCGACACCGCGCACCGGGCCATCTCCAATGTGGTCCAGGAGGGTGCGCCCGCCGGAGGTGAGGACGATTTCGTCCTGCTCGAGACCGTCGGCACACCGTCCGAATTCGATTTCACCCCGCGTGACCATCTCGAGCTGGGCGAAGCGCTGGGCCTGATCGATATGGAACGCGGCGCCAAGGTATCGGGAGCCCGGTTCTACTTCCTGACCGGATACGGCGCGCTGCTGCAGCTGGGTCTGCTGCAGCTGGCCGCCCAGCGCGCCACCGCCAACGGTTTCACGATGATGATCCCCCCGGTGCTGGTGCGCCCGGAGATCATGGCCGGCACCGGTTTCCTGGGCCAGCATTCGGCCGAGGTCTACCATCTCGAGGACGACGATCTGTACCTCGTCGGCACCTCGGAGGTCCCGCTGGCCGGCTACCACTCGGGCGAGATCCTCGACCTGAGCGCCGGGCCCAAGCGGTATGCGGGCTGGTCGTCGTGCTTCCGGCGCGAGGCGGGCAGTTACGGCAAGGACACCCGCGGCATCATCCGGGTGCACCAGTTCGACAAGGTCGAGATGTTCGTCTACTGCCGTCCCGAGGATGCCGACGCCGAACATCAGCGCCTGCTGGCCTGGGAGAAGGAGATGCTCGCCGCGATCGAGGTCCCCTATCGGGTGATCGATGTCGCCGGCGGTGATCTGGGCAGCTCGGCCGCTCGTAAATTCGACTGCGAGGCCTGGGTGCCGACCCAGCAGACCTACCGGGAACTCACCTCGACCTCGAACTGCACCACCTTCCAGGCCCGCCGCCTGTCGGTGCGGTATCGCGACGAGAACGGCAAGCCGCAGATCGCCGCGACCCTGAACGGAACCCTCGCGACCACGCGGTGGATCGTCGCCCTGCTGGAGAATCATCAGCAGGCCGACGGTTCGGTCCGTGTCCCCGCGGCGCTGGTGCCGTTCGTGGGTCGCGAGGTGCTAGAGCCGCCGCGATGACCGTGCGCGGCACCACCGCGATGACCGTGCGCGGCACCACCGCGATGACTTCGGTCTCGAATACGGCGGATGTCACTACTGCCCCGCAGCACGTTGTCTAGGCTGGACGACGTGCGAGGACTCGGGTCTCGCGGCGATAACCGCACGCAGGTTCGGGCGGCATCGGCGCTGGCGACGGCAATGGTCATGGCTCGGACCACCGGGGCGTTCTACGTCATGGGCGGGGTACTGGGCCTGTTGATCACTGCGATCGCACCGGGGGACGAGGGCAACCGGCCACTGGTCGGTTCGGCGGCGGCGGTGGCGCTGCTGCTGGGGGTGAGCCTGCTGATCTGGGGTCCGCGCCTGCCGCATTCGGTGCATCATGGCTACGTCGCCTTGGCGACGGTGCTGGTCACGGTCGCGGTGCACTGGTTCCCCAATACCGTCGGCGCGATCACGCTGGCGGCCTTCTATGTGTTCGTCGCCGCCGACGCCGCGATCTTCTTCGCCTGGCGGCTCACCGCGGCGCATGTGGCGTTCGCGGTCGTGCTCTGCCTGTGGGTCGTGCCGTCGCGGGGGCTGCCGTGGTGGTCGGGCATCATCCCGGCGGGTATCACCGTCGGTGTCGGCATCGTGGTCGGCATCCTGACCCGAATGGCCGCCGACGCCGATATCGATACGCTCACCGGCCTGTTGAACCGCCGCGGTTTCGATCGAGCGCTCAACGGCGCCATCGGCCATGCCGGCCGGACCGGCCAGGGCCTGGCCCTGATCCTGGTCGACCTGGACCGGTTCCAGAAGATCAACGACCATCTGGGCCATCGCGCCGGCGACGCGGTTCTGCAGCGCGTCGCCGACACCTGGTCCAAACTGCTCGCGCCCGATCAGTTGCTGGCTCGCTACGGCGGCGACGCGTTCGCCCTGCTGCTGCCCAACACCACCGAACAGGCCGCGATTCTGCTGACCGAACAATTGCGCGCGGCCGTCACCACCGGCTGTTCGGCGGGTGTCACCTCCTGGCAGCCGGGTGAATCCGGTTCCTTGCTGGTGAGCCGGGCCGATGTGGGGCTGTACCGGGCCAAGCAGGCAGGCCGCAACCGCACGGTGCTGGAATCCTCGCGGCAGCAGCCGCTGGCGGTCGAACTGCGCCAGGCCATCGATACCGGCGCGCTCGATGTGCACTATCAGCCCATCGTCAGTCTCGGCGAGGACGGCGCGCAGGCGGTCGGCGTGGAGGCGCTGTTGCGCTGGTCGTCGAATGCGCAACCCGATGTCACCACCGAGGGCCTGATCCGGGTCGCCGAGGAATACGATCTGATCTCCGACCTGGACGAGCTGGTGCTGCGGCGGGCCTGTGCCGACGCCGCTCGGCTGCAGGAGACCTTCACCCAACTCGATCTGACCTTGAATGTGAACGTCAGTGGTCTGGAACTGGCCGAAAGCGATTACGCCGACCGTGTTTCCGGCATCCTGGCCGACACCGGCTGGCCCGCCGATCAGCTGGTCCTCGAGGTCACCGAAAGCGAACTGGCCGCCGAATCACAGACCGCCATCCAGAACCTGCACACGTTGCGCGACAACGGAGTCCGGATCGCCATCGACGATTTCGGCACCGGATACTCCTCACTGAGCCGGCTGGCGACCATCCCCAGCGATATCCTCAAGGTCGATCAGTCGTTCGTGGCCGCGATCCGCTCCGATTCGCCGGCGCCGCCGCTGCTCGGTGTGATCGCGGCGCTGAGCAAGTCACTGGACCTGCAGGTCATCGCCGAGGGAGTGGAGACCGAATACCAGGCGGCGGTGCTCACCGAACTGGGATTCGCGCTCGCCCAGGGCTATCACTACAGCGATTCGCATCCGGTTTCCGAGCTGATCAGCGATATGAACTCCCACCGCGGTCTGGTCGGGGCCGGTGCGACCGATCGGGATTTCGCCGCCAAGGGCTGGGTCCCGTTGGACACCAACGGTTTCGATCCGGAGGGTCTCTGACTTCCGGGTTCGTCCGTCCGGAGCCACTACCGTGGCGGTTATGACCGCAGTCCGTGAGAAATCCGACCTGCGGCGCCGGCTCGGGGTCCTGCTGGGCATGTGCTGCGGCGCCGGTGTGGCGGTACAGGCGCGGATCAACGGTGCTCTCGGTGATCGGCTGAACGACGGAATCGCGGCGGCCGTGGTCAGTTTCGGCTCCGGCCTGATTCTGCTCCTGGTCGTCACGGGTTTCAGCGGGCGGATGCGCGCGGGGCTGGACGCGATACGCCGGTCCCTGCGCGCGGGCCCGTTGCGGTGGTGGCATCTGCTGGGCGGATTGTGCGGGGCGTTCTTCGTTGCCAGCCAGGGCTTGTCCGTGGTCACGATCGGTGTCACCGCCTTCACGATCGCCGTGGTCGCCGGTCAGTTGAGCAGTGGGCTGGTCGTGGATCGTCTGGGGGTGGGGCCGGCCGGTGTCACGCCGGTGACGCCGGTGCGACTCGGCGCGGCGGTGCTCGCGGTCGGCGCGGTGGGTGTTGCCGCACTGGGCCGGTCCGGCGGTGAATCCGGTTCCGGCGGGGCGGTGGCGTACCTGCTGATCGCACTGCCCGCGCTCGCCGGTCTCGGGCTCGCGTGGCAGCAGGCGGTCAACGGCCGGCTCGCGACCGTCGGCGGGCCGGTGCCGGCCACGGCGATCAATTTCGCGACCGGAACCGCGGGCCTGTTGGTGGTCGAGGCCGCGCAGATCGCGCGAATCGGCCTGCCCACGGAATTTCCCACCGCGCCGTGGCTGTATCTCGGTGGTGCGATCGGCGTGTTCTTCATCGCGGTGGCGGCGCTGATCGTGCGCTGGATCGGGGTGCTGCTGTTCGGCCTGACCTCGGTTTCCGGCCAGCTCATCTGTTCGGTGGTACTCGACGGCCTCGCGCCGACGGGCACCCGGCTGTCGCCGTTGACCGTCATCGGCTGCGTGCTGACCCTGTTCGCCGCCGTGATCGCCGTCATCGGGCAGGGGCGTGGTCCCGACAGCGACAGCGCCTGATCGACGAGTTCGCGCGGATACGCGTCGTCGTCGAATCAGGGTTCGCGCGAGCGTACTTCGTGGCTCAGGGCCGAAAGGCGCGAAGGGTACGGCTCACCAGCGCATCGGCGTACGCGTCGTCGAGCGGCCCGTAGCGCAGTAGCCAGCGCTGATATACGGGTGCGTACAGCATTTCGAGCATCAGATCGAGGTCGGCATCCGCGGATATCTGCCCGGCGGCCTGCGCGCTGCGTAACCGCGCCTTCTTGGCCTCCTCGACGGGCCGCCGCAATCGCCGGTCGTACTGTTCGGCCAGATCGGGATCGTTGATGATCTCGGTGTTGAGCGCTCGAATCGGTTTCTCGAAGTCCGCATCGGCGAATTCCGCGACCGTCGCGCGCATGACGAGCGTCAGGTCCGCCTCGATATCGCCGGTATCAGGAAGGGTGATGCCGTGCCCGTCCGTGTCGCTGAGGGCGAGGAAGGATTCGAAGATCACCGCCCCCTTGTTCGGCCACCAGCGATAGATGGTCTGTTTGCCGACCCCGGCCCGCGCCGCGATGGCCTCGATCGACACCTTTCCATATCCGACCTCCGAGATCAGCGTGCGAGTGGCTTCCAGGATCGCCTGGCGTGCGCGTTCGCTGCGCCGGGAGCTGTCGGGTTTCTCGTTGTCGGGCACCGGCCGACTCTAGCAGTCCAACGAGACGAACCGGTTCGTGTTGACAAGTCCTCGGCGAGCTGTCACTCTTCTCGAGACGAGACGCACCGTCTCGACTCGAGAGGATGTGAGCATATGACCACCGGCAAGGTGTGGTTCATCACCGGCGCTTCGCGTGGCCTGGGCCGCGCGTTCACCGAGGCCGCGCTGGACGCGGGCGATCGTGTCGTGGCGGCGGCTCGCGATGTCGAACCGCTGGCGGAGGCGGCCCGCGAGTACGCCGATCGCCTCGTCACGCTGTCGCTGGACGTCACCGATCGACAGGCCGTCTTCGACGGCGTCGAGCGGGCGGTATCCGCGTTCGGGCGGCTCGACGTGGTGGTCAACAACGCGGGCGCCATGCTGTACGGAATGGTCGAGGAGGCCACCGAGGAGCAGGCTCGCGCCCATCTGGACGTGAATTTCTTCGGTGCGGTCTGGGTGGTACAGGCCGTGCTGCCGCACCTGCGGACCCAGGGGCACGGCCGCATCCTGCAGGTCACCTCGATGGGGACCGCCGGCGGAATGGCCGCGGTCGGCTTCTACGGTGCCGGTAAGGCGGCGCTGGCCTCACTCACCGAGGCGCTGGCGATGGAGGTCGAGCAGTTCGGCATCCAGGTCACCAATGTGGAGATGGGCGGATACGCCACCGGCTTGTTCGTCACCGGCACGACCGCGACCGAGGCCGAGCCGCGGTACGAAGCACTGCGCGCGGAGCTCGCCCGGATGTGGGGCGACGACGCGGGGCCCGATCCGAGCACCGCGGCACCGGTGATCATGAAACTCGCGGCACTGGCGAACCCGCCGCGCCGCCTGATCGTCGGCGCCGCCTCCTTCGACCAGGTCCGCGAACTCTACGCGGCTCGCGCCGAGGGATACCGGGAATGGGAGGCGTTGAGTCGCATGGCACCCGGCTGACCGCCGCTCGAATCAGAGCTTGCGGGAACGCAGTTCGTGGCCCTTGGAGGTCTTGCAGCGCCCGGACTCCAGATCCCACTGCCAGCCGTGCAGATTGCAGGTGAGCGTATTGCCTTCCACCACGCCGAATTTCGACAGATCCGCCTTCAGGTGCGGGCAGCGGCGCTGTACCTCCCAGCCCGCGAGCTCACAGGATGCCGAATCGTCGTGTGCCTCGGAGAACCAGCCGTCGGCATAGGCGATGCGCTCATCGGTGAGGCATTTGAAGAAGGTGTAGAGGAATTCGTTGTAACCACCGATCCGCCACGCCTGGAATCGGGTCGACAGGAAGATGGTGTTCACCCAGTCGGGTTCGTTGTCGCGCAGCACGGTGCGGACCAGCTGGGGCGCGATGCGGAACCCGTAGCGGTACCGGCCTTCTCCCTCGATCGGGCCGCGCACCAGTCGCTTCGGGAAGTCGAGGACGACGGTTTCGTCACCCATCACCAGGCCGACCGGATAGCCGATACCGTCGCAGATCAGATCGCTCTGCGCCATGATCGGCTCGAACAGCTCCTTGAGCTCCGGCAGCAGCGGGCCGCCGGCTGCGGTTGCCCACGAAGCCTTTTCCCGTTCGAGCACGGGTGCCAGGCGCTGTGCCATCCGTTCGATGTAGCCGGCCTTGTCGTCGTAGATCTCGGCCGGATCGAACGGATGGGCCAGCTCGAGTTCCTTACCGCGCACGGTCGCGACCGAGCCCGGAATCATCAGCACCCCACCGGCATTGTCGTGGATGCGCATCTGCTCGAGGAACACCATCTGGTCCGGGAAGATGTTGCCGTTGTCGGCGGAGTAGCGGTTCTCGCCGTCGTCGTTGAGATAGCGCAGCTCGTCGTCGAGGAAGACCGGCGGCCCGGCCGAGGGCACCACCCAGGTGGCGCCGACCTGCTCGATATAGCTGCGCGCGCGGTCCATCCCGCGCTGGCGCTTCTGCTTGCCGAAGTTCGCCTTGGTCTTGGCCGGGATGTCGTAGACCATCGGGTACCAGATGGCGCCCGAATACTGCAGCAGGTGGATGTCGATATGTCCGAACTGCTCGTGCAGGACGTCCATATCCACTGGCCGCGCGTCGTTCATGTTGAAGCACACGGTCTCGCGATCGGAGACGACCAGTCCCGAATCGCCGATCGGGCCGTCGGCCGGCGCCCGCAGCGCGATGATCATGATGTCGAGTTCGTGCCCGTCGCGGCCGGTGATGGTGTGCTTCACCGAATCCTGGGTCTCGAAGAATGTGTGGAAGCCCAGCTTCTCCAGCTCCCGCTGTAGATCCGGCACCGGATAGTCCGGCAGCAGGACGGTCGCGTCCTTGTTGACGTGGTCCAGCAGATTCTGTGCGTCGAAATGGTCGCGGTGCAGGTGGGAGACGTAGAGGTAATCACAGTTACCGAGCTCGTCCCAGTCCAGCCCGGTGTTGTCCGGGAAGGGCACCCACGACGCGAAATACGCCGGGTTCACCCACGGATCGCAGAGGATCGTTCCGGCCGCGGTGCGGATATGGAACCCGGCATGTCCGACGCTGGTGATCTGCACGAAGAAAGTCCCTCCTGAACCCGGCTACCAGCCATCCAGGGTAGCGGTTCGGCGGTCTGCGGCCGCCTGAGGGGCGCATCGCGGGGGATCGATATCGGTTATTTCGGAGCTATTGCTATGGCTGATACGCCGGAGCAGTGTGAGAAGCATCGGTGGCGCCACCGGGGCGCCGCCCCGAGCACAGAGGGAGCACGCCGTGTACGCACGTTCAACAACTGTTCAAGCGAAGTCCTCCGCAATCGACGCCGGTATCGCGCATGTGCGCGATGAGGTGATGCCGACGCTGGCGGACATGCCCGGCTGTATCGGGTTGTCGTTGCTGGTCGACCGGCAGTCCGGCCGCTGCATCCTGACGACGTCGTGGGAATCCGAGGAGGCGATGCGCGACAGCACCGAACGGGTGCGTTCGCTTCGCGATCGCGCCGTCCAGCTGTTCGGTGGCGATACGACCCGGGTCGAGCAGTGGGAGGTCGGTGCCATGCACCGCGACCATCGCCTACCCGAGGGTGCGTGTGCCCAGCTCACGTGGGCCGAGGCCAAGGAGCCGGGCCGATTCGACGCGGCGGTGGAGACCTACAAGTCCATGGTGGCGGCACAGCTGGAACAGATGCCGGGGTTCTGCAGTGCGAGCCTGCTGGTCGACCGCGCCGGCGGACGCGGCGTCGCATGCGAGACGTTCGACAGCCGCGACGCGATGGAACGCAACCGCGAGCAGCTCGCGACCCTGCGCCGCGAAGGCACCCGCCAAGCCGGTGTCGATGTACTCGATGTGGGCGATTTCGAGATCGCGCTCGCCCATCTGCGCGTCCCCGAACTGGTCTGAGGTGTACGACGGCGCCCGCATCGCGATCTGATGCGAGCTACCTCGAGGCTATTGGTGTGATGATCCCGTTGGCGCTGACACGTCAGGCCGAGACGTCACCGATGCAGTAACCCTGGTCGGTCGCCTTCACGGTGTACGTCCGCTCCTGCTGGCTACCGCCCGCGGTAACGGTGGCCGTGATCGAGAGATATGTGCTGTTCAGTGCGGTGGAGCTGAGGGACTGGTCGGAGAACGCGGTGGGATCGGGGAGTTTGTTCGGATTCGTGGCCAGCGGTGCCCGCGCCGTGCGTCCCGCGCCGCTGGGATCCCACGCCGTGTCGGTCGTGCACAGCAGCGGATGGGTGCTCTCCTGATCGGCCGCTTCGAGCGGATGCCCGCTCGTCCGGGCCAGATAGCGCCGCACGATATGCCGGGCATCGGCGGTCTGCGCTTCGCTGGAGGTACCGAATCCGACCTCGGTGCCGGCCGGATGGACCCGCGGGCAGGCATAGCCGGTGGCGATGTCGGCACGTTCGGCCACGACCGTCACCGGATCAGCGGCCGCGCTCGCCGACTTCCACACGAGGGCGGTGCCGTTGTCGCTACCGGGCTGGGCCAGCGCCGAGAGGATGGCCGACTTGTCCGCGTACATGGTGTCGACATTGCGCGGCGCCATCGTCCAGCACTTGGCTTCCAGTTCCGCGGGCGTGAGCCGCTGCAGGTCCGCGGCCCAGCGACCGACCGCATCGGTGGCCTGCGCATCGGCCGTCACCAGCGCGACCGTGACCGGGGAGTCGATCATCGGCGCGGACGCCGCCGGGCTGGCAGACGCCGCCGCGGTCGCTGATCGCGTTGTCGCCGAGGGGGAATCGTCGCGGTGGTAGTCGGAACCCTCGATGCCGACCTGCGAATCGCAGCCGGCGAGGATGCCCGCCACCACGACCGCCAGGCCACCCGCGCGCATCGCCGCGCCCATACCCCCTCGTGGTTTCCGGCCGCCTGCGCGCGATGCTGGGCTGGGGATTTCCACTGCGGTGAACCTCGTTTCCTGTGCCGCGGTCGGTGCCGAAAATGTGACAGCGACTACGCTAGCGGAATTGTGGAACCCGTATACCGGACGATCATCGGCCTGGCCCGGACCGTCTTCTTCGTACAGGGACTGAAATTCGACGTCACGGGGGCTGAGAACATCCCCGCGGAGGGTGGCGCGGTCATCGCCATCAACCACACCGGCTACATGGACTTCACCTATGCCGGTCTGCCCGCTCGCACGCCGAAGCGCTACATCCGGTTCATGGCGAAGAAGGAGGTTTTCGACAACTCCGTCTCCGGTCCGATCATGCGCGCACTGCGCCATATCCCGGTCGATCGCGGTGCGGGTGCGGACTCCTACAAGGCGGCCGTCGACTATCTGCGCCGGGGTGAGCTCGTCGGGGTCTATCCCGAGGCGACCATCAGCCGCAGTTTCGAGATCAAGGAATTCAAATCGGGCGCGGCGCGGATGGCCGTCGAGGCCGGGGTGCCGATCATCCCGATGACGATCTGGGGCGCCCAGCGGGTCTGGACCAAGGGGCATCCGAAGCGCCTGGGCCGCACCAACACTCCGATCTCGATCGCGGTCGGCGCACCGATCGTGCCGCCAGTCGATGCCGACGACAAGGCCGTCGCCGAGCTCACCGCGACGCTGCGCACCACGATGCAGGACATGCTGCGCGGTCTGCAGGAGGGTTATTCGCACGAAGCGGGCGCATACTGGGTTCCGGCCCGATTGGGCGGTGGGGCGCCGACGCTCGAGGAAGCCGATGCCATGGACGCGGCCGAGGCGAAGGCCAAAGCGGAGGCGCGGGTCGCGCGTCGAGCGGCGGAAGCGGGAAACTCCGACACCTGACGGGTGCGGGGACACAGCAGGAGTGGGACCAGATGACGCGAGAGCCGGTTTTCGACGTCCTCACCGGGTTGGTCCGGGCAATCTTCCGGGCGCAGGGCCTGAAGATCGATATCGCCGGTGGCGAACATATTCCACGTACCGGTGGCGCGGTCCTGGCCGTGAATCACACCGCCTATCTGGATTTCATGGAGGTCGGCCTGGTCGGCCGCGAATCCGGCCGCAATGTCCGCTACATGATGAAGGCCGAACTCGAACACGGCATCGTCGGCTGGTTGATGAAGCACTGCAAGGCGATCGGCGTCGACCGCACCGCCGGCGCGGAATCCTACGGCCGGGCGGTGACCGCACTGCGCGACGGTGAAATCGTGGTCGTCTACCCCGAGGCCACTATCAGCCGCAGTTTCGAATTGAAGGAATTCAAGTCCGGCGCGGCGCGAATGGCCATCGAAGCCGACGTCCCCATCGTCCCCATGACCATCTGGGGTGCGCAGCGCGTCTGGACCAAGGACATTCCGAAACAACTGGGCCGCCACCACTTCCCGATCAACATCCGGGTGGGTGAACCGATCCGGCCGCACGAACGGGTCGACGACCTGACCGCCGAATTGCGTGCCGGCATGGAGAAACTACTCGAGCTGGCGCAGCGGGACTACGAGATGCCACCGGGTGCTCGGTGGGTCCCGGCGCGGCTCGGCGGGTCGGCGCCGACACTGGAGCAGGCGGCGGTGCTGGAGCAGGAGGAGCTGGCGCGGCGGCGGGCGGCGAAAGCGAATCGCGCGGACGGCCGACGACACTGAATCGGCCGCCCGCGCGGCGACGACTATCCGCCGAGGCTACCGGAGGCGCTACCGGTGATCAGGTACGTGACGATCGAGCTGAGCAGCTCGAGTGGGCTCATACCGTCGAGTGGTGGCAAGAGAACTCCTCTGTAGTCGGATGCGTTATCGGCAGTTTTGCCGAAATGGCATGAGGTACATCGTCGTTCGCGATCACAACGTTACCGAAAAGAACCTGTGGCCGCCGTAGGCCGATCCCGACGCGACATGTGCGTCGGGACCGGCGAATCCCGGTGTCCGGGTGCGTTATCCGGCCGCCCTGGCGGACCAGCCGTTGAACGTCGCGGAGGTACCCGGGGCCACTGTCGCAGCGGGTTCGCCCGTGCAGTCCTTGGACGCGTAGACCAGGAAGTTACGGGTGCTGCGGTTCTCGAAGTGGATGTCTCGGGGGAAGCCGCTGGCCCAGCACGAGTCCAGATCGCTCAGTTCCAGCGTGTTGTCGACGATCACCACCTGTCGGCCATCACCTCCGCCGGCGGATCCGGTGGGGAACGCGGCGACGGCCGGAGCGGCTACCGCCACCGTCGCAAGTGTCAAAGCTCCAATGCACGAGAGGATTCCAGGTTTCACCGCCCGAGGCTACAAGAGCCGCTGAAACGCTCTGTTCTCGGTGACGAGAGGTCGTCGGTCCGGTCGCCCGCCCTATTTCGGTACCTCGAATCCGCCGATCCGCTGCTCGAGCAACTCGGCCAGTCGCAGTGGCGTCCGGTCCTCGAACATCGGACCGATGAGCTGAACTCCTACCGGCAGGCCCTCGGGGGAGCGGCCCGCCGGTATCGCGGTGGACGGAAGTCCGGGCATGGTGGCCAGACCGGCCCAGGCGAGCTGGTCGCCGAACGGGTACTCGATGCCGTCGATGTCGATGGACCGTTCCCGCAGATCGACTGTGGTGTCGTGGGGGAACGCGGGAGTCGGCGTGATCGGGCAGATCACGACATCGAACTCGGAGAACAGTTGCCGCCAGCCCTGCCGATGGAGTTCGCGACGGTTGTTCGCGCGGAGCCAGTCGGCGTGGCTGAACGCCGCACCCCGCAACCATGCCGCGCCGGAAGCCCGGTCGTCCTTCGGCAATTCGGCGGCGGCCGCACGCATCTTCTCGTAGTCGTCCTCGGGAATACTCGCGGAGACATTCGACACCAGGAGCTGGGTGTAGAGCGTCGCCGCCTCGGTGAGATCGGGTAGCAACGGACTGTGGCGTTCGACGCGGGCACCGGCGGCGATCAGGGCATCGGTCACCCGGTCGAGCGCGGCGCGCACGGCCGATCCGGTCGCGATCATCGGATGCTCGTCGAGCACCAGGACCCGGAAGTCGGCCGGCCGCTCGTGCCGGGCGGGCGGCAAGGCCACGTCGTAGGCGATGCCGAACGTGAGCGGGTCCGGGCCGGCCATGACATCCAGCAGCAGGGTGAGATCGCGTGCCGTGCGCGCCATCGGGCCGACGACCGCGAGATCGTGCTCGGTCGGCAGCGCCGGCGTGGGAGGCGGAACCATACCGCGAGTCGCGGCCAGCCCCAGCGTCGGCTTGTGCGAGTAGATACCGCAGAAATGCGCGGGCGTGCGGAGCGAACCGCCGATATCCGAACCGATCGACAGCGGACCGAATCCGGCGGCCAGGGCCGCCGCGGATCCGCCGGAGGATCCGCCCGAGGTGCGCGTGTGATCCCACGGATTGTTGGTGGTGCCGTAGATCTCGTTGAAACTCTGCAGATCTCGCAGCATCAGCGGGACGTTGGTCTTGCCGAGAATCACCGCGCCGTTCGCCTTCAGCCGCGACACCTGCACCGCGTCCTCCGCCGGCACGTAATCCCGGTACGCGGGCATGCCCCAGGTCGTCGGCAGCCCGGCCATGTTGTAGGACTCCTTGACCGTCACCGGAATTCCGAGCAGTGGCCCGTCCTCGCCGCGGGCCCGTGCCTGATCGGCGCGTAGCGCGGCGGCCCGCGCGCGGTCGAAGTCCGGTACGCAGATCGCGTTGATTTCCCTGTCGTCCCGCTCGATTCGGGCGATCGCCTCGTCGGTCAGTTCCACCGACGTCACCTCACCGGCCCGCAGCGCCGCCGCGAGTGCTTCGGCCGACTGATAACTCCACTCCATGAATTCGAGACTAGGGGCGGTTCGGAGAGGCCACGAAATAGTTTTTTGCACAATAGGGGAGAGACCGCAGGAGCCGGATTCTTCTCGCTGCGAGATCCGCGGATCACGCTGTGTGACGGGGTGCCGCGGTCGATCAGTCGTCGGAAGCGACCAATCGGTGAGCCGTGCGCTCGACCCTGTCGATGATGACGAACTCGAAATACCCGTTGTGTCGATCGCCCCGATCGTTCACAGCCGATGTGCCCGGCCTCGGCAGCGCGTAGCACACGGCGGCGGGTCCGAACAGTGGATGTATTTCGTTTTCCAGATCGGATCGAAGTCCGGCCGGAAGGGGCCCACTCGCCGTGACCCACCGGTCCAGTATCCAGCGCGCAGTCGGAATATCGTGCGCGACAAAGGCGTCGGGGGAGATCGTACCGATTCGGTACGGCCCGTGCACCTGACCGCCGACACGGTCGTCACGGTATTCGGCGGAGCGGATGACGCCCGCGATGATGCCGAGGTCGTGGCACTCTGTGTCGTCCACGTCGTAGGCCTCGATGGAAATCGACCGATATCGGTGATGGCCCGCGGACGAGAAATCATAGGATCGAAAGTTGATGAATCTCGAACCCTGATAGGACACCACGGAATCCATGCGCTCAGCTCCGGCTTCCGCTTCGTTCCGAATCATGTGAGGCCATACGAAGAACAGCCTCTCCGGCCGCTGTCGAGATATCCGGATCAACCCGATTCGGTATCGAGCGGCCCGGGTCCGGAGAAGAAGTGGTCCCCGCCGCGTCACTCATGGTGCGATGCTAGTGCCGAGCCCAGGAGGCTCGTGCTCCAACTCGCCCACGGGGATCACAGGCGACCGTCGGGTGGCCGTGGGAGGCCGCCGCCGCGACGCCGCGCGCCGTCCGTTCGTAACACCGGATCACGGTGCTTCTCATCACCTTTTCGCGGTGTTACGCAAGGCGGGTCGTGCGCGTCTTGTGTTCGTTCATCACAGCGATGTGCGTAGCGACAGCAAGGAAGAGAATCATGGAATCCCGTTTCAACCTCGCCGGCAACGCCCTCGGCAGCAAGTTCGCCAAGCGGTTCGGCAACGCCAGCATGGTCGTCCTTCAGTCGACACTGCCGAAGACGACCCAGGATCTGATGATGCTGCGCGTCAGCCAGATCAACGGCTGCGGCTGGTGCACCGATGTGCACAGCAAGGATCTCGCCCATGCCGGGCAATCCTCGACGCGGATCAATCTGGTTGCCGCCTGGCGTGAATCGACGGTCTTCACCGAGCCCGAGCGGGCCGCGCTCGCCCTGGCCGAGGAGGGCACCCGCCTCGCCGACGCGGGGCGCGGTGTCTCCGATGAGACCTGGGCCGACGTGCGCAAGCATTACGACGATGACCAGATCGCGGCCCTGGTCGCGCTGGTCGCCCAGATCAATGCCGCGAATCGGCTCGGCGTGATCGTTCGGCAGCAGGGCGGTTCCTACGAGCCCGGTATGTTCGCCGAGGTCACGGAGTAGGGCGCTGTCCGGCGGCGAACCGGACGCGTCAGGCGAACCGTTCCCATGCCGATTGACGGCGCATTCGCAGCGAGTCGCCGATCCGGCCCCAGGAGATGCCGCGATGGCGCGCTTCGGCCACCCAGGAGCGCGGGTCATCGTCGACCAGGTGGCGGATCGCTTCGATGCGCGGCAGATGCGCCGGCAATGCCTCGTCATCGATCCCCTCCCAGATCGGTGTGGTGCGCTTCGGTCCGGCCGGCTTGTTCTCGATGGCCTCCGCGTGCGTTCGCCGCCGCCCGAACTCGGCCGCCATTACGTTCGCGCTTGCGCACATGTTGGCCTATCCTGGAGGTAGGCGAGCGGGAGGCCGATGTGATCGAGGTATTGGGGCACCCGCAGTTCCGGCGGCTGTTCACCGCGCAGGTGGTCGCGTTGGTGGGAACCGGACTGCTCACGGTGGCGCTCGGGCTGCAGGCCTACGACCTGGCGGGTAGTGCGGCCGGGGCGGTGCTGGGCACGGCACTGGCGATCAAGATGGTCGCGTATGTCGGTGTGGCGCCGGTGGTTTCGGCTCTCGCCGAGCGGGTGCCGCGACGTATGCTGCTGGTGTCGGCGGATGCCATCCGGTTGATGATCGCGCTGACGCTGCCGTTCGTCGATCACATCTGGCAGATCTACGTCCTCATCTTCATCCTGCAATCGGCCTCGGCCACCTTCACCCCGGCCTTTCAAGCGGTGATTCCCGCGATACTGCCCGACGAGCGGGACTACACGCGCGCGTTATCGCTGTCCCGGCTGGCCTACGACCTGGAAGCGCTGCTCAGTCCCGTGCTGGCGGCCGGGCTCCTGACAGTGATGAGTTACCACCGGCTCTTCCTCGGCACCGCAGCGGGTTTCGCGGTGTCGGCGTTCATGGTGGTCGGCACCCGGCTGCCGCGACCGGCGCCCGCCACCGGCTCTATTCCGTTGGTGCGGCGCATCACTCGGGGCGCCCGGATCATGCTGGCGCATCCGGTGCTGCGCGGTCTGCTGGCGATGAACCTCGCCGTCGCCGCCGCGACCGCCCTGGTGGTGGTGAACACCGTGGTGTACGTGCGGGATCTGCTGCATGCTCCGGCGTCGGCGGTCGGACTCGCGCTCGCCGTCTACGGTGCCGGTTCCATGCTCGTCGCGCTGAATGTGCCGCGGCTGGTCCGCCGGATGCCCGACCGCCAGGTGATGCTCACCGGCTGCGCGGTACTCCCGATCGGACTGGCGGCCGCGGCAGCCCTCGCCGCGATGCCGCTCACCGCCGAGCTTCGATGGGCGCTGCTGGTGGTGACCTGGGCCGGTCTCGGGGCGGGTACCTCATTGATCAACACACCATCGGCGCGCCTGCTGCGCGACCACTCCGATTCCGAAACCCGTCCAGCCGTATTCACCGCTCAGTTCTCCCTGTCGCACGCCTGTTTCCTGATCACCTACCCGATCGCCGGTTGGGTGGGGGCGGGAATCGGGCAGTTCGGTGCGGCGGCGGCGCTGGCGCTGCTGGCTACACTGGCGACGATGACGGCCGCGCGGGTGTGGCCGATCGACACCGCCTCGGGTGTCGAAACGGTGTCGACGAGATGACGGGGAGCCCGATGAGCACAGCGGACGACCCGGAAGCCGTGCCCCGGGCGAGTCTCGAACATCCGGTGGTGATCGACCGTGTCCATCTCGAGGCCGCTACCTCGGCTTTCGCTATGCTCGCCGACCCCACCCGCCTGCATATCCTGCTACTGCTGGCCGAGGGTGAGGCCGATGTCACCGCGCTCATCGAGGCCTGTGGCGCCTCCCGCACCGCGGTCAGCCAGCATCTGGCCAAACTCCGCTTCACCGGCATGGTCGAGACCCGCCGCGACGGCCGCCACGTCATCTACCGGATTCGTGACGGCCACCTCGCCCGCCTGGTCCGCGAGGGGCTCAACCTCGCCGACCACATCGTCACCGGCGAACCGCCCCACGCCTGAGCGGCAGCGCCGATAGAAGTCGAGGTACCGGGAAAATCGACAGCGCTCAGCTGGGGTCGGAGCCACGGACGGCGGAGAACCAGGTCGCCGCGGCCGCCGCGACGACCGTGGCGCCGATGAAGGCCGGGAATCCGCCGCCGGCGATGTAGATCCAGAACAGGCCGGCGAACGGGGCGGCCACCGCGGACTGCGCGTCGAGCAGCAACCGGCGGCCCAGCAGGCCGGCCGAGGCGGCATGGGCCGCACCGTCCGGATCGGGACGGGTGGGATTGTCGATCAGCCGGCCCCGCGGCTCGCTGTCACGCACCCGCCCCGAGGGGAACAGGCGACGGCCGTCCACCAGCACGGTGGCGTCGAAGGATCCGTCGGCATCGACCATCGTGACGAGGGCGGGATCGAAATACACCGGTAGCCACCGGGTTCGGCCGCCGATGGTGAACTCCAGCCAGGATCGGCTCAGCAAACGGTACTGCTGGCGTACCCGCTTCACCCGGAATTCCCCGGCCGGCGCGGTCCGCCACGGCACCACCCCG
The DNA here is from genome assembly GCF_020733635.1 of Nocardia spumae. NCBI lineage: Bacteria > Bacillati > Actinomycetota > Actinomycetes > Mycobacteriales > Nocardiaceae > Nocardia > Nocardia spumae. The sequence continues at coordinate 90,607 of NZ_JAJFZL010000001.1, read as the reverse complement.
AAGGCCACCGCGCACCGGAATCCGGTGTACATCAGCACGACCAGACCCACCGCCACCAACATGGCCGACTGCTCCACATCGGCGAACGGCGCCCAGGCGATGCAGATCACCAGGGCGCCGATCGTGGTGAGCACCGGATAGGCCAGGGGATGGCCCGTACCGGAAATCACTTCAGGTAGCCGACTTTCGTCCAGTCGGGCGTGGCCAGGCCGCGCGCGCCGTAGTTGGCCAGATCGGATCGGGCCGCGACGATGCCGGGCGATTGCAGCAGGGGCAGAGAGTGCCCTTCGGCGAAGATCTGCCGATCCACCTGATTCGCCAGATCGATGGCCTTGTTCGGATCCAGCTCGGAGACGGTCTTCTCGATCAGATCGTTGAGTTCCGGGGAACCGATGCGGCCGTAGTTACCCTGCATATCGTTCGGGTTGTACCCCCAGATCTGGTTCATACCGCTCAGCGGGAACGCGTCACCGACCCAGGAGAACTGGGCCAGATCGAAATCGCCCTTCTGGAACACATTGGTGAACAGCCCTTGTCCGGGCCGGGTGTCGATGGTGAGTTTGACGCCGATCTTGGCGAGGTTCTGCTGCATGATCTGGGCCATCTGCACCCAGGAAGGATCGTTGTACATCACATCGCGGACCTCGAGTTTGCGGCCGTCCTTCTCCCGGACATCTCCGTTGAGCTTCCAGCCCAGGGCGTCGAGTTCGCGGGCGGCGGTGTCGGGGTCGTAGGGCAGAGCGTTGTCCTGATAGCCCTTCTGCCCCTCCAGGTAGATGTGATTGTTCAGCGGCCGGGGATCGGCCACGAGGCCGTTGTCGATGGCGTTGGCGATGCCTTGCCGATCGATCGCCTTCGAAATCGCGACGCGGAGCTTGGGGTCGGCGAGAATCGAACCCGGTGCGCCGTTGAAGGTCAGATGCGACCACTGCATGGCAGGCGCGCGGCGGATCGACACATTCGGAACGCCCTGAGCGGTCACCAGATCCCCGCGGCTGCCGATGCCGATCGCATCGAGTTCGTTGTTCTGCAATGCCGGTACCCAGGCCGATGTGTCGAGCACACTGAACGTGATGTTGTCGAGCTTGGGTGCGGAACCCCACCATTTGGGGTTGCGGCCCAGCGTGATACGTCCCTGCGCACGGTCGGTGGACTGGACGAGGAACGGTCCTGCCGTCACCTTGATCCCGTCGACGAGACTCTTGTTGAACGCTTCCGGATTCGAGGTCACCGATTTCGGATACAGCATGCTGTTACCCGCGAACTGACCCTGCCATTCGCCGTAGTGCTTGCTGAAAGTGAGGACCGCCTGCCGGTCGTCCACACCGCGCTCGACCTTGGCCACCCGATCGAACCCGCCATTGCTGGCGACCAGGTATTCCGGGTTTCTGCCACTGAGCGCCTCGGCCTGGGAGGCGATGTCCTCCCAGGTGATCGGCGTTCCGTCGGTCCACACCGCTTTCGGATTGATGGTGTAGGTGACCTGTTGAGGATCGGTACCGGTGAGCTCGACACTCGTGAAATAGTCGGTGTTGAGGTGCGGGATCCCGGCGGCATCGATACCGAACGCCTGTGGCAGCATCGGCCGCTCGACCGAGGTGAAATCGGCATTGTTGCCGTCGATTTGAAGGTTGTTCCAGTTCGACGGGAATTCCGTGATCGGCACCCGCAGATTTCCGCCGTCGCGGAGATCGGCGGCATCATGGGGATTGATGTCGTTGGTGGCGCCGATGGCGGAGGTCCCGGTGCCGGTATTCGAGCCGGAACACCCCGACAGCAGCAAACCGAGCGCGGCCGCGGGGATCGCGAGCCGGGTCATCGTCGAACGAATCCGCATGGCTTCGTTCTCCTTTCGTCGGGGCGGGCGGCTAACTTACGAAGCCGATCTTGGTGTAGTCGTAGGAGGCCAGGCCGGGGGCGCCGTAGTTGGCGACGGTAGTACGCACCCCGTAGTTGCCCGGATCCTGGGTCAGCGGCAGTGAGAATCCCTCTTCGAAGACCTTGCGGTCCACCTGATTAGCGAGGTCGATCGCCTTCTGCGGATCCAGTTCGTTGAGGGTCCGGTCGATGAGCGCATTCAGTTCGTCGGAGCCGATCCGGCCGAAATTGCTCTGCTCGTCATCGGGGTGATACGCGTAGATCTGCGTGATGCTGCTGAGCGGGAAGGCATCGCCGGAGAACAGGAACTGGGCGGTGTCGAAATCGCCCGGAATCATCACATCGGTGAAGAATCCCTGGCCGGGCCGGGTGTCGATGGTCATCTTCACCCCGACCTTCGCCAGATCGCCCTGAATGATCTGCGCGACGCGCACCCAGGTCGGGTCGTTGTACATCACATCGCGGATCTCGAGCCGGCGCCCGTCCTTGACGCGGACATCGCCCTGCAATTTCCAGCCCAGCGCGTCGAGTTCGCGGGCCGCGGCATCGGGATCGAAGGGCAGGCTGTTGTCCTGATAGCCCTGCTGCCCCTGCACGAAGATGTGATTACCGAGTGGCTTGGGATTCATGACCAGGCCGTTCTCGATGGCATTCGCGACGCCCTGCCGGTCGATGGCCTTGGCGATCGCCACCCGCAGCGCCGGGTCGGCGAGAATCGAACCCGGTGCGCCGTTGAAGGTGATGTGCCGCCACAGATTGCCCGGCGCGTGCCGGACCACCAGATCGGAACTGGTGCGCACGGTGGCGAGATCCTCGATGGAGGTCAGCCGGGCGGCATCGAGTTCGTTGTTCTGCAGCGCCGCGGCGTACGCGGATCGATCCATCACGCTGTAGGTGATGGTGTCCAGCTTGGGCCTATCGCCCCACCACTTCGGATTGCGGGCCAGCACGATTCGGCCCTGTGTCCGGTCGGTGGACTGCACCACGAACGGCCCGGCGGTCTGTTTGGTCCCGCTGACCAGCGCATGATTGAAGGTCTCCGGATCTGAGGTCACCGATTTCGGGAACAGCATCGCGTTGCCCGCGAACTGCCCTCGCCAATCGGCGTAGTGCTGCTTGAAGGTGATCACGGCCTGGCGATCGTCGACGCCGCGCTCCACCTTCTCGACCCGGTCGAATCCGTTGTTGATCGCGATCAGATAGCGCTTGTCGGTACTCGACAGCGCGTGCGCCTGAGATGCGATGTCCTCCCACGTGATCGGCGATCCGTCGCTCCACACCGCCTGGGGATTGATGGTGTAGGTGACCTGTTGGGGATCGGTGCCGGTGAGCTGGATATCGGTGAAATAGTCTTTGTTGACGGCCAATTGGCCGGCGGCGTCGATCACGTACGAGCGCGGCATCAACGGCCAGACGATCTCCGCGGTCTCGAGATCGTTGCCATCGGTGGACAAGGTGTTCCAGTTGGACGGGAACGCGCTGACCGCCAACCGGAGATTGCCACCGTCGCGCACCGCTTCTCGCGGTTGGGGATTGATGTCGTTGGCGTTGCCGAGTTCGGTGGGGCCGCTGGCGGTATTCACCGCCGAACACCCGGCGAGGGCGACCCCCATGCCGGCCGCGATCGCGACTGCGGCCAGACGTAATGCCCGCGAACGAATCTGCACGACGAACTCCTAGCGTGAGACGACCGGAAGCGGAACCGCGTCGATCAGCGCACGGGTGTACTCGTGCTGCGGCGCCGCGAAAATCTGCTCCGCCGGGCCCGATTCGACGATCTTGCCGCGATACATGACGGCGATGTCGTGCGCGAGATTACGCACCACCGAAAGATCGTGGGAGACGAACAGATACGACAGTCCGCGCTCGGTCTGCAGACTCCGCAGCAGGTTCAGCACGCCCGCCTGAATGGAGACGTCCAGTGACGACACCGGTTCGTCCAGCACCAGCATCTGCGGATCCAAGGCCATCGCCCGCGCGATGTTGATGCGCTGCTTCTGTCCACCGGAGAAGTCCGCGGGATAGCGGTCGGCGTGTTCGGCGCGGAGCCCGACCTGTTTCAGCAGTTCCGGTACCCGCTTGCGGATTTCGTCGCGGGAGCGGCCGTCCACACGGAGCGGTTCGGCGAGCGCGTCGAAGATCGGCAGGCGCGGATCCAGCGATGAGGACGGATCCTGGAACACGATCTGCAGATTGCGGCGGATCTCGCGGACGCGCTGTTTGGTGAGCGTGGCGACATCGTTGCCGAAGATCTCGATCGTGCCCGCCTCCGGTTTCACGAGATCCATGATCTGACTCAGCGTGGTCGACTTCCCCGATCCGGATTCCCCGACCAGGGCCAGGGTGCGACCCTTGCGGACCTCGAAATCGATCCCGTCGACGGCGCGCACCTCGCCGGTGCGGCGCTTGAAGACCACGCCCGAGGTCACCGGGAAGATCTTGGTCAGGCCCGAAACCCGAAGTACCACCTCGGAATCCGTGGGCTCGGCGGCCGCGGTGCTGTCGGTCTCCTGCCGGTATGCGGCGAACAGCTCGGACGAGCTCACCTCGGCGGTGCGGATACAGGCGGCCCGATGCCCCGCACCGGTGTCCTGCAGCGGCGGTTCCGCGACCGAGCAGTCGTCGATGTGCACCGGGCAGCGCGGCGCGAACGGGCATCCGGGCGGTAGCGCGTGCATGGCCGGCGGCGCGCCCACGATCGGGATGAGCGGTGCGCGGGCGGGGCCGTCCATCCGCGGGATCGAGCCGAGCAGACCGACCGTGTACGGCATCCGCGGCGAGTTGAACAGCTCGGCGGCCGGGGCGTTTTCGACGATGCGACCGGCGTACATCACCGCGATCCGATCGGCCAGCGTGGCGGCGATCCCCATATCGTGGGTGATCATGATGACGCCCGCGCCGGTGATATCGCGCGCCTTGCGCAGCAGATCGAGAATCTGCGCCTGCACCGTCACATCCAGCGCGGTGGTGGGCTCGTCGCAGATGATCAGTTCCGGATCGTTGGCGATGGCCATCGCGATCACCACGCGCTGGCGCATACCGCCGGAGAATTCGTGCGGAAAGGCCTTGGCGCGCAAAGCGGGTTCGGGAATGCCCACCAGATCCAGCAGCTCCACCGCACGTGCGGCGGCCTGCGATTTACTCATCTTCTTGTGCGCGAGCAGAGCTTCGGCGATCTGATCGCCGACCCGATAGACCGGGGTGAGGGCCGAGAGCGGGTCCTGGAACACCATGCTGATCCGCGCGCCGCGCAACGCGGACAGCTGTTTGTCACCCATGCCCAGCAATTCCTTGCCGCGCAGGCGAATCGAGCCGCGGATCCGGGCCTGCTCGGGGAGCAGCCCCATCACCGCCAGTGAGGACACCGATTTACCCGAACCGGATTCACCCACGATGGCCAGCACCTCACCGTCGGCGACGGTGTAGTTCACGCCCCGCACCGCGTCGATGCGGCCCTGTTCGCCAGGGAAGGACACGTGCAGGTCCGACACCTCGAGCAAGGGGGTGGCGCCGGGCCGGGTGTCGGTCCGCTCGGCGGATTCGGTCGTCTTGGTCATGCCGCTTCAACCCTCTTGTCCGAACCCTGCCCATCGCCACCGGCAGCGGCGGACTTCGCGCGCCGTGCCGACCGATCGGATCTATCGGTCTTACGACCGGCCCGCGCCCGTTGCGAACTCGGGTCGAACGCGTCACGCAGACCATCGCCGACGAGGTTGGCGCACAGCACGATCGCGATCAGGAAACCACCCGGGAACAGGAACAGCCACGGGAAGGTCAGCGCGGATTTGGTGCCGAAGGCGATCAGCGAACCCAGGGACACATCCGGCGGCTGCACCCCGAAACCGAGGAAGCTCAAACCGGTTTCGGACATGATCGCGGCGCCGACGGCGAGTGTGGTGTCGATGATCAGGATCGAGGCGATGTTGGGGACGATGTGGGTGACGATCACCGATCGGGTCGATGCGCCCATATACCGTGCGGCCCGGACGAATTCACGGTCGCGCAGGCTCAGCGTCAGACCGCGCACGATGCGGGCGCTGATCATCCAGCTGAAGGCGGCCAGCAATACGATCAGCAGCACGATCGAGCCACTGCCCTTCGTGCGCGGGGCGAAGATCGCGATGACGATGAAGCTGGGCACCACCAGCAGCAGATCCACCAGCCACATGACGGCTCGATCGGTCCAGCCGCCGAGCAGCCCGGCGAGAGCGCCCGTCGTCACCGCGATCAGCGAGGTCAGCAGTGCGACACAGATACCGATGATCAGCGACTTCTGCAGCCCGTGCAGGGTCTGGGCCAGCATGTCCTGGCCGATCTCGTTGGTGCCGAACGGATGGGCCGGACTCGGCGGCTGCAGCAGCGAGTACGGGTCGCGCTCCTGGTAGTCGTAGGTCAGGAAGGGCGGTACCGCGAAGGCGCCGATCAGCATCAGGATCAGGACCGTACCGCCGGCCAGTGCCGGCTTGTTGCGCAGGAATCGGCGCCACACCAGCTTGCGCCGACCGGCCGCCGCGGGTTCCGGCGCGCCCTGGGCGATGATCTCGGATTCGGTCATTGCACTGTGTCCTCTGCCGCACTCGACTCGATCATCCGACCCGCACCCGCGGATCGAGGATCGCGTACACGATGTCGGACAGCAGCCCCGACACCAGGACGACGAATCCCGCGAACACCGTGACGGTCACCACGATGTAGATGTCCTGCGCGTTGATCGCATCGACCAGCCATTCCCCCACGCCGTGCCAGCCGAAGATCTTCTCGGTGAAGGTGGCGCCGGTGATCAGCGCGCCGAGACTGTAGGCGAACAGCGTCGCCATCGGAATCAGCGCGGTGCGCAGGCCGTGTTTGTACAGGGCGTGCCGCCTGGTGAGCCCCTTCGCCCGTGCGGTGCGGATGAAATCGCTCTGCAGCACATCCAGCATGGCGTTGCGCTGGTAGCGGCTGTAACTCGCCATCGCGCCCAGCGCCAGGCCCAGCGTCGGGACGATCATGTGTTGCAGCCGGTCCACGAATTGATTCCACACGCCGTGCACGGCATTGGCCGATGTTTCCCCGGTATAGAGGAATATCTGTTGGCCGGCGGCCGTATTTATTTCCAGCGCACCGTATTTCAGGAGTGTGGCCAACAGGAATACGGGTGTGCTGAGTACCAGTAGCGAGACGATCGTGGTGAAGTAATCGCTGAATCGATATTGCCGGACGGCGCCGGCCGCACCGATCAGGACACCGAGCACCGTGCCGACGACCGAGCCCACGATCAGCAAACGCAGGCTGACCCCGATCCTGCGGCCCAGTTCCTGACTGACCGGCTGCCCGGTCAAGGTCTGGCCGAAGTCGCCGTGGGGGATGCCGCTCACCCAGGTGACGTAGCGCTGCGGGATCGGTTCGTTCAGGTGCAACTCGTCGGCTTTGGCGTCGATCACCGACTGGGGCGGGCGCGGATTGCGCTGCTCGAGGCTGTCCAGCGGGCGAAATGTCAGCGACGCCAGACTGAACGCCAGGAAGGACGCCAGTGCCAGCAGCACGACATAGTTGAGCGCACGTCGTAGCAGAAAGCCGGTCATCGGTCCCCTCGGGTCGGGTTTACTAGGCCCTGATCATAGGTAATGGTCTCGGGCCCACCGCTGACATCGTGCCCCACGCGCGACCGGTCCGCACGGAATGGATTACAGCCGCACCCGTATTTCGGGCAGGATGGAATAGGTGACGCGTCTGCCGAAGCCCAAGATGGTGGCCACCGATGTCGATGGCACGCTGCTCGACGAGTGGGAACGGGTGACGCCACGCACACGCGCCGCCGTGGCCGCGCTGATCGCGGACGGGGTGCCGTTCGTTCTGGCCACCGGCCGCCCGCCGCGCTGGATCGATCCGGTGATCGAGGGGCTGGGCTACGCGCCGCTGTGCGTCTGCGGCAACGGCGCGGTGATCTACGACAGCGCCGCCGACCGCATCCTGCACAGCAGCTCCCTCGACGTGCCGAGTCTGGAGTGGATCGCGGAGCTGGCCGAACGAGTACTGCCCGGCTGCGGCCTGGCCGCCGAGCGGGTCGGCAGCAGCGCCCACGACGCCGCCACCCCGCAGTTCGTCAGCTCGCCCGAATACGAGCACGCATGGCTGAACCCCGACGACACCCAGGTCTCGCGGCGAGAGGTCATCTCGGCACCGGCGATCAAGATGCTGATTCGCATGCGCGGTGTCGCGAGCGCCGAGATGCAGGCCGCCCTGGCGCCACACCTCGCCGGGCGGGCCGATCTCACCTACTCCACCGACAACGGCCTGATCGAACTGTCGGCGCCCGGGATCACCAAGGCCGCGGGACTCAGCGTGGTCGCCCAGCGTCTCGGGGTGGAACCGGCCGCGATCGTCGCCTTCGGCGATATGCCCAACGATGTGCCCATGTTGCGCATGGCCGGTCACGGCGTCGCCATGGGGAACGCACACCCGGAGGCCCGGGCCGCCGCCGATGAGATCACCGCGTCCAACTCCGAGGACGGGGTCGCCCGGATCCTCGAACGCTGGTGGGACAGCTGAGGTAACAAGCGAAACGCCACGCGCGGCACCGGTCGGGCCGTACGTGGCGCTATCGCGATCGCTCTCAGCCCACGGGTGCGGGATCGGCCGGCGGTGCCGCCTGGTCCGGTGCTTGTGCCGGCGTTTCCGGTCCCGATGGAGTCACCGGTGCCGCTGGCTCGGCCTGCGCGTCCGGTGCCGCGGGCTCGGCCTGCGCGTCCGGCGCCGGGGGTACGTCCGGCGCCGGGGGTGCCGCCTGTGCTTCGGGTGCCGGTGCCGCCTGTGCTTCGGGTGCGGGGTTCGGAGCTGCCTCGGGTGCCGGTGCTGCGGGCGGTGTTCCGGGCTGCGGAGCCGAGGCGTCCGGGGCCGGCATCGGTGCCGGAATGGGCGCTCCCGCCGGATTCTGCTGGGTACCGGAATGTTTCAGCAGAGTTGTCACGACGCCGGTGGCGGTGTTGAGGATCAGCGATCCGAGCTGGAAGTCGGCGCGCTGGCCGCCGGGCACCGGGTAGGTATTGCGCATCGGCGTTCCGAGCGCGCCCGATTCGGCTCCGAGCTGGACGAAGCGGTCCAGGATCCGACCGGCCAGTTCGACGACCGAGCCGTCGGGGGCGGCGTAGACGTAACCGTTGACGAACTTCGCGTACTGACCGCCGTCTCTGGTGGGTGTCGGTTGGGAGGCCGCGTCGCCCAGATGGCCGTTCGGCCCGCCCTGTGACACCCAGTATTTCGCGATGATGTTCTTGTCGACCATGCCCAGCAGCTGACCGGTCAGATTCGCCAGCGCCGCCAGATCCGTCTGCGGGCGCTGCTTTTCCGAGATGTCGGGGGCGGTGCCGGCCGGCACGCCCGCGGCGATCTGCCGGATCTCGTCCATGCGCGCGTAGGCCGCATCGCCGGGACAGGTGGTGTTGCCGACGTCGCGGTGGGCGAACACGATCGGCAACCGCACGGCCTCGCCCTCGGCGTACGGGGTGAAGTCGGTGCCCTCCGAGTACATCGTGGTGTGGCCCTCGGGATCGAGTCCCGCGATCTTGGCCCGCCAGCCGACGTACTGTCCGGTGGCCTGCAGTTGCGCGTCGGTGGGCGGGTCGGATTCGAAATCGCCCATCATGGCCACGCCCGCGGTGTTCTCGTTGAAGCCACCCGCGTGCGCGCCCTCGACCGGGCGATCCAGACCGCCGTAGCGGCCCTCGAAGATCTGCCCGTACTTGTCGACCAGGGCGTTGTATCCGATATCGCACCAGCCCAGCGTCTTCGCGTGGTATGCGTAGATCGCGCGCACGATACCGGCGGATTCGGACTTGCTGTAGTCGTTGCGGCCGGCCGTGTGGTGCACGGTGATGCCGCCGAGTCCGTCGTCGTAGGTCGGTTCCTCACAGCGCAGCGATTCGTCGGCGCCCCACTGGGCCCGGCTGATCACCTTGGGACCGCCGCCGGGCAGCGCCGCCGCGACCGAGGTGAGGTTGTCGTCGACGGCGCCGCGGCCGGGATCGATCAGTACGGCCGAGAGCTGGGACGCGGCCGTGTGCGTCGGATCGTCGGACGGCGCGGTGGCCTTCTTGGTGGTCAGGACCTGGACCGCCGTGGTCGGGCCGACGTAGATCGGTTCGGTGCCGGTGCGGGCGGGCGCGGCCGCGCGATCGTTGCGGAAGGTGTCGACCTGATCGGTCGGAAACCACGGACCCCAGGTGCCGTCGGACTGCTGTGCGCGAATGAGCGAGGTGGTGTCCGCGAGTTCCTCGGCGGTGAGCGCGACCATGCTGAACGGCGTGTCGCGGGTCAGTTCCTTGACCTGGGCGCCGACCTGATCGGTCATATCCGGGGGTACGGCACCCGGTGAGAGCGCGGGAGCGGCTGGGTCGGCGCCCGGAATCGGGGCCGGATCGAGTGGTGCGGAGATGAAGCCGGGGCCGGAGTGTGTGGCGGCGGGAGCGGCCGGGGCCGAGTGTGTCGTCGGAGCCGACGGAGCCTGCGGGGTGACCGGTCCCGCATACGGCGTAGGACTCGGCGGGGTGGTGGACTGCTCACCGAATTGGGGTAGGGGAATCTCGCTGGGTAGCTGCACGCCGGGTGGCGCCGGTAGTCCGGGCGGCACCGGAATCGACTTCGGCAGCGGCAGTTTGCGCAGATCGGACAGTCGCAGATCGGGCAGGTTCAGCCCGGTGAGCTCACGCAGCGGCAGCACGATGTCGGGAGCCGAGGCGAGGGCCACCTCGGCGAGTTGCGCGGGGATCGCCGCGAGATCGCTGTTGCCCGCCGGACGATAGCCGGAGGGCTCGCGAAGTGTCAGCGTCGCGAGCGGGGCGGCAACCGCGAGGGTCGCGACCATCGGGAGGACGACGGAACGTTTCGGGCGGCGGTACGGCACGAGCATCTCCCATTCAGGTAGAACCAGTGACCGTCAGCTCGGGGCGAGGGTTGATTCCTGACGGATCATTGATCACACTAGTCCCAAATGCCACATATCTAAACCTTTGGTTGAGGATTAGATCTAGGATAGCTCGAATGTAACTTCTCAATAGCCACGAGGTCAGGACATGCCGAGCGGGGAGTGCGCTCGATCAACCACCGCTCGCCGAACCCCATGGGGAGGCACGATGAGTCACCACTGCCCGGCACACCGCCGGGCCGATCGGTGCGGCCGTCCCGAAACCCACAGGAGTGGCCGATGACCCGCACCGAAACCGCAGCGCGGCAACAGAATCACGGCGACACCGGACCCTCGGCCGGGCCGGAATCCGGCGGGTTCGGGAACCGGTTCCGGCGGCGCCGAGGCGGGCTGCTGCATCGTCGACGGATTCGTCGCGGCGCGCTGATCGGATTGGTCGTGCTCCCGGTGACCGGCGGTACGGTGATCGCCTTCGCCCTGTCGGTATCCGGCGGATCCGGGCTCAGAAATGCCTCCTACCAGGCGATTGCGGGACCCGGGCACGGTCGCGGAATGAGTCAGGACGGCGCCTTCGATCAGGCGGCCTCGGGCGCCACCGCCGACGGCATCCTGGCGCACTACTACCCCGGCGCCCAGCTCGGGAACATCGGGCCGACCACGGTGCGGGTCCGGCTCACCGTCTATGACAACGAGACCCTGGATGTGACCTCCGATTCCGGGCTGACCGTGGCCGGCCGGCGTGTCGTGGCGGGGCAGGCCGCACACCTGACGCCGACTCCGGACGGCGGCGCGAATGTGGTGGTCACGATCGGCTGCGACGGTGATGTGCTGTGGCAGGGATCGACCGACGATCCGTGGGCCTATCCGGCCGACCCCGGCCCGGACCGGCCCGCCGCCGAACATCTGAGGGTGTGCGACGGCTCGGGCTTCCGTGGGGCACTGGGCGTCGCGCAGGACAACGGCGCACCCGTCACGGTGAACCAACTCGACGTCGAGGACTACCTGCTCGGCGTCGTCCCGGCCGAGATGCAGGCCAACTGGGCCGATAAGGGCGGTGCCGAAGCGCTTCGGGCGCAGGCGATCGCCGCCCGCTCGTACGCCCTGGCCGAACATCGCTACCCGTACGCGCAGACCTGCGACACCACCGACTGCCAGATGTATCCGGGCACCGACAAGGAGGATCCCCGCGCGGCCGACGCCGTCCATTCGACCGCGGGCCAGGTCCTGCTGCGCGACGGCCGTCTGCTGCGGACCGAATATTCCGCCGCGCCGGGCGGTGGCCGCCCCATCGATATCGGCGACCTCGAGCTGGGGCCGACACCCGCCGAACTCGAATCGGCGCCCGGTGGTCCGGGTCCGATGCCCGCGGCACCGGAAGTGCCCGGTCCGGCCGGTCCCGAACAGGCCGTTCGCGGCAATACGGCCATCGATGCGAAGTACGCCGAAAGTGGCGGGGCGGCAGGGCCTCTGGGGGCCGCGATCGGTCCGGAGTCACTGCTGCCCGGTCGAGGTGGAACCTTCCGGCTGTACCGGGGCGGCGTGATCATCGCGACGCCCACCCTCGGTGCTCAGATCGTGGACTTCGCGCGGCTGCTGCAGCTGGCCCCGGACGCGGCGCAGAGCGCGGGGGTGGACGCGGCGGCACAGGCCGCGCCGGGCGGAACGCACAGCCCCGGCACGGCGGCGACCCCGACGCCACCGCCCTCGGTGCGCACCGCACCGGGTCGGCCCGGCTCGGCCGCCCAGGTCGACGGTCGGTCCGCGTCGTCTCCGGCCTCGTCGGATCCGGCCGCGGCGAATATCGCCGTGCCGCCCGACCACACCGCGCCGGACGCCGGGGCCGCACCGCAGGTACCCGAATAGCCGGCAGCGGTGCCTCAGCCCAGGGTGGTGTCGTCGAGAGATTCGGACAGGCGGCGCAGTAGCGCGCCGAGCTGATCGAGGTCGGCCCGGCTCATTCCCGCCAGCAGCCGGGTCTCGTTGTCGACGTGCTGGGGCATGAGCTCGTCGATCACCGCGCGGCCGTGGTCGGTCAGCTGGACCCGAATCGTGCGGCGGTCCTTGGCATCCGGAACACGGCGGACCAGATCCTTGGCCGCCATGCGGTCGATGCGGTTGGTGATGGCGCCCGAGGTCACCATCGTGGCCTTGATGAGGTCGCCCGCGGTGAGTCCGTCCGGTCCGCCCGAGCGGCGCAGCGTGGACAACACATCGAATTCCCAGTACTCGAGGCCGTGCCGGGCGAAGAACTCCTTCATCTCGTGCTCGAGGCGGCGGCCCATCCGCTTGATCCGGCCGATGACATGGGTGGGCCAGACATCGAGCTCGGGCCGCACCCGTCCCCAGTCGGCGACGATCTGGTCGACGGCGTCGCTCATGGTTCTCCTCTCGACGGTGAGAATCTTAATGTTCAGATACTTGACATGAAGGTATCTCGTGAGGCTTCATTATCTCAACGTTGAGATTATCAATGAGGAGATATCGTCATGACACGCACCGGCGCCGCACGCGGATCGAGTGCCGCCGTCCTCGCGATCACTGGGCTCGCCCCGCTGGTGTGGGGTAGTACCTACGCGGTCACCACGGAGTTCCTGCCACCGGAACGCCCGATGTTCACCGCGCTGATGCGAGCACTCCCGGCCGGTCTGGTGCTGCTCGCGGTGACCCGGACACTGCCGCGCGGGCGCTGGATCGGCCGGGCGGCGCTACTCGGCGTGCTGAATATCGGCGCCTTCTTCCCGCTGCTGTTCCTGGCCGCCTACCGGCTACCCGGTGGCGTCGCGGCCGTCCTGGGTTCGGCCGCACCGGTTTTCGCTCTCGGATTCGCCGGAATCCTGCTGCGAACACCCCCGAGCGGCCGCAAGGTGCTCGCCGGAATCATCGGAATCGCCGGGGTGGCGCTGGTGGTGCTGCGCGCGGACGCCGCCCTTGATCCGATCGGTGTGCTCGCCGGACTGGGCGGCGCGGCATCGATGGCCGCGGGGACGGTGCTGACCGGACACTGGGGCCGGCCCGAAGGAGTCGGGCCGCTGGCGTTCACCAGCTGGCAGCTCACCGCGGGTGGGCTGGTGCTGCTGCCGCTGGCGTGGCTCACCGAGGGGGCGCCACCCGCGGTGAACGGCGCGGCGATAGGCGGATACCTGTACCTCGGTGTGATCGGCACGGCGGCGGCCTACGTGATCTGGTTCCGCGGGCTGGCGCGGATACCGGCCACTTCGGTCGCCTTCCTGGGGCTGCTCAGCCCGGTCTCGGCGGCGGTGATCGGCTGGGCGGCACTCGGACAGGCGCTGACCGCCCTCCAACTGCTCGGGATCGTGATCGCCCTCGGCGGCACCCTGCTGGGCCAGATCGGCAGCCGCGCACCACAACCCGCGGAATCGGCGCCGCCGGTGCCGGTCTCGCCGGAATCCGAAGAATCCGAAGAATCCGAAGAAACCGACTCCCGGGACGCTTGCGTTCCGGCACAGCACAGGAGATGAACAGTCGTGCGTATCACTGTATTCGGGGCGGCCGGGACCGCCGGAACACGGATCGTGAGCGAGGCCGCGGCGCGCGGTCACGAGGTCACCGCCGTCGGTCGCGGTGTCGAGGGGCTGCGGACCGTTCCGGCGGGGGTGCGGGTGCGCGCCGCCGACGCGGCCGATCCGGAACAGGTCGCGGCCGCGAGTATCGGCAGCGATCTGGTCGTCAGCGCCACCAGGCCGCGTCCGGGCCGCGAATACGAATTGGCCGCCGTGGCGCAGGCGCTGTTGGACGGACTCCACGGATCGGGTGTCCGCCTGCTGGTGGTGGGCGGGGCCGGTGATCTGATCGTGCCCGGATCCGGAGGCTCGCGCGTCATGGAGTCGCCCGATTTTCCGCCGGACTGGCGGCCGATCGCCCTGGCCTGCCGGGAGCAGCGCGAGATATTCGCCGCCACGGCAACGGATGTCGACTGGTCGTATCTGAGCCCGCCCGCACTCCTCGAACCCGGTGTGCGCCGGGGGGTCTATCGAGTCGGCGCCGACGAACTGATCACCGACGACGCGGGCGATTCCCGGATCTCGATGGAGGATCTCGCCGTCGCGCTGCTCGACGAGGCGGAACGACCGCGCCACCGCCGTCAGCGCTTCACGGTCGGGTACTGAAGCGCGTGGTCCACCTCTCGGGACTCGGGTGATCACGATGGCGCGGAGGGGGGGAGCGGTTCCGCGGATCGGTTCCCGCACCGGGTGGTTCACCCCGTACCGGTGTCGCCCGCAGGCGGTAGAGTCCCTGCCCGACAGCAGGGGGAGGTCGGCTGCCGCCGGACCGCTTCGATCCGAATCCCGAGCCGCGAGGGGGGACAACGCCGATGAGCTACCCATATGGTCAGCCCGACTACCAGGGGTACGGCTACCCACCGGCGGGCTATCCGCCGCCGGGGTATCCACCGGCCGGCTATCCGCAGCCGGGGTACGCGCCCTACGCCTACCAGGAGCCGCGACCGAGCGGCGGTGCGGCCATCACTGCCGGCATCCTCGCACTGTTGCTGGCCCTGCTGGCGGCGCTGGGCATCATCGGATTGCTCAGCGCGGCAGCCAGTTTGAACGAGGTGCACCACTCCTACAGTTCGTACAGCAGCTCCTACAGTTCGAGCGGTTCCAGCGGCGCGGGCAACATCTTCTACGTCTGGGCCGGGGTCGACGGCCTCGTCGCACTGCTGTGGGCGATCGGCGGCATCATGCTGATGAACCACAAGAACGCGGGCCGGGTGCTGCTGGTCGTGCTCTCGTCGATCGGATTGCTGGGCGGCGCCGCCGGCATCGTGGTGTCCTTCGCCAACGGCGTGCCCGCGGCCTCGATCGGTGGGTTCATCGGCCTGCTGATCGCGGTGCTGATGTTGAGCCTGACCCTGTCCAGCTCGGCGAAGCGCTGGTGCGGCGTGGGTATGCCGTCCTATCCGCCGGCCGCCTACTACGGCCAGCCGCCCTACCCGTACTGAGGCCGGCGATGGCTTATCCGTACTCACAGCCCGGATACGTTCCGGTGGCGCCGAAACCCGGTGGCGGCACCGCGATCACGGCCGGGGTGCTCGCTCTGTTGCAAGGTATCGGGTTGACCGTGTTCTCGATCGGTGGGGCGGTGTCGACACGCCACGACCGGCAGGGCGGATCCGATACCGCCGCGGACATGATCGCGCTGGTCCTGTTCGGATCGTTGTCGGCGCTGTTTCTCGCCGGTGCGATTCTGCTGTTGTGCCGGCGAATGGCCGGGCGCGTCATCGTGATCCTCCTGACCGCTCTGGTCCTGCTGGTGGTTCCGGCGATCGCTGTCATCGCGACGATCGTCGGCGGGATCGGGGAGGACGACGTGGCGCCGTTCGCGGTCATGCTCGGAATTCTCTTCGCCATCGAACTCCCCATCCTGGTCTGCGCGTCGATGAGTTCGACCGGTCGCTGGATCAACACGCGGACCGCCGCGAACCACCGGTCGGCCTACCCGTACTACTGAGCCGCGGTCGGGCCGCTCGGTATTTCAGGCCGTGCACATCGACCGCAGCACGCCACGCAGCATCGGCGCGCCGAAGGTGGCGGGCGCGAATGCGAGGGTTTGCGCGATACCGAGCGGTGTGAGTACGGCCGACGATATTCCGGCCGGACTGCCGATGCCGTTGGCCGCCGCGAGCAGCAGGCTGGTCACATCCAGTGCGAGCGTGGTCAGGTCGAGCGCGTTCTGCACGCTCACCTCCGGCGGATCGGCGTGGACGCCCGCGGGGGAGAGCAGCCCCGCGCCGAGAGCGCCGGACAGGGCGAGCGCGGCCAGAGCCGGGGAGAGCGCGCGGGACAATCGCATGGCTGTGATTTCCGTCGAGTCGACGACCGTCCGATATGGACTGGACGTCCGTTCAGTTCGGCGCTCATGTAATAGTCGTGCGATGTCGCATGGGTGAATAACGGGGTTACCGGGGAGGGAAATCGTGGTGGCCGTCGCGCTTCGCCTACGGCCTGAAGACGCGGAGCGACGCTACGGCTACGCTGGGCTCCCGTGACCGTCGCAGCTCCCTTCGATCTGATCGTCGTCGGCTCCGGATTCTTCGGGCTGACCGTGGCCGAACGCACCGCCAACTTGCTGGGTAAGCGGGTGCTCGTGATCGAGCGCCGCTACCACCTGGGGGGTAACGCATATTCGGAGGCGGATCCGGAAACCGGAATCGAAATCCACAAGTATGGCGCCCATCTGTTCCACACCTCGAACAAGCGAGTGTGGGATTACGTCAATCAATTCACCGAATTCACCGGCTACCAGCACCGGGTCTTCGCGCTGCACAAGGGTCAGGCCTACCAGTTCCCGATGGGCCTGGGCCTGATCTCGCAGTTCTTCGGCCGCTATTTCACTCCCGAGGAAGCCCGGGCACTGATCGCCGAGCAGTCCGCGGAGATCGAATCCAAGGACGCGGCCAATTTCGAGGAGAAGGCGATCTCCCTGATCGGCCGCCCGCTCTACGAAGCCTTCATGCGCGACTACACCGCCAAGCAGTGGCAGACCGATCCCAAGGAGCTGCCCGCCGGCAATATCACCCGGCTGCCGGTGCGCTACAACTTCGACAACCGCTATTTCAACGACACCTACGAGGGGCTGCCGCGCAACGGCTACACCGCGTGGCTGGAGAAGATGGCGGAATCGGATCTGATCGAGGTGCGGCTGAACACCGACTGGTTCGAGGTGCGTGACGAGATCCGTGCCCAGAACCCGGACGCACCCGTCGTCTACACCGGCCCGCTGGATCGCTACTTCGACTACAGCGAAGGCGAACTCGGCTGGCGCACCATCGATTTCGAGACCGAAGTGCTGGAAACCGGTGACTTCCAAGGTACGTCGGTGATGAACTACAACGACGCCGATGTGCCCTACACCCGCATCATCGAGCCGCGTCACTTCCATCCGGAGCGGGACGCCTACCCGGAGGACAAGACCGTCATCATGCGGGAGTTCTCGCGCTCCGCGCAGACCGGTGACGAGCCGTACTATCCGATCAACACGCCCGAGGACCGGGTCAAGCTGCTGGCGTACCGGGAGCGGGCGAAGAACGAAACCGCCTCGGCCAAGGTCGTTTTCGGCGGTCGCCTGGGTACCTACCAGTACCTCGATATGCATATGGCGATCGGCAGCGCGCTGAGCACTTTCGACAATGTGCTGCGACCGCATCTGGAATCCGGAGCTCCGCTCGCCGACGCCGATTCCCAGTGATCTCATGCGCCCCCAGCCCGTACTGCGGATGCAGGAAGTGAAATGACCGCTCAACTGACCGTCGAGGACATGACCACCGAGACTCGCGCGAAATCCCTACTGCAGCGCATCATCCTGCCCCGTCCGGGTGAGCCGTTGGATGTGCGCACGCTGTATCTGGAGGAGTCGGAGACCAACGCGCGGCGCGCACATCCGCCGACGCGAACCTCGCTGTCGATCGGCGCCGAATCCGAGGTGTCGTTCTGCACCTACTTCAACGCGGTGCCGGCCAGCTACTGGCGGCGCTGGACAATTCTGACCTCGGTGGTCCTGCGCCTCGAGCTGTCCGGGCACGGCCGCGTCGACGTCTATCGGTCGAAGGCCGACGGTTCTCGAATTCACGTGCGGGGCAACGAATTCGCCACCACCGCACCCGCCGACGTCACCACCGTCGAGTTCGAGGTGGAGCTCGCGCCGTTCGAGGACGGCGGCTGGATCTGGTTCGACATCACCACCGATACCGCGGTCGAACTGCGCAGCGGCGGTTGGTACGCGCCGATCGAGGCGCCCGGTGAGGGCAGCATCGCGGTCGGTATGCCCACCTTCAACCGGCCCACCGACTGTGTGAACACCCTCGCGGCCCTCGGCTCCGACCCGCTGGTGCTGGAGAAGCTCGAGGCCGTGATCATTCCCGATCAGGGCAACCGCAAGGCCGTCGACGAGCCCGGATTCGCCGAAGCGGCAGCGGTTCTCGGTGATCGGCTGACCATCCACAACCAGCCGAATCTCGGTGGTTCCGGCGGTTACAGCCGCGTCATGTACGAGGCGCTGAAAACCACCGATGCGGAATACATCGTCTATATGGACGACGATATCGAGATCGAGCCGGACTGCATTCTGCGCGCACTCGCCTTCGCCCGCTTCTCCCGCACCCCCACACTGGTCGGCGGGCAGATGCTGAATCTGCAGGAACGGTCGCATCTGCACACGATGGGCGAGGTCGTCGATCGCGGCATCTGGATGTGGACCGCGGCGCCGAACGTCGAATACGACCACGACTTCTCCAAGTATCCGCTGCGCGACCGCGACAATTCGAAACTGCTGCACCGCCGTATCGATGTCGATTTCAACGGCTGGTGGACCTGTGTCATCCCCCGTGTGGTGGCCGAGGAGATCGGCCAGCCGCTGCCGCTGTTCCTGAAATGGGACGACGTCGAATACGGACTGCGCGCTCGCGCCGCGGGATATCCGACCGTCACCCTGCCGGGTGCCGCGGTCTGGCATATGGCGTGGAGCGACAAGGACGACGCCATCGACTGGCAGGCCTACTTCCACCTGCGTAATCGCCTGGTGGTCGCGGCTCTGCACCTCGGTAACGACGGCCGCCCGATGATCGTCAACACCGTCAAGGCGACGCTGAAACATCTACTGTGCCTCGAGTATTCGACGGTAGCGATTCAGAATCAGGCCATTCGCGATTTCCTCGCCGGTCCGGACAAACTGTTCGAACTGCTGCCGACGGCGCTCGGTCAGGTCGCGGCGATGCGCAAGGAATATCCCGATGCGGTGATCGTCGGATCCTCCACCGAACTGCCGCTGCCCAGCGGCGCCGATGTGGGTGCGGTCGGTGAGCCGTCGAACCCGCTGGCCAAGATCGTCCGGCTCGGCAAGGGCGTGCTGCACAATCTGCGCGGAGCCAAGTCCGAGCACCACGATCGGCCGCAGTTGAACGTTCCCACCCTTGACGCGCGTTGGTTCCTGCTCTCGCAGGTCGACGGAGTTACCGTGACGACAGCCGACGGGCGTGGTGTGGTGTACCGCAAGCGTGATCCGCGCCAAGCCCGGGAGCTGTTCGCCGAGGCGATGCGCCTGCGTCGGGAGTTGGCCGCCCGGTTCCCGGAACTCCGGGAGCGGTACCGTGCCGCACATTCCCGGTTGACCAGTACCGCGGCCTGGGAGAACGCCTTCGGAATCAACGCGAGTGAGGACAAATGAGCGCCCCTGCAGGCTCCGGCCAGGCCGACGACGCCCCGCATCTGCGGGTCGTATCCGGCGGCGCCTCGTCCGCACCCGCGGAGGTCAAGATCCTCAACGCGGTGCAGTCGACGATCGGCACGCCGGAGGTGATCAAGGCCGCGCGCGGTATGTCGCATTTCGGTGAGCACGCGCTCGGCTGGATGGCCATCGGCGCCGCCGGTGCGCTGATCGACAAACCCCGCCGGCGGCAGTGGGCAGGGGTCGCGGTCGGTGCCTTCGGTGCCCACGCGGCCTCGGTCGTGATCAAGCGCATCGTCCGGCGGCCGCGCCCGAATGATCCATCGGTGCAGGTCAACGTGTCGACGCCGAGCAAACTCAGCTTCCCGTCCTCGCACGCGACCTCCACCACGGCAGCGGCCGTGTTGCTCGGAAAGCTGACCGGGCTACCCTTGCCTGCGGTGCTCGTGCCGCCGATGCTGCTCTCCCGGGTCGTTCTGGGAGTGCACTATCCCTCCGACGTACTCGCCGGGTCCGCTCTGGGTGCGGCATCCGCCGCAGCCGTGCTAGCCGCCGAAAAGAGATTCACCAGTGACCGCACAGGAAAGAACCCTCGCTGATATGAGTGAAGAGCCGACCGGCACCGACCTCGACGACGCCGTTCTGAAGGGTCCGCCGAAGACGCTGGCCGGCGGAATCGTCAAAGCGGTCCGGCCGCGGCAGTGGGTGAAGAACGTCCTCGTGCTGGCGGCCCCCCTGGCCGCGGGCAAGGACGTCGTCTCCGGCGAGTACGTACTCGCGGATATGACCGTCCTGGTTCATATCGCGATCGCGTTCATCGTCTTCTGCATGGCGGCCTCGGGGATCTACCTGGTCAACGACGCGCTCGATGTCGAGGCCGACCGGGCCCACCCCACCAAGCGGTTCCGGCCCATCGCGGCCGGTGTGGTGCCGGTGAATCTGGCGTACTCGCTGTCGGCGGTGCTGCTGGTCGCCTCGATCTCCGTCTCGTTCCTGGCGTCGTGGCATCTGGCCGTGGTGATGGCGGTCTACATCGGCATCCAGCTGGCCTACTGCTTCGGGCTGAAACATCAAGCGGTGCTCGACATCTGCATCGTGTCCTCGGGCTTCCTGCTGCGCGCCGTCGCCGGTGGCGCGGCCGCCGACATCAAGCTCTCGCAGTGGTTCCTGCTGATCATGGCGTTCGGCTCGCTGTTCATGGCGGCGGGTAAGCGCTACGCGGAGTTGAAGATCGCGCTCGACACCGGCGCGAAGATCCGCAAGTCGCTGCAGTACTACACACCCACCTACCTGCGTTTCATCTGGACGTTGTCGGCCACCGCGGTGGTGGTCTTCTACGGCCTGTGGGCCTTCGAAACCGATCACAAGCACACCCAGTGGTTCGCGATCTCGATGATCCCGTTTACCATCGCAGTCCTGCGCTACGCGGTCGACGTCGATGGCGGCGAGGCCGGGGAACCCGAAGAGATCGCGCTGGGGGATCGCATTTTGCAGCTCCTGGCCATCGCCTGGATCGGAGCGGTAGGTGTCGCTGTCTATCTCACCTGACGAGATGCTGGTAGCGGGAGACGAACACGGAGAAGGGGAACACGCGGACTCGTCCGCTCGCGCACTATCGCGCGACGGCGATGCCGCGCGGCGCTTCTCGGTGTTATCCCGCACGGTGTTCGTCGGTGGGGTGATCGTCACCCTCGCGTTGTTCGGTATCGGCGCCTGGCAGCGGCGCTGGATCGCCGACGACGGCCTGATCGTCCTGCGCACCGTGCGCAATCTGATGGCCGGCAACGGGCCGGTCTTCAACGCGGGCGAGCGGGTGGAAACCAACACCAGTGCCGCCTGGACCTATGTGATCTGGTTCTTCGGCTGGATCTCCGACGCCCGGCTCGAGTACGTCAGTCTGGCCGTCGCGCTGACCCTTTCACTGCTGGCCATCGTCTTCGCGATGGTGGGTTCGGCGCGGTTGTGGCGGCCGTTCACCGGCGCCGCCCCGACCCTGCTGCTGCCCGCCGGCGCGCTGGTCTACGTCGCGGTGCCGCCGGCCCGCGACTACGCCACCTCCGGGTTGGAGAACTGCCTGGTCATCTTCTGGCTCGGGGTGCTGTGGTGGCTGCTGCTGCGCTGGAGCCAGGACGAGAATCCGCGGCTGGCACACCTTCTCGTGGCGGGCTTCTGGGCCGGCCTGTGCTGGGTGGTCCGCCCGGAGATGACCGTTATCGGCGGTCTGGCGCTGGTCGCGCTGTTCTTCTCCCGGATGCCGCGGACCCGGTTGCGCCCCTTGTTCACCCGGGCGCTGCTGGTCGCGGTCAGTGGTCTGGTGCCGGTCGGGTACCAGATCTGGCGCATGGGCTACTACGGCCTGCCCTATCCGAATACCGCGGTCGCCAAGGAGGCCGGCGGTGCGAAATGGGAACAGGGCCTGAAGTATCTGTGGGATCTGATCGGGCCGTACTACCTCTGGGTGCCCCTGCTGATCCTCGTCGTGGTCGCCGCGTTGCTGCTGCGCGCCCGGCACGCGCGGACGGTCACGGCCGCCGACGGTGGCCGGCTGGTCCGTACGCAGCGGTGGCTGCGGTCTCCGGCCGCGGTCGTGACCCTGATGGTCGGTGGCGGGCTGTTGCTGGTGGTCTTCAACATGCGGGTCGGCGGCGACTTCATGCACGGCCGGATGCTGCTGCCACAGCTGTTCTGCCTGCTGTTGCCGGTATCGGTGCTGCCGGTGCGACTGCCGGTCTCCAGCGGTGCGGACTCCCGGTCCGGCTGGCTGCGATGGTCTTTCGCCCTGCCGGTGATCGCCTGGCTGGGCACGATCGGCTGGGCGCTGTTCGCCGCCAACACCACCGCCGATACCTCGGGCGGTCAGATCAGCGCGTCCGGCATCGTCGACGAGCGCATCTACTACGTCCTCAACAGCGGTCACGACCATCCCATCCTCGCCGAGGACTACCTGGACTACCCGCGGATGCGCGCGATGGTGCGCGACATCGCGGCCAACCCCAACGGCGGTCTGTTGATCAACTCGCCGTCGTACATGATGTGGTACGTCGCGCCGCCGCCGCTGCCGATTCCGCCGGGCGGGCACGGGCATACGGTCTACTTCCTCAATCTGGGAATGACCAGCATGAACGTTCCGCTGAGTGTCCGGGTCATCGATCAGGAGGGTCTGGCCTATCCGCTGGCCGCGCATACCGACCGGCTGGCCGACGGCCGCATCGGACACGACAAGAACCTGTACCCGGACTGGGTGATCGTGGATACCGGGATGGTCGATCAGCATCCGTGGATGCCGTGGTTCCTCGACGAGAAGTGGGTGACCCAGGCGCGCACCGCGCTGAGCTGCCCGGCCACTCAGGATCTGCTGGCTTCCTACCGGGCTCCGCTGACCCGGGATCGGTTCAAACACAACCTCATCCAGTCGCTGCACTTCGCGAAGTATCGTATCGACCGGGTGCCCAAGTACGAGATCCAGCGTTGTCACCTGGTGGATCCGACGACACCGCCCCCGATGCCCAACTAGACCCACCCCGGCCACGAATCGGTCGTGTATTAGTCTCGGTTTGATAACGCCGACGTATCGATTTCGCGATACGCTCGGTGACGGACGTCCGTCGGGGGCGCATCCTCGGATGCGCACGGGTGATCATTCGCAGAGAAGAAAAGCGGTCGGACGGCCGCACTACGGAAAGGCCGGACAGGGATATGCGAGGCGTGACTGTGCGATGGGTGCAGCAGAGACGTCGGGGACGGTCGCATCAGCCGTCGACGCCTCGGCGGGCCGGATGGCTCCGGCGGTCCGCGGTGGGCGTGGCCTTGGCGACGTTGCTGCCGTTCGGGGTGTCGGTGGCAGAGGCCGGACATGCGGCTGCCGCGTTCAACCCCTCCGGTATCGACTTCTGGGTCGACTCGTCCATGGGGCCGATCAAATCCCGCATCTTCCGTGCCGCGGACGGCAACACCAGTCGGGTGGTGTACGCCCTCGACGGTATGCGCGCCCGTGGTGATCTCAACGGCTGGGAGAACGACACCAACATCATCCCGGCGCTGACCGGTGCCAACATCAATGTGGTCATGCCGGTCGGCGGACCGTCGAGCTTCTACGCCGACTGGAACGCGCCGAGCAACTTCTTCGGCATCGACACGGCGTCGGCCGGTTCCGCGGGCTCGTCGACGGGGTCGGCGATGACCGGTTCGTCCAACTACAACGAAACGCTGGGCAAGGCCAACACCTACAAGTGGGAATCCTTCCTGACTCAGGATCTGCCCAACGCGCTCGCCGGCCGGATGGGCTTCAGCTCGCACCGCAACGGTGTGTTCGGCTTGTCCATGGGCGGTAGCGCCGCGCTGACCCTGGCCGCGTACCACCCGGATCAGTTCAGCTACGCCGGTTCGTTCTCGGGCTACCTGAACATCTCCGCACCGGGTATGCGCGAGGCCATGCGTGTGGCCATGCTCAGTGCCGGCGGCTACAACATCGACGCGATGGCGCCCCCGTGGGGCCCGCAGTGGCTGCGCATGGACCCGTTCGTCTTCGCGCCGCGGTTGAAGGCCAACAACACCCGGTTGTGGGTCGCGGCCGGTAGCGGTCTGCCCGCCCCGGCGGACGCCGTCGCGCCGCTCGACATCATCCAGGGCTCGCCGCTGGAGGCGTTGGCGCTCGCCAACACCCGTGCCTTCCAGGTCCGGATGATGACCCTGGGCGCCGGCAATGTCACCTACGACTTCCCGAACGTGGGTGTGCACAACTGGCACAACTGGGAGGCCGAGGTCTATCGGATGATCCCGGATCTGTCGGCCAATATCGGCTGATACCAGCACGACACATGGCCCCGCGGCGGACTTCCGTCGCGGGGCCACGTCGTTTCCGGATGTTCTGTGGATTCGCGCTGCCGTATCCGGACGCCGCCGACGCTGGGGATTTGCTGTAAACCGGTCTTGGCGTTGCGATCAGGTATATTCCATTCGGAACTGTGCCGCAGATCACCATTCGGAGTATTTCGCGTTCGGATCTTCTTGCGGCAACCCTGGATCGCCGATACTCGTTTCGTATCGAAGAACCTGCAGTACAGCGGCGAGTGCCCGGCGCCGATGCGCTTTGTCTGAGTTGTCCGGAATGAGTGACGGTCGCATGGCGTGGGATCGGATGCGGCAGCCGCCTCAGGTGAAAGGTCGAGTTCGATGCGATTTGCGCGCAGGAAGCCGTTGGTCGGAAGTGGGTCCGTCGGTAAGTCCGGTTCCTGGGCCAGGCGCTCGGCGCTGGGGATGGCATTGGCGCTTCTGCTGCCGCTCGGAGTTTCCGTTCTCGGTCACGGCGCGAACGCGTCCGCCGCCTTCGATCCGTCCGGATCCGACTTCTGGGTGACCTCACCGGTGATGGGGCCGATCAAGTCCCGAATCTTTCGCGCCAAGGACGGCAACACCAATCGAGTCGTCTATGCCCTCGACGGCCTGCGTGCACCGGAGACCTTGAACGGCTGGGAGATCGAGACGAATGTCGCTCAGGTTCTCACCGACTGGAATATCAATGTGGTGATGCCCGTGGGCGGGCAGTCCAGTTTCTACGCCGACTGGAATGCGCCGAGCTCGTTCTTCGGTGCCGGGCCGACCGATTTCGGCTCCGCCGGAACCGGCTCCGGCGCCACGGAGGCATTCCTGGGCGGGCCGGGCAAGAGCTATCGGTACGAATGGGAGACCTTCCTGACCTCGCAGCTGCGCGGTGCGCTGCGTGACCGGCTGGGCTTTCGGGCCGACCGCAACGGCGTCTTCGGATTGTCGATGGGCGGCAGTGCCGCATTGACCCTGGCCGCGTATCACCCCGAACAGTTCAGTTTCGCGGGATCGTTCTCCGGTTACCTGAACATCTCCGCACCCGGCATGCGCGAAGCGATTCGCGGGGCGATGATAGATGCCGGTGGTTACAACGTCGATTCGATGGCCCCGCCGTGGGGCCCGCAATGGCTGCGCATGGATCCGTTCGTCTTCGCGCCCCAGCTGATCGGGAACAACACGCGGCTCTGGATCGCCGCTGGTAGTGGTATCCCGTCACAGCAGGATCTGGGATTGCCCTTGCCCGCGGCCGCTGATCACATCGTCCGCGGCGCTCCGCTCGAGGCCCTGGCATTGGCCAATACCCGGGCATTCCAGGTGCGGATGATGTCGCTCGGCGCCCAGAACGTCGTGTATTCATTCCCGAATGTCGGTGTGCACGACTGGTTCAACTGGCAGGACGAGGCCTACCGCATGATCCCGGACCTTTCGGCCAATATCGGCTGAACCGAGGCGAAATTCACCGGCGCAGTGGTTGATTCGTCATTTCACGCTGAGATTTCGCGGTCGACGCGATAGGGTCACTGCACGATTACGAATGGCGCACGGGCGGATTTCAGCCACCCGGCGGGGTCCGTGTTGCTAACGATTGGGCGGTCGAATATCGTCCAGCGAGCGCACGTGCGACGTTCGTAGCCGCGGCGTCGCTCATATCGAATGGTCGGGTTCGATTCGAGTACTGATCCTGCCGTCGCTGACGGAAGTGGTCGGGGCGCGGCGACAACAGGAGACAGCAGAAAGAGAGCAGTATCCATGCGTTTCGGCAGGTCGGCCGCGCCGGTTTCGCATTCGGCGCTCGCGTCGGTGCCATCCCCGCAGCGGCGGCAAGGTGCTCAGCGTGGTTGGCGTACACGACTTCTCGCTGCGGGTGCCGCGCTGGCGCTACCGATCGCGGCGGGCGCAATGTCCCCGGCCGCTATCGCCGCGCCGATTCACGCACCCGTACATCAGACGCCCGCGGGCGGATACGACGAGCTGATGGTTCCGTCGAGTATGGGTCCGATCAAGGTTCAGGTGCAGTGGGCGCGCAACGGTGGTAACGGCGCGCTGCTGCTGCTGGACGGTCTGCGGGCCCGCGACGACCGCAACGCCTGGTCCTTCGAGACCAACGCGCAGCAGATGTTCGGCAACGACAACGTCACCCTGGTGATGCCGGTGGGTGGCCAGTCCAGCTGGTACGCCGACTGGCAGGGCCCGAGCAACACCAACGGCCAGAAGTTCACCTACAAGTGGGAAACCTTCCTCACCAAGGAACTTCCGGATTTCCTCAGCAACTACGGTGTTTCGCGGACCAACTACGCGGTCGCCGGTCTGTCGATGAGTGGTCCGGCGGCACTGCGCCTGGCGGGATTCCACCGGGATCAGTTCAAGTACGCGGCCTCGTTCTCGGGCCCGCTGAACTGGAACGCCCCCGGTATGCGCGAGGCGATTCGCGTGATGATGCTCGACGCCGGCCGCTTCAACGTCGACTCGATGGCCGCGCCGTGGAGCCCGCAGTGGCTGCGTTCGGACCCGATGGTGTTCGCGCCGCAGCTGCGGGGTCTGCCGATGTTCATCTCGGCCGCCAGCGCTCTGCCGGGGCCCTACGATCACCCGAATTCCCCGGTGGGCCTGTTCAATACCGGTAACGCCATGGGAATCGAGCTGATCGCGATGGTCAGCACGCACTCGTTCAAGTCTCGGCTGGACTCCCTGGGTATCCCCGCGACCTACGACTTCCCGCCCACCGGTACCCACTCCTGGCGCTACTGGCAGGACGAGCTGGGTAACGCCCGGGCCGGCATTCTGGCCGCGCTCAACGCCTGATCACAGGCCGTAAACGACAGCTGATTCGGCGCCGCGCAGATCTGATCTGCGCGGCGCCGAATCGTTGCGGGACGGCCCAAGTCCCGTTGTGGGCTGCCATTTCTCAGGTTTGCTGTCAGCGCGTCCTACCGGCTCGAGCGGCTCGGGCGCGGTACAAACACTCCTGTGGCAGGTGTGGCATCCGACAGACGGGGGACACTCGGTCGCGGCCGGCGGGGCCGGCGACGACTGGCGATGCTGGCCGCGGCAGCGGTCGTGCCGATGCTCTCGGGAGTCGCGCTGGCGCCACTTCCGGCCCTCGCCCAACCAGCCGCCGTCCCCGCGCCCGCCGGCGCGACCATCCAGAAGGTGGTCTGGCTGACCGACCGCCGAGTGTCGCTGTGGGTGAACTCTCCCTCGATGGCGACACCGGTGCAGGTGCAACTGCTGCTGGCCCGGGACTGGAATTCCCGGCCGGATGCGCGCTTTCCCTCGTTGCTCATGCTCGACGGATTGCGCGCGCAGGACGATGAGAGCGGATGGACCAAGGATGCCGGCGCCGTCGACTTCTACGCCGACAAGAACGTCACCGTGGTCCTGCCGATCGGCGGTCAGTCGAGTTTCTACTCCGACTGGATGCAACAGGACAACGGCAAGAACTACCAGTGGGAAACCTTCCTGACCAAGGAACTTCCCCCGCTGCTGGAGAACCAGTGGCGTGCCACCGCGGTGCGTGGCGTGGAGGGGCTTTCGATGGGCGGCACAGCGGCGATGTTCCTGGCCGGCCGCAATCCCGACTGGGTGAAGTACGCGGCCTCGTATTCGGGCTTCCTCACCACCACCAGTGTCGGTATGCCGCAAGCGATCATGTTCGCGATGCGGGACGCCGGTGGCTTCGACGCCAACGACATGTGGGGCCCGCCGACCAACTCCCAGTGGTCCGAGCACGACCCGTACGAGCTCGCGCCCAAACTCAAGGGCATCAGCCTCTACGTCTCGGCGGGCAGCGGCAGTACCGGCGCTTACGACAAGGCCTCCGACATCCCGGGAATCAGCACCAACTACGCCGGGATGGGCCTGGAGATGTTGTCCCGATTGACGTCTCAGAACTTCGTCGAGAAGTTGAACAAGCTGACCATCCCGGTGCAGGCGAACTACCGCCCCTCGGGCACCCATTCGTGGCCGTACTGGGATTTCGAGATGCGGCAGTCGTGGCCGCAGGCCGCGGCCGCGCTGGGGGTGGAGGCCGACAAACCACCGTGCTCGGCCGGCGGCGCCATCGCCGCGGCGGCGCAGATCGATACGTGGCTCGGCGACTGTGTCACGCCGGAGTATCCGGTGACCAACGGCAGCGCACAGGATTTCAAGGGCGGCCGGGTGTTCTGGTCGCAGGCCACCGGCGCCCATGCCGTGGCCGGGATGATCGCCGGGACGTATCAGGCCACTCTCGGCCCGGCCGGTCCGCTGGGCCTGCCGGCCGCCGCCGAACAACCGCTCCCGGACGGGCACGGCCGCTTCCAGAACTTCCAGGGCGGCTCGGTCTACTGGACGCCGGAGACCGGCGCCCAGGTGGTGCGGGGCGCGATCCTCGACGCATGGGGCCGCGAGGGCTTCGAGCGGGGTCCCGCCGGCTATCCGAGTGGGCCGGAGGCCAAGACGCCGAACAAGGACGGTGTCGTGCAGGCCTTCCAGGGCGGTCCGATGTACTTCAGCGACCGAACCGGCGCGCACCGGGTCCAGGGGCTGGTCCTCGGCAAGTACGCGGAGATGGGGTACGAGAACAGCTGGCTGGGGTTCCCGGCGGGCGACGAGCAGCCGGTCAAGGATCTGGGCCGCTACAGCAGGTTCGAGGGCGGCAGTATCTACTGGAGCCCGCTGTCGGGCGCCTGGGCGGTCCGCAACGGCCCCATCATGGACGCCTGGGGTCAGAACGGCTTCGAGAACGGCAGGCTCGGCTATCCGATCAGCGACGAGTTCCCGGTCCCCGGCGGGGTGCAGCAGAACTTCCAGGCGGGATTCATCGTGCTACGCGACGGCAAGCCCCCCGAAGTGCGGTAGTTTCGGCTCTCGCTTCGCCGCGACGGGTTCGGCGGCCCGGTAAGCGTCCGGTGAGGCGTTTGTGAGAGGTTCCATCCGTGGGGCACACCTCTTCATAGGTTGCCGTTAACCTGGAGCGCGACCTGCTAGGCCTTGTGAAGAAGTTCTAGCCCTCAGCGAACTAGATCGAGGACACGATTCATGCTTCGGACCCGCCCGGTCGGAGAACGGTACATCGCCGGTGGCAAGGTTGCCGGCATCGTGGTCGCCTTGGCGGCCTCCGGATTGCTCGCTGCCTGCGGT
The DNA here is from genome assembly GCF_020733635.1 of Nocardia spumae. NCBI lineage: Bacteria > Bacillati > Actinomycetota > Actinomycetes > Mycobacteriales > Nocardiaceae > Nocardia > Nocardia spumae. The sequence goes on along the minus strand of NZ_JAJFZL010000001.1, from coordinate 60,699 downwards.
GGCAACGACTCCACGGCGTCGAGCACGCCGAGTTTGAAGACGTCCACCACGACCGCGGTCGCGCAGAGCAAGGCGCCCAGCGCCGAGCCGTCGGCGGCCGAATCCACCCCTGAGCAGGCCCCCGAGACCAGCGCCGCCGAGCGGCCCGAGCCCGCCCCCACCTCGGCCGACCATCCGCCGCTGTCGGAGAAGGATCAGGCCTATCTGGACGAGCTGAAGAAGCGCGGGGTCACTCCGTCGAGTCCGGATATCGCGCTGACCGCCGCCAACTACATCTGCCAGAGCAAGGCGAACGGCGCCTCGGATGCGGAGGTCAAGACGTTCGTGAACGCGATGGCCGGCACCGATCCGGGATTCGACCCGCAGAAGATGCCGGTTGAGCAGGCGGGTCAGATCTACGTGGACGTCGCGACCGAGACCTACTGCAACAAGTGAGCGCGCGACGACGTTCCGGATACGGCGGCCGGGCTTCCGGCCGCCGGCGGCCGGGCTGTTTGGTTTTCCTGCTGATCGCGGTCCTGGCGGTGATCGTGGCGCTGGTGCTGTGGTTCGTGCTGGCGGGGCGCCTGCACGTGCCCAAGCCCGGGCCGCCGAAGCCGACCAAGCCCAGCAGCCAACCGGCCTCCTGCCCGGATGTGCAGTTACTGGCCATTCCCGGTACCTGGGAGTCGAACAGTAATGACGACCCGCACAATCCGACGGCCAATCCGGCGTCGTTGATGCTGCATGTGACCAATCCGATCCGGCAGCAGTTCCCGGACTCCCGGCTCGATATCTACACCGTCCCCTACGTCGCGCAATTCTCCAATCCGATCGCGCTCCCACCGGACGGTCAGGAGTCCTACAACAACAGCCGCACGGAGGGCACCCAGCGGGCGGTCGCCGAGCTGGCGCGGATGTCCAAGGACTGCCCGCTGACCAACTATGTGATCGCCGGGTTCTCCCAGGGCGCGGTGATCGGTGGCGATATCGCCGCCCAGATCGGTGCCGGGAAGGGACCGATCTCCGCCGATCAGGTGCTCGGCGTCACATTGATCGCCGACGGGCGCCGCGTGCTGGGCGATGGCCAGGCCGACGAGATCGGGAACGCGCCGCCGGGTGTGGGCGCCGAGGTCGCGCTCAAGGGACTGTCGGTTCCGGGAATCACGATGACGGGTGCGCGCACCGGTTTCGGCACGCTGGCCGGCCGCGTCAACACCATCTGCGCGCCCGGGGATCTGATCTGCGATGCCCCGCAGCAGGCCCTGAATCCGCTGAATATGGTGCCGAGTCTGATGACGCTGGTGCATGCCGTGGGCAACCCTGTGCACAGCCTGTACAACACCTTCGTGGTGGACCAGGACGGCACCACCGCCACCCAGTGGACGGTCGGCTGGGCCGAGGGTCTGATCAACGACGCACCGCACCCGCCGCACCCCTGACGGCCGCGCGGTGGTGGTCGCCGGAGGTCTGGGGAAAAAACTAAACCCGAGGGTCACTCAGATTTTGGTGAAGGCTGTAAAGTGCAGCGATGATCGCGCCACATCACCGTCCGGAGCTCGACGTTCCACCGATGGTGGCGCAGCACTTCCGCACAGCCAGGAGCAAAGGTTCATGACAGAAGCCGCCGCCGCCAGCGCGACCAGCGGTGTCGAAATGACAGCGCTGGATGTCCCGGCGCGCGCGTTCCGATTCGCTGCTGCCGGTGAGGGGAATCAGCAGGAGGGCGGGGCGCGCAAATTCGTCAAGCTCGCCCAGCAGGCCGAGGAATACGGCTACGACTCCTTCGCGATCCCGGACCATCTCGGCCCGCAGGTCGGCCCGATCGCCGCGCTCGGCGCGCTGGCCGTGGCCACCGACCGCATCCGCATCGGGACCTCGGTGCTGGCCAACGGCTTCCGGCATCCGGTGGTGCTGGCCAAGGACGCCGCGACCATCGACGTGCTCTCCCGCGGGCGCCTGGAGCTCGGTGTCGGCGCCGGCTGGATCAAGAGCGAATTCGAGGCGGCCGGCCTGCCCTACGAGTCGCCGGGTGTACGACTCGAGAAGCTGGACGAGGCGCTCACGATTCTGGATGTGCTGCTGCGTGGGCAGGAATGCCATTTCGAGGGCAAGCACTATCAGGTGCGGGGCATCAAGGGCACGCCGCGGCCCCGGCAGGGCCCGCGCCCGCCGCTGGTGACCGGAGGCGGTGGCCCCAAGATGCTGCGGCTGGCCGCCAAGCACGCCGACATCATCTCGGTCGTCCCGCGCACGACCAAGACCGGTAAGGGCCTGCTGTCGGGTATCACCCTCGAGAAGACCATCGAGAAGGTGAAACTGATCAAGGAGGCGGCCGGGGACCGGTTCGCCGATATCGAACTCAACTGGACCATCACCGCGGTCGTGATCACCGACGATCGCGAACGCACCGCGGAGATGGCGTTGGCGGCCCTCGACAAGGGGTTACACCCCGATCTCGAGGTCGACGTCCAGCTGTCGGTCGAGGACATCCTGAACTCGCCGTATGTGGCCATAGGCACATTCGAGGAGATCGCCGAGCAGATCCGTAACGTGCGGCGATTGACGTCGATGTCCTATGTCGGAGTGTTTCCGACACAGATGGATGCTTTCGCGCCGGTGATCCCGTTGCTGCGAGAGGAGTCGTAGCAGATTCGCCAAGCGTGTCGGCCGGGAATGTGTTCGAGTTCGCTCCGAAGACCGCTTCGGGGTCCGCTCTGTAACATGTCCCTGGCTCGAGTACATCTAGCCCATAGGTGGTCACCGCGCAGACCGCCGGAAAAAGCTGCAGGCAGGCTCTCGCACCACAGAGCGCCCGCAGGTGAAAGAGAGTCGGGGCCTCACAGGTATCAGCGGCCATGGCGCCGTGCTGCGTGTGCCTCGGAGGAGAAGGAATGACGGACGAGACTTTCGACGACTACCTGGACGAAACCGGGAACATCAGAATTCCCGAGGGCCGTACCCTGGTCGATTACGTCGAGAAGCACACCCGCAACGATGCGAACGATCTTGCGTATCGCTATATCGACTACTCCCGTGAGCGCGATGGGGAGTACCAGGATCTGACCTGGAAGGAATTCGGCGTTCGGCTGCGCGCGGTGGCCGCTCGTCTGCAACAGGTCACCAAGCCCGGCGATCGGGTGGCGATTCTGGCGCCGCAGGGCCTGGACTATGTGATCTCCTTCTTCGCCGCCATCTACGCCGGCACCATCGCGGTACCGCTGTTCGATCCGGACGAGCCGGGCCACACCGATCGCCTGCACGCTGTCCTGGGCGACTGCAAGCCGTCGGCGATTCTGACGGCCGGCTCCTCGGCCGCCGGGGTGCGCCAGTTCTTCCGCCCGCTGCCGGCCGCTCAGCGTCCGCGCATCATCGCCGTCGACGCGGTGCCCGATACCCTGGGCGACGCCTGGGTGCGTCCGGACCTGGCCGTCGACGACATCGCCTACCTGCAGTACACCTCGGGTTCGACCCGGACACCGGCTGGTGTGGAGATCACCCACCGCGCGGTGGGCACCAACTTGCTGCAGATGGTCAACGCCATCAACCTGGACTGGAATTCACGCGGCGTCACCTGGCTGCCGCTATACCACGACATGGGCCTGCTGTGCGTGATCCTGCCGGCGATCGGCGGCAAGTACATCACCATCATGTCGCCGAGCGCGTTCGTACGCCGTCCCGGTCGCTGGATCTCCGAACTGGCCGCGGTCTCCGACGGCGCCGGGACCTTCGCGGCCGCTCCGAACTTCGCGTTCGAGCACGCCGCCGCCCGTGGTCTGCCGAAGAACGGCGAACCGCTCGATCTGTCGAATGTCATCGGCCTGATCAACGGCAGTGAGCCGGTGACCACCTCGTCGATGAAGAAGTTCAACGAGGCCTTCGCGCCCTACGGCCTGCCGAAGACCGCGATCAAGCCCTGCTACGGCATGGCCGAGGCGACCCTGTTCGTCTCCGCGACCCGCGCCGAGGACGAGGCCAAGGTCATCTACGTCGACCGCAACGAGCTCAACGCCGGGCGCGTGGTGAAGGTCGATCAGGGTGCGCAGGATGCGATCGCGCAGGTGAGCTGTGGCTACATCGCGTTGTCGCAGTGGGCCGCGATCGTGGATCCGGAGACGATCGACGATCCCACGGGTGCGCAGGAACTGCCCGAGGGGCGGGTCGGCGAGATCTGGTTGCACGGCAACAACATCGGTATCGGCTACTGGGGTCGCGACGAGGAAACTCGCAAGACCTTCAAGAACCTGCTGACCAACCGGCTGTCGGAGGGTTCGCACGCCGAGGGCACGCCCGACGACGCCATCTGGTTGCGCACCGGTGACTACGGCGTCTACGTCGACGGTGAGCTGTTCATCACCGGCCGCGTCAAGGACCTCGTGATCGTCGACGGGCGCAACCACTACCCGCAGGATCTGGAGTTCTCCGCGCAGGAGGCCAGCAAGATGCTGCGGCCGGGCTTCATCGCCGCGTTCTCGGTGCCGGCCAACCAGCTGCCCGCCGAGGTGTTCACCGCCGACAGCCACTCCGGTCTGAAGTACGACTCCGACGATGCCTCCGAGCAGTTGGTGATCGTCGCCGAGCGGGGTCCGGGCGGGCACAAGGCCGACCCGCTGCCCATCGCCGACGCGGTGCGTGGCGCGCTGTCGCAGCGCCACGGTGTCACCGTGCGCGATGTGCTGCTGGTTCCGGCCGGTTCCATTCCGCGTACGTCGAGCGGCAAGCTGGCCCGGCGTGCCTGCCGCGCCGCCTATCTGGAAGGCACGCTGCGTGGTGGTTACCAGCAGCAGGCCTTCCCCGATGCGCCGGACGAAGAGTAGATCGTGGTCCCGGTGACCTTCCGCCGTGCCGCATACGGGGTTTCTCGTCGCCCCGGTCGGCACGTCGGCCGCTGTGCGGTACCCGAATATCCTGATCGGGGAGCAGGTCGGCGGTATGCCGACAACGGTGGCGAGGTTGCCGGGGCGTTCGTAGATTCCATGGGTTGTCCACAACCCGGCACTTGTCCACATGACGGCGAATCGGCTGTCGATCCCCGCCCGCGCAACATTCGCACACAGGTAGCTTGAGGAATTGATGGCTGACAACGAGGGCACCCAGACGACAGACACCGGCGGCGTCACCGGCGCCGCGACCACCGGCGCCGCGAACGCCGAGGTCGACCAGCAGGCCGCGGCCGAGCGGCCGGGTACCGACATGTCGGTGGCCGAGCTGCGAGAGTGGTTGCAGCAGTGGGTGGCCGAGGCCACCGGGCAACCGGTGGAGCAGATCACCGTGGACCGGCCGATGGAGGAATTCGGCCTCGCGTCTCGCGATGCGATCGCCCTGGGGGGTGATATCGAAGAGCGCACCGGCGTCATGCTGAACGCGACCATCGTGTATCAGCATCCGACCATCGCCTCCCTCGCCGAGCGGATCATCAACGGTGAGCCGGATCTGCCCGAGGACACGGCCGACGACGCCTTCTACACCGCCGGATACCAGCCCGGAGCGGCCCACGACATCGCGATCGTCGGTCTGTCCACACGGTTGCCGGGTGCGGGGGATACCCCGGAGTCGACCTGGGAGTTCCTGATCAACCGGGGTGACGGAATCCGGGAGCGGCCCGAAGGACGGTGGTCCGAATTCCTGGCCGATCCCGATATCGCGGCCGCGGTCGAGAAGGGGAACACCCTCGGCGGCTACCTCGATCAGGATGTGATCAAGGGCTTCGACGCGGAATTCTTCGCGATGTCGCCGGTCGAGGTCGAGCGGGTCGATCCGCAGCAGCGCCTGATGATGGAGCTGACGTGGGAAGCGTTGGAGCACGCGCGAATTCCCGCCAATACGCTCAAGGGCGAATCCGTGGGTGTCTTCATCGGCACCTCGACCAACGACTTCCAGCTGGTCGCCTCCCTGGGACTGGGGAAGTCGGATCCGGACGCGCCGGCGTCGGCCGATGCGTATGCGCTGACCGGTGGTTCCACCGCGATCGTCGCCAACCGGGTGTCCTACTTCTACGATTTCCGCGGCCCTTCGGTCGCCGTCGACACCGCATGCTCCTCCACACTGGTGGCGGTGCACGACGCGGTGCGTGCCCTGCGTAACGGTGACGCCGACGTGGCGCTGGCCGGCGGTGTGAACATGCTGCTGGCGCCCGCGATCACCCTCGGATTCGATTCGATCGGCGCGGTCGCGAAAGACGGTCATATCAAGGCCTTCTCGTCGGATGCCGACGGTATGGTCCGGAGCGAGGGCGCCGGCCTGGTGGTGCTCAAGCGCCTGTCCGACGCCGAGCGCGACGGCGACCGGATCCTCGCGGTGGTGAAGGGCAGCGCGGTCAACTCCGATGGCCGTTCCAACGGAATCGTCGCGCCGAATCCCGATGCCCAGGTCGATGTTCTGCGCCGGGCATATCGTGACGCGGGCATCGTGCCCTCCACCGTCGACTACATCGAAGCCCATGGCACCGGCACCCCGATCGGTGACCCGATCGAAGCCGATGCGCTCGGCCGGGTGGTCGGTCGTGGCCGCGAAGACGACAAGCCCGTCCTGCTGGGGTCTGCGAAGACCAACTTCGGCCACCTCGAGTCGGGAGCCGGCGCGGCCGCGCTCGCCAAGGTGGTGATGGCGTTGCAGCACAACGTCATTCCGCCGAATATCGGCTATGCCGGTCCGAGTCCCTTCATTCCCTTCGATCAGGCGCACCTGAAGATCGTCGACGAGCCGATCGAATTCCCGCGCTACAGCGGTACCGCGACCATCGGTGTCTCCGGTTTCGGTTTCGGTGGCACCAATGCCCACGTCGTCATCCAGGAGTACGTGCCCGCCGCGGTCGAGCCGAAAGCGACCGGCGCACCGGAGATGTCGTCCGCCTCCGATGATCTCGCGGCAGAACTCGACGACGTGTCCACCGATGTGCTCGCGGGCGCCGAGGCCATCGTCGAGGGCATCGATCCGCTGGCCGACACGGCGCCCGTCGCCGAGGCGCCCGAGTGGACCCAGGAGCGCACCGAACCGCTGCCGGTGATTCTGCCGGTGTCGGCCTATCTGCCCTCGCGTCGTCGCCGGGCCGCGGCCGATCTGGCCGATTGGCTCGAATCCGAAGCGGGACAGACGACTCCGCTCGAGGATGTGGCGCGGTCGCTGGCCAAGCGCAACCACGGCCGTTCGCGCGGTGTCGTGCTGGCGAAGACGCACGAGGAGGCTGTGGCCGGTCTGCGTGCCATCGCCGCCGGTAAGCCCGGGCCGGGTGTGTTCACCGCGGATTCCCCGGCCGCCGAGGGGCCGATGTGGGTGCTCGCCGGCTTCGGCTCGCACCACCGCAAGATGGGTAAGCAGCTCTACCTGGAGAATTCGATCTTCGCCCGGACCGTGGACGAGGTCGACGAGTTGGTCGTCGACGAGGCCGGTTACTCGGTCAAGGAGATGATCCTCGACGACGCGCAGGACTGGGACGTCGGCACCTCGCAGGTCGGCGTGTTCACCATTCAGCTCGGCCTGGCGGCCCTGCTGCGAGCCCATGGCGCCACTCCGCACGGTGTGGTCGGGCATTCGCAGGGTGAGGCGGCGGGCGCCTACATCTCCGGCGGTCTGCCGCTCGAGGACGCGGTGCGGGTGATCTGCGCACGGTCCCGCCTGATGGGCGAGGGCGAGCAGATGATCACCGACGCCGACGTCCGCAATATGGCCCTGGTCGAATACAGCGCCGAAGATATCGAGAAGGTGCTGCCCGACTATCCCGATCTCGAGGTCGCGGTCTACGCCGCGCCGACCAATACCGTGATCGGCGGCCCGCCGGATCAGGTGCACGCGATCGTGGCGCGCGCCGAGGCGGAGGGCAAATTCGCCCGCGTACTGCAGACCCGGGGTGCCGGGCACACGTCTCAGATGGATCCGCTGCTCGGTGAGCTCGCCGCCGAACTCGCCGGTATCGAGCCGACGAAGGTGACCACGGATCTGTACTCGACCGTGCACAAGGCCACCGTGTACAAAGCGGGTTCGGACCCGGTGCACGATGTGGACTACTGGGTGACCAATATGCGGCACTCGGTGTACTTCACCAACGCGATTCGCCGCGCGGTCGACGCCGGGATCACCACCTACCTGGAGCTGGCGCCGAATTCCGTGGCGCTGATGCAGGTCATGGGCACCACCTTCGCCGCGGGTGTGCACAACGCCGCGCTCATTCCGACGCTCAAGCGTAAGGAAGACGAGGCCGCGGGTGTCATCTCCGCGCTGGCTCAGCTCTACGTGCACGGGCATCCGGTGGATCTGCCCTCGCTGCTGCCCGCCGGTGAGTACGCCGATGTGCCGCGAACGGTCTTCCTGCGCAAGCAGTACTGGCCCAAGGTCAGCATCGCTGCCGGTTCCGGCAGCGGCCGGGCGCCCGGTGCGCATGTCGCGCTCCCGGACGGCCGCCATGCCTGGGAGGTGCAGGCCGGAGCCGTCACCGATCTGGCCGCGCTGGTGAATGCCGCTGCGGCACAGGTGTTGTCGGATGTCGCGGTGGGCGCCACCATCGCCCATGCCGCGGTTCCGGCCGCGGGCACGCTGACCACCACGCTGACTCCGCATCCCGGCGGCGCCTCGGTGCAGGTGCACGTCCGTGAGGACGGCGCCTTCCGGCTGCTGTTCGACGCGGTGGTGACCGCGAGCGCACCGGCGAACGGCGGTGCCGTCCCCACCGCGCAGCCCGCACCCGCTCCGGCGGAAACCGGTGGTGACGTAGCCGATCTGGTGGTCACCGAATCCTTCGGCGAGCGATGGGATCCCCACGGCACTCAGACCGTCGAGCAGCGGCTTGCCACCATCGCCGCGGAATCCATGGGTTACGCCGTGGAGGACCTGCCGATGGAGATCCCGCTCATGGAGCTGGGCTTGGATTCGCTGATGGCGATGCGGATCAAGAACCGCGTGGAGTACGAGTTCGACATTCCGTCGCTGCAGGTTTCGGCGGTGCGCGACGCCAGCCTAAACGAGGTCGGCAAGGTACTGCACTACGCCATCGAACATCGCGACGAGGTTGCCGCGATGGCGGAAAAGCAAGCCGCCGAAGGTGGTTCGCTCACCGTGGACGACACCTTCGTCGCCGCGGCGCGGGCAGCGATGGAGGCCGGCGAGAATCCGGCCGCCGCGGTGCAACAGCAGGTGGCCGCGCGGGAAGCGTCCGCCCCGGGAGAGACCGAAGCGGCCGCTCCGGCGGAAACCGCCGCGGCAGCGGAGAAGTCGTCCGCCGACGCGGCCACCCCGGCTCCGGCGGCCCCGATCACGGGGGCGCAGGTCACCGGCGCCAAGGAGTCCGAAGCCGATGTGCCGCCCCGCGATGCGGCCGAACGCCTGACCTTCGCCGCCTGGGCGATGGTGACCGGCAAGTCGGCCGGCGGCATCTTCAACACCCTGCCGATCCTCGACGAGGACACCGCGCAGAAGCTCGCGGAGCGACTGTCGGAGCGCGTGGGCGCGGACATCGAGGTCGACGACGTACTCGATTGCGAGACCATCGAGCAGTTGTCGGATATCGTTCGCCACCACCAGGATTCGGCCACCGAGGTCGACGGCTTCATCCGGCCGTTGCGGCCGGTGGTCGAGGGCTCGAACGCCGTTCCGGTCTTCGTCTTCCATCCCTCGGGCGGTAACACGCTGGTCTACGAGCCGCTGCTGAAGCGGTTGCCGGAAGACACTCCGATGTACGGTTTCGAGCGGATCGAGGGATCCATTCCCGAACGCGCGACCGAATACGCCGCCGAGATCCGCAAGATCTTCCCGAGCGGACCGTACGTGCTCTACGGCTGGTCGCTGGGTGCGGTATTCGCATTGCAGGTCGGCCAGATCATGCGGGCCGAAGGCGATGACGTCCGGCTGGTCGGATTGATCGACCTGGCCCTGCCGGTCGAGGACGAGGACTCGTCACCGGAGGGCCGCCGCGCGCGGATCGAGCGGTTCCAGGCGTTCGCGCAGAAGACCTACGGTATCGAAGGGCAGCTCGACGACGAGATGCTGCAGGAACTCGCGGATGCGAGCGACGAGCAACAGCTCGAGATCATCATGAGCCTGCTCAAGTTCGCCGATGTGAAGATTCCGGGCGGTGTGATCGAACACCAGCGCACGTCCTGGCTGGACAGCCGTGATCTGCAGAAGGCGCGGCCGTCGCACTACGACGGCGAGGTGACGCTCTATCTCGCCGACCGCTATCACGACGGCATCATCGAAATCGAGCCGCGTTACGCCGATCGTCAACCGAACGGCGGATGGGATGGTTACATTCCCAGCCTGGAAGTCATCCACATCCCGGGTGACCACCTCCAGATCATCGACGAACCGCGCGTCGCGCAGATCGGTGCCGACCTCACCCGGAAACTGGCGGCGATCTCCGACAATGCACCCGGAAAGGGAGAGCAGTGAGTACGACCGCTGAAAGGCTTGCCGACCTGCGGAAAAAGCTGGAACTCGCGCAGGAGCCGGCAGGTGAAGCGGGAGTGGCCAAGCGGGCCAAGAAGGGTATTCCGTCGCCGCGTGAGCGGATCAACATGCTGCTGGACCCGGGCACCTTCGTGGAAATCGGTGCGCTGGTACGCAATCCGAGCGACAAGAACGCTCTCTACAGCGATGGTGTGGTCACCGGCCACGGCTTGGTGGAGGGCCGCCCGGTAGCGGTGTTCTCCCACGATCAGACCGTGTACGGCGGTTCCGTCGGTGAGATGTTCGGCCGCAAGGTCGCCTACATCATGCGGTTCGCGGCCAAGATGGGCTGCCCGCTGGTCGGTATCAACGACTCCGGCGGTGCGCGCGTGCAGGAGGCGGTGACCTCGCTGCGCTGGTACGGCGAGATGGCGATCGCCATGGAGGCGTTGTCCGGTGCGGTGCCGATGGTGTCGCTGATCCTCGGCAACTGCGCGGCCGGTGCGGTGTACCAGCCGATCTGCACCGATGTCGTGATCGCCACCGAATCCGCGCACATGTTCGTCACCGGTCCGCAGGTCATCCGGGACGCCACCGGTGAGGACGTCAGCCTCGAAGAGCTGGGCGGCGCCTACAACCAGGCCGACTACGGAAATATCCATCACGTCGCCAAGGACGAGAAGGCCGCTTTCGAGTGGGCGCGGGAGTATCTGAGCTTCCTGCCCTCCAGCTGTCAGGAGGAACCGCCGATCGTCAACCCGGGCCTCGAGCCCGAGGTCACCGACTCGGACCGGGAGCTCGACTCGATCGTGCCGGATTCCGACAACGCCACCTACGATATGCACGAGGTGCTGCTGCGGATCTTCGACGACGGCGGGTTCCACGAGGTCGGATCCGATATGGCGCGCAACGTCATCACCGGTTTCGCACGTGTCGACGGCCGGCCGGTCGGCGTGGTCGCGAACCAGCCCATGTACCTCGCGGGTGCGCTCGATGCGAAGGCCTCCGACAAGGCCTCGCATTTCGTGCGGATGTGCGATGCCTTCGAACTGCCGCTCGTGCTGGTGGTCGATACCCCCGGCTTCATGCCGGGTGTGGAGCAAGAGAAGGTCGGCGTCATCAAGCGCGGTGGCCGCTTCCTGTTCTCCTTCGTGGAGGCCTCGGTGCCGAAGGTCACCGTCGTGGTCCGGAAGGCCTACGGCGGCGGCTGGGCGGTGATGGGCTCCAAGGCTCTGGGCGCGGACGTGTACTTCGCCTGGCCGACCGCGCGTATCGCGGTCATGGGTGCGGAGAGCGCGGTCGGCCTGGTGGGCCGTCGGCAGCTGGAAGCGGCCCCCGAGGATCAGCGCGAAGCCATCCGCAAGCAGATGATCGACTTCTACAACGCGACCGTCGCCACCCCGTGGCCGGCGGCCGAACGCGGCTATATCGATGCGGTCATCGAGCCCTCGGCGACCCGTCTGGAGCTTCGGCGCGCGTTGACGATGCTGCGCGACAAGCGCCTGCAGCGTAATCCGCGCAAACACCATCTGCTGCCCCTGTAGCGGGTCTCGGCACCCCCTTCCGGCGCCCCCTCATCCGCATTCGGACGAGGGGGCGTTGTCGTGAGTTACGCCCGGCTGAACGCACGGTAGCGCGTGTCTTTCCTGGAATCAGCCGGTCACCCGCTCCCCATGTGAGAGCCTTCAGCTATGGGTACCTCACCGAAGGCTGTACTCGAGGGCGGACCAGCCGACCTACCGCATCGCATCGTCCCCATCACGCCCCCCGGCATCGAACTACGGGTCCAGACAACCGGGGGTTACGAGCGATTCAAATCCACCCCCCGCCGCCAGGAGACCCCGGAAGGCAACCTGCCCGTTTACGAATGGATCGAACACGTCGACGTGTAGTCGGCACCGGCAGCTACGGAGACGACGACGGGCGGCGCACATGATGTGCGCCGCCCGTCGTCATCGGTGCGGATCTACTCAGAACACCCGCAACTGTCCCGGGGACCAGAAGCCGGACCGGTTCGCCGTACCGGTGTCGATCCGGGCCGGTTGCGCGTCCTTGTAGTACCGGTCGTAACGCTCCAGGGTGCCCCAGTCACGTGCCCAGTTGTCCTTCAGATAGGTCGGGATCGTGGTGGACCCGGCCAGCATCTGCGTGAAGCCGAGCGGACCACCGAACTCCTCGGCCTGCCAGGTGTCGGTCGAGCTGATCGCCAGCGGACGGTCGGGCAGGATGCGGAAGTTCGGCATGGTCGCCACGCCGTACCGGTGCGGGAACGGCTTCTGGCAGGGGAACTGCAGGCCGACCGCCCAGTCCTCGAGCACGGGCTGTTCGGAGCCCAGGAAGTTGTTGAGCGTTACCATCTTCGGCACCCGCGGCGGGGTGAAGGCCAGCCACTGATCGCCGATGAGCACATTGCGGTTGGCCGAGATCCGCACCGTATCCGCGTCCGGAGCGATCTCCGACAGCGGAATGCGCAGGTTCCGCCAGGACGGCGCCGGACCGATATCGCGCGGGACGTAGCTGCCCTCGAGCTTCACCGAACCATCCGGCTGCCGCTTCCCGTAATCCAGCTTCAGATCCTGGCCGTACTGCATCGCACCGGTCTGATCGAAGGACATGATGCGCCCGGCGGCGGAGATGACCACCAGCGGCGAATCCGCCGTGCGGGCGGGTAGTTCGTACCAGCTCGAGGTCAGATGCGCGGGCTGCTGAATACCCTGCTGATAGCTGCCCATCACCGGCGTCGTCTGCGGATCCAGGCCGAACGGCAGTGCGACCGAGGAACCGTTGATTCCGGCCCCCTCGGTCCGGCCACCGCCGGTACCGGCGTTCTGCCCCTCGGCGAAGTTGGCGCCCACCGACTGATTGGAGGTGTTCCCGGTACCCGGCTTCACCTCCACCGCATCGGCTTTCAGATCGGTCGGCACGCCGTTGGGATCGAATCCCGTCGGCTCGGCACCGGCCAGCGGGTCGTTGTTCTTCGGTGGATGTGCGGGATCGATGATCGGATTCAACCGGCCCGCGTTCGAATCGGATTCGACCAGTACGTCGTCGGCGATACCGCAGCGGCTGCCGCCGATCGCGTCGACATTGCCGCGGGCCAGCGAATAGGCCGGGTACTGCGTGACCGCGCCCTTGGCCAGCGACAGCACCTCGAACAGCACCATCGCGGCGGCGACGATCGTCAGCGGAATCGCGGCGAACCGCCGGATGCGTTTGCCGCGCGCAGACTTCGAACTCTCCGGCGGTTTGGCGTAGCCCTCGCGCAGCGCCTGCCAGGCCACCACGGCCAGCGCGAGCCCGAACAACACCAGCATCAAGGTGTTGGACTGGAATCCGTGCAGCGACACCGACTTGTCGAACCACGGGACGCCATAGCTCGAGACGTACCAGTAGCCGTTGGTGCCGGAGAACGACAGCGCCAGTGCGAACAGCAACGCGGCCAGGAAGATCGAGCGGTTCTTACGCGACCGCAGCGCGGTCGCCGAAACCGCCACCGCGGTCACCGCGGCCAGCGCGCCCGCGATTCCGGCGTAGGCGCCGAAGTGGTGGGTCCACTTGGTCGGGTTGAACATCATGAAGAAGATGGTTCCGCAGACCACCCCGATCAACCGCCAGGTCGGACCGCTGGAGATGCCGGGAATCCGCTTGCGCCGCAACAACACCAGCGTGGTGGTGATCAGGCACAGGATCATCGCGATGAACGCGAAGCGGCGCGATACCGAACCGTCGACGGTCTGCACGAACAGGTAGTAGTAGCGCAGGTAGTCCTCGTACCAGGCCAGGTTCGGGCCGGTCAGGCGCCGGACCCGGTTGGCCTCCTGGATTCCGGCGAAGGTCTGATCGCTGTACACCACGGTCAGAACGAGGAATCCGGCCGCGGCGATCGGGGCCAGCAGGGGCAGTGACGAGACGAATCCCGATGCTCGCCAGCCACTTCCGGCGCGACGCTGCAGATCACGCTTGCGGCGCACCACGACCCACACCAGCGGTCGGATACCGGCGAGCAGGGCGGCCACACACATCAGACCCGTCGGCGCCGCCGCGAGGGTGAAGGCGGCGACCAGAACCGCGGTGGCGGCCGGCAGCAGACGCCGGGTCGCGATGGCCCGCTCGATCGAGACCCAGGTCAGCAGCGCACCGAGCGCGACGATCGGTTCGGACCGCAGGCCGTTGTCGTACGGCATCCAGAAGGCGAGGAACACCAGTCCACCGGTCCACAGCGCGACCTTCGAGGTTCGTACGCTACGGCCCAGCCGAGGCACCACCTCGCGGCTGATCACCATCCAGCACAACATGCCGCACAGCAGCGCGGGGATGCGGACCCACGGACTGGCCGTGGAGATCTGCGCGAAGACTTGGATGACGTCGTAATACCAGCCGAAGGGCGCTTCCGGCACGCCGTACCAGCGGAAGTAGTTCGCCAGGTAACCGGCGTGCGGTGCCACTCGCACCATGGTGAGGATGTAGCCGTCGTCGGAGGTGTTGGCGCCGATGAAATGCCACAGCACCAGCGTGCCCAATACCGCGCCGTCGGCCCAGGTGGGCTCGAGCCAGTGCGCGGGGAAGAAGCGGCGGTGACCGCGGCCGTCACTGGTGTCCAGGCGGCCGAGCGCGGCCAGAGCGATGAGGGTGCACAGCACCGCGGCGATCATCGCCACCAGTTTGATCACCGTGGGCGAGGAGGAGAACCGGGAATCGACTGTCATGTGGAACGACAGTCCGGCCGGCGCGGCGCCCTTCAGATCGGAGAACACGCCGACCACCTGGGGCCGCAGATCACCCTGCAGCGCCCCCTCGACCGGAACGGTCGCCGTTTCGGTGCCGCCGGTGGCGCTGGGTCGTTCGATCTGCTGGGTCAGGCCCTCGAAGTGGGCGTAGGTGCGATTCATATCGGAGGTGATGGTGATGGCGGTGCACCCGGCGAGCTCGGATCGCTTGGCCGTGGCCACGATCGCATTGCGATCCACCACATCCACGGAATCGCTGGTCACGCGCACGAACATGCCTTCGAGCGCGGCCCGGTCTCCCTGCGGTGGTGCGGTGTTGAGGACCATGCCGCCCTCCGGCAGCTGGGCGATCGCCGAACACGGGATCGAGGCCCGCAGATCGACCGGTACCTGCGACATCAGCGGCGCCTCGACGTTGCCGATGGTCCCGTTCTGCGGCCAGTTCACCTCGGCGGTGGTCTGCTGAACCGGCAGGAACGGGGTGGCGAGAGCGAAGATCGCACCGAGCAGACCGGCGATCACGGCGATCAGGCGGGCGGTGCGGAAATCGCGCGACGTCACCGGTTCTTCGGTGACCGTCGGTTTTGTCAGTACGGCTGTTGCGGCGTCGGGCACGGATGGTGATGTTATCTGCCCACACTGAGAGTGACCGTGTTCACGGGAACGGTTCGGGCGTATCGATGTGCCGAACCTGTTCCCGTGACCGTACCGGGTACCGGACTACCTGCTATTTCGTCTTGATCGGGGCGTCCTTGGCCCAGCCCCACCGGTTCTGCACCGTGACCCCGACGGTCGCCTGCTGGGCCTCGGGGACATACGGGGTGAACCGCTCCAGCGAACCCCAGTCGCGACTCCAGTCGTCGTTCAGATAGGCGGGGACGGTCTGGGCCGACAGCAATAGTCCGGTCCAGCCGAGGGGACCGCCGCCGATATCGTCCTGCCAGGCGTTGGAGGCATCCGAACCCACCCGATCGGGCAGAATGCGCCACTTCGGCACCTCTGCCACCCCGTCCTTGTGGTCGAACGGACGCTGGCAGGGGAAGGCCAGGCCGACGTGCCAATCCTCGAGCACCGGATCGGTATGCCCGACCACCGAGTCCAGGGTCGCCAGCTTCGGCAGCCGCGGCGGTGTCACCGCGAGCCACTGCTTGGGGGTCAGATCGTTGGCGACGGCCACGATCCGCACGGCGTCGGTGCCGTCGGGGATGCGATCCAGCGGTACCCGCATATTCCGCCACGACGGCGCGCCGCCGATATCGAGCGGGACGAACGAACCCAGCGGGCGCACGGTGCCGTCGGCGGCCCGGTCACCGAATTCGACCTTCAGATCCTGACCGTAGGTGAGCACGCCGTCGGCGTTCACCGACTTGATCCGCCCCGCGGCGGTGACCACCAGCAGCCGATGGTCCGGATCGCGGCGGGCGTCGGCCACATCCATCCGGTACCAGCCCGAGGTCAGGTGCGCCTGCTGTTTGGTGCCGGTGGTGTAGCTGCCCAGTACCGGCGTGCGGGCCGGATCGAGGCCGAACGGCAGCGCTACCGAACTGCCGTTGATACCGGTCTGCTCGGTGGTGCCACCGCCGGTACCCGCGGTGGTGGTGTGCGTGGTCTTGTTGGCGGAGTCGGTGTTGACCGAGTTCGCGCCGCCGGTCGTGGTCTCCTCGGCATCGGCGGTGAGGTCCTGGGCCACACCGTCCGGGCTGAAGCCGACGTTCTCGGCGCCGAGAGCGTCGGCCGCGGATCCGGTGTAGGGCTGCAGCACCGAATCGGCGGTATCGGTCTCGGTGAGTACGGCGTCGGCCATCGAGCAGGTATCTCCCCCGAGGGCGCGGAAATTCGACTTCGCGATGGAGTAGGACGGGTATTGCCCGATCGCGCCCTTGGCGAGCGAGGCGACCTCGAACAGCACCATGACCGCCGCGGCGACGGTCAGCGGTTGGATCGCCCAGGTGTCGAAACGCCTGCGGCCCGCCGAGTTCCGATACGGCTCGCGGTAATACTGGTAGCCGGCCAGCAGCACACACAGCACCGCAAGACCGAGGAACAGCGTCGACAGGCCCTTCCCCGCGATCAGCGGAGCCTTGTCGAACCACGGGACACCGTAGCTGGAGACGTACCACCAGCCGTTGGAGCCGGTGAAGGTGATCGCCAGCAGGAAGAACACCGCGGCGGCGAACAGTGACCGGTTGTAGCGCGCGCGAATACCGTTGACGCCCACCGCGACCGCGGTCAAGGCGGCCACGGAACCGGCCAGCCCGGCGTAGACGCCGAAGTGGTGGGTCCACTTGGTGGGGGTGAACATCATCAGCACCAGGGACATGAAGACGATGCCGAGGATGCGCGCGGAGGGGCCCTTCGCGGTTCCCGGAATGCGCCCGTTCTTGCGCAGCATGACCAGGACGCAGACGAACAGGCACAGCAGCATGCCCAGGATGCCGAAGCGCCGCGACAGCGATCCGTCCGGTGCGAGCATCAACAGCGAATCCCAGCGGGTGCGCTCGTCGAACCAGGCCACATTCGGGCCGATCACCTTGCGGACCCGGGTGGCCTCCATG
The DNA here is from genome assembly GCF_020733635.1 of Nocardia spumae. Lineage (NCBI taxonomy): Bacteria > Bacillati > Actinomycetota > Actinomycetes > Mycobacteriales > Nocardiaceae > Nocardia > Nocardia spumae. The sequence goes on along the minus strand of NZ_JAJFZL010000001.1, from coordinate 43,061 downwards.
ACCGAGGCGAGCGTCTGATCGGCGAAGACCACCACCAGCACGAGCGTTCCGGCGGCCACTCCCGGCGCGAGCAGGGCGCCGTAGCGCAGGATCGTCGCCCGGGCCGAGCCGCCGCCCCGAGCACGGGAGATGATGTGCTGCAGGACCGGTCGCGATCCGGCGATCAGCGCGGCGATGCAGATCAGGCCGGTGGGCCCGGCGGCCAAGGAGAAGGCCGCGATCAGCACCGCGATCGCCGCGGGCAGCAACCGTTTGGTCGCGATCGAGCGTTCGATCGAGCACCAGGTCAGCAGGGCGCCGAGCGCGATCAGCGGTTCGGGGCGCAGACCGTTGTCGTAGGGCAGCCAGGCGACCAGGAACACCAGACCCGCCGTCCAGCGCGCCACCGTGTCCGACCGGACTCGGGAACCCAAGCGCGGCAGCACCTCCCGGCTGAGCACGAGCCAGCACAGCACGCCCGCGACCAGCGCCGGCAGCCGCATCCACCAGCTGGCATCGCTGATCCGCGTCATCCAGGTCAGCACCTCGTACGGCCAGCCGAACGGCGCCTCGGCCACTCCGAACCAGCGGTAGTAGTTGGCCATATAGCCCGAATGTTTCGACGCCCGGGCCATATTCAGGATGTAGCCGTCGTCGGAGGTGTTGGCGCCGATGAAGTGCCACACCACCAGCGTGCCCAGCACCACCGCGTCGGCGATGGTGAACCGCCACCAGTGCGACGGCAGGAAACGGCGGGCCCGGCGGCCGTCGGCGGTATCGATCAGATGCAGGCAGATCAGCGCGATGAGGGTGAACAGGACCGCGCCGATGATCGCGGCCAGCTTCAGCGGACTCGGGGAGGAGGAGAACCGGGTGTCGATATCGGCGTGCAGATGGGTGTCGCCGAGCCGGTCACGCGTGAGATCGGTGAAGACACCGACGATCTGGGGCCGGATATCCCCGCCGACCGTATTGGTGAACGGTGTGCCGTCCTGCCGCGTGACGCCGGTGAACTCCGCGGTGGTGGCCTGCGCGGTGGAGGTAACGGTGAAGCGCGCACAGCCGCCGACCTCGGCCAGCGGCGCCGACAGCACCGGGATATCGCGCTGGAGCACCGACAGGGTGCGCCCGCCCGGCTCGTCGACGACCTTGACCAGCAGCCCCTTCGCGGAGGCGTTGGGTGCGTCCGCGGGGACCGTCGACAACACCGTGCCACTCGGCAGATCGCGGAACGCGCCACACGGCAGCGAGGCATTCAGCGTCAAAGGCACGTAGGACACCAACGGGGCGGTCACCGGGACCGACTGTGGCTGCGGCCAATCCAGACTCGCCCGGTCCTCGCGCACCGGGAGCAGCGGTGTGGCCACCGCGAGGACGGCGGCGATCAACCCGGACAGCAGGGCGATCAGTCGGATGCGGGGAAACGCTGGGGAGTCTGCGCGCACCCAGCGATGCTAAGCCACCGCACCGTCCGGACCCGCTGGCGCATCTGCGGAATCGGGTGCGGATACCGACGATTCGCCCGCGGCGTCTCAGCGCAGGGTGCGCACGTCCCAGACGACCACCCCGTCGACCACCTGGCCGGGTATACCGAGCAGCTGGTCGAGGGTGGCACGTACCGCTCCGCCGTGCTCGGTCGGCGGGAGCACCACCACATCGGCGCGCCAGTAGGCGAGGTCGGTCAGCGCCTGTGCGCGTGCCTTCTCGTCGACGGCGGGAATCCGGTCGGTGCGCTGTGCCTGCATCAGCAGGGCCGCGGTCGGGCGATCGTCCGGACCGTAGCGCCCCTTCTTGTCCGCGGTCGGTCCGACGAAATACCCACCTGCCAGCGGGAAGTCGAATCCGGAATCGATCTGCCAATTCAGCGGCAGCGCGTTGCGCCGGGTCGGGGGTGGCGCGATCACGACCGAACCGCCGCTCACGTACCGGCCGACCGTGCCGTCGGTGAAGAACTGCGGGGTGGTGTCGCGGTGGGTGACCGGTTGCGTCGTGGGCACCAGCGGGACCAGCGCCAGTGCCACCGCGACGAACCAGATCGCCGGGCGCATGTCGGCGGTGGACTCGCGGGCGTAGTCCAGCATTCGCTGGGTGGCGAGTGCGAGGACGGCCGCGATGGCCGCAACGGCGGCGAGGGTGAACCGTGTCTCGAGCACGGTATTCAGCAGCGGCACCTGATCGAGCCAATGCCATGGCAGGGTGATGCCGGTATCGGATCGCTCGACGGTCAGCGAGACACCCAGCGACAGCACGCTGAACACCACGATGACGGCGGTGGCCGCGCGCACCACCCGGTGTTCGGGTTCGCGCCGGCGCCACAACCAGATCGCGGTCGCGGCGACCAGCACCAGCAGTGGCCAGCCGAAGTAGGCGTTCTCCTCGGTGGGATTGATGGACACGTCCCGGCCGGGGGCGAAGTGGCCGCCGAGCGATTGCGACGGGAACTGGGTCAAGGCCGCGAGATCGTTGCCCATCGGCCCGTGATCGATGGACCGGTAGCTCTGCGGACCGAAGAACTGCCACCACAGCGGGATCGCGGTGAGTGCCACGGTGATGAGCGCGCCCAGTACCAGGGTCGGGGTCAGCGCACGGACGATCCGCAGGCCGAGCCGCGGCCGATGCAGGTGGTAGACGAGAGCGAACAGGCCGAAGCCCAGTGCGAAGATCAGTAGCGGCTCCTCGCCGAGCGCGATCTGCAACGCCACCAGCACCGCCAGGACGATCGCCTCCCGCACTCGCCGACCGGGCGGCACCGGCTCCTCGTCGACGGCCCGGCGGGCCATCCGGATCACCAGCAGCGCCAGGACCGGCAGCAGTGCCAGCAGGACGAAATTGGGGTGGGCGCTGGCATGCGACACCATCGCGGGTGCGAATCCACAGAACGCACCGCCCAGCGCGGCGGCGAAACGCGAGGTGACCAGTTCCCGGGAGAACAGCCAGTACCAGGCGAATCCCGTCCCGGCGAGGCCGAGGGTCAGGACCAGGACGAAGGTGACGGTCGGCCCGAACAGCAGGGTGACCGGGGTCAGCGGGATCCCGACGCCGAACATGGCGGTATTGGCCATCATGTTCACGCCGTCGGGGAAGTTCTGGAGGTCGGTGCCCAGTGGATTGTGCAGGTGGGCCACGGCATGAGCGGTGACGGCGAAGAACCATTCCCACATGGACTGGTCCTGGCCGCTCTTGATCAGATAGCCGTGCGCGGTATCGCGCCACTGCCGGGACATGACGACGACCGCGAAGAGCAGATATACGGCCGCCACCGCGATATCGCCGCGGGCCGTCGCGATCCGCGGCAGCAGCGGGCCGAGGCGATCAGGTGCGAAGGCGTACCGTGCGCGGTTACCGTCTCCGGCCGTCTCCGGGGCCGCCGGGGTTCTCGCCCCCGCCTCCGGTTCCTCGACGGTGACCGTGCCGGCCCGGGCGGGCCGAGCCGAGTCGTGCGGATCCGTTTCCCCACCCTGTACCACTGATAAAGCTCCTCCAGCCGACGATCAGCCACCCACCGTACTCATCGCCGTTGTGGAGCGCACCCGCGCGGATCTGGGTTATCCACAGGATCTCCGAAATTTCACAACCTTATCCACAGGTGGTCGTGGTCTCGATCACTGCCGAACGACCAGCGTGAACGGGCCGATATCGGTGATCCGGAAATGCGGGTCGGCGAACAGCGTGCCCGGGAACTCGACGGTGTACCGCCGCACATTCGGATCGTTGGGATAGACGTCCTCGGCCAGCCGCAGGGTGTAGTTCTCCCCGCTGCGGCGGAACAGGAACGCGTCGGGCGCCCGCCAAGGGGAGTGGTTCAGCGCATCGATCAACTCGGCCGGCGTCCCCAGCTCGCTCCAGCGCTTGATCTCGGCCGCGCGCGCCGGAAAATCGGCGAGCGGATTGGCATAGTGCGAGGTCAACGCCTGGAATCCGTAGTACGGGTAGTACGACAGGAAGCTGGTGTCGGCGGTGAGGACCACCGACTGATTCCGGGGCCGTCCGGTCTGTTCGGTGAGCGCCTGGTCGATGCGGCCGTAGTACGCGACGGCCGAGGGGTTGCGCTTGTCCGCCCGCGCGCCGCTGCCGTCGGTGTCGGTGTACGCGGTGGTGATCTCCGCGTTGAGGATGCCGGGGATGCTCTGCGTGAAGGCCAGCGCGCCCAGAACGGCGATCACCGCGGTGACCGCCCGGAACCGGCGCGGCTCGTCGATGGCCTGATAGATGGCCCGGGCGCCCTCGACGAATCCGAACGCCCCGGCCGCGGCCAGCAGCACCTGCAGGATCGGTTCCAGCCGGAATGCCAGACCGGTCGTCCCGGCGGCGGTGACGAGCATCGAAGCCAGCGACCACAGGTAGATCGCGATCACCGAGATCCCCAGCGCCTGGGCGCGGCGTGAGCTGGCGGCCCGCAGCACCAGCCAGATGGTGCCGAGCAGGCACAATGCGCCGAGCAGCGGTTCGGAGAAATCGAACATCGGGAACGGCAGATGTGAACCCGCCTCGGGCAGATAGTGCAGCGCCGAGTTGGAGCTGGGGAGATGCCCGGTCAGCACCTTCGCGAGGTAGGGACCCCAGACCACGAGTGTCATCAGACCGGCGATGACAGCCATCACGATCAGTCGCAGCAGAATCGGCCACAACAGCCGGAAGACGCCGACGCGCGGCTCCCGCGGCCGGTGCACTGCCTCCGCCCGCTGCTGCCACCACAGCGCGATCCACGCGACCAGGCCCATCAAGGCGACCGTGAACGCGGCCAGCCCGAAGAACAGGGTGTAGAACATCGCACTCAGGCCGACGAACGCGCCCGCGCCGATCGTGGCGCCCCATCCGCCGGCGGTGCGGGCGGCGGGCGCCGGTTCCTCGTCCGGTTTCGATGGGGACGGACGGCGGAACTCCTCCGGCCGGTAGAGCGCACCCCACGCCAGCACCATCGCCGGGGCGAACAGGATCACCAGCACCGCGCTGTAGGCCTCCGGCGAGGCGAACGCCACCATCACCGCCGTGGTGGTGGCGGCCACCGCGACGGCCCAATCCCAGCGAATCAGCGTGGACCACAACACCAGTGCCAGAACCGATGCCACCGCCAGCGAGACGATCGCATACGGCTTGAAGGTCTCCCATCCGGACGTACCCAGCAGATTCGCGACCCGTCCGCCGATCCAGAACCAGCCGGCCGGGTAGTACGCCGGGAGATCGGCGTAGGTCATATCGCGCAGCGCCGCGGTATCGGTGAGCCGCGTCAGATATTCGGTGCGGAACTCCTGATCGACCGAGATGCCGAAGAGATACAGTTTCGTCGCGGCCAGCGGCATGCCCAGCGTGATCGTCACGAAGGCCGAAAGACCGGCCCAGGACAGCACTTTCGCCAGCCACGGCCACCGCCGCATCCGGATCAGCACGATCGCGAGCACGAGCAGTACCGCGGCACCCGCTTGGCCGACGGTCGTCAGCGCCCGCGTCACATTGGAGGAATTGAACGCCGGCCACTGCACCGCCGACATCGCCACCAGCCCGGCGGCCGCCACCAGTGCGGCGACCACCGCTCCGACGACAGCCTCCCCGAGCCCGCCCCCGACCTGCCGGACTAGTACGCGCACTGTGCCTCCGGATCCTCTCGCATCGCAATCTGACCGCGAGCCTACAAGCCGGGCGGAGTTCGGACCGTGCGACGCCGAGCACCTGTCCGGTGCATCGGACACCGTCCGGATCCGCCGCCTCGGCCGGCCGTATCCCGCGGTCCCACAACCCAGCCGCCGATACAGCAGAGTCGGCACCACGACTGGTGGCGCCGACTCTGCTCGTCGATTCGTCGGCGGCGGCTCCGGCCGCCGTCGCAGAACTCAGATGGGGAGTTTGCGGAAGATCGGGCGCGGGATGTGGCGCAGGATCATCATGACCCAGCGGAACGTCCCGGGCGCCCAGATCAGTTCCTTACCCTTCTCGGAGGCCGAGACCGCAAGGGCGGCAACGTCTTCTTTGTTCACCGTGAGTGGCGCCTCGGCGACGTGCGCGGAGAACTGGGTGCGCACCTGGCCGGGACGCACCACCGTGACGCGCGGGCCGTGCGGGCGCAGCGCCTCGCCGAGTCCGAGGTAGAAGCCGTCGAGTCCGGCCTTGGTCGAGCCGTAGACGAAGTTGGCGCGCTTGACGCGCTCACCGGCCACCGAGGACATGACGATGATCCGCCCGTAGCCCTGATCCTTCAGCTTCTCGCCGGCCAGCACACCGACGGAAACGCCCGCGGTGTAGTTGACCTCGGCGACCCGGACCGCCTTCGACTGGTTCTGCCACAGTTCCTCGGCATCACCGTCGAGCGCGAAGGCGACGACCACGACATCGACATCGCCGCCCTCCCACGCCTGTTCGATCACCTTGGGGTGGCTGCCGGTGTCCAGGGCGTCGAAATCGATGACCTCGACCTTCGACGCGCCCGCCGCCTCCAGCAGCGCCACCGACTGCGCGCGCAGTGGATCGTTGGGCAGCGCCGCGAGCACGACCCGTGCCGGACCCTTCTTCAGATACTCCTGGCAGATCGCCAGACCGATCTCGGAAGTGCCGCCCAGCAGCAGAATGTTCTGCGGGTTGCCGACCGCGTTGATCACTATTGCAGCTCCAGCCTTCTCGCCATATCGGACATGAAAACGCCTGTGGGATCGACACTTCGGCGGACCTTGATCCACTCGTCGATCCGGGGGTACATCTGGTGGAAGGTTTCCGCGGTGGTGCGGGAATCCTTACCGGTGTAGAGACGGCCGCCGAATTCCAGTACGCGCCGGTCCAATTCGGTGACGAATTCGTTCAGACCGGGTGCGATCGGGAAGTCGAGGCAGACGTTCCAGCCGGGCATCGGGAAGCTCAGTGGCGCCTGATTGCCCTGGCCGAAGTACTTGAACACATTGAGGAACGAGTATCGCCCGCTGGCCTGGATATCGATGAGGATCTGCTTGAACTCCTCGACCGCCTCCGGCGGCACCACGAACTGATACTGCAGGAATCCACGCGAACCGTAGGCGCGGTTCCACTCGCCGAGCATATCCAGCGGGTGGTAGAACGCCGTCAGATCCTGCGGCTTCTGCCGGTAGGTCGCGCCCTTGCGGTACCAGATCTCGGTCGCCAGGGTGAAGGTCTTGTTGTTGAGCAGACCGTTCGGGAAGACGTCCGGGAAGGTGAGGAACGTCTTTCCGGTGAATCCCAGCGGATTCTTGCGCAGCTTCTTCGGCAGCTGGTCCAGCTTGGCCAGCGAGCCGCGGGAGATCACCGCCCGGCCCAGTTTCGGCATCGGGCTGAGCGCGTCGAACCAGGCCGAGCTGTATTCGTAGTTGTCCTCGGAACCGTCGCTGTGGAAGGCGATGGTCTCGTCGAGACCCGAGGTCACATCCCCGTCGGCGATGAAATACGCGGTTTCGGTCGGCGTCATCTCGATCGTCGCGCGCAGGATGATGCCGGTGAGACCGCAGCCGCCGACGGTGGCCCAGAACAGCTTGGCGTTCTTCTTCGGCCCGATGGTCTGCACCGTGCCATCGGCGGTGAGCAGCTGGATCGACCGCACGTGATTGCCGAAACTGCCCGCGCTGTGGTGGTTCTTACCGTGGATATCGGAGCCGATCGCGCCACCGACGGTGACCTGGCGGGTACCGGGTAGCACCGGAACCCACAGGCCGAACGGCAATGCCGCCTTCATCAGCTGATCGAGATTCACACCCGCGTCGACATCGACCAGATGGGTGTCGCGGTCGATGCGGTGGATCTGGTTCAGCGCCGTCATGTTGACGACCAGGCCGCCGGCGTTCTGGGCGTTGTCCCCGTAGGAACGTCCCAGCCCGCGGGCGATCACGCCGCGGCGCAGATGCGGTGGCTTGGATTCGTTGTCCTCCGCGACCATGGCGACTGCCCGCACGATCTGTTCCGGATCGCCGGTCGAGAGCACTTCGGAGGTGGTCGGTGCGGTACGACCCCATCCGGTGAGACGACGGGTGTGCGTGGGCAGCGTCACGTTCTCGTCCGAGCCTTTGCTTGCCGGTGGCACCTCGCCGTCGCTCGCGGATTTCGCAGGACCCGCGGCGGTGGAGGTCTGAGCTTTCGTGGACATCGGCATAGAGGCTACATGCACTGGCTGAATAGGGGTCGGCTCTTACCGCCGTGCTCGGGTAGCGAGGCCGAACTCACACCGTCACGGCCATGGCGGCGCGAGGGCCGTGGCCGAACCCGTTACTCTCGTGCGCGTGAGTGCGGAACCCCATCTCCCTCTTCCGGCCGAGTTACCGCTGGCCGACCAGCCCGGCGGGACGGACGTCGACCTGAAGACGCAGATCGTGCGGTTCGTGCTGACCGGCGGGTTGTCGGCGATCGTCGATTTCGGTCTGTACGTGCTGTTCATGGCCCTGGGGATGCCGCGCGATATCGCCAAGGCGTGCAGTTTCGTGGTCGGCACGACCACGGCGTATCTGCTCAATCGGCGCTGGACCTTCAAGGCCCCGCCCAGCCGGTCACGCTTTCTGGCGGTGTGCGTTCTCTACGCGGTCACCTTCACGGCGCAGGTCGGGATCAACGCGCTGCTCAACGACCAACTGCCTCCGATGACGGTCGATATCGCCGGTCATTCGGTGAAGGGCACGGTGCTGATCGCCTTCGTCATCGCCCAGGGCGTCGCGACCGTGATCAATTTCGTCGTCCAGCGCGCGGTGATCTTCAAGATCCGCTGATATCCGCCGCCCTGGTCAGGCCGGGGTGATGGTCACCGGGACCCCGTTGAACACCGCGTTCCCCGACAGCACGTCGATGCGTGAATCGTCGGTCAGGGTGTTGGCGTTGACGCCCGCGTGCGCCCGCGCGACGGTCTGGGTACTGCCGGCATGTCCCCAGCCGTGCGGCAGGCTCACCACGCCCGGCATGATCTTGTCGTTCGGCTCCACGGTGACGGTGAGTTTTCCGGCCGCGGATTCGATCGCGGCCAGCTCGCCGAGTCCCAGCCGTGCCACATCATCGGGATGAATATGCAGTGTGCAGGTATTGGATCCGCCGACCAGCGTGGCCACATTGTGCATCCAGCTGTTGTTGGAGCGCAGCTGCCGCCGACCGATCAGCACCACATCGGGCCGGGCATCGGTCAATCCGGCGACCAGGCGGGTCGTATCGTCGAGCAGCGGTTGCGGGGCCAAGTCGATCCGCCGCGACGCCGTGCGCAGCGCCCCGGGCAGCCGCGGCCGCAGCGCACCGAGATCGATGCCGTGCGGATTGTCCAGCAGGACCTGCAGATTCAGGCCGTTCGCGGCGACGTCCACCGGTTCCCGCTCCGGATTCCACTCACCATAGGGACCCAGCCGCAGCATCAGGTCGATGCGCTGCTCGGTGGTGTTCGCGCCGATCAGCTCGCCGCGGCGGGAATCGAGCCCGGCCTTGCGCAGCGTGCCGGCGATGATCAGCTCGTCGACCGCCGCGACCGGATCGAGGTCCGGTCCGGCCTGCTGACCTGACAGTGAAAGAGCCAGGCGAGCAAGGATTTCCGGTTCCGACGGCCGATTCTCGGACGACGGCACCACCGGCGGTGAATACCGCGCGTAGTTGTGTACCGCGAACTGCAGCAGGGCGAAGTCGTAGTGCGGCGCCTGCAGGGTGCGCGGCGGCGGGAGGATCACATCGGCGTGCCGCGTGGTCTCGTTGAGATAGCGATCGACGCTGACCATGAATTCCAGGCCCGCGAGCGCATCACCGAGCCGGGCCCCGGCCGGTGCGGACAGCACCGGATTACCGGCGACCGTCACCAGCATGCGCACCTGCCCGTCACCCGGGGTGGTGATCTCGTCGGCGAGCGTCGCGATCGGGAATTCGCCCATGGTTTCGGGCAATTCACGGACCCGGCTGGTCCAGCGGCCGAGGCGGAACGGCCTGGTCCGGACGATGCCCAGGGCCGCGGCGGTGGCGAACATCGCACCACCGGGCCGATCCAGATTGCCGGTCAGCACATTGATCACATCGACCAGCCACTGGGTGAGCGTGCCGAATTCCGCGGTGCAGGTACCGATCCGCGCGTAGACCGCGGCGGTCGGCGCGGCGGCCAGTTCCCGGGCCAGGCGCACCACGGTCTCGGCCGGGATACCGGTGCGCTCCCGGACCGCGTCCGGGGTGAACGGCACCGCGACCGAACGAATCTGCTCGATGCCGTCGACCGGCACGCCCTCGGCGCCGATATCCACCAGTTCCTCGGCGAAGAGCGTGTGCACGATGCCGAACAGCAGATAGGCGTCACTGCCGGGCCGGATGAACAGATGCTCGTCGGCGAGATCCGCGGTGCGGGTGCGCCGCGGATCGACCACCACCAGCCGGCCGCCCCGCTTGCGCAGCGCCTTCAATCGGCCCGGATAGTCCGGGGCGGTGCACAGCGAACCATTGGATTCCAGCGGATTGGCGCCGAGCATCAGCAGATAGTCGGTGCGATCGAGATCGGGGACCGCGACGGTGAGCGGGTCGCCGAACATCAGTCCGCTCGACACCTGCTTCGGCATCTGATCCGCGGTACTGGCGGAGAAGAGATTGCGGGTGCTCAACGCCCGGATCAGGGCCGGTACATACAGTGCGCCGGCCACGGTGTGCGCATTCGGATTTCCCAGATACAGCGCGGCGGCCTGGCGGCCGTGTTCACCGACGACGGCCGGGGCGCGTTCGGCGATCAGCTCGAAGGCCTGTGCCCAGGTCGCCGGCCGCCAGGTATCGGTGGCGCGATCCCGGATCATCGGTTCGGTCAGGCGGTCGGGATCGGCATCGAGCGCGCCGAGGCTCGCGCCCTTGGGACAGATGAAGCCCCGGCTGAACGGATCCTCGCGATCACCACGTACCCGGGTCACCCGGTCCTCGGCGTCGAGGGTGATCTCGAGTCCGCACACGGCCTCGCACAGCGGGCAGGTGCGGTAGGCGGTCCGCGATCCGGTGGTGACGCTCGTCATGGATCCATCATCGTCGGCCGCCGGGCGGTGTGTCGCGATTCATCCGAAACGCGCGAAAACCGCAGGAACGCGAAACCGCGAGAACATGCGTGTTCTCGCGGTTCGCGGTGAGTCGGTTCAGCTGGCGATGCGGGTGAGCTGCGGCTTGCGGCCGGTGGTCGCCGAGCGGACGGCCGCGGCGATCGCGACGACCGGCGGCAGCCAGCGGGCCTCGTTCGGCGCCACGCCCCAGCAGGCCTCGCCGGCCGAGAGCTGAGTGGGAGGCAACGGGATGCCCGCACCGTCGGTGTGGACGACCGCGCCGGCGGCGCGCAGGGCGTCGAGCGCCCGCGTGGCCTTGGCGAGTCCGGTCACCAGGTGGATCTCGCGGCGCTCGGCGCCCGGAATCTCGATCACCGGTCCGGACAGGTTGTTGGCCCGCAGGAATCGGCGCACATCCGCGGCCAGTTCGCCGGCGACCTCGATGCCCGAAACCTTCGTATCGGTGATCAGGCAGATGCCGTTGGCCGTTTCAGCGACCGTCCATCCGCGCTGGATGTAGTCCTGCGCGGTAGCGGCCAACGTCGCCGCCGAGACGGAAGTCGGAAACGTCGTACGCACTGTCTTCTCCATTCCCCGGGTAGATCTGGGTCCTGCGTCGGTGTTCATGGGACGTATCGGGACGCGCTACCGGCTGTGTTACAGATTGGTGGAACTTTCTTCGGCTCGGTCGGATACGTCACACGGACGGGCGATCATCGCCGCTGGCTATGACCCGCTTTCGGGCCGCTCGCCGCCGTTGTGAACTTGTTACGACTACCACCTTTGTGCGCTCGGCTGTGAATCGATTGCGTTGCGGCTGTTGATTCCCTGGCAGCTTGCTGGGAGTCGGAGGGGTCGAAATGTGATCTGAATCGCAGCCGAGGTCGGAGTCGGTGTTCGTCACCGGCATTGCCCGCTTGCGCTGTGCGGGAGAGGATTCGCGGTATGAGCGATAGTCCGCAGCGGTCCAGGAATCGAGATGTCGAAACCGGTGGTACGCGCGATGTCGCTGAGAGCGAACGGGATATCTCCGATGCGCCCGGCCTTCCGCCGGAGCCGCCGCAGACCTGGTCCGACGACGATCCGGCCGAGGCCGACTATGCCGTGGAGGCGCGGCGGTTCACCTGGCGGGAGTCCGCGCTGCGGCGGTGGTCCCCATCCACCGAGACCGCCGAGGACGAGCGGCCCGAACCCTTCCGCAGTCCGGGCGCCTTCCGCGCCTGGTGTGTGAGTGCGGCCCGGGCCCTGCTCGATGTGCAGTTCGCCACCTCGGCCACTCGTACCCTGCTGCCGCTCGCCTATCTGCTGGGCCTGGCCTTCGCGATCGGGATTCCACTGGTGCTGATCGTGCTGCTCTGGCAGGTATCGGCCCTGCTCGGGCTGATCTTCGCGATCGTGGTGGCGGTGCCGCTGGGACTGACCATCGCGGCCTCGGTGCGGTTGATGCTGGAATTCCTGGTCAACGCGTCGCGGCTGGCTACCCGGGTGGAACACATCAATGCCCTCGCCGACGATTTGTTCCGGGCGCTGTCCGATGTCGCGGAGCCGGTGAACCAGCTGTCCGAAGATGTTCGCGCGGTGCAGTTCTGGCGTTTTCGCAAGCGTCCGCCGCGTAAATAGGGGCAGCATGGGGGCAGTTCGCGTCGCTGTCGGGGCTTGTTCGGTTGTGCAACAATCCGTTCGAGCGTCGCGGGTTCGAATTCGGGTCCCCGCGAAGGTTTCTGCCGAGGGGGAAGTATGGCTCTACCGCAGGGGATCACGGGTTCGACCATGCCGCGCCGGCAATTGGGGCGACGGCTGCGTGACCTGCGTCATCGCGCGCGCATGACGACGAGGGTGGCCGCGCGCCGCCTGGAATGGTCGGAGGCCAAGATCTGGCGGATCGAGACCGGCCAGACCTCGTTGCGCAGCCTCGATGTGGAGGCCATGTGCAAGGTCTACGGCGCCGCCGAGAGCGAGCTGGAACCGCTGACCGCCCTGGCCCGTGAAACCAAGGCCCGGGGCTGGTGGTCGTCCTACGGCGACGCCATCGTGGACGGGTTCGAGGTGTACATCGGCCTGGAGGAGGCGGCCACCACGCTGTCCACCTTCGAGAACGAATTCGTCCCCGGCCTGCTGCAGACCGCGGACTACACCCGCGCGCTGCTGGCCTCCGCGCGCCCGGATCTGACCCCGGTCGAAGTCGACCGCCGGGTCGAGGTGCGCACCACCCGGCAGCGATTGCTCACCCGTACCCCGGACGCGGTGCGGCTGATCGCGATCATCGGTGAATCACTGCTGTGGCGGCGTATCGGTGACGCGTCCGTCGCCGCCGGGCAGCTGGCACATCTGCGCAGTATGTGCGAGCGCCCGAATATCGATATTCGATTGGTGCCCAACGATTCCGGTTATCACGAAGGGCTCGACTCCGGCCGCTTCGTCCTGCTGGAATTCGGTGAATCCGGTGCCGCCGACGTCGAGCCGCCGGTGGTGTACGTCGAGAATTTCGCCGGTACCGCCTTTTTCGACAAAGATCACGAAATCGACCGCTACCGTGCGGCATTCGCGAATATTCGCGCGGCCTCCGTGGATGGGCGGGCAGCGCTGGACGAGGCCATCGCCGCCGCCTGAGACGGTCAGTGCAGGGTTCGCCGCAGTACGTCGCGGTGGGTCGGCGCCGCGGCGCTGTGGACGGCACGGCCCTTGTCCGTGAGGCAGACGAACACCGCCCGCCGATCCTCCGTGCACAGGGTGCGGTCCACCAGGCCGTCGCGCTCGAGCCGGGCGACCGCGCGGGAGAGGGCGCTTTGACTCAGGTGGATGTCGTTGGCGAGATCGCTCATGCGGTAGCTGTCGCACGAGGCGTCGACCAGGCGGTCCAGCGTCTCGAATTCGCTGAGGCCGATCTGATGGTCGCGCTGAAGATCCTTCTCCAATGCGCAGGACACCGCCGCATGGCGAGCGAGCAGGTCGCGCCATTCTCCGACCAGCCCGCCTGACCGGCCGGACTTCGATGCGGTGCCGGTAGGCCCCTGTGGGCAGGCCGGCGCCACGGTAACCGTCGACGCCTTCGTCATGGGGCCATCCTAGTGGGCACCCCGGCAATATGCAAACGCATTAAATGCTTGTGCATTAGATGCGTATGCATGTAATGTTCCGCGGCATGACTTCCACAGCAACACTTCCGGCCGCCTCGGCAGCCGATACTCGGTGGCCGATCCGGCTCTGGGGCATGCTCATCACGCTGTGCATCGTGCTGTTCCTGGACGGCCTCGACGTCTCGATGGTCGGCGTCGCGCTACCGTCCATCGGTTCCGAACTCCACCTCGAGACCTCGACTCTGCAGTGGCTGGTGAGCGGATACGTCCTCGGCTACGGCGGGCTGCTGCTGCTCGGCGGCCGCACCGCGGATCTGCTGGGCCGGCGCAAGGTCTTCCTGATCGCGCTCGCGATCTTCGCCCTCGCCTCGCTGGCCGGCGGGCTGGTCACCTCCGGGCCGCTGTTGATCGCCACTCGTTTCGTCAAGGGCCTGGCGGCGGCCTTCACCGCGCCCACCGGCCTGTCGATCATCACGACCAACTTCGCCGAAGGTCCGGCGCGCAACAAGGCGCTGTCCATCTACACCGTGTTCGGTGCCGGTGGCTACTCCATGGGCCTGGTCTTCGGTGGTCTGATGACCGGATTCGGCTGGCGCTGGACCTTCCTGCTGCCCGTGCCGATCGCACTGGCGGCGCTGATCTCCGCCGCGATCCTGGTCCCGCGCGACAAGCCGGGTGACGGCGCCGAGGGTGGGCACGATCTGCTCGGCGCGCTGTTCTCCACCGCCGCCATGTTGCTGCTGGTCTACACCGTCGTCTCGGCTCCCGCGGCCGGATGGGGTTCGGCTCGCACCATCGGTTCGTTCGCCGCGGTGGTCGCGCTGTTCGTCGCCTTCGTCGGTGTGGAGAAGCGGGTCCGGCATCCGCTGGTCCGGCTGGGCATCCTGCGCAAGGCCTCGTTGGTGCGGGCCAGTCTGGTGATCATCGCGGTCGCCGGCTCGTACTTCAGCTGGCAGTTCCTGGTGACGCTGTACCTGCAGGACAGCCTCGGCTGGTCGCCGCTGACGCTGGCCATGGCCTTGCTGCCGGTGGGTGTGCTGGTGGCGCTGTCCTCGGTGTTCTCCGACAAACTCGTCGACCGGTTCGGCACCGGGCCGATCATCGCGGTCACCACGGCGGTGATGGCGATCGGTTACCTGCTGTTCCTGCGGGTGGACACCGCGCCGTCCTACGTCGCGGTCATCCTGCCCGCGGTGCTGCTGATCGGTATCGGCTGGGTCGGTTTCCCGGCCATCAACATCCAGGCCACCAACGGGATCGACGACGACGAGCAGGGGCTGGCGGCCGGTGTGCTGCAGACCTCGATGCAGGTGGGTGCGGCCATCGTCCTGGCCATCACCACGGCACTGATTTCCGCGGGACCGCACGGTAATTCACCGCAGGCCGTCCTCGACAGCTACCGGCCCGGCCTGATCTTCGCGGGTGTCGCCGCGATCATCGGCGCCCTGATCGCCCTCACCCACTTCCTGCCCACTCGCACCAAGCGGCAAGCGGCCGAGGAGGCCGAGCGGGAACCGGAACTCGCCGCGGCCTGATCGCCCGGCGCGAAAACGAATGCCACGTCCGGCTACCCACCAGCCGGGCGTGGCATTCGGCTGTGATCGGCGGGCAGCCGCGATCAGCCGAGCGACCGCAAGCGGGGTGCGGCCGCGTCCTTGGCCGAGCGGACGAACGTCAGCGGCCGGCCGTCGGAACCGACCGTCGGCCAATCGATCCCGAGATCCGGATCGAAGGCGTCCAGATCCCGATCGAATTCCGGCGCGTACTCGAGCGAGCAGAGGTAGGTGACGGTCGAATCGTCGGCGAGCGACAGCAGCGCATGCCCCAGTCCCTCGGAGACGAAGACCGAACGCCGCGCCACATCGTCGATCACCACACTGTCCCAGCGGCCGTAGGTGGGGGAGTCGCGACGCAGGTCGACCACCACATCCAGGAACGCGCCACGCACGCAGGTCACGTATTTCGCCTGGCCCGGAGGGTTTTCGGTGTAATGGATGCCGCGCAGCACCCCGGCGGCGGAGGTGGAGGTGTTGACCTGCAGCAGATCGAGGGTCCGGCCGGTCGCCTTCTCGAATTCGGAGGCCTTGAAGGTTTCGGCGAAGACGCCGCGGTCGTCGCCGTGCAAGGCCGGCGTGAACTCCCACGCGCCCGGTACCGCCAGTTCGCGAATCCGCATGTCACACGTCCTGTCCGTCATGATCGCCGAGTTCGTCCCGGCCGCGGGTCAGCAGGTCCATCAGATAGCTCCCGTACCCCGACCGCACCAGCGGCTCGGCCAGCCGGCACAACTGTTCGTCGTCGATGAATCCCATCCGCCAGGCCACCTCCTCGGGCACGCCGATCTTGAGCCCCTGCCGTTCCTCGATCGTCCGCACGTAGTTGGCGGCGTCGAGCAGGGAGTCGAAGGTTCCGGTATCGAGCCAGGCGGTGCCGCGGGCGAGCGTCTCGACCTGCAGTCTGCCCTGTTCCAGATAGGTGCGGTTGATATCGGTGATCTCGTACTCACCGCGCGCGGAGGGCCGCAATCCACGGGCGATCTCGACGACGTCGTTGTCGTAGAAGTACAGCCCGGGAATGGCGTAGTTGGAGCGCGGCAGCTTGGGCTTCTCCTCGATCGAAACCGCCTTGCCACCGGCGAATTCGATCACCCCGTAGGCCGAGGGATCCGAGACCCGGTAGGCGAAGACCGCGCCGCCCTCGAGACCGTCGAAGCGGCGCAGCCGGGTGCCGAGTCCGGGTCCGTGGAAGATGTTGTCGCCCAGCACCAGTGCCGCGCAGTCGCCGCCGATGTGGTCGGCGCCGAGGACGAAGGCGCTGGCCAGTCCATCGGGTTCGGGTTGCACCACGTAGTCGATCGACAGGCCGAACTGGGCGCCGTCGTCGAGCAGCCGGCGGAACGCCCCGGCATCCTCGGGGGTGGTGATCACCAGGATGTCGCGAATACCCGCCAGCATCAGGGTGGACAGCGGATAGTAGACCATCGGTTTGTCGTACACCGGGACCAGCTGTTTGCTCACCCCGCGCGTGATCGGGTGCAACCGGGAACCGGTGCCACCGGCCAGGATGATTCCGCGCATGTGACGCAAGTCTGCCAGCTGCCGCCGGCTCGGGCTCGATGAGGTTCCGACTCGACCGCGAAATGGTCACGGTGGTTTCGGATGACCATGGTTGGGCGATCAATTATTGCGTAGGTCACATTTCCGTGGTCTTCTGAAACATGATTGTGTGAGATGTCAGCGCCGACATCTCGGCTACCCGCCCTGCCGGGGGCCGGTGCGTCGGCGCGCCGAGATGGCAGGCAGGTGCGCTATGACCGCGATTCCGATCGGCGAGGCCGAATACCGGCCGGGGCTCGAACCCGGCACTGTCGTGAATCCGGAGGGTGTCAGCCTGCATTCCCAGGCCGTGCTGCTGACCTGCCGGGGAGTGGTCGGACCGTTCATCCGGCGCTATCCGATAACCCCGATGACGATGCCGGTGGCCCGGGTGATGGTCGATCGCCTGGCGGGGCTGCGGCCGCGCGTCCAGGGCGTCGAGCGTGAACAGGTGCGGATGAACGGATTCCGCATGGAGATCATCCGCCCGGCCGGAGCCCGGCGATCGCTGCGCGACGGCGCGGTGATGTACATGCACGGCGGCGGGTTCTTCCTGTGCGGGCTGGACTCGCATCGGCCGGTAGCGGCCAGTCTGGCCCGGCGCACGGGCCTACCGGTGGTGAATGTGGACTACCGGCAGCTGCCCGGCACCTCGATCGCCGGTTCGGTGGAGGACTGTGAGACCGCCTATCGCTGGCTGTTGCGGCACGGGGCGGATCCGGCGCGGATCGTGTTCGCCGGTGATTCCGCGGGCGGATTCCTGAGCTTCGCCACCGCGCTGCGGGCCCTGCGGTCGGGACTGCCGGCGCCGGCCGGACTGGTCGGGTTGTCGCCGCTGCTGGATCTGGACTACCGGCTCAAGGCCGACTACCGCAACGCCGTGCGCGATGCCTACATCCCGATGTCGGCGGTGCGCCAGATGGTCCGCTACGGCGCGGAGGTCGATCGGGCACTGGATCCGGCGCTGTCGCCGGTCAACGGGGCGCTGGCAGGTCTGCCCCCGGCGTTGCTGATCGCGGGCGAGGACGAATTGCTGCGCCACGACTGTGAGCTGATGGCCCGCCGCCTCACCGCCGCCGGGGTGCCGAATTCGCTCGAGTTGTGGCGCGGACAGGTGCACGCCTTCATGAGCATCCTGCCGAACATGCCCGAGAGCCGGGCCGCGCTGGCCCGGGTGGCGCGCTTCGTGCGGGCCCGGATCGAGCCGGATCAGCAGGCACGCAGCGCCTGAGGAGGCGCCGACGACAACGGGGCCTCGCAGCGATCGCTGCGAGGCCCCGTTGTCATCGGATCAGGTGGCCCGCCCGCTCAGGGGTACCGGAGGTTCCACGAGATCCAGGTGTGGCGACCGGTGGCCGGATTACTTGGCCGGGGCCGGCGGGTTGAACGGCGCGTTGACGGTGGCGAAGTACTGGATCACGGCGCCGATCGCGACCGGCGCGGTCACGAAGAGCTGGCCGGCGATCACACCGAGGAAACCGACCGCGGCGGCGCCGGCGACACAGCCGCCGAGCGGGCCGAGGCCGAACAGGGTGGCCAGGGCGCCGGTCGCGACGATGCCGAGGGCAGCGCCCGCGACGCAGCCGGCGGCCGCGCCACCGAGACCGCCGACCAGGGTGCCGATGGTGGCGCCGGTGGCGATGGTGTCCTTCATGCGGGTGAAGGCGGCGACCTCACGGTCGTAGGGGGTCTTCCACGGCGCCGAGTCCTCGAACGGCAGGGCGACCGGCTTGTAGACCGCGTGCGCCATGTCGTACTGCGGGGTCAGGGTGGCGGTGTTACCGGAGATGTCGGCGGCGATCGGGAACTCGAAGTCGTCGACTCGGAAGTTCAGGGGAGTGCCGGCGAGCACGGTGCCGTTGGCGGCCTTGATCTTGAATACACCGTCTTCGACGTCCATCGAGCCGCCGTCGGTCTTGACAACCGCCTTGTTGTCGTCGACAACGTTGGCCTTGTAGTGGACGCTTTCGGGAGCGGCGGGCGCAGCCGGGTCAGCCGAAGCGGTACCGGCGGCGACGCCGACCGCAGCAACCAGCATGGCGGCCGTCGCGACGAATTTCCTCATCATCATTTTTGCGGAACCTCGATAGAGAGTGGTTCTGGGACGAGATAAATGAAAATCGAGGTCAGCTAACGCGCGGTGAACCTGTTGTGACCGTTCATTCAAATTCTGTTCACCATCGGGTTCTTGCCCATTGTCAGGTTGCGGAAACATGCAGTGTGCGTGTGGTTTTCACCCAACCCCAAGAATTCGAGCAAAACGGACATTCGGCACTGCGTGTGACGAAGGTCACTCGACCTATCGGGTTCGACGTGACCCGATGGTGATTGACGTCCCGTAACCGTGGGCGCGTTAGGGTGGCGATCGTGCGATTGCTCGTAACCGGCGGAGCCGGATTCATCGGCGCGAACTTCGTCCACCAGACCGTGGCCGAGCGGCCCGACGTCCGGATCACCGTCCTCGATGCGCTCACCTACGCCGGAAATCGCGCGTCGCTGGCGCCGATAGCCGATCGAATCGAGTTCGTGCACGGCGATATCGCCGATTCCGCCCTGGTGGATCGGCTGGTCGCCGGCGCGGACGCGGTGGTGCATTTCGCGGCCGAATCTCACAACGACAATTCGCTCGCCCGGCCGTGGCCATTCGTGCAGACCAATATCGTCGGCACATTCACGCTGCTGGAAGCGGTGCGGAAATACGATGTGCGGTACCACCACATCTCGACCGACGAGGTATACGGAGATCTCGACGCCGATGATCCGGCATTTACCGAGACCACGCCGTATCAACCGTCCAGTCCGTATTCGGCCACCAAGGCATCGAGTGATCTGCTGGTGCGAGCCTGGACGCGCTCGTTCGGGGTCCGGGCGACGATCTCCAATTGCAGTAACAATTACGGCCCGTATCAGCATGTGGAGAAATTCATTCCGCGCCAGATCACCAATCTCATCGACGGTGTGCGGCCGCGGCTCTACGGGGCCGGCCACCAGATCCGGGACTGGATCCACGTCAGCGATCACAATCACGCGGTCTGGGACATTCTCGACCGCGGCCGCATCGGACAGACCTATCTGATCGGCGCCGACGGCGAACTCGACAACCGGTCGGTGGTGGACCAGCTGCTCGCCGAATTCGGCCGGGAGCCGGACGATTTCGATCATGTCACCGATCGCCCGGGACACGATCAGCGCTATGCCATCGACGCGACGCTGCTACGCACCGAACTCGGCTGGGCGCCGCGCTACGGCGATTTCCGGTCCGGGCTGGCCGCCACCATCGCCTGGTATCGCGACAACGAAGCGTGGTGGCGACCGCAGAAGGAGAACACCGAGCGCGCCTACGCGGCGGCCGGTGAGCGGGTGCTCTAACCCCAGACCAGCACGTTGTACTTGATCGCGGCCGCGGCCAGCGCCACCACGGTCGCGATCACCACCGCGATCGCGGGACCGCGCACCGGTGTCACACCGCGAGAATCGGTCAGTCGCAACGGCATCCACCGCAGGACCACCGCGAGTCCGGCGATCGCCAGTGGCACGAAGTAGCGGCCCTGCACGCCATCGATCATCCAGTAGCCGACCGGGGTGAACGACATGTACAGCGTCACATAGATCATCGCCACGCTCGCCAGAACGGCCAGCGCGATGATCCAGGTGCGCAGGCGATTTCCGGTCAGCCGATCCGCGATCCCCGCACTGACCGCCACCGCCAGGAGGCTGGCGAGCATGGACAGCGCCGGCACATCGATATAGGCGAATCCCAGCTCCCCGAAGAACTGGTTGAACCAGCGTTCGTCGCGGAACCAGATGCTGTCGCCGAATACGTTCAGGAAATGGATGGGATCGGAAAGTATGCCGTGCAATTGGTCGCCCGGCCGCACCGAATGCCACTCCGCCGGTTTCCGCATCAGTCCCATACCGTCACCGGTCGGCGCGGCGACCTTCATCCACGCCGCGAACAGCGCCGCGCCCACCGCCGCGAAACACCACGGCAGCCAGCGCAGAGCCTTGGAGAAGCCGTACTGCCGCGCGGGAATCAGCACCACGAGCATCGCGAGAATCACGTAGGTGGGCTTGCTCAACGGCAGCGCCAGCGTCGCCGCCAGCGCGGCGACGACTTCGAGCCGGGACAGCCGGGAATCGAGGAAGACCCCCTTCACCAGCAGGCACGACACCAGCACCGCCAAGGCGTTGGTGACGGTGTCCGCGGTGACCGTGCCCGCCTGGAACAGCGCGATCGGCAGTACCGCCACCGTGAACGCCAGCCACTGGATCCGGAAGCCACGCAGCGCCCGCAGCGCGAACGCCACGATCAGCACATAGGCGAGGAGTCCGGCCAGCCGGGTGAGCAGCACGGTATCGCCGACATCGAGTCCGATCGCCTCGGCCAGCCGGATGCCCACGGCCGCGGGCACGTACGGCACCGGCGAATACGCCGCGGTGTTGGTGAACCACATCTGCTTGGTGGCCGAGGTGGTCACCGGGGCCGAACCGAGCCGATCGTAGGCCTGTGGGTCGGCGGCCAGCGCGTCCGGCTCCGCCGGGTGGCGGTTGTAGTCGGTGAAGGCGTAGCCCATCATCCCGTCGATGCTCAACGGGATCGAGCCGCCGTAGGAGACGCCGCGGTCGTCGGTGATCCGTTCGGGGGTGAAGCCGCCGTGCGCCACCTGGTACGAGCGTCCGAACTGGGTGATCTCGTCATGCCCCCAGAACGGCGGGGTGATGGCGGCGAAGACGATCCCGAAGATGCCGGCGACGACCACGAACGCGGCGGCGGCGAAGCCGAGGTGCCGTCGGATACCGGACCGGAGGCGCTGTACCGGGCCGTTCCCGCTCGATCCGGTCTGCTCGCCCGGCGCCGACACGGTCTTCGTCTCGTCCGTTCGCACGGCCCCGGTATCCGGGGCCGATCAGCGGCCTCCTTGTCGGCCTGGGTGGTCATCAGTGCGCCTGCCGGACCTGCTCGGGGGTCTCGGCGCCGACGGCCGAGTACCGCAGATACATCAGACGCGCGGCCTCGTGCCGGGACCGGCGGATACCGTCCAGGATCAGTCCGGCCGTCCACGCCAGACTGCCGAGCAGCAGCAGGGTGAACGCGAGGAACAGCGTCGGGAACCGCGGCACCGAGTGGATCTCGTAGAACTGGATGACGATCGGCACCGTCAGAATGATCGAGATCAGCCAGGCCACGGTGCCGAACAGCCCGTAGAACGCGACCGGACGCTCGTGCCGCGCGAGACCGAAGATCAGTCCGAGAATCTTGAAGCCGTCGTGATAGGTGCGGAGTTTCGATTCACTGCCCTCGGGCCGATCACGGAATCCGACCCGCACCGAGGTCTGCGGAACGCGCAGATGCAGGGAGTGCACGGTCAATTCGGTTTCGATCTCGAATTCACGGGAGACCGCGGGGAAACTCTTCACGAATCGGCGGGAGAACACCCGATAACCGGAGAGCATATCTTCGACGTTCTCACCGAATACCTTGCCGACCACGCCGTTCAGCACCCGGTTGCCGGATTCGTGGCCGGCGCGGTAGGCCTGTGCGCCCTCGTCCTGCTTGCGCACGCCCAGTACGTGGTCGTAGGGCCCCGACAGCAGGGCCTCGATCATCTTCGGGGCGGCGAAGGCGTCGTAGGTGTCGTCGCCGTCGATCATCAGATAGACATCGGCCTCGATGTCGGCGAATGCGCGGCGGACCACATTGCCCTTGCCCTTGACGGTCTCGGTGCGGACCACCGCACCGGCCTCGCGGGCGCGCTCGGCGGTGGCGTCCGTGCTGCGGTTGTCGTAGACGTAGACGACGATGCCCGGCACGGCAGCCTTGAGGTCCGTGACCACCTTGGCGACCGCGGCCTCCTCGTTGTGGCAGGGCACGACTGCGGCAATGCGAAGTTCGGTGGGGTTCACCCCGTCAATCCCTCATTTTGATCGGCCGACGAAATACGGAACACCGGGAGGGTACAGGTCGCGCACAGGTGCGCGCCCGTTAACCCTCACTGTGTCGAGACCTTGTGGTGTGCGCGGGCCACCCCGTACCGGGGTGCGGTACCGTCGCCGGGTGGCCAGCAGTGAGACGGCGACCGAACCGGTCGATCGAACCGGCGATACCTGGCGGCGGAAGGCCGTCACCGCACTGCGTCAGGGTTCGGCCTTTCTCGTGGTGGGCGCGATCGGGTTTCTGGTCGACGCCGGAACGTACAACCTGCTGGTCTTCTGGGGCGGTCACGGCGTACTCGAGCACCAGCCGCTGACGGCGAAGATCATCTCGATTCTGGTGGCCACGGTGGTCACCTATTTCGGCAACAAATGGTGGACCTTCGCGCACAAGAAGGGCGGGAGCCCGGGGCGCGAATATCTGCTGTACGCCCTGTTCAATGTGGTAGCCATCGGTTTGCAGCTGGCGTGTCTCGGATTTTCCCGCTACGTGCTGCACCTGTCGTCGCCGCTGTCGGACAACATCTCCGGCACATTGATCGGCCAAATCGTGGCGGTGGTGTTCCGCTACTGGGCCTATGACACATTCGTATTCGCCGAATCACGTTCGGGCCGCGATATGGGTGACACCCGCGCCGGGCACTCCGAGTCGGACCCCGCGACGTGAGTTGGACATAATGGCTATTGCTCGCAACGAGCTCGCACTTGACCGCGCCCGCGCCGGAACCGGCGCCATCGGACACTGTTTACGAGGGATTCCACCATGGACCAGTCGGCTGGCCAGGCCGTGACCGCCATCGAGAACGACCGGCGTAATGCCGACCCCGCACCCGGCACCCAGCCGGCCGTGCGGCGCACTCCGGGCAGACTGGTCCTGGCCCGCGGCATCTTCACCGGACCCGCACCCAAGATCAGCGACGAGCTGTACGCGGTGGTCAAGGGCAAATCGCAGCGCAAGCGGATGTCGCTACGGCTGGAGAAGGGCGCCCACGCCCACACCAACACCTATTTCGGCCGATTCGCGGCCAGTTACTGGCAGCGCTGGACCACGGTGACCGAGGTCGAGGTCACCATGCAGGTCACGGTGGGGGATCTGGCCCGGATCCGGCTGGCGGCCTCCGATATCGCCGGTCACCGCCGCATCATCGACTCGGCCGATGTGGATGCCGACGGCGCCGTGGTGCTGCGCGCACCGCTGGACCAGTATGTCGACGGCGGTGCGCTGTGGGTCGAAATCGACGCTGTCGGAGGCGAAGTCGCGATCAGCGATCTCGTCTGGACCGCCCCCGCACCGGAGCGGGTGCGCCCGGTGGCCATCGCGATCTGCACCTTCAACCGCGCCGACGACTGCGCGCAGACGGTGGCCGCGCTGGCCTCCGATCCCGAGGTGCTGGGCGCCATCGACGCGGTGTACGTGGTCGATCAGGGCACCGACGCGGTTGCCGATCGTGAGCTGTTCCAGCAGACCCGGCCGCAGTTCGGGGACAAGCTGCGCTACATCCGGCAGCCGAATCTCGGTGGGGCGGGCGGCTTTACGCGCGGTCTGTACGAGGTGTCCGCGGAGGGCAGCTTCGAAGGATCCGAACACGCCGACGTCATCCTGATGGACGACGACATCCTGTGCGAACCGGAAACGGTGTTGCGGCTCAACGCGTTCGCGAATCTCACCGTGGAACCGACCCTGGTCGGCGCCCAGATGCTGTTCCTGCTGAATCCGGACTACCTCAACGTCGGTGCCGAGGACGTGCATCTGCACGAGTTGCGGCACGGCCAGAAGGTCCCCAAGGCGCTGCGCAATACGAGCATGCTCAAGCGCAATCAGGAACGTCGCGTCGACGCCGGCTACAACGCCTGGTGGACCTGCCTGATCCCGGCCGAGGTGATCGCGCGGATCGGGCTGCCGCTGCCGATCTTCTTCCAGTGGGACGATGTCGAATACGGCGTCCGGGCGCGGGAGGCCGGCTTCGTGACCGTGACCCTGCCGAACGCCGCGGTCTGGCACGCCGACTTCTACTGGAAGGACTTCGACGACTGGGCGCGCTACTTCAGCATGCGCAATTCGCTCATCGTCAGCTCGATACACGCCGATCTGGATGCCAAGGCGGTGACCCGCAAGCTGTTCCGCGAGATCGCGGAATATCTGGTGGGTATGCAGTACGGCCTCGCGCATACGACGCTGCAGGGTATCGAGGACTTCCTGCAGGGGCCGAAGGTGTTGCGCGACGGTGGTATCGACGCGCTGTCCGCCGCGCGGACCAGCCGCGGCGACTACGGGGAGACCAAGAAGCACGCGGCCGCGACCGCCCCGGTCCGGCAGTCCGACATCCGGATGCGCCGTGCCGGTGGTGAACCCAGCCGCCCGATGCTGGTGCTGGTGAAGCGCGCCATCCAGCAGTGGACCGGTCGCACCCAGCACGGCGTGGTCGGCGTCACCCGCGAGGATGCGCACTGGTGGCATCTGGCCCTGTTCGACCACGTCGTGGTGACCGACGCCTCGCAGTCCGGGGTGCGAATCCGGCAGCGGGACAAGGAGAAAGCCCGCGCGCTGCTGCTGCGCACCTGGCGGGTGCTGCGCCGGCTGCGCCGCGATCTGCCGAAGGTGAGCCGTCAGTACCGCGAGGCGGCGCCCGAACTCATCAGCCGGGAGAACTGGGCGCGCCTGTACGGCATTTGAATCGGGATCCACCGGTCTCGGATGGTGCGGCGGGCGCGGACCTCCGCGGTCCGCGCCCGCCGCTCACCTCGGGTACTCGTCCCCGCTGGTTCGCGGGATGTTCACTACAGGAACAGATCGGTGGTGAGCGGACCGTCGCCCGGCACCACGCGATACTTGTCGAGATCGGTGATCCCGTGTGCGGCAAGGACATCGTCATCGATGAAGAAGTTGCCCGTGGTGTCCTTCGCGGGCGAGGTGAGTACCAGGTAGGCGGCGTCGGCGTAGATATCGGGGGTGCGTGAGGTCTGCACCATCTCCTCGCCGCCGAGCAGGTTGCGGACCGCGGCGGTGGCGATGGTGGTGCGCGGCCACAGCGAGTTGACGCCGATGCCGTATTTGCGCAGCTCCTCGGCCAAACCCAGTGTGGTCAGCGACATTCCGTACTTGGCGATGGTGTAGCCCAGTGAGCTGCCCGCCCATTTCGGATCGAGGTTCAGCGGCGGCGACAGCGTCAGGATGTGGGGATTGCGGCCGGCCTGCGCGGATTCCCTCAGCGCCGGAATGCTGGTCTTGGACAGCAGGAAACTGCCGCGGCAGTTGATGTCCTGCATGAGGTCGTACTTCTTCATCGAGATCGTCTCGGTGGGCGAGAGGTCGATCGCGGAGGCGTTGTTCACGACGAGGTCGATACCGCCGAAGCGGTCCACGGTCTGCTGAACGGCGGCGGCGACACCCTCGTCGTCGCGGACATCGCCGACGAATTTCAGGACCTGCCCACCGGCCTCCTCGAGTTCCGCGGCCGCGGTGTGGATCGTGCCCGGCAGTTTCGGATGCGGTTGATCCGTCTTGGCGATGAGCGTGATATTCGCGCCGTCCGCGGCGGCTCGCTTGGCGATTTCGAGGCCGATGCCGCGGCTGCCGCCCGACATGATCATGGTGCGGCCGGCCAGTGGCTTTCCAGCTTCGGTCATATCCGTGCTCCCATCTGTGCGACCACCCCGGCTCCATGATCGGCGATCCGGTGGGGCCGGGGTGAGGAACTACCCGAATTGCACAGTAGGCGACCCGAAGGGTGCTATGCAACCAGTTGCATAGTGAGAACCTCCGTCAGCGACGAGCATCACGTTCGCGATATCGGCGGCGACTCGACTTGGTGATCTCGCGCCAGGCCCGCTCGCGCTCGGCGCGCAGCCGGGCATCGGTGCGACTGGCCAGCCATTCGTTCTCCCGCTGCAGTTTGCGGAAGCTGGCCAGCCGTCGCTCGGGGACCGCGCCCGAATCGATCGCCGCCAGCACCGCGCAGCCGGGCTCACTGTTGTGCGAACAGTCCGAGAAGCGGCACTCGGCGGCCAGCGATTCGATATCGGTGAAGGTGCGCGCCAGCCCCTGCTGCGCGTCCCAGAGCCCGATGGCACGCAGGCCGGGGGTATCGATGAGGGTGCCGCCACCGGGTATCGGCCGCAGCTCGCGGTGCACCGTCGTATGCCGTCCGCGCTTGTCCGAGGTCCGCACCCGATCGGTGGCGAAGACCTCCTCGCCCAGGACGGCATTGGCCAGCGTGGATTTTCCGGCGCCGGAGGATCCGATCAACGCGACCGTGCCCGTGGCCGCGGCCCGCAGTACGTCCATCCCGACTCCTGTGGTGGCGCTGACCGCCAGCACGCTCGCGCCGGGTGCCGCCGCCCGCACCTCGTGCAGCGGGATATCCGGTGCCAGATCACCTTTGGTCAGCACCACCATCGGCCGCGCACCGGATTCCCAGACCAGGGCCAGCATTCGTTCGATGCGACCCAGGTCCACCGCGTCGTCCGCGGCGGCACAGATCAGGACCGTGTCGACATTGGCGGCCAGCGGTTGCGGCTCGGAGCGTCCCGATACCGTGGCGCGGCGCAGAATCGTGCGGCGCGGCAACAACTTTCGCACGATGAGCGGCTCATCGGCAGGTGCGACGGCCACCCAGTCGCCGGTGCACAAGCCGTTGATGTTGGTATCCGCCCGTGGGCAGTGGGCGCGTGCGAGCCCGGTGGGCGTCGCGATATCGCATTCACTGCGATCCATCCGGATCACACGGGCCGGGACCCAGCCGGTATCGAACCGGCCTGCGTACTCGGCGGAGAGTTCGGCGGTCCAGCCGAAGGGAAGAAGACGGTCGTAATCGACCATGACGGAAGACGTCCTTCGTCGGGCACCGAGCCCGCGAAGGAACTCAGCACATGGGGAGGAGAGTGGAAATACGTGCGGCGGAGCTACCCTCGGTGAGATACCGGGCTCCGGCCGCGACAAACCGGTTGTCGACGTTCACGTATTCCACCTCCTTCGACCCTTCTCTATATCGCTACTGCGACTCGTTGTGTCGCGTCCGCGACTGGAATGAATACACCATCGCAGCCCGCGTCGTGGGCCGCAAGGTATTTTTCGCGGGACTACCCGATCAGATCGAGCAGGCCAGCAGCAGCTGCAGCAGGATCAGTACCCCGACCACGCCCAGGCTGATGTAGGAGACCATCGCACCGGGGGCGGCCTGCGGCACCGGGCCGATCGCGCCGTTGATGAAGGCGATGGCCGGCGACTTGTAGTACACGTGCGTGGTATGTCCTTCGGCCACCGGCACCGTGGTCTCGGCCGGCCCCATATCCCACAGCCATTTCGTGGCCACCCGTACGTGATGCTGCCCGGGGCCCACCGGAATATGCGTCTGCCCCCACTTCGCCATCGGTACCTCCATACCGTTGACGATGATCTTCGGACCGGTCAGCGCGAGCATGAAACCGAGCGGGAAGTACGAGGAATCCACCACGATGCCCTGCGGTCCCGGCTGCGGCTGGAACTGCGGCGGGCCGTAGGCGCCGAACTGCCCCTGTGCTCCGGGCGGGGCGCCGTAGGGTGCGCCCATCGGCGGCTGACCCGGATGAGGTTGTCCGCCATACGGATTCGCGGGCGGCTGACCGTAAGGCTGCGGCGGGGCCGCGGGTGCTCCCCAGCCCGGCTGGGGGTGCGGTTGCGAGGCGCTGTGCGGCTGCATCGGATGCGGCTGCGAACCGGCATGTGGCTGCACCGGCGGATAGCCCGGTGCAGCAACGGCTCCGCTACCTCCGTACGGCTGCGGCGCACCGTACGGCGCACCCCCGTTGGGGGGTTGCTGAGTGGGGGGATAAGGCTGTGCACCGTTGGGTTGAAATGGTTGCCCATAGGGTGGCTGCCCACCGTAGGGGTTGCTCACAGCCGTACCTCCTCATGCGAAATGCGCTGATCTAACCGGGTTTATGGAACTGCTCGCGTCGCCCCAGACGCCGCAGCCGCAACCATTCTCGCAGACCGGCCGGATCTTTTTGCTGTACGAGGAAGAACCAGGAGAAGCGCGCCCATTCCTGAGGCAGCAGTTTGCGCATCCCGGGCTGTGCCATCAAGTAGCCACGGTTGCGATACGTGAAATAACGTTTGACCGGATCGTCCGGATACTGGGTGTGCATCCGCCCGCCCAGAATCGGCTTGAATTCCGACGAGCCGTTCGGATGCAGATAGGCCGTCTGCAAACAGGTTCCGAACGGCAGTCCCGACCGGACCAGCCGTCGATGGACCTCGACCTCGTCACCGCGGACGAACAGACGCAGATCGGGGACGCCGATCACCTCGAGCGCCTCGGCGGATATCAAGGCGCCGTTGAACAACGACGCGATACCGGGCAGGAAGTCCTCGTCACCGAGTTCGGACCGCAGCCGCCGCCACACCACGCCGCGGCGCAACGGAAAGGCCAGCCGGTCCGGATCGTCGATATCGGCGACCACGGGGGAGACTTCCGAAAGCCCGTGCCGCTGTGCGCAATCGAGCAGCTTCTCCAGGACCTCCGGACCCTCGGGCCGGCCGTCGTCGTCGGCCAGCCAGACCCAATCCGCGCCCATGGTCAGCGCGTGCAGCATGCCGAGTGCGAAGCCGCCCGCGCCGCCGAGATTGTGTTCCGAGCCCAGATAGGTGGATTCGATCGGCTGTTGCTTCACCAGCTCACCGACCTCGGACTCGTTCCCGTTGTCGATGACGATCAGGTGGTCGATCGGACGGGATTGGGAGGCGAGGACTTTCAGCGATTCGCTCAGCAACTCACGCCGCTTGTGGGTGACGACCACCGCGATGATCCGGCCTGCCCCGAGGTCCGCGGACGAGGCCGCCTGATCGCTCATGTTCGTGTCCCTAATCTCGTCTGCCGCCGTATCCGTTCCGCTCATGCGGGATTTTGCTCGAGCGCCAGCTCGCGCAGAATCTGTGCCACGTGATCGCCGGCCTCGGGCCCCTCGTAGGCGCGCACCACATCTTCGATATCACCCTGCATGCGCAGTGTGCCGTGGTCGATCCACATCGCGGTATCACACAATTGGGCCAGAAATTCGTTGGAATGGCTGCAGAACACCAGAATTCCGGAGCGCGCCACAAGGTCACGCAGTCGATTACGGGCCTTCTTCATGAATTCCGCGTCGACCGCGCCCAGCCCTTCGTCCAGCAGTAGGATCTCCGGATCGATCGAGGTGACCACGCCCATCGCCAGCCGCACCCGCATACCCGTCGAATAGGTGCGCAGCGGCATGTTCAGGTACTCGCCGAGCTCGCTGAATTCGGCGATCTCGTCGACCTTGGCCAGCATCTGCTTGCGGGTCTGGCCGAGGAACAGGCCGCGGATGATGATGTTCTCGTAGCCGGAGATCTCGGGATCCATACCGACGCCCAGGTCGAAGACCGGCGCCACCCGCCCCCGCACCTGGGCGGTGCCGCGGGTGGGTTCGTAGATCCCCGACAGCATCCGCAGCAGGGTCGACTTACCCGCGCCGTTGTGGCCGACCAAACCGACCCGGTCGCCCTCCTTCAGCGACAGGGTGATGTCGCGCAGCGCCTCGACCACCACCACATCGGACTGATTGCGCCCGATGGAACCACCGGCCTTACCCAGGAACGCCTTCTTCAGCGACCGTGACTTGGCGTCGAAAATGGGAAACTCCACCCACGCTTCGCGGGTTTCGATGCTTACTCCGGTCATATCGCCCTTTACACCCAGTACGGCACGCGGGAACGGAATTGCTTCAAGGCCAGCAGCGCCAGTACCCAGCCGACAACGGTGATCACGCCGACCACCAGCCAGGACCGCGCGTGCACCGGGTCGCCGAGCAGCGGAGCGCGCACGATCTCCAGATAATGGTAGGTCGGCACCAGTTCGACCAGTTTCGCCCGCTCACTCACCGAGCCACCCTGATCATGCAGCGATTTGGTGGTCCACATGACCGGGGTCAGCACGAACAGCATCAGTGTCATGCTGCCGAGGATCGGGGCGATATCGCGGTAGCGGGTGGACAGGATGCCGAAGACGATCGATATCCACGCCGAATTGAGGAACAGCAGCACGACCGCCGGCAGCGCCAGCACGACCGTCCAGTCCAGATGTTCCCAGACACCGAAGGCGACCAGCATGACCAGATAGATCACGATGTTGTGGGCGAAGAACAGCAACTGTCTCCACACCAGCCGGTAGACGTGCACGCTCAGCGCCGAGGGGAGCTGTTTGATCAGACCCTCGTTGGCGATGAACACATCCGAGCCCTCGAGGATGCTGGCGTTGATCACATTCCAGACGATCAGGCCGATCGTCACGTACGGCAGGTAGGTCCAGAGGTCCTGGTTCAGGATGGCCGCGTAGAGGACGCCCATCGCAGCGGCCTGAACGCCGGTGGCGATGGTGATCCAGAACGGGCCGATCACCGAACGCCGATAACGCTGCTTGATGTCCTGCCAGCCCAGCTGTAACCACAGCTCGCGCTGAGAGAATCCCACGCGGAGGTCCTTGAACGCACGCGGGAACGTTTGGGAATCCGACATCAGGGGCACCGTGACATCGGCTGGACTGTGTTCGGCTGTCGCCGAATCGGCAGGGGCAGCTGCTGGCACAGTGCACGACTGTAGCGCAGAACAAATCTCCGTCGGTGGGGGCTGGAGGGTATCCCGTGATCAGCGGTGTTCAGAGGTACTGACCGCCCCCGGTGACCGATCCGCCCTGCCCGCCCTCGCGCGGGCCGTGCACACCCGGCGGCAGGGCGTGGCGCATCTGCTCGAGCTGTGCCCGGGCCGCCATCTGCTGAGCGAACAACGCCGTCTGGATGCCGTGGAACAGTCCTTCCAGCCAGCCGACGAGCTGTGCCTGAGCGATCCGCAGCTCCGCGTCGGAGGGGATCGAGTCCTCGCCGAACGGCAGCGCCAGACGCTCGAGTTCGTCGCGCAACTCAGGGGACAGGCCCTGCTCGAGCTCGTGTACGGACGTCTTGTGGATCTCCTTGAGCCGGCTGCGGCTGGCATCGTCGAGCGGTGCGGCCCGCACCTCCTCGAGCAGCTGTTTGATCATGGTGCCGATGCGCATCACCTTGGCGGGCTGCTCGACCATGTCGGCCAGCGATTCCTCGCCGGCGTTCGCCGCGGCCTCGGCGTCGAGGTCGCCGACCACCTGCCCGGCGAACGGCGCCTCACCCTGCGCGCCCGCCGGAATCACCAGCGGTCGCCCTTCGGGCCCGATGACCACGATGGAATCCGGTGCTCCGTCCGATTGCGTCATGGCATCCATGATGTCTGCTCGCGCCGCGATGCGCTAAGTGAACGGCGCATCGCGCCGGTCGGAGGCCGGTGCCCGTGCTGGGTATACGGTCCGATTTCCAGCGCAAGTATTCTGTGACGGTTCTGGTCCGCCTCTGGTGTGGTTCGGTTTTGTGAAAGTCGGGTGCCATGTCGCGTGATATCGCATTCGGTCGGCGCACGGTTCCGCCGACTTGCCTGCTGCCCTTAGAGTGGCCAGCATGACTTACGACGTCGCGAGGGTTCGGGGGTTGATACCGTCCCTGGGCGACGGCTGGATCCATCTGGACCCACAGGCAGGAATGCTGGTCCCGGATTCGGTATCGCGCGCCGTGTCAACGGGTTTCCGGACCTCTGCTTTCTCGCACACCAATCGCCACGCCGCGGCGCGGCGCAGCGGTGCGATTCTCGACGCCGCCCGGGAGGCGGTCGCCGATCTCGTCGGCGGCGATCCGGCCGGGGTCGTGCTCGGACCGGACCGGGCGGTGCTGCTGGCCTGGCTGGCGGAATCGTTGAGTTCGCGGCTCGGACTGGGGACCGGCATCGTCTTGTCGCGGCTCGACGACGAGGCGAATGTGGCGCCCTGGCTGCGCATCGCCAACCGTTACGGCGCCCATGTGCGCTGGGCCGAGGTGGAGATCGAAACCTGCGAGATGCCGGCCTGGCAGTTCGAGGAGCTGATCGGCCCGACCGCGCGCCTGGTGGCCGTGACCGCCGCCTCGCCCATCGTCGGATCCGCGCCCTCGGTGCGGGTGGCCGCCGATCGCGTGCACGAGGTGGGCGGGCTGATGGTCGCCGACTGTTTCGGCGCCGCGCCCTATGCCCTGATCGATATCGATGAGCTCAATGCCGATGTCATCGCCCTGTCCGCACCGGCGTGGGGAGGTCCGCAGATCGGTGCGCTGGTCTTTCGCGACCCGGCGTTCCTGGACCGTATTCCCTCCATGTCGCTGAATCCCTACGCCAAGGGCGCCGAGCGGCTCGAGGTCGGCGGACATCAGTACGCGCTGCTGGCCGGGCTGACGACCTCGATCGACTATCTCGCCGGCCTGGACGAACAGGCCGTCGGCACCCGGCGTGAGCGGCTCGAGATCTCGATCACCTCACTGCAGGACTATCACGATCAGCTGTTCGAACACCTGATGGAGGTGCTCGAACACGTTCCGGATCTCACCGTGATCGGCCGCGCGTCCACCCGCATCCCGACGGTCAGCTTCACCATCGCGGGTATGCAGGCGGAGAAGATCTCCGCCGAACTCGCCGACCACCGCATCGGCACCGTCAGCGGCGCCCACGGCGGCAGCCGCCTGCTCGACGCGCTGGGAGTCAACGACGAGGGTGGCGCCGTCACCATCGGATTGGCGCCCTATACAACGAAATTCGAGATCGACCAGCTGGGCCGGGCCCTGAACTCGCTGGAGTCCTGAGCCCGGGCGCCTCGTCACGCTTCGTCGACGCGCAGCACCACCTTGCCGACGGTTTCCGCCGAATCGAGCAGTTGTTGCGCCTGTGCGGCCTCGGTGACCGGGACCTCGGCGTGCACGATCGGCACCACCGCGCCCTCGGTGATCAGCGGCCACAGGTGCCGCCGCAGTTCCGCGACGATCTCGGCCTTGCTCGAACGTCCGGTCGCCGGCCGCCGCCGCAGATTGGTGGCGTGGATCGTGCCGCGCTTACCCAGCAGCTCGGACAGAATCAGCTCGGCCTTCACCCCACCCTGCATACCGATGATGCAGATCTGACCGTCGTCGGCCAGGGCCGCCACATTGCGCCCCAGATAGGCCGCGCCCATATTGTCGAGAATGACGTCCGCGCCACCAATTTCGCCGAGAACCTCGACGAAATCCTG
This sequence comes from Nocardia spumae, assembly GCF_020733635.1. NCBI lineage: Bacteria > Bacillati > Actinomycetota > Actinomycetes > Mycobacteriales > Nocardiaceae > Nocardia > Nocardia spumae. The sequence continues at coordinate 8,925 of NZ_JAJFZL010000001.1, read as the reverse complement.
CTCGCGGTAATTGATTCCGATATGTGCCCCCAATTCCAGGCAGCGATCGATCTTGTACTGCGATCCGGCCGTGATCGCCACTCGCACACCGCGATTCACCGCGACCTGAATGGCGTGCGTGCCGATTCCGCTCCCGCCGCCGTGGATCAGCAACCGCTGCCCGGCGTGCAGACCGGCCCGCATGACCAGATTCGACCAGACGGTGGCCGCGACCTCCGGAAGTGCCGCTGCCGCAGCCACATCCATGCCCTCGGGGACCGGCAGCACCTGTGTCGCCGCGACCACCACCCGCTGGGCGTACCCGCCGCCGGACAGCAGTGCGCAGACCCGTTCGCCCGGCTGCAGATCCCGCACGCCCTCGCCGACCTGGGCTACGACACCCGAGACCTCGAGGCCCATGATGTCGCTGGCTCCCGGTGGCGGCGGATAGAAGCCCTGGCGTTGCAACAGGTCCGCACGATTGACGCCGGCACCCACGACATCGATCGACACCTCGCCCGGGCCCGGCGGCGGGAGATCGGGCACCTCCGTCCAGCGGATTACCTCGGGCCCACCGTAACCATCCAATGTCACCGCGTACATATCTCGACTCTAGGTGGAGGTATCGCCGGAACGGGTGCGGCTGCGAATTCGATCATCTCCTCCCCGCGGGCAGGTCGCTGACCTGCCGACATACTTCCCATTACGGACTCGCCGCGGGCCAATAGAATGGTGGGATGGCTAACGAACCGAGTGGTCACCCGGCGCCGCAGCCGCTGTGGCTGAGCTCGGCCCAGCAGCGCGCGTGGCGCGCCTTCATGGACGGCCATCAGCGCCTCATGGTGGAACTGAACCGCCAGCTCGAGGACGACAGCGATCTGAGTCTGCCCGAATACCGCATTCTGGTGATGCTCTCCGAGAGTCCCGGCGGCTCGCTGCGCATGAGCGATCTCGCCGACGGCGTGCTGTCGTCCCGCAGCCGCCTCACCCACCAGATCCGCCGCATGGAAGAACAGGGCATGGTGCGCCGCACCAGCTGCGAGGAGGACGGGCGCGGGGTCCGCGCACACCTCACCGAGGAGGGGATGCGGCGCCTGGTCGCCGCCGCCCCCGGTCACGTGGCCGCGGTGCGTCGAGCCTTCCTCGACCTGATCAGCCCGGACGAGCTGGACGCCATCGGCGACGCCTTCGAGCGGGTGGACAACGCGAACGATCGCCGGCGGCCCTGACCCGCCCCGAAAGCGCACCGCCGCCCCCGCTCGCGCATCCCGTCTCGCCCACCACCCGCACTCCGCGGGTTCGCGCCGCGCCCCGATCCGGTCATGGCCCGGAATGGGAAAAGGCCGCCCAGACCCCTATTTCTTGTTCACCCCATGTTTCTTGTTTACCCCATGCAATTTCTTCGATCCGGATTTCCGGCGGGCATGCTTTCCGATCGGTGTCGTAGGTCCCTAGTCGCCACAGTTGACCAGCGCGACCATGAGAAGTGCACATATCGAGCCGGGACTTCCGGTTTGCTCTGGAAAGGTTGAAATCGAAAGGTTCGAACATGAAGAAAAGGTCCGCAAGAATTATCGCGTCCGCAGCGATAATCATGTCCCTCGGCGCCGTGGCAGCACCCATGGCATCGGCCGACACCGTGTCCGATACGACGGCGAAAGATATCGCCATCTGCATCACCATTCCATTCCCCGGATCGGCATCCTGGGTGTGGTGCTTCTGACCCCGACCTCCGCTGTGCGGACAATGTCCGAATCGATCGATGGCGCTGACTGTCCCGACGGTCGGCGCCATCGCTGCGGGTGGGGCAGCCCGTCGATCCGTCGATGATCAGCCGCGGCGGGTGGTCGGCGCCATCCGGGTCGGCGAACGGCGACGTGACTGCCGCCGCTGTCACGCGGTGAGGAGGCGGCTCGGCTCGGCCGTGAGGTGACGGCGGCGCGATGGCATCATCGCGGTCGGATGCGAGACGCTCCACGCCGCGCTCTTGCAGATGAACTCCTTGAGTCGCGCGGCCGCTCGTCCGGTGAGGGCGGAGGACTTGGGCTGATCGTCGGGGGTGACCCACTGCATCACCGCGTCGCGGCGGCCGAGGCTGATGCACTGGCCGGTGTAGCCGATCGAGTTGCGGGGGACCTCGCGGCCGGTCAGGCGGGCGGCGATGACGTCGGCGGCGTGATAGGCCGAAGGCACACCCGAGGCGCAGGACATCCGCAGCGGATCGCCGCTCGCCCCGGGGGCGAGCGCGGCGTCGCCGACGGCGTAGACGTCGGGGTGTGAGACCGAGCGCATCGTGGCGTCGACGACGATCTGTCCCGTCGCCGATACCTGCAGGGTGGAGGCGGCGGCGATCGGGTGGACAGCGAAACCTGCTGTCCACACGGTCAATTGGCTCGAGATCGTGCGGCCGTCGGTGGTGTGCGCGCCGGTCCGGTCGAGGCGGGCGACATCGGTGTGCTCGTGGACGGTGATGCCGAGCCGGTCGAATGCGGTGCGCAGATGGCGTCGGGCTTTCTCGCCGAGCCAGTCGCCGAGGTCGCGGCGCGCAACGAGGGCGACCTCGAGATCCGGTCGGGCTTCGGCGATTTCGGTGGAGGCTTCGATTCCGGTGAGACCGCCACCGACGACCAGCACGGTCGCCCCCGCGCCCAGGCTCGCCAGCCGTTCGCGCACCAATAGCGCGGACCGCTTACCGGCGATGTCGTGGGCGTGCTCGGCCACACCCGGCACACCGCCGTCGGTCGCGGCGCTGCCGAGAGCGTAGACGAGGGTGTCGTAGGCGATCTCGCGGGAGCCGTCGGCGGCGTCGACCCCAACCACGTGCCGGTCGGCGTCGATCGAGGTCACCCGCGCCGGCTCCACCCGCACGCCGGTGCCGGCGAAGAGATCGGTCAGCATGCGGCGCCGCAGTTCCTGACCCGTCGACAGCTGGTGCATGCGGACCCGCTCGACGAACTCGGGATCGGCATTGACGAGGGTGATGTCGACATCGGCTGGGTGCAGCCGCTTGGCCAAGCGGGCGGCGGCGTTGGCTCCGGCGTATCCGGCGCCGAGAACGACGATGCGGTGCTTCATGATCCGACTCCTGTCTGGGTGGTGTTCGCTTCCTGAACCGGACAGCGGGGCGAAACCTGACAGCAGTGGACTGTGGCCTACATCACCATCCGGTGACGAGCGGTTCCGTGTGCTCGAAGGCGGCCCAGTGGCGGGTGGCCCGTTCGAGCTTGGCGGGGTTGGCTTGGGTGTGAACGGCCGAGATGCCGTCGGTCGTCACCTCCAACGTGAGGATGCCGACGATCCGCTCGCAGACCACGATCACCAGCGCGGGTACGCCGTTGACCACCGCGGCGAACAGATCGGCACGACCGCCGATCTGCTCCCACTTGTGCTCGGTGGGCTCGAACAGCCGGCGCAGGAATCGCGCCACCCGCAGCGCGCCGGTGACCGGATGCGGCAGCGACGTCACCACGCCACCACCGTCGCCCGCGCTCACCGCGTCGTCGGTCAGCAGCCGCACCAGCGAGTCGGTGTTGCCGCTGAGCGTCGCGGCCAGGAATTCCTCGACGACCTTGCGGGCCGAGACCGCATCGACCTCGCGGCGGGTCCGGTCGTCGGCCATATGTTGTTTGGCGCGCCGGTAGATCTGATAGCAGTTGGACTCGGTGAGATCGACGATTTCGGCGATCTCGTTGTGCGCGTAGCCGAATGCCTCGCGTAGCACGTACACGACGCGCTCCCTGGCCGACAGCCGTTCCATCAGGGTGAGCATCGCGATCGATACCGATTCACGTTGTTCGACGGTGTCGGCCGGGCCGGACATCGGGTCCGCGGCGAAGATCGGCTCGGGCAACCACTGACCCACGTACGCCTCGCGCCTCACCCGTGCCGACGCGAGCTGGTTGAGACAGATATTGGTGAGTACCTTCGTCAACCACGCCTCGGGCGTCTCGACGTACCCGCGATCGGCGGCGTGCCACCGTACGAACGCATCCTGCACCGCGTCCTCGGCATCGGTCGCCGAACCCAGCAGGCGATACGCGATCGCTTCCAAACGCGGCCTGGCGTCCTCGAACACCTGGCCCTCGCGCACACCGGTCGACATGAGTCGAAATTAATCGCCGTCGGCCGTGACCTCCAACCGCCTGTTCCATCCCGCGGCAACAGGACCGCGGCGGAGCACGGAAAACGGGAGGCACCCGCGGTGGGTGTGGGATTTGAACCCACGGTGGCGTGAACCACGACGGTTTTCAAGACCGTTCCCTTAGGCCGCTCGGGCAACCCACCTCGTTCCGGGCGGGCCCGGAACGGTGTCTCAGCCTACTGGCGGAGGTGGGCCGATGCCGAATCGGCCGGATACGCCAGCGCGCCACGCTCGCCAGTTTTCGACGCCCCGCTCTGCCTCTGGCAGGATGACGGCCATGGATCGTCGCCGGATACGGCGTCGGCTGCCCGGCGTCGCCATCGCCGCACTCCTGATGTGTGCGGCGATGTGCACGGCTCCGCTGACAGCCGCCGCGCCCGCACCACCGGCCGATTCCGGCTCGGCAGAGGGACCGGCTCCGTCGGTGGACACTCCACCGCCCAGTGCCGCGTCGGTCGATCGTGTCGAGCAGATCACCGACCGCCGGGTGCGAGTATTCGTGCGGTCACCCGCGATGGCGCGCACGCTGCCGGTGGAGGTGCTGCTGCCCGCCGACCGCAGCCGTCCCCGCCCGACGGTGTATCTGCTCGACGGCCGCAGTGCCAGCAACGATTACAACAATTGGACCGAACGCGGCGGTGCGGTGCAGTTCTTCGCCGACAAGGACGTCAACGTGGTGCTCACCATCGGCGGCCCGGCGGGCTACTACACCGATTGGCAGCAGCCGGACCCGGTGCTCGGCACCAACCGGTGGGAGACATTCCTCACCCGCGAACTACCGCCGCTGATGGACGCGACCTTCGAGGGCAACGGCCGCAACGCCGTCGAAGGCGTGTCGATGGGCGCCGAGGCCGCGATGATGCTGACCATGCGCCACCCGCAGCTGTACCGGGCGGTCGCGGCCCACAGTGGTTGTTATGCGATGGGGTCGGATATCGGGCAGGCGCAGGCCCGCGCGGTGGTCCGCACCTATGGCGGCGAGCCGGACAACATGTTCGGCAAGCAGGACGATCCGGACTGGCTCGCCCACGACGTGATGATGCACGCCGATAGCCTGCGCGGAACTGCGATCTACCTGTCCGCCGGATCCGGTATGCCCGGACCCTACGATGGTCCCGGCAATCCCGAGGCGGCGTCCGCGATCGGATTCGGCGGGCCGCTCGAGGCGGGCGCCAACGCCTGCACGATGGCCCTGGCCGATCGCCTGGAACGCATGCAGATTCCGGCCGATGTCGACCTGGAGAAGGTCGGCACGCACTCGTGGCCGTATTGGAAGGACGAGTTGCCGCGGGCCTGGCCGACGCTCGCCGGCGCGCTGGGTACCCGCTGACTCAGCCGGCGAAGCGCGCGACGGTCTCCGCGGCGGTCGCGAAGGCCAGGAACAGGTCGTTCTCGTGTGGATCGCCCGCGGTGATCCGCACGCCGTCGGTTCCATAGGGCCGCACCAGAACTCCGGCCTCGGCGCTGGCCGCGCCGAAGTCCGCGCTGTCCGCGCCCAGCGGCAGCCAGACGAAATTGGCCTGGGTGGGCGGTACCCGATACCCGGCCGCCAGCAGCGCTTCCCGCATCCGATCGCGCTCGGCCACAACATGATCGGTGCGGTCGAGCAGTTCGCCACGGGCCTGCAGGCAGGCCACGGCCGCGGCCTGAGCCAGCCGGTTCACGCTGAACGGAACATGCACCTTGAGCAGTGCGGTGATCGGATCGGGATGACCGACGGCGTATCCGACGCGCAACCCGGCTAGTCCGTAGGCCTTCGAGAAGGTCCGCAGCGCGACCACATTGGGGCGATCGCGGCCGAGTTCCACCCCGTCGGCGCGATCGTCGGCCGGCAGCCGCAGATATTCGTAATACGCCTCGTCGAGCACGACCAGCACGTGCTCGGGAATCGCGTCCAGGAAGCGGACCAGGTCACGCCGTCCGTAGGCGGTTCCGGTCGGGTTGTTCGGATTGCAGACGAAGATCAGCTTGGTCCGATCGGTGACCGCGGCCGCCATCGCGTCCAGATCGTGGGCGTACTCGTCGTTCAGCGGAACCGGCACCGCGGTGGCGTTGCCGACCTGGGTGAGGATCGGATAGGCCTCGAACGAGCGCCACGCGAACATCACCTCGTCCGCGGGGGACGTACAGGTGATCTGAACCAGTTCCTGGCACAGCGCGACGCTGCCGCATCCGATGGCGATATTCGCGACCTCGACACCGTGGAAGTCGGCGAGGGCTGCTCGAAGTTCGCCCGAGGAGTTGTCCGGATACCGGTTGATGAGTTCGGCCGCTTCCGCGATCGCTTTGGCGACACTCGGCAGAGGCCCGGCAGTGGACTCGTTGCTGGCGAGTTTCACCGCACCCGGGTTGCTGCGACCTGGAGCGTAGGCCGGGATGGACTCGAGGTCCGGACGAATACGAGCACTCACCCCATCACCCTAATTGTTCGCCGCACCGGGCCGTTCCCGCGGCCGTCCGACGGGCGCTCCCGCCGATCCGGCACTTCGGAACCGTCTGGGCGGTATGTCGGAATTTTTCCGGGAAATGGGTACTTACGTGCAACTTCTCCCGAATGTGATGCCCGCGAATTACCCTGGTTTCATGTCGGGCATCTATCGAGACGAGGCACCATTGCGCGACAACGGGCAGGTTGTGGATGGCACTCGGCCACAGGAGGCCGGGGGGCGAGTGCCGATCACGGTGATGGAGCCGGAGGGCAACGCCCGCGGCGGCATCGTCGTGCTCCATGAATCCCGCGAGTTTGCCAATGTATTGCTGGATATGATGAAGTCGCTGTCCGGCGAGGGTTGGATCATGGTGGCGCCCAATTTGTTCCACCGGTTCGACCGTCCGGAGGCGAACGTCGGCGCCGCATCCGGAGGGCTCGACGGGGTCGCGCCGGGGACGCGGGCTGTCGACGGGGGACCCGCCGGGGCGACGGCCACCGCCGTACCGGAGCAGGTGTTCGGCGCGGACCTGTTCGCCGACTTCGACGCCTGTTTCGACTGGCTGGTCGGCCGGGGTGTCTTCGCCGACACCATCGGCGTACTCGGTTTCGACAACGCCGGCACCGCGGCCCTGCTGGTGGCGACGAACCGGCCCATCGGTGCCGCCGTGAGTGTCGCCGCGCCCGGCATCGTCGAGCCGCTCACCTCGGAGGCGACGGCACTCGTGCACGCCGCGCCCCGATTGCAGGCCCCGTGGCTCGGCCTGTACGGCGACGACGATCCCGCCACCCCGTCCGACCAGGTCGAGCGACTCCGGGACGCGGCGGCCCGGGCCATGGTCGCCACCCTGGTGGTCAACTACCCGGGGCTGCACCATCGGCCGGACCACCCCGGCTTCGAGATGAGCGACTTCGAGCAGCTCGCCGAGGAAGAGAAGCGAATGCTGATCGACGCGCAGACCCGGATCTTCGACTGGTTCGACAGTCACCTGCGCTGACCAGCCGTTTTGCGTACTGGCGGGTTGCTCTGTACTCTTGCCTCTCGGCGGTTCGAAAGGACCGGCGCCCTCGAAAGAAGGCTCCAGGAGGCGTGCCAGAGCGGCCGAATGGGACTCACTGCTAATGAGTTGTCCCTTCACGGGGACCGGAGGTTCAAATCCTCTCGCCTCCGCCACGCCCGGGTAACCGGGCACACAACTGAACACGGTAAGACCCTGCGCCCGTAGCTCAACGGATAGAGCATCTGACTACGGATCAGAAGGTTGGGAGTTCGAGTCTCTCCGGGCGCGCAGAAAAGAGCCCCCGAGCTGCATCAGCAGATCGGGGGCTCTTTCCTTCCAAGATCATCGAGGTGAAATCCCTCACTTTCCCCTTATATTCGAATCCGTACTTTCCTTCGCGTACCGGTCGAGGACCTCGCGAACATCCGGACCGTGCGTGCGCCGTTCGACGTAGTGGTGCTCGGTCGTCGCGAGCTGAGCGTGGGACAGCTGGGCTTGTGCCTGCTCGACTCCGAGGCCGTCGCGGATCACCGTTCCCACGGTTCGCCGCAGCGAATACGGAGTGACCCACTTCAGGTCATCGGGCAGTGCAGCACGCAGAGACCGCCGAAGGTTGTTCAGGCTCATCCACTCGCCGTCGCGATTCGGAAAGACCGGCTTGTCCGCGAGAGTCTCCAACGATTCGAGATCCTTGCTCGCTTCACCGAGCAGCTGAGCCAGCGCTTCGACAGCCAGCGATGGCAATACGACCGTGTGATCGGGCGCATCGCCCTTCCGAGAATCCTGCCGACGCAACGACTGACCTTTGACCTTGCCGTGATCGATCACCGTGCCCGCGACCGTCATGACTGGCGGATCGGACAGCAGATCGACATCCGACCAACGAAGCCCGAGCACCTCATTCGGCCGGCACCCGGTCGAGCCCATCACATCGACGAACGGAGGCAACAGACGTCCTGGTCGTGGACCGGAAACGTGTTCACGTTGGGTGTACGCGACCACCGCCGCGCGAACCCTCGCGAACTCGTCCACGGTCAAGGCACGCACCGGCGTCTTCTTCCTCGTATTACGCGATGTCTCTCGGAGCGGATTGACCGCCAGCACGTCATGCCGGACAGCCATCGCGAACATGCCGGTGAGTGCCACCCGGAGAAACTTGGCCTGACTCATCGCCGACTCAGCCACGATCCCGAGGTGGCTTTCAGCGCGACTGGTCGGGAATTCTCGGACCCGCAGTTCACCGATCTGCTTGGCGCCGTGCTTGTCCCATGCACGCTGGTATTTGTCGACGCTTTGGCGCTTCAGCCCGGCTTTCTCCTTGCTCGCGATCCACAACGCGAACAGCTCGGCGAGCGTCGTACGCTCCGTTATCACCG